>JAFSGE010000005.1 GCA_017434885.1 Lachnospiraceae bacterium | reverse complement strand
GTCCTCTGCTCTACCAACTGAGCTATCTGGGCTCATGCTCGTGGCACAAAAAACATTTTAAAATATCCTCTCTGCTTTGTCAAGTATTTTTCCAATATATTTCCTTGCTTTTTTTTCGTTGTTTTTTTATACTAATGTATGTGATATTTTGAAAAAGTATGAATAAAAGAAACAGAAAGGCTTGCTTTGTGACATGTTAAAGAAAATCAGAACTCTTTTTATAATATGCAGTTTATGTCTGATGGTGACAGCCTGCGGACCTTCCGAAGAAAAAGTACTGGAGGCACAGAAGAAGTATTCGCAGTTAATCGAAACAAACAATAAAGTAGTAGAGGCACACAATAATGTAAACGATGACTCCATGTATGAGCAGCTTGTTGCCCTGCAAGGAAAAATTGCAGATGTGGAAGCGTACAATCTGAATGATATGCAGGATGAAGAGATTGATATGCTGATTGAAATTATGGATACGCTGATTGCATCTTATGAGGAATTTTATACAGCTTTGCAGAATGTAAAGGTGGAGGAAGAGGCAGCAGTGCTGATACCTATACCTATTACCGTAATCAATAACTCCGGAAAAGAAATTATTTCCGTAAAGCTGTATCAGGAAGATGAAACCGGTGTACCACAGAATGTGTTGGAAGGCCTGACATCGTTAGAAAACGGACAAACCATGACCGGCCTAATGATTCAGAGAGATGTAAATAATACACCGTGGTTATTTGTGATAGAAGAAACAGAAGGTGCGAAATATGAATTTGTACTGCCTGTGGAAACCTATGATGAGAGCGGTAAACTTTTGACACTGGTTTATGACGAAGAGGCAAGCGCTGTTATTCTTGCGGAGGAGCCCAAAGAATCTGAAACAGAAAATTCGGAGACTGCAGATGGTGAGGGCTCAGCAGAATCAACAGAAGAGGCGGCTGATGTGAAGGAAGAAACAGAAGAGAAAGCTGCAGAGCAGTAATCAAAGAAAATACGTTTGAAGCAGTGCAGAGAAAAATGAGGGAAAGTGATGGAGAAAGCGTACAAATTAGAATTTGCCAAAGGAAAAGACGGCAGTTTGTTTGTAAACTGTTGCGGCTTGTCGCGTACAGAGCCTTTGCACAGCTTCGGACCTGCCATTAAACCTCATTATCTGATTCATTTTGTGCTGAGCGGTAAAGGAAAATTTTCTATTGGCGGCAAGGAGTATCCGCTGGAACAGGGTTACGGCTTTCTGATTCCCCCGGAAGAGCTTGCTTTTTATCAGGCAGATGAAGAAGACCCATGGACTTATGTATGGGTTGGCTTTGGCGGAAGTCTGGCACCGGATCTGGTAAAGGCTATGGGATTTTCTTTAAGCAATCCGATTTTTAAATCAGAGAAGGAGAAAGAGCTTTATCAGGTGGTTAAAGATATGATGGAGCATAATACCTTTGGTGTGGCAAATGACCTTCGAAGAAACGGACAGCTTCAGATGTTTTTATCTCTGATAGCAGAGGGTGTGACTATCGAGGAAAAGGGTGAGAGCAGTCGTGCGGACAATTATGTAAGACGTGCGGTTGAGTTTATCCAGGGAAATTACTGTAACCCCATTAAGATTACGGATGTGGCGGATTATGTCTGTATCAACAGGAGTTATTTGTATACACTGTTTCATGAAGCTACGGGAATGTCACCACAGCAGTTTTTGACGACCTTCCGCATTACCAAGGCTACAGAGCTTTTGCAACTGACCGCTCTTCCTATTGAAAGTATTGCGCTTTCCTGCGGGTATACCGACCCTCTTGTTTTTACAAAATCATTCAAGCAGATGAAAAAAATGTCTCCTTCCGCTTACCGCAAAGAGATGCAAAAGGGAGAAACAAGAAAAAATAAAGAGTATTTAAAGCAGGTCGAGGACTTTATTAATCAGATTAATCAAATAAACAGTTAACATTTTGACAGGTTTGTATAACAAACCTGTCTATTTTTTTTGAAAGCAATATCATAACATAAGGTTAGTAAAAGGTATTTAAAATTGGAGGTTACGCAGATGAAAGAAATCGTTTTAAAGAAATTTGAAGAAGTATTCGGAGATGTTGAAGGGGTTAAAGTATTTTTTGCACCGGGAAGAGTAAACTTAATCGGAGAACATACTGACTATAATGCAGGTCATGTATTTCCCTGTGCGCTGACTATCGGTACTTATGCCGTTGCAAGAAAAAGAGACGATAAGAAGCTTCGTTTTTATTCCATGAATTTCGAACAGCTTGGTGTGATTGAATCAAGCATAGAGGGCCTTAAGCCTGAGAAGGAAGCTGACTGGACCAATTATCCCAAGGGAGTGATGTGGGCGTTTGGTGAGAAGGGATATGTAATTCCCTGCGGTATGGATATTTTGTTAAACGGTAACATTCCCAACGGTTCCGGTTTGTCATCTTCTGCATCTGTAGAGGTATTGACAGGAGCTATCCTGCGCGACTTCTTTGGCTTTGAAGTGAGCAATCAGGATTTGGCATTAATCGGACAGTTTTCCGAAAATAAATTCAACGGCGTAAATTGCGGTATTATGGATCAGTTTGCCATTGCCATGGGCAAAAAAGACCATGCTATTTTCTTAGATACTGCTGATTTATCTTACACCTATGCACCTGTAAAACTGGAAGGTGCTAAGATTGTAATCGCATGCAGCAACAAAAAGCGCGGACTTGGCGATTCTAAATATAATGAAAGAAGAAGTGAATGTGAGACTGCTCTTGCAGAGTTACAGACAGTAGTTGACATTGCCGGTCTGGGAAATCTTACCGAAGAACAGTTTGAAACCTACAAATCTGCTATTAAAGATGAAGTGAGAGTAAGACGTGCAAAACATGCTGTTTATGAGAATCAGAGAACCTTAAAGGCAGTAGCTGCACTTGAAGCAAATGATATTGCACAGTTTGGACAGCTGATGAATTCATCTCATGTTTCCCTTCGTGATGATTATGAAGTAACAGGCATCGAACTTGACACATTGGTGGAAGAAGCATGGAAGGTGGAAGGCGTTATCGGTTCCCGTATGACAGGTGCAGGCTTTGGCGGATGTACCGTAAGTATTGTAAAGGATGAAGCAATTGAAACCTTTAAGAAACAGGTAGGAGATGCTTATCTTGCAAAAATCGGTTATGCCGCAGATTTCTATGTGGTAGAAGTAGGCGACGGTCCCACTGTGCTGTAATAACAACGCAGCGTGAAGGGCTATAAGTTGAAAAAGCGTATTTGCAGAACAACAGAGATTGTAATGATTGGTAAAGAGAGGTTTTTGAGATGATACAGGTTGCTATCAGAAAGTTAGTTGCGTATGGAATGGGGACAGGATTGGTATTGCCTGAAGACAAAATTTATACCACAAACAGATTGCTTGAGTTGTTTGGTTTGGAAGAACTGGAGGATTTAGATGAAAAGACTTTGGCGGAGATAGAAAATACACAGCCGGAGGAACTGGAAGAGATTCTTTCTAAGATGCTTGACTATGCTTACGAGGCAGGGCTCATGGAAGATAACGGTGTGGTATATCGTGATTTGTTTGATACTAAAATTATGAGTGTGCTGATGCCCCGTCCAAGTGAAGTGATTCGTACATTTAATGAATTGTATGAGAAGAGCCCCAAGGAGGCGACTGACTTTTATTATAAAATGAGCTGTGACTCTGATTATATCCGCAGATACCGAATCAAAAAGGATATGAAATGGATTGCGCCCACACAGTACGGAGACCTGGATATTACCATTAATCTTTCCAAGCCGGAAAAAGATCCCAAGGCTATAGCGGCTGCCAAGAACGCTAAGCAGTCAGGCTACCCTAAGTGCCTGCTGTGCATGGAAAACGAAGGTTATGCGGGAAGAGTGAACCATCCCGCAAGACAGAATCATCGCATTATTCCTGTAACTATTCAGGGAGATAAGTGGGGATTCCAGTATTCTCCTTATGTATATTATAACGAGCACTGCATTGTGTTTAACGGACAGCACATTCCTATGAAAATTGAACATAATACGTTCTGCAAGCTGTTTGACTTTGTAAAGCAGTTTCCTCATTATTTTGTAGGCTCCAATGCGGATTTGCCCATTGTTGGCGGTTCGATTTTGAGTCATGATCATTTCCAGGGCGGCAACTATGAGTTTGCCATGGCAAAAGCGCCTGTGGAGAGAACCTTTGCGGTAGAGGGCTTTGCGGATGTGGAAGCCGGTGTTGTAAAATGGCCTATGTCCGTAATTCGTTTGAGTGGTGTAGACACTGACAGAATTATTGCACTTGCCGATGTGATTTTGGAGAAGTGGAGAGCATATACCGACGAGGCAGCATTTGTTTTTGCCGAGACCGACGGGGAACCTCACAATACCATTACACCTATTGCCCGCAAGCGCGGTGATAAGTATGAGCTTGATTTGGTACTTCGTAACAACATTACCACAGAGGAACATCCTTTGGGTGTTTATCATCCTCATGCAAATTTGCACCATATTAAGAAAGAAAATATCGGTCTGATTGAGGTAATGGGACTTGCCGTTCTTCCTGCCAGATTAAAGGGGGAGATGGAACAGCTTAAGGCAGCAATGCTTGCAGGCGATGACCTTCGTAAGGATGAAGTGCTTGAAAAGCATGCTGACTGGGTAGATGAATTTACTGCTAAATATGATACCGTTGATGCTTCTAATATCGATGAAATTGTAGAGAAGGAAATCGGACTTGTGTTTATGCAAGTGCTTGAAGATGCAGGCGTGTATAAGAGAACATCGGAAGGTCAGAAAGCATTCGACAGATTTATTGAGAGCATTTAGAAATAAATAAAATGAAAAGAGGTTGTTGCACACAGTAATTAGTGCTCAACTTCTTTTTTTATGCTTTTATGTCAAAAAATCGATATAAATGACAAAAATTTAATAGTTTCAAATGTTCAGCAAAGATATGATATCGATAGAAACAGTAGTAAAAACAGAAAATGGGAGAGGGAAGAGGTATGAATAAAAAAAGAGCTATAGTTGGAGTTACTTTTATATTGGCTATTGTGATTTTCTGCGTTGTATTTGCGATGTCACAGGATGAAGTAAAGGTTGCTGATACAGAGGAAAGCAAAGTGATAACAGAAGAAGTGAACGCAGAGAAGGAAAATCAAAAATCAGAGCCGGAAGAAGTTGATGCGATAACAATTGATTCGGAGTATGAGCTGGTATGGGAAGATAATTTTGACGGGGATACATTAAATCTGGATGACTGGAATTATGAGTATCATGAGCCGGGCTGGGTAAATGCAGAATGGCAGGAATATGTAGACAGTGAAGAAAACATTTTTCTTGAAGACGGATGCTTGGTGATACAGCCTGTTAAAATGAAAAAGGATGGCTCTGATTATTATACATCAGGAAGAATTAATACACAAAATAAGCATGATTTTACTTATGGAAGATTTGAAGCCAGATGTAAAGTGCCGAATGGAAAAGGATTTTTGCCGGCGTTTTGGATGATGCCGACGGATGAGAGTTTTTATGGTCAGTGGCCTAAATGCGGCGAAATTGATATTATGGAAGTGCTGGGAGATGATGTGACGCTCGCCCATGGCACATTGCATTTTGGAGAGCCTCATTCACAAAGGCAGGGTACTTATCAGTTGTCAGAGGGTAATTTTTCTGATGAGTTTCATGTATTTGCATGTGAATGGGACCCGGGCGAAATCCGTTTTTATGTAGATAATGAACTTTATTACTCAGAGAGTGACTGGTTTACCAAAAGAAAAGGATTTGATGAAGTGGCCTATCCGGCACCATATGATCAACCTTTCTATATGATTTTGAATGTGGCAGTTGGCGGTAGCTGGGTAGGATACCCTGATGCGTCTACCAAGTTTGAAGAGAACGCAAGAATGGTGGTTGATTATGTCAGAGTATATCAAAAACCGGAATATGATACAGATGTAAAAAAACCGGAAAAAAATGTGACCATAAAAACAGCCGATGAAACAGGGAACCTTGTGTCAAACAGTATGTTTGAAGAAAATGAAAATTTAACAGATGATGAAAACTGGAAATTTTTATTGTTTCATTCCGGTGTAGCAGAAGCAAGTATTTCTGATCAGGCAATTCATATTGCAACATCAGAAAGCGGAACGGAAGAGTATAGTGTGCAGTTGGTACAAGCCGGCATTCCCTTATCCAAAGGCGGAAAATATAAATTATCATTTGATGCTTATGCTGATAAGGAAAGAAAATTGGTGACGAATATTTCAGCACCTGATCTCAATTTTATCCGATATTTTGATGACCAGACGGTAAAGCTATCAACAGAATCACAAAACTATGAATTTGAGTTCACAATGAATGAAGAAGATGATGCCAACGGACGTGTTGAATTTAATATGGGCGCAATGGGTTCAAAAGAAACAGTCCACATTACAAATGTAAGAATCGAGAAAATCGGTCAGGCAGAATCCGGCGGAGTGGAAGCTTATATGCTTCCGGACGGAAATTATATCTATAACGGTAATTTTGAGCAAGGTAATTCAAGGCTGGGATACTGGGAAATCGAGAACAACTGCGAAGGAACAGATATTAGTGTAACAAATGATAATTTGACAAGAGAGTTAAAGGTATCGGTGCCGGATGGGGCAGAGAAGATAGATGATGTGGTAATATTGCAGTCCGGTATCAAGGTTGAAGGAGAAAAGGATTACAAGCTTTTATTCACTGCAAGAGCAGAAGAAGATAAAAGTATTGGGCTAAAAATAGCCGGACAGTCATTTGAAATTCCGTTAACGACACAGCCGGAGAAGTATTATTGTGAGGTTCACACGGAAGCATCCTTGCAGGAAACATCACTTGAATTGATGCTGGGGACAGCAGGTACAGTTTATTTGGATAATATCGGTATGTATGAGGCTGATAAGGTTATCAATGGTAACTTTTCCAATGAAATAACCGGATACGAAATCTATGTTGATGAGTCTGCAGATGCCACATACGCGGTTGACGAATTGACAGAAGGCGGAGCAATAGGATTTACCATTACACAAATACCTGAGGAAGATTGGCAAATCTGCCTTACACAAAAGGATTTGAAATTAGAAAAAGGAAAAACCTATAGGATTAAATATGATGCCAAGACATCTTTAAACCGTACAATTAAAATTGAAGTGAAGAAGGACAATAAGCCCGGAGAAGAAGACGTTACTTATTCGGGAGAAGCGGTGCATGGAGCGAGTAAAGGTTACATCACATTTGAACATACATTTACGATGGAAGAAGAAACAGATAACCATGCGGTTGTAGCAATCTATTTAGGGGTGATTGATGAAAAAACTATAAAAAAACCGCATGTAGTATATATTGATAATATTATATTAGAAGAAGTAAAATAAATACGTTCAAAAAATACAAGTAACAGTAATTGGGACTGTAGCGTAGCGAAAAAGCTGGCGGCAGTCCCTTTTACTACATATCAATTTTTTGTGAAATTGTGGTTTGAGACGGAATAATCCAATCTGTCCGATAATGTTTTTTGCGAAATTCGCCGGGGGTCATGCCGGTGTGTTTTTTGAAGGTGCTGATAAAATGACTGTGTGTAGAAAAAGCAAGATAGTTGCTAATATCAGCAGATGCATAATCGGAATATTTGAGCATGTTTTGAGCAGCTTCTATACGCTTGGCTGTAATATAGCCGGTGAGTGTAATTCCTGTTTCCCGATGAAATAATCTTGATAAATAAGAAGTGCTCAGGGTGGTATGTTCTGCGATTTCTTCAACTGAAATTTTAGTATGTAAATGATCATATATGTAATCCATTGCGATAATTACCGGCTTTGAATAAATATGCTCTCTTGATATTTTTTTCATCTGCGAGGTATAGTCTAACACAGCAGTCTGATGCAGCTTGTGTATCTCGCTTGCCGCCTGGCACTTGTCTGCTTTCAAAATGTAAAGGTCACTCATGGTGTAGGCAGTTTCCAGTTCCATTCCGCCTTCGACACAAAATCTTGTGATAAAGGCAATTGTAACAATAAAGTGATATTTCAGATTTCGCAAAGGATTTTCGGATAAGATTCCGGATCCGTGACTTGCGAGCGGCGTCATGAGACGTTTGACGTTTTCGATATCTCCGCTCTTTACGTAGTCGTAAAATTCAAATTCTTTTTCAAGAGGCGCATGACTAAATGCGTATTCTCGGTTCAGAAAGGTTTTGTGTGTCAATTCTTTTCCGGATGCTGTCAATTTGTTTGCCCTCCTAATTAAAACATCAATTTTGTTTGTAAAAATATAATATCACATTATGATAGGAAGTGACAGCATAAAAGTGATACAAAAGACACAATTTTGATATATATTTCAAAAGATACTGATATAATAAAATTCAATAAGGCAACACAAAAGTTGCAGGATATAGTACAAAAATAATGTTATCTGGCAAAGGAGAACTGAAAATGAAAAATTTAGTTGGTTATACAAAAGGTGTGAATTTAGGAGGTTGGCTTTCTCAATGTGATTACAGTGATGAAAGGTTAAACTATTTTATTGCGGAAGAAGATATTGCAAAGATTGCGTCATGGGGAGTGGATCATGTAAGAATTCCGATAGATTATAATGTGCTTCAGAATGAGGATGGAAGCTTTAGTCCAAAAGGATTTGCACGCGTTGACTGGGCACTTGCAATGTGTGAAAAATATAAACTGAATACGGTATTGGATTTGCATAAAACAATGGGATTTTCTTTTGACAAAGGGGAGTGTGAGAGCGGCTTCTTTGATAACAAAGAACTTCAGGAGAGATTTTATAGTCTTTGGATAGAAATAGCCAAAAGATATGGCGGATATTCTGACAGAGTGGCGTTTGAGTTATTGAACGAAATAACCGATCAGGTATTTAGCAGTGAATGGAACAGAATATCAACAGAGTGTATTCAGAGAATAAGGAACTTGGCGCCCAATACAATAATTCTTGTGGGAAGCTACTGGAATAATGATGCGGCAGCAGTTAAAGACTTACCCGCACCGTATGATGAGAAGGTAGTGTACAATATGCATTGTTATGACCCGTTAAAGTTTACTCATCAGGGAGCGACATGGACAGATTTAATTAATCCTGATGAGCGACATGATTTTGAACAGTTCCGTATTGATGCTCAATATTTTATGGAACATTTTGCTTCGGCTTGTGAAGCGGCAGAACGGAATAATACGGTTCTTTACTGCGGAGAGTACGGAGTGATTGACAGAGTAAGTCCGGAGGATACCGTGAAATGGTTCAAAGCTATTCACACAGCATTCGAAGAGTTGAATATAAGCCGTTGCGCATGGAGTTATAAACAGATGGATTTTGGATTGTCTGATGAAAGATTAAGCGGAGTTATTGATGAACTGATAGCTTATTTATAAAGTTCTTTTTAAAAGCAAATTAAGAATGCAAAAAATGGTCACAATCTTGATGTAAAAAGCAAAATCATGATATGACCCGAAATTGGTAAATGATACATTAAGTGCATAAGATGAGATGCGGCAACAAAGAGAAAGCATGAGAAGAAAAAAAATGGGCGGCAAAATGGTAAAAAAGTGTATTATTTGGGCTATGAGCTTTGTGATGGTAGTAACTCCGATAATGAACAGTGAATATATGTTGACTGCATATGGACAAAGAGAGAAAAAATAAAGAGAGTACAGTGCAAAACCCCTATTATGCTATGGCAAAATAGGGGTTATTTCAAGTTTAACATTTCAGAAACATTTCTTTAGCATTCCCCAAACAAAACGCCTGTAGAATCAAATCATCAAATACAAGGAGGTAGCTCAAATGAGTTTTACAGGTACAGTAAATGCCGGAATGGCAAAATTCACAAAAAGCATGAAAAATGGTGTTGATAATTGTAAGGCAGATGGAAAGATTGCCGAGCAGCAGAAGAAGATTAAGGTATTAACAAAAGAAATAGGAAATCTTACTTTAGTCAGATTAGAAGCCGGAGAGGAAATGTGTCCCGAAATCATGGAAAGATATTCAGCCATCAAAGAAGCGGAAGAAGTGATTTCCACATTAAAGAGGGAGAAAATAAAAACCACGGTAGTATGTCAGAAGTGCGGAGCCAAAACATCGGCTGACATGAAATATTGCGGTGCATGCGGTACAAGCTTAAAAGAAGCATAGTACTACGATGTCCGGCGAAACAAAAAAATGAGAAAATTAATAAAACAGAAACATTTCTTAAAAAACTTACAAACAATTGTAAAGTATAGTTAAACCATAAAATCGAGAAAAGGAGATAATTATAATGTCAAAATTAGTAGAAGTAAATGAAAAAATCGCAGAGGCTGTAGTAGAAGGCTACAAGAAAATTGAAGATGGTGTAGTAGGAGGCTACAAAAAAATCGAGCAGGGTGCCGTTGAGGGTTTTAACAAGGTAACGGATAAGTGTGTAGAAAAGCTCTTTGCCAAAGAGGGCGAAACCGTTGAAGAAGCGAAGAAAAGACTTTCCGGTGAAGAATAGACAGCGTTTGGAGAACAGAAATGAACCGGGAAAATACATTCAGCTACAAGTATTCGGCAAAAGAAAATAAAGAGGTGCAGGAAATCCGTAAGAAGTATCTGCCCCAAAGTGAAAGTAAGCTTGATGAACTCAAGCGGCTTGACAGAGTGGTTCAAAATTCAGGAATGATAGAAGCTCTTTGTGCGGGGATAGGCGGTCTTTTGGTGTTTGGTTTGGGTATGTGCCTTGCGATGCAGATATTTGCAAGCGGCGTGCTTGTAATAGCCTTGGGCGTAATTGTGGGAATGATTGGCATAGCCGCCATGATGGCTGCTTATCCCCTATATCGGGCTGTTTTTGATAAGACCAAGGCAAAGTATGCACCAAGAATCCTTGCATTAACAGAGGAGCTTTCGGGAGAAGCGTAAGCTGTATTTTAATAAATCAGAAACATTTTATGAAACATTCAGAAACATGAGTATCTTATAGTGAGCTCATAATAAAACAGAAAGAGGTAATCACGATGAACAGAGAGGATCAGGAATTTCTTGTACAAAAAATCCGTACACAATACACAGAAAAGGAACATACGCAGCTGGATGCGCTGAAGGAACTGGATGCGAAGGTGAAGCGTCCGGCAAATGTATTCGCCTATATATTCGGTAGCATCAGTGCCATTATTATGGGAAGCGGAATGAGTCTTGTTATGACAGACATTGGATCAACCATTGGTATGAAGGAAACAATGGCTCCCGGTATTATTATTGGAGTTGTAGGTATGCTGATGGCAATTATAAATTATCCTATGCATAAGGGTATTCTTGCATCCAGAAGAAAAAAGTATGCTGACCAAATTATGAAGCTTAGTGATGAAATTATAGGTGAAAAATAAAGAAATCTGATAGAACAGCGAGGCACCGGAAGGTGTCTCGCTATTGTTGGTTTTGTGAGGTGTACCATGAAGAAAATAATAACTTATGATGTAAATCAAAAAGCGGTTCAGCGGGAGATTGATTATATTCCGGTAAGGTATATTATTGCAGTGTTTATTACATTGTTTGAAGTGCTTGCGGTTATCGGTATTGTAATTGCAATGTGCTATTATGTGCCGTATTTTTATCTGGCAGCCTGGGCTACAGAATTTTTCTGTGTCATTCGAATCATTGCATCCGATGATAACCCGGACTATAAGGTGCCTTGGCTACTTTTGGTATTGGTTGTTCCGATAGCCGGATTTATGTTGTATTTTTTGTTCTACTCCAGAAAATTGCAAAGAAGGTTTATCAAGCGCCTGAACGATTTGAAAAGTCATACATATAGGCAGGATGACAAAGAGCTGTTTGTCAAATTGCAGGAAGAGAATCCGGTTGCCGTCGCACAGGCAAAAATGCTTTGCAGGATTGCAGAAACACATTTATTTACAAATACGAAGCAGGAATATTTTTCGCTTGGTGAGGATATGCATCAGCGTATGTTGACTGATCTTGAAGCGGCAGAAAAGTTTATTTATATGGAGTATTTCATTATTGAGGAAGGAAAATTCTGGAGCTCCATATTGGATATTCTTAAGAAAAAGGCGGCAGCGGGAGTTGAAGTAAAGGTGTTGTATGATGATGTCGGCTGTATGATGACTTTGCCCGGTGATTACCACAAAATACTGAAAACCTATGGTATTGAAGCAACACCGTTTTCCAGACTACGGGGAAATGCAGACAGTGAATTTAATAATCGCAGTCACCGAAAGATAACGGTAATTGACGGTAAGGTTGGGTATACCGGCGGTGTGAACATTGCAGATGAATATATTAATGAGGTTGTGAAATTCGGACACTGGAAAGATACAGCTCTCAGACTTGAAGGGGAAGCCGTATGGGAGCTGACCAAACTGTTTCTTGTGGACTTTGGAATCAATATAAAGAAATTATCGGGAGTAAGAAGTGATTTATATCCGGCACAACCGGATGTTAGTGAGCAAGGGTATATGATTCCATTCGGAGACGGACCCCGTCCGCTTTATGAACGTCGGGTTGGTAAAAGTGTCATTCAGAATATGCTTTCCGGTGCTACCCACCATGTCTGGATGACTTCGCCGTATCTTATTATAGATAATGATTTGTGTACGGATTTTGAAAATGCGGCACTCCGTGGCGTGGATGTAAGAATCATCGTTCCGCATATACCCGATAAAAAACTGGTATTTGCCATGACGCGGAGTTTCTACCATCGGTTGATGGCAGCAGGAGTGAAGATATACGAATATGAACTGGGCTTTGTCCATGCAAAGAGTTATCTTGCTGATGATACCTATGCAATGATTGGAACCATTAATCTGGACTACCGCAGTCTGGTACATCACTTTGAGAATGGTGTATGGATGTATCGGTGTGATGCCATAAAATTACTAAAAGCAGACATGGAAGACACCTTTGAAAAGTGCATAGAGGTTACAACGGATATGCTTAAAACAAATTTATTGCAACGGTTTATTTGTGCGATAGTCAGGATATTTGCACCGATGCTGTAACAGCTTATGTATGTAATATAATAAAAAAGTGATTTACCTTGGTATTTTTCCATGTATGTAAACAAAACTTTAACATTTGTTTGCTAAGATATATAATGTATTATGGTAAATTACAGGAGGTTGTAAAGATGTTTAGGATATTAGTGGTAGAAGATGACAAAGAGCTAAACAGAACGGTATGTTCTTTTTTGAATCACAGAGGATACGAGGCAACCGGCTGTCTGAATGCAACCGATGCTTATGACGCACTCGCTGATAAAATGTTTGACCTTATCGTATCGGATATTATGATGCCCGGAATTGATGGGTTTGAGTTTGCAAGTAATGTCCGTGAATTGAATGAGGACATTCCTATTCTTTTTATGACGGCACGTGATGATATTGCTTCCAAGCAGAGAGGCTTCCGTATCGGTGTGGATGATTATATGGTAAAGCCTATTGATTTGGATGAATTGTTTCTGCGAATCGGTGCACTTCTTAGGCGGGCGAAGATTGCGGCAAGCAGAAAACTGGAAATCGGCAGCTTCGTGATGGATGCGGATGAGCATACTGCTTATTTGAACGATGAAGAGATATCCTTGACGAACCGTGAGTTCAGTATTCTCTACAAGCTGCTGTCGTACCCTAAGAAGACCTTTACCCGGACCCAGCTGATGGATGAATTTTGGGATGCGGATACGGAAACGGCACCAAGGGCAGTGGATGTATATATGACTAAGCTTCGGCAGAAACTTTCGGATTGTAATGACTTTGAAATCGTAACTGTTCACGGACTGGGATATAAGGCGGTATTCAAATGAAACAGACAGACTTAAGTCATAAAATTTTTCGTGGTATTTTCAATTATTTATTGTTTTTTTTGTTGGTGGCATTTCTTGTTACCTGTTCCACTATGCTGTTTGTCTCAACATTAACCGATACGCTGCAGATTGAACTGACGGAAGAAAATGTAAACGTGGCAGCGAAGCTGACCTTTTTTAATGTAGTTTTGCTGAGTGTTCTTTTTACTGTGATTGATGCTGTGCGTAGAAAATTCACAACAGAGCGAATTACGAAACGGATTGCCGAAGCAGCAAAAAAGGTGGTACAGGGAGACTTTAGTGTACGGATTGCTCTGGTAAGCCGATTGGGTGCAGACGAGAAGTTTGCTGAAATTATTGATTGCTTTAATGCCATGACGGAAGAGCTGGCAGGCGTTGAAACGCTTCGTACGGACTTTATTGCCAATGTATCCCATGAAATGAAAACCCCTCTTGCGGTGATACAGAATTATGGTACGCTTTTGCAGGCACCGGATTTGGAGGAAGAGAAGCGCATCGAATACGCAAAGGGCATTACTGACGGCTCTCGCCGTCTGGCCGATATGATGACAAATATTTTAAAGCTGAACCGACTTGAGAAGCAGCAGATTTACCCCAAAACAGAGGAATATGACTTAGGGGAGCAGCTTTGTGAGTGTCTGCTTGGTTATGAAAACGTATGGGAAAAGAAAGATATTGAAATTGAAACAGAAATTGCAGAAGGGGTAAAGGTAAATACCGATAGTGAGCTACTTTCTCTTGTCTGGAATAATCTTTTTTCCAATGCATTCAAGTTTACCCCTGAAGGTGGTAAGGTATCGGTTATTTTGGAGGCAACGGAGCATCATGCGATTGTTACGGTAAAGGATACGGGCTGTGGTATGACTTCGGAAGTAGGCACTCACATTTTCGAGAAATTTTATCAGGGTGATACTTCCCATGCAACACAGGGAAACGGATTGGGACTTGCTTTGGTAAAGAGAGTAGTAGATATTTTACATGGTGAAATCAGTGTGGAAAGTTCGCCGGGAAAAGGAAGCGCTTTTACAGTCAGATTCCGGAGGATTTGATATGAAAAGTTGGAAAAAGATATGTGGCAGACTTCTGGTTTTGCCGCTATGGCTGGTAGTTCTTTTGACGGTTATCAGTACGGTGCTGCTTGTTACTGTTTTTGCAAAGGGATGGGATACTACACCTATCGCTTATGTGATATATGTCCTTTCCTTTTATACGCTTATGACAATTTGTATTGCATGCTACAAGACAATTCCGGGATATTACAAAAGTATCAAAGGGAAGGTGTACGGTAATAAATATGCGAACCGATATCTGACGGATGCGGTATTTAAAACCCATGTAACCCTTTATCGTTCTCTGACAATTAATTTGATTTATATTGTAATCAATGCTGTTTCGGGAATTGTTTTCAGCACATATTGGTTCGGAATTTTTGCAATTTACTATGCCATTATGGCGATTGTGCGGTTTTTACTGGCCCGTTATGTGACGAAAAATCATATCGGCACAAGCCGCATGGGAGAATTGAAACGCGCCAGGTTATGCGCTTATATCTTAATGACGGTAAACCTTGCTTTGTCAGGGGCAGTGCTCATGATGATATATTATAACCGGGGCTTTGAATATCAGGGCATTTTGATTTATGTGATGGCATTGTATACCTTTTATATTACTACGACAGCTGTTATCGATATGATTAAATATCGGAAATTTAAGAGCCCTATTATGTCTGTTACTAAGGTGATTAAGATGGCAGCAGCATTGTTTTCCATGCTTTTTTTGGAAACAGCAATGTTTTCACAGTTCGGGGGAGATACATCTCCTGAATCACAGCGGATTATGATTATGGCAACAGGAGCAGGAATCAGTGTAATAGTAGTCACAATGGCAGTATATATGATTGTCTGCACAACGAAAGAGATTCGGGAATACAAAGAACTTAAAAAGGAGTAACGATTACAATGGAAGCTAAAAATAAAAAAGAAGGTTTCAGCTATACTTATTCTGCAACAGAGCAAGAGGAAGTGAAAAGAATACGCCAGAAATATCAGCCTCAGGAAGAAGATAAATTGACCAGATTACGCAGGCTGGATGCAAGTGTCAATCAAAAAGCTACAACAGCTTCTCTTGCAAGCGGTATCATAGGCGCACTAATTATGGGCAGCGGAATGAGCCTGGCAATGACCGATTTGGGTGAGAAGTTGGGACTGCACGGTAGTATGGGAATGCTGCTTGGTATTATTATCGGTCTTGTGGGGATTGTTCTCGTAGGTGCTGCTTATCCTGTTTATTATCGTATCGCGAAAAAAGAGCGTGAAAGGATTACACCTGAAATTCTTCGTCTTACAGATGAATTGCTGAAATAAAACGTATTCTTAAAAAACTATTGAAAAACATTTTAAATTAACTTACGCTTTATTTAGGATATCCTTTTCATTAAAATAAGGAGTAAGAAGCTATGAAGCGTGAAGAATTGTTTTATGACATGATTTTTAAGCGCAAATCCTTTCACTTGTTCCGAAATATTGGTGAAGAAAGAATCAGTGAAGAAGAATTGCGCGAGATAGAGGAAACATACAAGACATTTGTGCCGCTTTGTCCGGAG
This sequence comes from Lachnospiraceae bacterium, assembly GCA_017434885.1. GTDB lineage: Bacteria > Bacillota > Clostridia > Lachnospirales > Lachnospiraceae > Suilimivivens. The sequence goes on along the minus strand of JAFSGE010000005.1, from coordinate 457,919 downwards.
ATACAGACCGCAATCAGAATTGTTCCATCTTGCGAAACCACTTGCAAACGTGGACAGGAGTACTGTATCCTGCTTTACAGTGAAAAGAAGGAAGGCTATCTGCAAAACATCGGTTATTTGGGAGAGCAGCTTGATTTATATCTGGTTTCCCGTAATATCGGAACTTTGTGGTTTGGAATCGGCAAGGTAGAGGAGCAGCTTTTTGAGGGACTTGATTTTGTGATTATGATTGCAATATCAAAAATAAATGATGAGAAAAAGTTCCGCAAGGATATGTTTAAAAGTAAACGGAAGCCTCTAGACGAAATATGGAATGGGCAACTTGTGACAGGAGTGTCAGATGTTGTCAGGTTTGCGCCAAGTGCCTGCAATACACAGCCCTGGCTGGTAGAAAATATAGGAAATGAATTAAGAGTCTTCCGATATAAGAAGCCGGGAAAGCGTGGGATTATGCCGGCGGTGCAGGTTTCTTATTATAATCGGATTGATATTGGTATTTTTCTGTGCTTTATGGATTTATGTCTGGTGCATGAGAAAATTGTATATGAAAGAGTGTTGCATGAGGACCTCGGCGAAGAGGCAGAAAAAACTTTGACGGCAACTTACAAAATCAAAGCATAGTTTGAGGAATCATTATGAAATTTTTACTGGTAGGCATTAATGCAAAGTACATACACTCCAACCCTGCCATTTACAGTCTGAAGGCATATGCGGGGAAAGAATTTGCGCGGAATATTGAATTGGCAGAATATACCATTAATAACCGCAAAGAAGAGATTATGGCGGACTTGTTCCGAAGAAAGCCCGATGTAATCGGGTTTTCCTGCTATATTTGGAATTTTACTATGATACGGGAACTGTTGCTTGAGCTTCCTAAGCTCTTGCCGGATACAGACATCTGGCTGGGAGGTCCGGAGGTTTCTTTTGACGGAGCAAAACTTCTTGAGAAATATCCTTCTGTTACAGGAATTATGTGCGGAGAAGGAGAACAGACTTTTAAGGAACTATTGGTATATTATAAAGGAACGATAGGTAATAAAGAAAGCACTGTGTGCGCGGAAGAAGGAGCGGAACAATCGGTATACAGAAGTAGAACTATAGGTAACAATGGCGAGGTATTTGCACAAATCAAAGGTCTTATTCTTCGAAGCGGTGCTACAGAACCGAGAGAAATGCTGGATATTAATACATTGCCGTTTCTATATGAGGATTTGGATGCCTTTGAAAACAAGATTATTTACTATGAATCCTCAAGAGGATGCCCTTTCCGTTGTGGTTACTGTTTATCTTCCATTGATAAAAGTGTGCGAATTAGGAATTTTAGCACCGTAAGGCAGGAACTAAAGTTCTTCTTAGATCGCAGAGTGCCGCAGGTAAAGTTTATTGACAGAACTTTTAATTGTAATCATGAGCATGCCATGTCAGTGTGGAAATATATTGTGGAGAATGACAATGGTGTCACAAATTTTCATTTTGAGATAGCTGCGGACATTATGACGCAGGAAGAAATTTCTTTGTTGAAGCAAATGCGTCCGGGGCTTATACAGCTGGAAATCGGTGTGCAGTCCACCCATGAACCGACTTTAAGGGAAATCAACCGTTTTGTAAATACAGCGCATATTGCGCAGGTAGTGAGAGAGCTTCATGAAAAGGAAAATATTCACATTCATCTTGATTTGATAGTAGGCCTTCCTTATGAGGACTACCGAATTTTTGCTCATTCTTTTGATGAGGTATATGCCATGGAGCCGGAGCAGTTGCAGCTTGGGTTCTTAAAGGTGCTGAAAGGTTCTCCCATGGAAGAGAGAGCGGAAAAATACGGAATTGTATACCAGTCCATGCCGCCCTATGAAGTGCTTTACACCAAGTGGCTTTCTTATGAAGAGGTGCTGAAATTAAAGCAGATAGAGGAAATGGTGGAGCTTTATTACAATTCCAACCAGTTCAGACATACGCTTAAAGTGTTGGTGGGTTGTTTTAGCGGTCCCTTTGCCATGTTTGAGGCATTGGCCCGGTACTATGAAGAAAATGGATATTTTGTGCAGTCTCCTGCCAGAGGGTATCGCTATCAGGTGTTGCTTGACTTTGCGTGTAAAGCAGATGCAGACAAAGCAGACTTGTATCGGGAATTGCTTACTTATGACTTTTTTCTTCGGGAGAAAGCAAAAAGCCGCCCTGATTTTGCAAAGAATTTAGACGATTATTACGAAGGAATATGGACTTTTTACCAAAAAGAGGAAGCAGAGCCGTTTTACTTGAAATCATATCAGGAGTATCACGCAAGACAGACTATGAAAATGACTCATATGGAAGTGTTTACCTATCCTGTGTGGGAAAAGGATGGGGTGAAGATAGCAAAGGAAGGAGCATTGCCTATGCCCGCCTATATGCTGTTTGATTATAAGGAGAGAAATCCTCTCACAAATGATGCGCGAACGATAATTTTATAGAGAACAGGTAAAAATGACTTTTTTGGAAGCAGATGTCATATATTGTACAGATGAAAAATGCAGGTTTTGAGTATGGCGCAGGTTTTAACGAACATCTCTAACATTATTATTCCGGTACTTGTTTTTTATGTTGTAGCTTACGGTGTGGTGAGCAGGTGCAATGTATACGAGGATTTTGTCAAGGGTGCAAAGAAGGGTTTTCATACCGTGGTTGGGATTGCACCCACACTGGTGGCTTTGATGGTAGCAGTGGGGGTACTTCGTGCTTCCGGCTTTTTGACTTTTCTAGGAGAATTGTGCAGACCGATATCCGATTTACTGCATTTCCCAAAGGAATTGATACCTCTTGCCGTTATTAAAATGTTTTCTTCTTCGGCAGCAACGGGGCTCGTACTTGATATATTTAAAACTTATGGGACAGATTCTTATATCGGGTTGGTCACGTCTATTATGATGAGCTGCACAGAGACTATTTTTTATACCATGAGTGTATATTTTCTGGCAGCTAAAGTGACAAAGACCAGATATACTCTCAGTGGCGCTTTGTTGTCTACACTTGCAGGAATCGCGGCAAGTGTAGTGATTGCAGGAATGATGTGAAAAGTCTAAAGAAACTGTTACTTAGATCATTCTCAAAGACTTTAAGAGGTACAGCCAGAATGTGAGAGTGACAGAACTTAAAAAGGTAGTTGCTACGACTACACTTGAAGTAAGAATGCCTTCGTGCTTCATATTTTTGGCCATGATATAACAGCTTACCGTGGTAGGTGATGCCAGCATGATGAGGATAGCCACTAATTTTTCTGCCCGAAAGTCCATGGAGATGGCCAAAGGCAGAAAGAGCGCAGGCCAAAGCAGTAATTTAATAAAAGAGCAGACAAGCGTTGGTTTTATTTTTGCCAACGCTTTTTTGCCTTCAAAGCCGGCACCCAGTCCAATCAAGGCAAGGGGCGTAGCGAGTGTGGCAAAATAGTTTACGGTTTTATTTACAATAGCAGGAAAAGAGATGCCTGATACGGAAACTGCCATTCCTGCAAGAATGCCGATAATAATTGGATTGGTAAAAATACCTTTGATGGATTTTTTGATGGCAGCTTGACGGCTTGCTGTAAGTGATGCATCTTTTGCCCGGTAATCTGCGGTATAATCGGCAGGGGAAGCTGCAGGAGCAGTAAAGGACAAAATAATAACTGCCGCTACATTGTATAACGGAACCGTTCCGATAATCATAAGAGGAGCCATTCCGGCGTTACCGTAGATGTTCTGGATAAAAGCAATTCCAAGGACAGCCGCGCTACTCCGGTAAGAAGCTTGTACAAATTCTCCCACAAGGTCCTTTTTATGGTACACTTTTGCTGTTATAATCCAAGTAGAGCCAATGCAAAAAAGGGTACAGAAGAAACAAAACAGAACATATGAGGTATCCCAAACCGAAAAAAAATCCGAGCCTGCAATATCCTGAAACAGAAGCAGAGGCAGAGTTATGTTATAATTGAATTTATTCAGAGTCTTTACGAAAGGCTCGTCCATCATTTTTAAATTTTTTAAAATATAACCGATTACCATAACCAGAAATACGGGAACGGTAGCATTTAAACTAAAAATCAGATTTTCCATAGGGAGGCTCCTTTCGTCAAAAAGAGTATAGGAGCATTAAGGAGGTTTGTCAAACAAAATGAGCAGAATGACAGAAACATGGATGATACTTGGAATTATTCTTTTTATTATATTGATGGTTGCCGTCATTATGGTTCTTTTGAGAAGAAGGCGTATTCCGGCTGATTGCTTTGAAGATATGGAAGGTCATGAGTTTGAGTACTATTGTGCCGCCCTTTTAGAGCAAAGGGGATTTGTGGATGTGGAAGTGACCAGAGGCAGCGGAGATTACGGTATCGACATTTTGGCAGAGAAGGAAGGGGTTACTTATGCCATTCAGTGTAAGCGGTATACCATGCCGGTAGGAGTGAAAGCGGTTCAGGAGGCATATGCCGGCCGGGATTATTATGACAGAATGGTGGGTGTGGTGATGACCAACCAATACTTCACAACCCCGGCGGTAGAGGCAGCCAAAAAACTTAAGATTCTTCTTTGGGATGGTGGTTATCTGGAGAGTATGATAGAAGAGACTCATGCAGGCCGTTAAAATCAGACGGTCCTGTTTCCAATAGGAATTTGTGAAATTCGTAGAGGGAGAAACGCTCACCCCACAGGTCTATAGCCTCCTGCTTTAACAGTCTGATTTCCAGGTAGCCCATGTAGTATTTGAGATAGTTGCAGGGTTCTTCCCTGATATACTCATAAATATTTCTGGCAGTCTGCGGATTGGTAATTCCGATTTGGCGCAGAATTTGCTGTACCTGTGCAAAAGTAGCACCATCGTAATGAATGGCGATATCAAGCAAGGAATACATTCCGATGTGAAGATTACGGGTTAGGCGGCAGGCTTCGTAGTATGCAGTGGCAAGGTTATTATTCTGCATGTACTCTTTGGCATATTCATAGGAGAGATTTTCTACATAATATGCCCATCCTTCTACATAGCCGCCGTAATGTAACAGATATCTTATGGGAGAAGCATCGGTCTTACTCATATAAATCTGACTGTAGACAGTCTGATAAAGATGTCCCGGGTAACCCTCGTGTGCCAGTGTGGTATACAGGTTTAAAGAATCTGTATTGTTTTTGGGGTTAAGATAAATAATATTTTCTGACATATCATCAATAGGCGGCGTCAGGTAATAAGCCGGACTGCAATAGTTTTCCATGGAGGGAGAAACAGTCTTGATGACAGCGCTTTCTTTGACATCCGAGGGGAATGCAGGGAAGTCATTTGTAATACGTTCCTTTAAGGAGGAGAGTATTTCTCCGGCATCGGACATTGGAAAGTCACAAGCACTTACAATGGAGGAGTCCGATAATTGCGGATACTTTGTCAGGAGTATCATAAGCGCGCTATAATTGTTTTTAAAGTCTGAAAAAAGAAGCTGTTTTGTTTCCGCAACAGAGCGGTGGCTACCGGTGGAAGAAGCAAACAGATAGCGGTAATAAGCTTTTCCTTCCGGATAGTAGCACAGACCGTTTTCATTCTTTCCTTTTCCCGTAAGAAGGGTAAAGGTGTCGGCAATTTGTTCATAGGCAGGTGCCATAACCGTGGTTAGAAGGCGGTCATTTTCGGAGAGATAGGCAGCAGCTTCCTGTTCGGTAATCAGCCCATCACTTATCAGTCCGGTAAGGCGTTCCCGGAAGGTCATCTGTAAGAAATGGGTGCCATCTGCAAGCATTTTTTTATCCATAATTACGCCGCACTGTTCTATAACTTTTTTGGCAGAGGAGTCGCTCATAAATAACCCTGCATCTGCTTTTTCCGTTTCATATTTCAGCAGTCCTTCCAGATAGGCTCGGCTTTGTTCTAAAATATCCAAATAATCTATTACATCCTGTTTGCAGCGGAAGGCGTAGTCTGCCAGTAAAACCGGTAATCCGGACTGGATGCCGGAGTTGGGAGAAAAAGGCTCACTGTAATAATCAAAAGAACTTCCGGTAAGCTGTAATTTCAGGTGGCGGTAAAGCAAATCATATGTATATGCATCGTCGTCATCCAAATTGTCGCGGGAGATGTCCGTCAGGGTTTCTAAGGAAGAGAATAACTCTTCAGCATCTTGTTTTGTGCCGGAAGTGCCCGTATAAATCGGCAGAACCGTTTTTTCGGTGATATCGTAGTTTTCGGGATAGGCAAGCGTGTAATGGAGATTCAGGGAATTTCCGGCGAGTTCTGATACAAACAAGTTCTTTGCATAACGTTCAAATCTGGCTTCGTCGCTGACATAAACGGAAATGCCGAGTATGATAAAAGTGATAATTAACAGAAGCGCCGGATACAGAATGAATTGTTTGCCGGTGAGTTTTTTTGATAAAGGCATGGGTATCCTCAAAGTCAGTTCTTATTACGATTATATGAAAATACTGTGTAAAAAGTACACAGAAAAAGCGCAATATTTAAGAGGTATTTAGCATGAATCGCATATAGACGCTTCTTTTGAAATATGTTAAAATTTAGTTGATTTCAGGCAAACGGTAAAAAACAACTTGTAGGGATAAGAATACAAGTTGTAGCATTATAGATAACAACATCACATACTGGTAAGAACGGAGGTAAGTATGAATAATCTGGAACTCAAAAAAATTGCCAACGAAGTGCGTAAAGGCATCGTAACGGCAGTACACAGCGCAAAGGCAGGACACCCCGGTGGTTCTTTGTCAGCAGCAGATATTTACACCTATCTGTATTTCGAAGAAATGAACATCGACCCTAAGAATCCCAAGAAAGAAGACAGGGACCGTTTCGTATTGTCAAAGGGTCACACAGCTCCCGGTTTATATTCCACACTTGCAAACAGAGGATATTTCCCGGTGGAAGATTTAACTACTCTTCGTAAACTTGGTTCTTATTTGCAGGGACATCCTTCCATGCAGTACATTCCCGGTGTGGATATGTCCAGCGGTTCTTTAGGACAGGGAATTTCCGCAGCGGTAGGTATGGCACTTGCAGCCAAAATGGATGAAAAAGATATCAGAGTTTATACTCTGCTGGGTGACGGAGAAATTCAGGAAGGACAGGTTTGGGAAGCAGCTATGTTTGCCGGACACCGTAAACTGGATAATCTTGTAGTTATCGTGGATAACAACGGACTTCAGATTGATGGACCTATTGATCAGGTATGTTCTCCTTATCCTATTGATAAAAAGTTTGAAGCATTTAACTTCCATGTAATTAATTTGGATGATGCACATGACTTTGACAAAATCAGAGCGGCCTTCAAGGAAGCGAGAGAGACCAAGGGAATGCCCACAGCGATTATTGCCCACAGCTTAAAGGGTAAAGGTGTATCCTTCATGGAAGGAAACGTGGCATGGCACGGAACAGCACCCAATGATGAACAGTATGCCGTAGCAATGGCAGACCTTGAAAAAATCGGTGAAGAATTGAATAAGGAGGGAGAAGCATAATGGCAGACGTAAAGAAAGTAGCAACCAGAGAAAGCTATGGTAACGCATTAGTAGAACTGGGTGCAGAATACCCCAACCTTGTAGTATTAGATGCTGACCTTGCAGCAGCAACCAAGACAGGTGTGTTTAAGAAAGCATATCCCGACAGACATATCGACTGCGGTATTGCAGAATGTAACATGACAGGCATTGCGGCAGGATTATCTACCATGGGTAAGATTCCTTTTGTCAGCAGTTTTGCCATGTTCGCAGCAGGAAGAGCCTTTGAACAGGTGAGAAACTCCATCGGTTATCCTCACTTAAATGTTAAAATCGGTGCAACCCATGCAGGTATCACAGTAGGGGAAGACGGTGCATCCCATCAGTGTAACGAAGATATTGCTCTGATGAGAAGTATTCCCGGCATGGTAGTTATGTGTCCTGCTGATGATATTGAAGCAAGAGCAGCAGTAAGAGCGGCAGCAGAATATGTAGGTCCTGTTTACATGAGATTCGGACGTGCGGCATGCCCTGTTATCAATGACAGACCTGATTATAAATTTGAGATTGGTAAAGGCACTGTAGTAAGAGAAGGTAGCGACGTAACCATCGTAGCAACCGGTATTTGTGTAGGAAGCGCTTTGGAAGCAGCAGAAAAGCTGGCAGAAGAAGGAATCAGTGCAGAAGTAATTAACATTTGTACCATTAAGCCTTTGGATGAAGAGGTAATTATCAATTCTGCAAAAAAGACAGGTAAGGTAGTGACAGCAGAAGAACATTCCGTAATCGGTGGCCTGGGCAGTGCAGTTTGTGATGCGCTTTGCAAATCTTATCCCGTTCCCGTGATGAAGATTGGTATGCAGGATGTATTCGGTGAATCCGGTTCCGCAGCAGCTCTCGTTGAAAAGTATAAATTAGACGGCAAGGGCGTATACGAGCAGGTAAAAGATTTCCTCAAATAGTTGTAAAAAATACAGACTTATGATATAAAGGAAGAATGATTCGCAAGAGTCATTCTTCTTTATTCGGTAAATGGCGAAAGGTAAAAATTATGAAGTATATTTTATCCCCCTCTCTTCTTGCGGCGGATTTTACGAAGCTGGGAGAACAGATAAAAGAAACTGAAAAAGCAGGAGCAGAGTACCTTCATATTGATGTAATGGATGGACTTTTTGTACCCAGTATTTCTTTCGGAATGCCATTAATCGAATCAATCAGACCGGCAAGTAAGCAGTTTTTTGACGTACATTTGATGATTGTAGAACCGGAGCGGTATATTGAAGAGTTTGTAAGATGCGGTGCAGACGGTATTACCTTTCATTTGGAAGCAACGAAAGATGCACAGGCAGTCATTGACAAAATTCATGCATGTGGAGTAAAAGCAGGCATTTCCATTAAACCGGGAACACCGATTGAAGAAGTATACCCTTATGCAGATAAGGTGGAAATGGTACTTGTCATGAGTGTTGAGCCGGGGTTTGGCGGGCAGACCTTTATTCCTGAGTCTTATGAAAGAATCAGACAGCTTCGCAGTTATATTGAAGAAAAAGGACTTGCAACGGCAATCGAAGTGGATGGCGGTGTGGGTAAGAAGAATATCCGCGAAGTCATTGAAGCAGGAGCCAATATTTTCGTGGCAGGCTCCGGAGTATTTCGCAAGAACAGCATTACCGATAATGTGAATAAGTTTTTGGAAGCATTTAAATAAAAAAATGAACCGCTGAGTAGGCATTGTTTGGATGCAGACTAGCGGTTTTTTTGCGCCTTATTTTTGGCGTAAGATTCATTGGAATGTTTGGCTTAACTGACTCTGAGGGGAAATAAATACCGAATCACACATGTTTTTTAGTGAAATTTTTTACAATATTTTATAAAAACTACTTGCAAAGCCAATTCGATTGTGGTATTATTCAAGTACATCTTTTAACAAATTATTTATCTTTTTATCGTTGGTCGTATCGACCGCAGCATACGCTGCTGAATTCCGTTAAAGTTTATGTTAAGTGGGGTGATGTTTATGTGATTTCTTTTGGTTACAGAAAAATTGATTTATGGGAGAAGTACCATTACCTACAACTGGACGGAGTTTGAAGGGGAGGATTTGCGGAAGATACTGGCGGATACGATTTTAACCATTAACGGCAGGTACAGTTACCACATGGGATGCGAGGAAGTTAAAGCGCTATACCCACAAGCTGTATGAGCATATGTATTCCCACTTTAAAGAAATGGAGGTACTGAACGAAATGACAGATGAATCCTTGATGCTTGATGTGGATATCATGGAAAAGAAGTTTGAAATGCTGGAGCGGCAGATTGATGAAAAAGAGCGTGAACTCGGTGAAAAAGAGCGCGAACTGGAAGCAAAAAATCAGGCAATTGGTGTGAAGAATAGAGAACTGGACGCGAAAGACAAGGAACTGGATGTGAAAAACAAGGAACTGGATGTGAAAAACAAGGAACTGGACGCGAAAAACAAAGAATTGGAAGATAAGAATAAGGAAATCGAAAAAATGAAAGCGGCACTGATAAAAGCCGGTATTCAGGTATAATGCAATGTATGGGAAAATTGGAGAAGCCTATAAGGCCTCTCCGATTTTTTTGTCGCTGTAGTAAATGTGATTAACTAACCAGTCGGTTATAAAGTCCAATACTTCTTTTATCAGTTCTTCCGTATTTTCGTCATTCCTGTCAATTACAACATCATTAAGTTTTTCACGAAATTCATTATGAGCAGCAATTTGAGAAATAAGACCTTTGTAATTGTGCTCCTTCATGTAAGCTTCTTCGTGTTCAAAATGTGTCAGGGTATATGATTTTAACTCATCAAAAATATCTGAAAGGCGGTCATATTTATCTGCAATGAATTCGTCCATGGTCAACTGATAGGTTTCTTCCGCAATTTCAAATAATCTGCAATGCTCAGCGTCAATGGACTCAATGCCTGTTAAGTATTCATCTTTCATTTCGTACATATAAAATCCTCCTTGCAATTTCAGCTTGTTCTTTCTCTGGTAATATTGTACTATCATAAGTGATTTATGTCACGAGGAAAAATTGATTTTGAAAGAGCCTGCAAATAAAAGAAAGAAGGAAAAATATGGAAAAGTTGGGAAGAAATGATAAATGCTGGTGTGGCAGTGGTAAAAAGTACAAAAGTTGTCATATGGCTATTGATGAGAAAATTCATTTTTATGAGTTGCAGGGGCATATTGTACCTGACAGGGATATGCTGAAAACACCGGAACAGATAGAAGGTATCCGAATCAGCAGTAAAATTAATGTGGCGATATTGGATGCGGTAGAAAAGATGATTGGACCGGGTGTCAGCACGGAGGAAATTGACAAACTGGTTTACGATATGACTACGGAAATGGGCGGTATTCCTGCGCCGCTAAACTATGACGGATTTCCAAAGAGTGTATGTACATCCGTTAATGAAGTGGTTTGCCACGGTATTCCTTCTTCTGACAGAATTTTAAAAGAAGGGGACATTGTCAATGTGGATGTGTCTACCATTTACAATGGATATTTTTCTGATTCTTCCCGTATGTTCTGTATCGGTAAAGTGGATGAGGAAAAAGAAAAATTGGTTCGTGTTGCAAAGGAATGTATGGAGTTAGGACTTGAGCAGGTGAAACCTTGGAACTTTCTTGGTGACATGGCGCAGGCCATCAATGATCATGCGAAAGAAAACGGCTACAGTGTGGTAGTGGATATCGGCGGGCACGGTGTGGGACTGGAGTTCCACGAGGAACCTTTTGTCAGTTATGTAACGAGAAAAGGAACGGAAATGTTGATGGTACCCGGTATGGTATTTACTATTGAACCCATGATTAATGCAGGAACTTGTGAAATAGAAGTAGATGAGAATGATGGATGGACTGTTTATACGGCAGACAGGAAGCCTTCTGCGCAGTGGGAGGTTACAGTAGCGGTGACTGATGACGGATATGAGATTTTGACATGGTAATGTGAAAGGACAGTTTTGAAATTAAAACAAAAAACAGAACAAATGTTTGTAAAACGTGTATAGGTGTGCTATAATGGGAAAAGCTAATCTATACATGTTTTTATTTTATCAGGAGGAACTCATGGATAAATTTATACTTCATTCTGAATATTCTCCCACCGGTGATCAGCCGCAGGCAATTGCAGATCTTGTAGAGGGCTTTAAGCAGGGAAATCAGTTTCAGACATTGCTCGGTGTGACCGGTTCCGGTAAAACATTTACCATGGCAAATGTAATTGCTGCGCTGAATAAGCCCACTTTGATTATCGCTCATAACAAGACATTGGCGGGGCAGCTTTACAGTGAATTTAAAGAGTTTTTCCCCGAGAACGCAGTGGAGTATTTTGTATCCTATTACGATTATTACCAGCCGGAAGCCTATGTGCCTTCATCGGATACTTATATTGCCAAAGATTCTTCTGTAAATGATGAAATTGATAAACTGAGACTTTCGGCAACGGCATCCCTTTCTGAGAGAAAGGATGTGATTGTGGTTGCAAGCGTATCCTGTATTTACGGTCTGGGAAGTCCCGATGACTATCAGGGGATGATTGTGTCTTTGCGTCCCGGTATGGTGAAGGACAGGGATCAGGTACTTCGGGAATTGATTAATATTCAATACAACAGAAACGATATGGATGTTGAACGCGGTTCTTTCCGCGTGCGCGGAGATGTGGTGGAAATTTATCCTGCAGAGGGTGGTGACTTTCTGATTCGTGTGGAATTTTTCGGAGATGAAATTGACAGGATTGTGGAGACAGATCCTCTTACAGGACAGGTTCATGCATCTTTAGACCATATAGCGATTTTTCCGGCATCCCATTATGTGGTGCCTCAGGAGAAGATAAATATTGCCTGTAAGAATATTGAGGCAGAACTGGAAGAGAGAGTACGTTTTTTCAAAAGTGAGGATAAGCTTTTGGAGGCTCAGAGAATTGCAGAGCGTACCAATTTCGATATCGAAATGCTGAGAGAAACAGGATTTTGTTCGGGAATTGAGAACTATTCCCGTCACTTAAGCGGTATGGTAGCAGGAGAACCGCCACACTGCCTGATGGACTTTTTTAAAGGTGACTTTTTGATGATTATTGACGAGTCTCACATGACCATTCCGCAGATTGGTGCTATGTATAACGGAGACCGCGCCCGTAAGACAACGCTTGTAGATTACGGGTTCAGATTGCCTTCTGCGCTTGATAACAGGCCGCTTTGTTTTGAAGAATTTGAACAGCGTATAGACCAGCTTTTGTTTGTATCTGCAACACCTTCTAAGTATGAATACGAGCATGAATTATTAAGAACAGAGCAGATTATCAGACCTACCGGACTCCTTGACCCGGAGGTAGATGTGCGACCTGTAGAAGGACAGATTGATGATTTGATTTCTGAGGTAAATAAAGAAATCGAAAAGCGCAATAAAGTGCTTGTAACTACGCTGACCAAGCGGATGGCGGAGGACTTGACCGATTACATGAAAGAGGCAGGCATCCGTGTAAAATACCTGCATTCTGATATTGATACTTTAGAGCGTGCAGAGATTATCAGAGATATGCGTCTTGATGTTTTTGATGTGCTGGTAGGTATTAACCTGCTCAGGGAAGGACTGGATATTCCGGAGATTTCGTTGGTTGCCATTTTGGATGCAGACAAAGAAGGCTTTTTGCGTTCAGAAACTTCTCTGATACAGACTATAGGACGTGCTGCGCGTAATGCAGAGGGACATGTTATTATGTATGCCGATAACATGACGGATTCCATGAGAGCAGCGATTAGTGAAACGGAGAGAAGGCGTGCCATTCAGCAGAAATATAACGAAGAAAACGGTATCACACCTCAGACCATTAAAAAGGCAGTACGTGATTTGATTAGTATCTCTAAGGTAATTGCCAAAGAAGAACTTCGTTTTGAAAAAGATCCGGAATCCATGGACCGCAAGGAATTGCAGAAGTTAATTTCCAAAGTGGAAAAACAGATGCGTCAGGCAGCGGCGGACCTGAATTTCGAGATGGCAGCCGAGCTGCGTGATAAGATGGTGGAACTGAAAACAAGGCTTCGTGAAATTGATGACGAAGCATAAGAAATCTGCAAGAGAGTAAAAGAATTCTGAAAGAAAAGGATTTTGCAGAAAAGAATAGATAAATAAGCAGGAAAAGAGGCAAAATTACAATGAGTTTAGCAGATAAGCATGTGGAAAAGCCGAAAATGTTACCCAGAGAATATATTAAAATCCGAGGCGCAGCAGAGCATAATTTGAAGAATCTTGATGTGGATATTCCCAGAAATGAACTGGTGGTTCTGACAGGTCTGTCAGGTTCCGGGAAGTCATCACTTGCATTTGATACAATTTATGCAGAGGGACAAAGAAGATATATGGAATCCTTATCCTCCTATGCCCGTCAGTTTTTGGGGCAGATGGAGAAGCCCAACGTTGAGAAGATAGAAGGTCTTTCTCCGGCGATTTCCATTGACCAGAAATCAACCAACAGAAACCCTCGTTCCACAGTGGGTACGGTAACGGAAATTTATGACTATTTCCGATTATTGTATGCAAGAATCGGTATTCCTCATTGTACGGAGTGCGGTAAGGAAATCAAAAAGCAAAGTGTGGATCAGATGGTAGACCAGATTATGGAGATGCCGGAAGGAACCAAGATTCAGTTGATGGCACCGGTAGTCCGCGGTCGGAAGGGTGAACACGTCAAAGTATTTGAACGCGCCAAGAGAAGCGGCTATGTACGCGTGCGCGTGGACGGCAGCATGTATGAGCTGTCCGAGGAAATTAAGCTGGATAAGAATATTAAACACAATATTGAAATTGTGGTAGATCGACTGGTGGTAAAGGAAGGGATTGAGAGGCGATTGACTGATTCCGTTGAGAATGTGCTGTCTCTTGCAGAAGGGCTTCTGATGGTTGATGTAATCGGTGGAGAGACCATTAATTTCAGTCAGAGCTTTGCCTGTCCGGATTGTGGTGTCAGTATCAGTGAAATTGAACCCAGAAGTTTTTCTTTTAACAATCCTTTCGGAGCCTGCCCTGTATGTTTTGGTTTGGGATACAAAATGGAATTCGATGCAGAGCTTATGATTCCCGATAAAACCTTAAGTATCAATGACGGAGCTATCCAAGTGATGGGGTGGCAGTCCAGCACATCGGAGGGAAGCTTTACTAATGCTATTTTGCAGGCACTTGCAAAAGAATATGATTTTAGCTTGGACTGCCCTTTTGAGGAATTGCCTGAGAATATTCAGCACATGCTTGTTTATGGCGGGTTTAAGGAAGTAAAAGTATATTATAAAGGTCAAAGAGGGGAAGGGGTTTATCCTATTACATTTGAAGGAATAGTACGAAATGTGCAACGCAAGTACAGAGAAACAGCCTCTGATATTATGAAGCAGGAGTATGAAACCTTTATGCGAATTACGCCATGTGCGGAATGCCAGGGTATGAGGCTAAAAAAAGAAGCGTTGGCAGTTACCGTATGTGATAAGAATATTTATGAAATTACTTCGATTTCTATCAGAGATTTACACGATTTTTTGCAGAATATGGAACTTTCAAAGCAACAGCAGCTTATCGGTCAGCAGGTATTGAAGGAAATCAGGGCGAGAGTGGGCTTTTTGATGGATGTGGGACTGGAGTATCTTTCCCTTGCCCGTGCTACGGGAACATTATCCGGTGGCGAAGCACAGAGAATCCGGTTGGCAACACAGATTGGTTCCGGTCTGGTGGGAGTGTGCTATATTTTAGATGAGCCCAGTATCGGACTGCATCAGAGAGACAATGACAAATTGCTGAATACACTGAAAAATCTGCGCGACTTAGGAAATACCCTGATTGTGGTAGAGCACGATGAGGATACTATGCTTGCGGCGGATTATGTGGTAGATATCGGTCCCGGTGCGGGTTCTCACGGCGGACAGGTGGTGGCGCAGGGGACTGCAGAAGAGATTATGCAGGTAGAAGAATCCGTAACAGGACAGTATCTGAGTGGCAAAGTGCAGATTCCGGTACCTGAGAAGAGGCGGAAACCGGCCGGTTATTTAAAGGTGACCGGTGCGGCAGAAAATAACCTGAAAAACATTTCTGTGGATATTCCGTTGGGTGTGCTCACTTGTGTGACCGGCGTATCCGGTTCGGGCAAGAGTTCTCTGGTGAATGAGATTTTGTATAAGCGCCTGGCAAAGGAACTGAATCGCGCCAGAACCATTCCCGGTAAGCATAAAAACATCACGGGAATTAAGAAACTCGACAAAGTCATAGATATTGACCAGTCACCTATCGGCAGAACACCGCGTTCCAATCCGGCGACTTATACAGGCGTATTTGACCAGATTCGTGATTTGTTTGCGGGTACACCGGATGCCAAGGCAAAGGGATATAAGAAGGGCCGTTTCAGCTTTAATGTTAAGGGCGGACGATGTGAAGCTTGTTGTGGTGATGGTATCATTAAGATTGAAATGCATTTCTTGCCGGACGTTTATGTGCCTTGTGAGGTTTGCGGTGGCAAGCGTTATAACAGAGAAACATTAGATGTCAAATATAAAGGAAAGAGTATTTATGACGTGCTTGATATGACAGTAGAAGAAGCAGTACCTTTCTTCGAGAATCTTCCTTCTATCCGCAGAAAAATAGAGACTTTGAATGATGTGGGGCTTTCTTATGTGAAACTGGGACAACCGTCAACCACGCTTTCCGGCGGTGAGGCGCAGCGAATTAAACTTGCTACGGAATTGAGTAAGCGAAGTACGGGACAGACAATTTATATTTTGGATGAGCCGACTACAGGACTTCATTTTGCGGATGTGCATAAACTGGTGGAGATTTTGCACAGAT
Organism: Lachnospiraceae bacterium; assembly: GCA_017434885.1. Classification (GTDB taxonomy): domain Bacteria; phylum Bacillota; class Clostridia; order Lachnospirales; family Lachnospiraceae; genus Suilimivivens. Next base: position 441,637 of record JAFSGE010000005.1, on the reverse strand, counting down.
TGGCAGACGGCGGAAACACGGTAGTAGTGATTGAGCATAACCTGGATGTAATTAAGACGGCTGATTATATTATTGATATGGGACCGGAAGGCGGAGATAAAGGAGGAACGGTGATTGCGCAAGGCACACCGGAGGAAGTTTCGGAAAATCCGGCTTCTTACACCGGACATTATGTGAAAAAAATGTTGAAAAGATATAAAGAAAACATAGGAAAGAGTTGATTGCAATTATATAGTATAGTGTTATTAAGTAACAGTGGAAATTGTCTGAAAAAAAGAGTATTATATAATTAATTGGATGACAATGAGAGCTTTGAGCAGAAAGGCTGGTATTTATATGTTTAAGGTTACTTCTTCTTCGATATTGCACAGACCGGAAAGAGTATTGTACTATCTTCAGGGAAATACTGAAGAAGTGGAACGGTATATTTCAGACGGAGTATGCCCTTCCTTGTTAGAGAAATACCAGTATGCATTTGGTACCTACGATGAGGTTGGTATTTTTTATTTACCGTCCTATTTACAAAAAGAGACCGGAATGAAATACGTTGTGGGAATAGAATACCGCAAAAATGATAAAAGATTGAACTTACCGGAACATCTTCCGTTTGTTGTATTGCCTGCGTGTGATATTATCATGTTGAATGTGGCGTATGAAAATCAATTAAATGATGAATTGTTGGATGAAATTATTTGCTGTGCAAAAGATGAAAGTGGTGAAACCTGGGTAGAATATCGCTATCCTGATGATGGAGTTGTTACAGCATTTACTGCCAAAGAAAAATTGCGTGTTTTGTATCAAATTGAAAAGGCAGACAATAGTAAGTATTGTTTAAGTGATAACTGTGATGATTATTCCAAGGAAGATTTATATCGCAAGGCGTATCGTGAAACTGTTACTGGTTATTACAACTGGACATGGATGTGGGATCGCTTGCAGACTTATTATCTCAGCGGCGTGACAGATTATGGCTTTGTTCATTTTGATATCAAAGATTTCAAAATGGTTAACGAATTATATAATCATGAGGTTGCCAACTCACTTCTAAGGCGTGTTGCGCAGAATATTGAGGCACATAAAGACTGGATTTATTTTGGGGCGAGATGTCATAATGATAATTTTGCAATGATGATCCGGGATATGCCTGAGGAAGAAATCAAGGAGAAGCTTACAGTATTTTTTGATGAAATATCAAAATTGGATGTTGACCCGTCTTATCGTATTTATTACAGATGCGGTGTTGTAAACATGCGTAATGCAATGAGAGCAGCAAATACGGTTGCTGATTGTGCCAAGCTTGCTCAGGCTATGGGGACGGGAATTAATGTTACAGAGATAAATTTTTATACGGATGATATGCATGAAAATCTCCTTTGGGGGAAGCAACTGAAGGCATATCTTGATACGGCAATCCGTGCAGATGAATTTTTGGTTTATATTCAGCCTAAATTTGATATTTATAATGAACATATCTGCGGTGCGGAAGCATTGATTCGCTGGAATTACAAACATAAAGGGATAATTGCGCCGTTTCGTTTTATACCTTATTTTGAATCTGACGATTCCATTATTAAAGTGGATGATGTTGTTCTGCACAAGGTCTGTGCCAAGTTAAAAGAATGGAAAAAACTGGGGTATAGATTACATCCGGTTTCGGTAAACTTGTCGCGTAAGCATATGGAACAACCCGGATTGGTCAGCCATTTGGCGGGAATTGTTGATTCTTATGGCGTAGAACATTCTTTGATAGAGTTTGAATTAACAGAAACAGCGGCATACGATAATCAAAAGTATATGGTTTCTGTCATGAATGATTTAAAGAATAATGGATTTCTGATTTCAATGGATGATTTCGGGACAGGTTACTCTTCATTCAGCTTATTGCAGGAAATGCCGATAGATACTCTTAAAATTGATAAAAGCTTTGTCGACTCCATTATGGTAGATGAAGATTCAGATAAGATACGTATTATATTGCGGCATATTATTTCCATGGCAAAAGAGTTGGGAATACATTGCATTGCAGAAGGTGTAGAGGAGCATGAGCAGATACTTGCTTTGCGGGATTTGGGATGTGAAATGGTACAAGGATACTATTATAGCAAACCGATTCCGATGGAAAGTTTTGAAAAACAGTATTTGAAGCACGAATAAGGCGAAAGTTTTTGACAAAAAAAGATATCAAGCTATTAAGAAAACGGAAAAAAGAACCGATTACTATAATAGAGCATGGATGCAGTGAATGAACGGACGGACCCGTTTTTTCACTGTGCCATTTTTTTTCTATTAAAATTTTGTGAAATCTCTTTGAAAATACTTTTCTATGGGTTATAATAACTCTATATGTTCTTTTGTAGAGATTATTATAAGCTTATTCAGTGCTGATAAGCATGATGTGGATTTTGCGGAAAGTTACTGAATTGTAAAGAATAGAAAAAACAGAAAGGGGTATCGCATTATGCAGTACACAGACATCGGAATTGATTTGGGAACAGCGAGTATTTTAGTTTACATCAGAGGCAGAGGTGTTGTTTTAAAAGAACCCTCAGTAGTAGCTTACGATAGAGATACCAATAAGATTAAGGCAATCGGAGAAGATGCAAGACTGATGCTTGGTAGAACACCCGGCAATATTATGGCAGTCCGTCCTCTTCGTCAGGGTGTTATTTCTGATTACAAAGTGACAGAGCAGATGATGAAATATTTTATTCAGAAAGCTTTGGGGAGAAAGGCATTCCGTAAACCCAGAATTGCGGTTTGCGTACCCAGCGGTGTCACAGAAGTAGAGAAGAAGGCGGTAGAAGATGCAACACTTATGGCAGGTGCCAGGGAAGTATCTATTATCGAAGAACCCATTGCAGCAGCAATCGGTGCAGGAATTGATATTTCCAAGCCTTGCGGTAATATGATTGTAGATATCGGTGGTGGTACATCCGATATAGCGGTAATTTCCTTAGGTGGAACAGTAGTAAGTGCTTCCATCAAAATTGCGGGCGATGACTTTGATGAAGCTCTTGTCCGTTACATGCGTAAGAAACACAATCTGCTGATTGGTGAGCGGACAGCAGAAGACATTAAAATTAAAATCGGATCTGCATTCCCCCGTTCCGAAGTGGACTATATGGATGTCAGAGGACGTAACCTGGTAACAGGTCTTCCTAAGACAGTAAAGGTTTCTTCTGAAGAAACAGAAGAAGCATTACGTGAAACAACGGCCCAGATTATTGAGACTATTCACAGTGTACTTGAGAAAACTCCCCCTGAACTTGCAGCAGATATTGCAGACAGAGGTATTGTACTTACCGGCGGCGGAAGCCTTCTGCGCGGATTGGAAGATTTAATTTGTGAAAAGACCGGAATCAATACAATGACTGCAGAAGACCCTATGACGGCGGTGGCAATCGGTACAGGAAAATATGTAGAATTTTTGGCAGGATACAGGGAAGACTAATACAGAAAGAAGGATGTTTTATGGTAAAGGGACTCTATAGTGCTTATACCGGCATGATTAATCAGGAGCACAGAATGGATGTGCTTACCAACAATTTGGCAAATGCTGCAACCAACGGATATAAAAAAGAAGGCGCAACCAGTCAGGCTTTTGATTCCGTACTTGCATACAAGATTAAGGATGTATCGGAAGGTTATCATTTGGCCAGAAAGATTGGTGTGAATAATCCCGGTGTGAAAATTGGGGAAGGGTATACTGATTTTTCTCAAGGATCTCTGAAAACTACATCAAATACATTTGATTTGGCTTTGACTGATACGGGATTCTTTGCAGTAGAGTTTACCAACAAAGCAGGTGAAACATCTGTAAAATATACAAGAGACGGCAATTTTACACTGACAAGTGATGGCAGACTGGTGACACAGGATGGCGATGCGGTTTTAGATACAAATGGTAAAGCTATCAAGATTGATCCCATTGAGGCTACCCTGATTAACTCTGCAGGACAGATTATCCAGAACGGAAGAACTGTGGCGACGGTTGGTGTGACAGATTTTGAAGATTATGATTATTTGGAAAAATATGGTGAGAATTATTTCCAACCGGTAGAAGGTGCTACAGAAAAAGAGTCTGAGGCTAAAGTATATTCGGGATATTTGGAAACTTCCAATATTTCCGTGGTGACGGAAATGGTAAATATGATTAGTGTGCAGAGAGCATATGAAAGCAATCAAAAGGTGATTACTACATATGACGGTACACTGGAAATCGCGGCAAATCAGCTTGGAAAGATTTAATCGGAGGTAACGGGATATGGTTAGAAGTTTATGGTCGGCCGCAACCGGCATGAATGCACAGCAGACAAATGTAGATACCATTGCAAACAACCTTGCAAATGTAAATACAGTGGGATATAAGACACAATCAGCACAGTTTAAGTCATTGCTTTATCAAACATTACAGACAGTAACAACTACGGCAAGCGGTGATCCGAAGCCGACTACTTCACAAGTGGGACTTGGTGTAAGAAATTCATCTATTAATTCTATTTTTACACAGGGTAGCCTTTTGGCATCAGAAAGTGATACCGCATTTGCCATTGAAGGAGAAGGATTTTTCTCTGTCAGAGGCAGTGACGGAAATACATATTATACCAGAAACGGTGACTTTACATGGGCTACCAATAACGGTGGCGGCGTGATTCTTACCAACAGTGACGGTCTTCCGGTGCTCAGTTCTACAGGAAGAACAATTACTTTGAATTCAAACTATGTAACAAGTCGTGTTACCATTTCAGCTGACGGAACCATCTGCTATCCTGATGCCAGCAATAATGCACAGTCATTAGGAATGACTATCGGTATGTATCAGTTTAATAATCCGGGCGGACTGGAAAGGCAGGGTGATACCCTTTGGGGAGTAACAGATGCCAGTGGAAATGCAATGAATGAGGCAACCAACAGAAATCTTCCCAAGAGCAAAATTATTCAGGGATATTTGGAAGGCTCCAATGTTCAGGTGGCTGATGAAATGGTAAACCTGATTGTGGCACAGCGTGCATACGAAATGAACTCCAAGGCAATCACTACTACCGATGAAATGATGCAAACAGCCAACAACGTGAAGCGTTAGTGAGTCAAGCATATGAATTTACATGCTTGCATGGGAATTCATATATTTGACGAACGTGGAACATGAGTGAAGCCGAAGGCGAAACGAATGTTTCAATGCGCGTAGCGCAAGGAACGCTTCACAAAAAGAAGCATAAGGGCAAGCATATGAATTTACATGCTTGCATGGGTAAAGAGGAATCTACTATGGATATAACAAGTATTACACAGGCGTATACGGATCAAATAGCTGCACAGAACACGACAGCGTCCAAATTGAATAAAACACTTGAAACAACAGACTATGCCAAGGCAAATGACGATGAACTTTTAGATGCCTGCAAACAGTTTGAAGCTTACTTTATGGAAATGATTTTTAAAGAAATGCAGAAAACAGTAGATTGTTTCAAGAGTGAAGAAAGCAGTTCCAGTACTACCGGTCTTGTGGACTATTTTAAGGATACTGCAATACAGGATTTGGCGGCAACTTCCACGGACATTCAGGGAACCGGTCTGGCGCAGATGCTGTATGAACAGATGAAACGCAATTACGGATTAGAATAAAAACAATATAAACAAAGAGGCTGCTGATATCGGACGGGGAACCGTCTTATCATGCAGCTCTTTTTTGCTGTATGCCTGATGGAGCAAGCATGATTTCGGACATTGCTAAAGACTTCTTTAATAATGCAAAGTGTTGTTAAAATAAAAGAAAGGTTACGATGCACATTGGAACAAATAAAGGGATATATCGACCATATTATTTTTCAGAATAAAGAAAATGGCTATGCAGTTCTTATGTTAGTAACGGATGATGATGAAATTACCTGTGTAGGATCCTTCAAAAATGTAGAAGCAGGGGAAACGTTAGAGATACAGGGAACTTTTGTGGAACATCCGGTTTATGGGCATCAGATGAAGGCAGAGCGATTTCGGGTTGTGCCGCCGGATGATATTGTCAGTATGGAGAGATATCTAAGCTCCGGTGCCATTAAAGGAATTGGGGAAGCCTTGGCCAAGCGAATTGTGAAAGCCTTTAAGGAAGATACATTCCGCATTATTGAGCAGGAACCTGAGCGACTTGCTGAAATAAAAGGAATTAGCGAGCGGAAAGCGCGTGAAATAGCTGTTCAGATGATGGAAAAGAAAGACATGAGAGAGGCCTTTGTCTTTTTACAACAGTATGGAATATCTAATACGCTTGCAGTGAAAATTTATAATCAATACGGCATGAATTTGTATGGAATCATGAAAGAGAATCCCTACCGGCTGGCAGAGGATATTATCGGTGTGGGATTTAGGCTGGCAGACGAAATTGCTTCCAAAATCGGTATACATACAGATTCCGATTACAGAATCAGAAGCGGTATTTTGTATGCACTTTTGCAGGCATCGGGAGAGGGGCATACTTATCTGCCGGAGGAGGTGCTTCTTGACAGGGCGGCCATGCTCCTTGGCCTTGCACCGGAAGCGGTTTTGCCCCAGTTGGGGAATCTGGCAATGGACAGAAAGTTGGTTATTAAATGCAAGGGCGAAGAAAAGTGTGTCTATGCCGGTTCATATTATTATGCTGAGCTGCAATGTGCAAGGATGCTGCATGATTTGAATATTACCATGGAGCGAGAACTTTTACCTTGTGAGGAACAAAAAATTGACAGTATTATTACGTCCATGGAGCGTGAAGAAGGCCTGGAGCTGGATGAGTTGCAGAGAAAAGCGGTATTAACCAGCCTTCGAAGCGGACTTATGATTCTGTCCGGCGGACCGGGAACCGGTAAGACTACTACCATCAATATGATTATCCGTTATTTTGAGTCGGAAGGAATGGATATTTTGTTAGCAGCGCCTACAGGAAGAGCGGCAAAGAGAATGACGGAAACTACCGGCTTTGAAGCGAGAACCATTCATAGGCTTCTTGAAATTAACGGCTCTATGGAAGAGGGCAGAACTGCCGGATTTGAGAGAAATGAAGAAAATCCGCTCGAAGCGGATGTGGTAATAATTGATGAAATGTCAATGGTGGATATCCACTTGCTGAAGGCGCTTCTTAGCGCAGTCAGTGTGGGTACCAGACTGATTATGGTGGGAGATATGAATCAGCTTCCCAGTGTTGGACCGGGGCAGGTGTTGCATGATTTGATAGAAAGCGGCAGTTTCCCGGTGGTAAAGCTTGAAAAGATTTTCAGACAGGCGGGAGAAAGTGACATTGTTGTCAATGCACATAAGATCAACCGGGGAGAAAAGATTGAGTTTACCAATAAAAGCAAAGATTTCTTTTTACTCGAAAGAAATGACGTAAATGTCATTTATAAACATATGATACAGCTTATCAGGGAAAAACTTCCTCCGTATGTAGATGCAGTACCCTATGATATACAGGTGCTTACTCCTATGCGTAAGGGCAGTTTGGGCGTGGAAGTGTTAAACGGAATTTTACAGGAATACCTAAACCCTCCTTCGCCCGAAAAAAAAGAGTATATGAGCGGTGAGCGATTATTCCGGGAGGGCGATAAAGTCATGCAGATAAAAAATAATTATCAGATTACCTGGGAAATTTTGAGCCGCTATGGCATACCTATTGATAAGGGAATGGGAATTTTTAACGGTGATATGGGGGTAGTGAAAGAGATTAATGATACGGCCCAGACGGTTACGGTGGAATATGATGAGCACCGGCTGGTGGAGTATCCTTATATCCAGCTTGATGAAATTGAACTTGCGTACGCCATTACGATTCACAAATCACAGGGAAGTGAGTATCCTGCGGTAATATTGCCTTTGCTTACCGGTCCTAAAATGCTGTTTAACAGAAATTTGCTGTATACGGCGGTTACCAGAGCGAGAAAGTGTGTAACAATTCTCGGAAGCAGTGCTACGGTCTGTGAGATGATTGATAATGAAAAGGAAAACAGGCGTTATACAGGGCTTAAGGAACGTATTGCAGAAATAGAAGGAGTTTGATGACAAAAATAAGAAAAAAGTACGTAAGAAGGAAAGCTGATGTCCCAATCAGCATAAAAGAAAAAATACTGGATTTTTTTTATCCCAGACGATGTGTGATATGTGATGATGTGACAGATGATAAGGTTTCGGGCGTGTGTCATGACTGTGTATCCCAAATTGTGTATATCAAGCCGCCTTTTTGTATGAAATGCGGAAAGCAGCTTGATGATGAGACAGAATATTGCAGAGATTGCAAAAACAAGAATCACAATTATGTGCAGGGGACTGCTCTCTATGAATATGGAAGTATGGCGGATTCCCTGTTCCGGTTTAAATATGCCGGAAGGGGCGAATATGCTTTGTTTTTTGCGAAAGAATTGTGGCAGAGAAGAGGTGCATGGCTGTTTTCCCTAAAAGCGGATGCATTAATTCCCGTGCCTGTACATCCGTCCCGAAAAAGAAAAAGAGGATATAATCAGGCAGAGCTGATAGCAAGGGAGCTTTCGCGCCTTACAGGTATTCCTGTAAACACAAAATTGATTATCCGTTCAAAGAAGACTTTGCCGCAGAAAGAATTAACTGAGAAACAGCGTCAAAATAATTTGAAAAAGGCTTTTAAAATCCTGCAAAATGATGTAAAATTAAATACGATTGTTATTGTGGACGACATATACACTACCGGCAGTACAGTGGATGCCATGTCTTCCCTTCTTTTACAGGCGGGAATCGGCAGGGTCTATTATATGGCATTGGCGGTAGGAAAAGGATAGGATTGTCCGCAGTAGCGATTCCTTATACTAAAATTATAAAATACTAAAATTGATGGGGTGAGTTTATGAACGTACGTAATTGCAGAAAATGTGGAAGAGTATTTAACTATGTGATGGGTCTGCCTATCTGTCAGAAATGTAAGGAAGAACAGGAACAGTTATTCCAGACAGTAAAGAAATATGTTCAGGATCATCCGGGAGCAGATATTATGCTGGTTTCCGAAGAGTGCGAAGTGGATCCTGCCCAGATTCGTCAGTGGATTCGTGAAGACCGTTTGCAGTTTGCAGAGGATTCACCGATTAGAATTCCCTGTGAAAAATGCGGTGCCATGATTCGTTCCGGTCGTTTTTGCGACAAATGTACTTCCGAAATGGTTGGCGGATTTAATAAGATTACACAGAGAGCAAAGCCTGAGCCTGTACAGAAGCCGGAACCCAGAAGATCCGAAAAGGACAGAATGCGTTTCCTGTAAGGAGCAGATGGAAAGGCGTTATTATGATTAACGAAGAAAAAGTGATATTAATGACCAAAATGGCAGCATATGAAGCTGACAAAGGGAAAAAGGATATTACCATTCTGAATTATTTCAGGGGAGATTATATCGGATTTCAGGTGCTGAAATCAGTAATTGCGGCTACTGTTTCTTTTTTCTTGCTGTTTGGGGTCTATATCTTTTATAATTTTGAAACATTTATGCAGGATATTTATAAAATGGACTTATTATCTTTCGGAAAAAGTGTTATTGTCCTGTATTTATGTACTGTAGGTGCATACGGTGTGATTGCCTATGTGGTTTATGCGTTTAAATACAGCAAAGCCAAAAAAAGTTTAAGGACATATTATACAAACCTGAAAAAGTTAGCAAGTATGTATGATAAGTAAATAAGGTACGAGGAAAAAATCATGACAACTTTACTTGTTGCAAAACAATATATCAAAAAATTTATTGCCAAATATGATGTGTATTTGAAGCCACTGTTAAAATTGATTGTGGCGTTGGCATCACTGATGATGATAAATGCCAAAATCGGTTACATGCAAAAAATCGACAATTTATCTATCGTATTAATGGCGGCACTTATGTGTTCTTTTATGCCGATGAACTTTATTGTTTTTATCGCGGCAGTATTTATTGTCCTGCATATGTATGCGCTGACGCTGGAATGTGCGGCAATTACCTTGGTGATTTTTGTTGTATTGTTCCTCTTGTATTTGAGATTTTCCTCAAAAGATACTTTGGTGGTGGTTTTGACACCGATGAGCTTTGTTCTCGGAATTCCGTATGTGATGCCCTTGATTATGGGACTGCTCGGAACGCCTGTTTCGGCGATTTCTGTTGGATGTGGTGTGATTGTGACTTTTTTAATCGGTTACATTGCAGACAGTGCGACAACCTTGTCGGGGATGGAAGCGGAAGAAATGTCCACCAAGATTCGTTTTATTATTGATGGGTTCCTGGATAATAAAGAAATGTTCCTGACAATTGCAGCTTTTACTGTAATTATTGTACTTGTATATTTAATCCGCAGATTATCTGTTGATTATGCATGGACAATAGCTATTATTGCAGGCGGACTTGCATCTGTAGTAATTTTCCTTGTGGGAGATTTAATGTTTGATACAAACGTATCTATTTTAGGATTAATTGTAGGTACATTATTTTCCATGCTGATTGCAAAGATAGTTGAGTTCTTTGCATTCCATGTGGATTACAGCAGAACAGAAAAGGTTCAGTTTGAAGACGACGAATATTACTATTACGTTAAGGCAGTGCCCAAGGTAACTGTTGCAGCCCCTTCAAGAACCGTCAAGAAGATTAATACTTCAAAGAAAAGACCTGCTAATGTGCAGGCACGAAACAGAGAATAAGAAATATTACAGTAATGGGGAGTTTAAATGTCACAGATAACCGAATTTGCAACTGAATATCTGTCACGTTTACCCGGAAGCATCAGACTGGTAGATATTATAGAAATATTATTGATTACCTTTTTGCTCTATCATATCCTTTTATGGATAAAGAATACCAGAGCATGGTCTTTGCTTAAGGGAATTATTGTGATTGCTGCCTTCATTTTGATTGCAGCATATTTTGAGATGACAACGATTCTGTGGATTGTACAGAATGCATTCGGCGTTGCGGTGACGGCGATGGTCGTTATTTTACAGCCGGAGCTTCGAAAAGCACTGGAAGATTTGGGAAAGAAAAATATCATTTCTTCCATTATTCCGTTTGATACATTAAGAGCTACGGAGGAAGGCAGATTTTCAGACAAGACAATTAACGAAATAGCAAAAGCGTGTGTCGAGATGGGCAAGGTGAAAACCGGTGCCCTTATTGTGATTGAGCAAACACAGTCGCTTAGTGAGTATGAGAGAACCGGTATTGACGTGGATGCCATTGTTACCAGCCAGCTCATTATTAATATCTTCGAAAAAAACACACCCCTTCATGACGGAGCGCTTATTGTAAGAGGCAATCGAATCGTTTCTGCGACGTGTTATCTTCCCTTGTCCGATAATATGGCACTGAGCAAAGACTTGGGTACCAGACACAGGGCAGGTGTAGGTATATCGGAAGCAACGGATTCCATGACAATTATTGTTTCGGAAGAAACCGGAAAAATCAGTGTTGCCTATGAAGGTGATTTGGATCGAAATTTGGATGGCGACAGCCTGAAAGAAAAATTAAAATTAATACAGAATAAGCCGGAGGAAGAACCTAAAAAGCGTATTTTGTGGAAGGGAAGGTCTAAAGGTGAAAAATAAGCTTACAGCCAATATGGGCCTGAAACTGATATCCCTGCTTTTTGCATTTGTTCTTTGGCTTGTGGTTAACAACATGGAAAACCCCACAATTACGGAGACGTATGTAAATGTTCCGGTGAAGCTTTTGAATACCGATCTGATTACGGATGCCGGAAAGGTATATGAAATTCTTGACGGAACAGATGTGGTGGAGAGGGTTTCCGTTAAGGCTCCGAAGTCAGTACACAGCGCATTAAATGCGGGGAATATTACAGCGACGGCGGATATCAATGACCTTAGTAGTCTGGATACCATCAGTATTAAATTTTCCAGCAGTATTTACGGTGATGACATTGAAAGTATTAAGGGAAGTATTGATACTGTCAAATTGAATATTGAAAACAAAAAATCAAAAACGTTAGCATTGAAAGCCAATGTGGCAGGAGAAGTTGCAAGCGGATATATTGTCGGTGAAGTTACAACTGACCAGAATCTGATTCGAATTTCCGGACCGGAGTCAGTGATTGATCAGGTATCAAAGGCGATGGTGGAAGTGGATGTAACAGGATTTACCAATGATATTGGTACTAATTTGGATATTCGTTTGTACGATGCTGATGAGCATCTGATACAGAGCAGCCGCATTTCACAGAATATAAGGTCTGTAGGCGTTAATGTAAGTATTTATCAGACGGCAGAAGTGCCGGTACATTATAATGTATCCGGAACACCGGCTGACGGTTACAGAATCGCGCAGACACCTTCCGGCAGTGTAGAGACTGTTTTGATTGCAGGAAAGAGCAATGTAATCAGAAATATAGCGATGATTGAAGTGCCGGCAGAAGCGGTAGACGTTACGGGACAGACGGGTGATTATGTTGTTGAGTTAAATCTGAAAGAGTATTTGCCGGATAATGTGCATTTGGCGGATGCCTCATTGGCAAAGACGGAAGTGACGGTTATGATTAGACAGGAAACTTCCCGTGAAGTGGATATTCCGGGAACTGCCATTGAAGTAACTAATGTTCCGGAAGGATTCAGAGCCTCCATAGAGGAATTTGAAGAAGACATTGCTGTTACGCTGATAGGACTTCCTTCCGATTTATCCGCGGTTCGTGTAAATGAAATCAAAGGAACCGTGGATGTGCAGAAGTGGATGGAAGAAGAGGGCATGGAAGAAGCGACAGACGGTTACTATTACGTTGAAGTTGATTTTGGACTTGGCGAAGATGTAGAAATGGCACAACCGTTAACGATTTTGATGCATCTATCTGAGATAGCAGAGTAAAATATAAAAAAAGGAGAGTGCCTTTAGAGGGGCACAACACAAAAAGATGGGAAGATTATTTGGTACAGATGGCGTAAGAGGTGTAGCGAATGATGAACTGACACCGTTACTTGCAATGCAGCTAGGTCAGGCAGGCGCGTATGTGCTTACCAAAGAAAACCAACATAAACCTACGATCATGGTTGGATGTGACACCAGAATTTCCGGAGATATGCTTGCGAATGCACTTATGGCAGGTATTTGTTCTGTGGGAGCAAATGCGGTATATGTAGGTGTGCTTCCGACTCCGGCGGTAGCGTATTTGACCAGAAAATATAAAGTGGATGCAGGCGTTGTGATTTCTGCTTCTCACAATCCCGTGGAGTTTAACGGTATTAAGTTTTTTGACGGAAACGGCTACAAGCTTCCCGATGCCATGGAAGATGAAATTGAAGATTTGATTAAAAGCAATATGCAGGGAATTAAGTTCCCTATCGGTTCCAATGTGGGAAAGATTAAATATCGTACCGATGCCAGAGAAGAGTATATTAATCACTCTATCCGCTCCGTTAATGTGGATTTAACAGGACTTAAAATTGTGGTAGACTGTGCAGAAGGTGCATCTTTCTATACCTCTGTAGAAGCGTTAAAGGAACTTGGCGGTAATGTAGTGGCAATTCATAATATGCCTGACGGAACCAATATTAATGCCAATTGCGGTTCCACACATATGGAAGAGCTTCGTGCAAGAGTTGTCTATGAAAAAGCAAATGTGGGTCTTGCATTTGATGGTGATGCAGACAGACTGATGGCTGTAGATGAAATGGGTAATGTGGTAGACGGTGACCAGATTATGGCCATTGTAGGTAATCATATGAAGGAAAAGGGTGAGCTTTCCGGTGATACCATTGTTGCAACTGTTATGAGCAATCTTGGATTTTTCCTTATGGCAGAAAAACAGGGATTAAAGGTTGAACAGACCAAGGTTGGTGACAGATATGTGCTTGAGCGTATGAAAGAAATCGGAGCAAGTCTTGGCGGAGAACAGTCCGGACATATCATTTTCCTAAAAGAAAATACAACCGGAGACGGTCTTTTAAGTGCTCTTCATTTATTACAGGTAATGGTGGAAACCGGTAAATCATTATCAGAACTTTCTTCCATTATGGAAGTGCTTCCTCAGGCACTTGTGAATGCGAAAGTACCGAATCATAAAAAGGAAAAATACATGGAGTATCCTGAAATTGCAGAGGCAATCGCAGCGCTTACCGAAAAGTTTGCCGGTGAAGGAAGAGTGCTTATTCGTCCTTCCGGTACAGAGCCTTTGGTGAGAGTTATGATTGAAGGAAAAGATCAGGAAATGATTGATAAAGAGGCACGTCAGCTTGCAGATTTGATTCAAAATATCATGCTCTAAGACTTGAGAAAAGTATGGGAAAATGGTATAGTTAAATCAGAAGCTTGATGGAGAAGGCATCAAAAGAATTGGAGGAGGAACAAATGGTAAGCCAAAAGGTGGTTATTAAGAATCCCACCGGTCTTCATCTCAGACCGGCAGGTATCCTTTGCAAGGAAGCAATGCAATTTAAATCACTGATAACCTTTACCTTCAGAGGAAATACAGCAAATGCCAAAAGTGTATTAAGTGTATTGGGAGCCTGCGTGAAGTGCGGCGATGAAATAGAGTTTGTGTGTGAAGGTGAAGATGAAGAAGAAGCGTTAAGATGCTTGGTAAATGCAATCGAAAGCGGATTAGGTGAGTAAAAAACGGCAGTCCATATTGGACTGCCGTTAATTTTTTATTATACTGATTTTAGTCTGCTTCAATTACCTTATCGTCTACGTTAAAGGAATCGCCGTCTTCCAAAATACATATCATGGTCTTACCGGTGTTTAATTTGATTTCATTACCGTCATCGTCATAATATCTGGTAGCGCTATAGTCAGCAGTCTTTTCCCATGTCACGTGAATACCTTTTCCGTTTGTAAAGAACCATCCGTCTCTTGTTGTATCATGACACTGGAATGCAAGATAACCTTTTTGATCTCTTACTTCGAAGTAAGTGTTCTGTACTAATACGTTTTTGAATGCAAGCTGTTCGTTGGTAGCAAGGTCAACGTGAGGACCGTCGCTGTCGCCGGACAAATGCTGGAATCTTTCGTATAAGCCGGTTTCTTCGTTATAAACAAAATAGCAGTTGGTAACAGGATAAGCAGGTGACATATCAATTTTTTTTGCGTCAATCGCATCGCTGTACTGCTCTAATGTGTTAGGTTCTGAATTGGTAGCAAACTGGAAGTGATTATCGTCAGAATAACCTTCTCTGTATTCGGTGGGGTATCCGTAATAATCAGCTGCTTCTTTAATACGCTCTGCACTTGTAAAAGCATTGTCAGTGGAGTTCTTTGCGGTATCTCTGAAAGTAGCGTTTGCATAATCGATACAGTTGATATTCTGTGTATCTTCTCTTGCAATCAAATCATCAATGTAGAAAGGTCCGCCGTAGTGGATATAAATGGCATCCCATTCAAATGCCCAATATAAATAATAATCACGGCAGCTTCTTACATTACCGATTTTATCTAAGCTTTCCCAATCTTCCCAAACAGCCATAAGTCTTGTCATACTGCCTTCTACATTACATTCGTAAAGAACGGAAGCCTTGGATAAGTTGTACTGACTTGCGGTTTTGGAGTTGGGAACCATTACTGCAATGGGACGCGTCTTTGCCACTTCTTCGTCAACCCATTCATTAGTCAGACGGCTTCGTACCATACCCTCTGCAGGAGGAGCATCTAAATCTGTTTCGTTTTCTGCCGGAACTTCTTCTGTGGGTTCGGTCTCTTTTTCAGGCTGGGCTTCCACAATAGGCTCTACCACAGGCTGAGTAACTGTTTCTTCTTTGCCGCAACCGAATAATAAAAGAGATGAAGATAAGGCTACAAGAAAAAGCACTTGTAATCTTTTCATCAATATTTCCTCACTTTCTTAATATGTATAAATTTCATTATAATCACACAACTGACATTATAACACAGATAAAAGAAACCGTCACTAGAAAAATGTGTAAAATGTGATACAAAAATATTAAGAATTTGTTACAACTATACAAAAGCTTAACAAATTAATGACTTGTACAAATGGAAAGAAACGGGTACAATATAAAATGGTGGTATAGCATAATGTATTCCACAGATAAATGAGAAGGGATAACGGTTTTATGAAAAAAATAATCGTAACAGGCTGCAATGGTCAGCTTGGCAGAGCTATTAATAAAGAACTGGCAGGAAATGCGGAACTTGAATTTGTAAACACAGATGTAGGGGAACTTGACATTACCAATATTGATAAAGTAATGGCACTTGCAAGGGAAGTAAAACCCTATGCGATTATTAACTGTGCAGCGCACACGGCAGTAGATGCCTGTGAGACAGATGTGGATAACGCATATCGTATTAATGCAATTGGTCCGAGAAACTTAAGTATTGCCGCGACCGAAACCGGTGCAAAGATGATTCATGTTTCCACGGATTATGTTTTTGACGGTAAAGGCACCAGACCTTATCTTGAATTTGATACGCCCAATCCGCAGGGAATTTACGGAGCAAGTAAGCTTGTGGGAGAAAATATGGTAAAGGATTTTGCTGACCGTTATTTTATTCTCCGTACTGCATGGCTTTACGGCGATGGAAAAAATTTCGCAAAGACAATGCTTCGCCTTTCTGAAACACATGACAAGGTGCGTGTGGTAAATGACCAGTTTGGAAGTCCTACCAGCACTAAGGAGCTTGCGGCAGCAATTGCGCAGCTTTTATTTACTGAAAATTACGGATTGTTCCATGCAACCTGTGAGGGTAGCTGTCATTGGGCAGAATTTGCACAGGAGATTTTCCGCTTGGCAGGAAAAGCAACGCAGGTTGAGGGGATTTCTACCGCAGAGTACGGTGCGGCAGCGCCCAGACCGGCTTATTCCATTTTGGAAAATTACATGCTGAAATTAACCGGTGGTTATCAGTTCGCCGACTGGCACGATGCAATCGAGGAATATATCAAGACTTTGTAGGAAGTCGCCATTTGTTTGTAAAAACCAAAATACAAGCAAGTTTTACAGAATGAGAAAGGTATGGTTTATTGAAAAATGGAATTTTTAGTGGCGCTACTTCACAATAAAGTATTCGTTTCGGCAGCGCTTGGCTGGTTTGTGGCACAGGTATCCAAGACAATAATACATTTGATTATTTATAAAAAGTTTGTGGCAGAGAGACTTGTAGGAAGTGGTGGTATGCCCAGTTGCCATTCGGCAACAGTGTGTGCATTGGCAACATCGTCTGCAATGCAGTACGGAGGCGGTAGCTTTGAGTGTGCTATTTCTGTTATGCTTGCGATTATTGTCATGTATGATGCTATGGGTGTGCGCAGGGAGACGGGCATACAAGCGAGAGTGCTGAATGAAATGATTGAGATGTTTGCAAAGATGGGCAAGGAGATGAGTGTAGAGGACAAACTTAAAGAGTTTGTGGGACATACACCTTTACAGGTTCTTATCGGCGGCATTCTTGGTATTGTGATTGCTGTTATTATGGGTAATATTATGTAACAAAAAAAGTGGTAGTTTTACCACTTTTTTCTATATTCCAGGGGTGTCATATTTTCTGCTTTTTTGAAGACCTTAATAAAATAACCGGAATCCTGAAATCCGCATTTGAGAGCAATGGCATCTACAGAATCATCGCTGAAACGGAGCATGGATTTGGCATGGGAGATACGCTGATAAGTCAATTCGTTTCCGATAGTATTTCCATAGGTTTTTTTGTATTCTCTGGAAAGGTGAAATTTGCTGATAAAAAAGTGCTCCGCTAAATCTTCCAGAGTTATTTTTTCAGAATAATGCTCCACCAGATAAGTGTGAATTTGTTGTAATTTCTCGGGAATGGAGTATTCACCCTGTTTTAATGATTCATTTTCGGTAAAGCAGAGAGTAATAATATCGGTAATGCATTTGTTGGAGCCAAGCTCCATAAGCGGAGTTTTGTTTTGATGAAAACCGTAAAGCTGGTCTAAGGCTTCCGTAAAGGGAAGGATGCTTCGTGGGTGGAAAATATAGGAATTACCTTTGGACAGATAGGTTTCATAAAAGTGTTTGGCTTCCGGCCCGTTAAAATGTACCCATTTCAGGCTCCAGGGGTGTTCAAAACTGCTCTCGTGAAAGTAAGGCTGCGTACAGTCTACCCAGACACAGTCTCCGCTGCAAATGCGGTGGCGTGTTCCTTCATAAAAAAGTGTGCCTTCTCCATCCAGTACAATAAAAAACAAAAAAGAATTTAAGTTTTGACGTTTGCTTACGTGGGGCTCTAAACTTTGGAGGGTTCCTACCTCCTGCACATAAAGATAATGTTTACGGGCATAAGCGGAAGGCGTTGCAAGGATACGGTTGGAAGATGATTTTGCCATTTTCAGCACTCCTTTTTTAAATAGCAATATTTTACTATTTTTACGCAAGATATTTGATTGCCACTTGTATTATACAATAGTATACTGCCTAATGGAATAGCAAAATAAGACAAAAATTTTAAAGGAGATTTATATGAAAAATATAGCATTAATTACAGGTATTACAGGACAGGACGGCTCTTACCTGGCAGAATTTTTATTGGAGAAAGGATATGAGGTACATGGTCTGATTCGCCGTCACAGTATCAGCAATACCTCAAGAATTGACCATATTATCCATTCTAATTATAACAATGTGAAGTTTTTCCTTCACTTTGCAGATATGACAGATTCCAGTAACCTGATGAGACTGATTGCAGAAATCAGACCTACAGAGGTTTACAATCTGGCAGCGCAGTCACACGTAGGTGTTTCTTTTGAAGTGCCTGAGTATACAGCAGAGGCTACCGGTGTAAGCACTTTAAAATTATTGGAAGCAATCCGTGTAAACGGTGGAAACTGCCGTTACTATCAGGCATCTACTTCCGAGCTGTTTGGCGGACTTCCCGAAACAGCACCCCAGAGTGAGGCAACACCTTTTTATCCTAAGAGTCCTTACGGCGTGGCAAAATTGTATTCCTACTGGATTACTGTAAACTACAGAGAATCCTACAACATGTTTGCATGTAACGGTATTCTTTTTAACCATGAATCACCCAGAAGAGGTGAAAACTTTGTAACCAGAAAGATTACCCTTGCTATTGCTAATATCATTGCCGGCAAGCAGGAAAAGCTTTCCTTAGGTAACATGAACGCAAAGCGTGACTGGGGATTTGCAGGTGACTATGTGAAAGGTATGTGGCTGATGCTTCAGCAGGATGCACCCGGGGACTATGTTCTTGCAACAAATGAGACTCATACCGTAAGAGAATTTGTGGAAGCATCCTTTAATGAACTTGGTGTTGAGGTGCGTTGGGAAGGAACCGGCGTAAATGAAAAGGGTTACGATGCAGAGACAGGCAAGCTTTTGGTAGATGTAAATCCTGAGTTTTATCGTCCCGCTGAGGTAGAATTCCTTTGGGGTAACTCTGCTAAGGCTGAAAAGGCACTTGGCTGGAAGAGAGATGTAGACTTCAAGGGACTTGTCAGCATGATGATGGATGCAGACCTTCGCGAAGTTGCGGGAATGAGCTGCGAAGAATACAAAGAAAAAAGAAAATCCGGTAACGCATAATAAAAAGAAATTAAGAGGCTATCCGGTATGTTATCTGTGATATTGATTTGGAGTTATATGCTCTTTACCTGCTATGTGACAGGGTTTGCTATTTTACAGGCAACGGCAAAGATGGCAGGCTATACCGTAAAAAGAGACAGCAGTTAT
This sequence comes from Lachnospiraceae bacterium, assembly GCA_017434885.1. Classification (GTDB taxonomy): domain Bacteria; phylum Bacillota; class Clostridia; order Lachnospirales; family Lachnospiraceae; genus Suilimivivens. The sequence continues at coordinate 422,035 of JAFSGE010000005.1, read as the reverse complement.
GTATTTGCAGGGATAACCGCAGTTACAGTGTACGCCCAATTCTTCAGCATTTTTTATAAAGTGGGACTGGTAGCAAACGCAGTTCTGCTTCTGATTTGCGGTATCTGTATGATAAAATACGGAAAAGAAGCGGTGCAGCATTTAAAAGAGCGCTTTCAGACAATTACCCCTGTGAAAGCAGGGGCTGTTGTTTTCCTTATCCTTTTGTTTGCATATGGTGCCTCCACCGGCATTATCCACTATGATACAGGACTTTACCATGCGCAGAGTATCAGATGGATAGAGGAATACGGTATTGTTCCGGGGCTTGGGAATTTGCACAGCAGACTTGCTTATAACAGCGCGGCGTTTTGCCTCTCGGCGCTTTACAGCTTTGCTTTTTTGGGCGGACAATCTTATCATGTATGCGCCGGTTTTCTGGCAGTTCTTCTGGCAGTGATATGCTTTGGCGGCCTATGCAGAAAAGATTTCCGAAGACCTGTACTGGCTGATTTTGTACGGATTATGGGTATTTATTACCTGCTAATTATTTTTGATGAGATGATTTCGCCGGCATCGGATTATTTTATGGTGCTGAGTGTATTTTATATTCTGATTACCTGGCTTGACCTGTTGGAGAGCAGAGAAGAGTCCTACTATCCTTACGGTCTGTTATGTGTAATGTGCGTCGGTGTGCTTACCGTTAAGCTTTCCGGTGCATTGATTTTGTTGCTGACGATAAAGCCGGCGGTGATGATGATAAAAGAAAAGAAGGGAAAAGCAATTGCCGGATTTTTGGGAGCGGGTGTAATAACAGCCCTTCCCTTTCTGATTCGGAATGTAGTCTTGTCCGGTTGGTTGGTGTATCCCTTTACATTTATTGATTTGTTTGATTTTGACTTCAAGATTCCTAAGGGAATGGCAGATTATGATTCGAAGGAAATACAGGTCTGGGGCAGAGGATATTCTGATGTAACGAGATATGAGGAACCGATTGGCAAGTGGCTGCCTGAGTGGGCGAAATCCCTTGATGCGGTGAACAAGGCATTTCTGCTGCTTGCAGTGCTCTCTCTTGTGATTCTTGCGGGAGTTGGTGTTTATGCTCTTGTAAAGAAAAAGAAAGAGATGGCGGATTTTTTACTGGTTGCAGGAACCATGGCAGTGAGTTTTCTTTTCTGGCTGACCAGCGCACCGCTGATCCGCTACGGATGTATTTATTTGTGGGTGCTACCCATGCTGGTGTGGGGATATTTATATTTGCAGATAAGTCCCAAGGTGGATAAATATAAGTTGTATTTGGCATTTGTCATGCTTTTGGGAGTTTATAAGCTGGGAGCGTTTACGGCGGAAACGGCAGAAAATGCTACAGCAAAGTATTTGATAACCCAGAAAGACTATGAAAATTTTGAAACTGTTTCGTATGAACTGAATGGGTATACATTCTATTATCCCAAGGAAGGGGACAGAACGGGATATGATGATTTTCCGGCATCTCCCGTAAAGGCAGAAGATATTTTCCGTGGGGATAAAATAGAAGACGGATTTGTGGATGTGGTTCACTAAGAATAGGAGGATAGAGAGATGTTAAGTAAGAGTGATAAGATTTATGTTGCGGGACACAGAGGTCTTGTGGGAAGTGCGATTGTAAGAAATTTAAAGGCAAAAGGTTATGAAAATGTAATCGGCAGAACCCATAAGGAGCTTGACCTCACCAATCAGGCGGCGGTTCGTGAATTTTTTGAGAAAGAAAGACCTGACGTGGTAGTACTTGCGGCGGCAAAGGTAGGCGGCATCAATGCCAACAACACAGCCCCTGCAGAGTTTGCTTACGAAAATATGCAGATTCAGTGTAATGTGATTGACTGTTGTCATCAGTATAAGGTGAAAAAGCTGTTATTCCTGGGAAGTACCTGTATTTATCCCAGAATGGCACCCCAGCCCATTCCTGAAGATGCTTTGCTGACAGGACCTTTGGAAGAAACAAATGAGGCGTATGCCATTGCCAAAATTGCAGGTCTGGAAATGTGTAAGTTTTATAAGAGACAGTATGGGGACGATTTCATCAGCTGTATGCCTACCAATTTGTATGGTCCGCATGACAATTATGATTTATCCGGCTCCCATGTAATGCCGGCAATGATTCGTAAGTTCCATGAAGCCAAGGTATCCGGCGCACCCAGTGTAGAACTTTGGGGAACAGGAACACCTCTTCGTGAATTCCTTTACGTGGATGACATGGCAGATGCCTGTGTGTTCCTTTTAGAAAATTACAGCGGTGAGCAGCATGTGAATATCGGTACCGGCAAGGAAGTGACCATTAAAGAACTTGCGGAAACGGTACAGCGTGTGGTAGGATATGAAGGAGATATTATCTGGAATAAAGATATGCCTGACGGAACACCCAGAAAGCTGACCAATGTAGATAAACTGCATGGTCTTGGCTGGCAGCACAAGGTAGATTTGGAAGAAGGCGTAGAGCTTGCTTATCAGTGGTTTAAAGAGAATGTAGACAGCGCGAGAATGTAAGAGCTGAAAGAGCAAAATCCGGTGCGGAAAAATACCGCATCGGATTTTTTGAAATTTTTTGCAACCTTTTGTATTACCGGTGGGTGTTATAAGTGTACGGTAAAGAAAAAAAGACCGTGAAAACGGCATGTGAATAAAGGAGGAAGAGGAAAATGAGGTTTATGAGGGCATGGAAAAAAAGAAGCGTGACAATGATTTGTATGGTAATCATGCTTGCGCTTGCAGCTACCGGCTGTGCCAAGAAGCCGACCTATGAAGGCGGAAATATTTCGGTGATTTATGATACCGAAAACTGGGAGATTGCTTATCAGGATGCAGACCCCTATCCGGTAATTTGTCTGTATGAGGGAGATGATGATGTGATTATCATGCTTGCCGAAACAGACGAAGACATGATTGAAGATTTTCATGATGATATCGTGGGAATGTTTGAAATGGAATATGAAGTGGAAGATATTGATGAAGTGGATGAATGGGACGAAGAAGGATGGTTTTACTATGAGGATTACATCGATAGTAAGAGAGACTCTGAAACCATTTATACATACTATAAAAAGGCCGAAGATGATTTGATGATTATTGCAATCGGTGAAGTAGTGGCTGAGCAGGATGAAAAACTGGAGACAAAAGAAGAGGTTCTGGAAATCTTAAAATCCATTGAATATTCAGAAGTTTCAGATATTGGAGAACTGGAAGAGGATGATGATGTTTCCTATGTTACGGTAGTGTATGACATTGTAAATGATTTGTGTGAGTATGATGGTAAGGAAAAGTCTGAGGATTCTGATGATGTCGATGATGATGACAAAGACGATAAAGAAGGTAAAGACGAAGACGATGACGACAAGGAGAAAAAGACTAAAAAGAAAATTTCTCCGGATGACCTTGAATATACTGAGATGATTACCATTGAAGATTTTTACGGAGATAAGTCAGAGTATGACGCGTATGTTCCGGTAGGTGCAGACTATGAAGACGGATTTGCATATTATTACGACCATGGGTTATCGTATTTTTCATCGGCCATTAATGCCGGCGGTGATTCCTTTATGTATGAATACATGCAAAGTACTGTAGATTATTCCATAGAAGCGTGGGAAAATGCCGATTCCGGTTACTCGGATGTAACAGTAGGTGACATGGAAGAGAACGGTGATGACAGATATATCATTATGACAGGTATGAAAGAGGACTATTACGGAACGCTTTTTCAGGTAAGCAGGATTACTTATCTGGATATGCAAAAGAAAGGTGCCGGGGTAGTTTGGGAGTTGGAGATTGAGGAAGCATATGCGGACGAGATGACATCTCCCATTGTAGAAGAACTGGCTATGTGCTATGGTCTTGATTCTGATGACCTTAACGTGGAAGGAAGCTATGCAGAGGATGATGCCCAGCGTATTGCCGATGAACAGGATGTTTATGAGCCTATCGAAGGTGATCAGATACTTGAAAAAGTGAAGGATTACCAGTACCTTGGAGAGGCAACTCTTACCCATGAGAGCGGTGAAGTATCAATGCCGGTTTTGGTGCCTATGGGTTGGATGACAAGTGTATCCGAAGATACCTTCCGTTCTCATATGCATGGCGTGGGTATTTCCGGCAGATTCCAGCAGACAATTGGTAATCTGATGTCTCATACCAAAACAGATAAGGATGTAATTTATAAGAGCAGAAAAGAAGATGAAGACTGTCGCAATGTTACCATCAGTGAAATGATGTCCATAGACGGATTTGAAGAAGCATTGTATATCGTATTGACATACGAGGAAAAAGATTCCGTAACCGAAGAATATGTGAACAAGACAAGGGTGAATGGATATATTGAGCTGAGTGATAAGAGACTGTTCCTGTTTGAAATTACATTGGAAGAAGATGAATATGACGATTATACCAATGTTCTTTTGGAAGAACTGGAGACAGCATACGGCGTTGATTTGTCGGAAAGCTATAATGAAAATGCAGAAAAGCCGAAAGCGGGCTCCGATAACAGAATTACCGTTGCAGAGCTGATGGGCGGTGAAGTCAGTGAAAGTGCTCAGGTGGAAGAATTGCCCGAAACTATTCTCTGGTTTAATGCAACCTATGCTCCTTTAACCTACAGCAACGGTTGGGACTGGAGACTGGTAGGAGGTCTTGAGCCCACAGAGGAAAATAAAGAACTGGAGCAGGCGCTTTTGGTAAGCAGCTGGAGTGTATACGACGAAGAGACTGCTATGGAAAAGGTCAAGTGGCTTGAGGAAGAAGGGCACAGGGCCACATTTGCAGAGTGCATCGAAGAACTGGATGACATGGGTTGTCTGGACATGAATTATGATGAATTTTCCGAGGCTATTTTAGAGCAGTTGTCAGAAGAAGATGATTTCACACGTTACGTTATTGCCTATTCATTTTATACGGAAGGATATGACGAAGATTACATCATAGCATGGGATTTATGCAGAGCCAATCAGTTGTATGCGGACTTTTATCTCAGCGGATATATGACCTATGAAGAGGCGATGGATGCATCTCTTAAAAACTCTCTGATTTTGCAGAAAAAGTTTTCCTCATGGGAGGAAATGGTGGATTCTTACATGGCAGGTTATATGTTCTGGCAGGGAGACCTTATGATGACAGACGATTCACCTACCATGGAACGATACGAGTACTATGAAATGCTGAAAGAGAAGAAAGACGGGCCTTATACCCTTGACTGGGATATGAAGCTTGAAAAGTGCTGGTAAAAATAGGCGAGAGGATTGATGATGAAGAAGAAAATTGTATTGTGTATGCTTCTGGGATTTTTGCTGGCAGCACTTCCGGGGTGCAGCTTTGGAGATGCAAAGGAGACATCCGCTAAGGTCGAGTCAAAAGATGAAGATGAGGATGAAGAGGAAGACGAAAAGAAAAGCAACCGTAAAGCAGACCGGAATAAAGACGACGAAGATGATGAATCGGATGAGGAAAAGAGCAACAGCAAGAGAAAATCCCGTAAGGCAGACAGAGACAGCGATGAGGATGACGAAGATGAGAAGAAGGATGAAGAGTCCGATTCCGAATCAAAGTCTAAGTCAAGAAAGAAGAAGTCATCTGCGCCTGTACTTGGCGGAGATGATGTAGAAGGTTATGAGGGCTTTGAGCACCTTTATGAAGAAATTCTCATGACTGATTCCAAAGAAAATGAAGAGACAGGAAAGCGTGAGAGAAAAACCATTACAGTATATATGCCGGATGACGATTATGTGATGGCAAGCGGAAACTATGCTTACGCAAGCTGTATGGGAATTTACTTTCATGTGGAGCTTGACCCATATCTGAGATATGATGCGGATGATTATACTCTGGCAGAAAATCTGGAAGAATACGTAGCAAGTAATTATGACCCGTTTTACACCACGGATTACAAGGATTTGGATATCAGTGAGGTACAAAAGCTGGGAAAGAATGCGGTGAAATGTACTGTGGAGTATTGCCGGTATGACAGTTGGGACGAGACCTATAACAGTACCTTCTGCACCTATTATCTGACAGAACTGGAAGGTGGGGAAACAGTACTGGTATCAGTGGAAATCAATTCAGAAAGTGTAACGGAAAAGACGGAGGAACTGCTTGAAGAACTGGAAGCATTTTATCAGTTTGAAATTAACTGGGATGAAGAACGGGCGGAAGAAAAGAGCAGTTACTATGAAGAAAACGGAAGAGAGAACTTCTATTCAACAGGAAGTTTTATGTTTGAACTTCCCATGAGCTGGCAGGAGGATACAGAAGCCTCAGATTTTGAAACGAAAGTATATGCACCGGGCGGTGATGCCGATTATGCAGGTTGTATGATTACTGTTTACGAAGAGTACTTGGATTATGACGAAGATATGGATTTGTATGATGCCCTTGATGAGTATAGCAAAGAAGATATCGAAGAAGGTTTAGGAACTGCTGTTACAAGCTACTCCGAAGAAATCTGCGAGACAAATTTGGGAGAGGCATTGAAGCTGGAATACAGAATTGATTCAGGGATTACATCAGCGGAAGGTGTTGTGTATGTGATTATTGGTGAATATGAGGTTTTCACTATGCAGGCATTCCAGATGGAAGATGCCATTGACGATGCCTTTATCGTAATGGACGGTATTCTCGCAACAGGCCAGATAAAAGAGTGGTAAAAGCATTAGGAAAAATAATGCAAAGATGTTTCCCGTAAGGTATAATAAAAGAGGTTTTATGATACCATGCGAGGAAACGGAAATGAAAGAGGAAAACGTAAGGATAACACCGGAGGAGGTAATAGACCGGTATGCCGATATGGTTTACCGGCTGGCTCTCCTTCAGGTAAAAAATAGAACAGACGCAGACGATATTTTTCAGGAAGTGTTTGTGCGTCTGGTAAAGCATATTCATAAATTGCAGGACTGGGAGCATGTGAAAGCGTGGCTGATCAGAGTTACCACCAACTGTTCCAAAAAGCATTTTACAAGGTACTGGAATAAAAATGTTTCCCTTTTGGAAGATGCGGAGAGCATCCGGGAGGAAGCATGGGTGGAGGATGCCGGTTATGAAGCAGCGGAAAACGGAGAGATACTGTTTCGGGCTGTAAAAAAGCTGCCGGAGAAATACCGCGTGGCGATACATTTGTTTTACTTTGAAGAGCTGTCGGTGGCACAGATTGCCGCGGCAACGGGGCAGAAAGAAAGTACGGTAAAATCCCAATTACACAGGGCAAGGGAAATGCTTAAAACGCTGTTAGAAGGAGAGATTATTTTATGAAAGAACAGTATCAGAGAGAAATAGCGCAGATACATGTTCCAACTGAATTACTGAAAAAGACTAAGCAGGCCATGCAGGCAGAAGAAAGTCGTCTTCGTCAGTCCAATGTGCAAAGTAAAGTTCATTCCTTTCGTACATTAACGCTTGCGGCGGCAGCAGTGCTTTTGGTTTTACTGGTGTATCCCGCGGCAACCTCTTTTTTTAAGGGCGAAAACAAAGAAGAGATGCAAACGCCGCAGAGGCAAGGGGTACAAGCACAGGAGATGCAGCAAGAACAAGTGCAGGAATCGCAAATACAAGCACTGCAAATACAGCTTGCAGGACAGACACAGCCTGAAATTGCGCCTATTGCAAAAGGAGAAGCCGTTTTGACAGAGGAAACAGCGGCAGAAATGCCGGAAGCTTTTGCTACCGGGGAAGAATGTGAAATAAACGGTGTAAAAGCATTGATTGTTGCAGATGAGGCAACCGGATATTATCAGGCATACCTGCAGGAGGCAGAAAGCGGTCTTTTGGTTACATCAAAGATAACAGACAAAGAGGAATTTTTAAGGGAATTACAAAACCGGTAAACAAGACGGGGATAAGAGGGAATTATGAGATTTGAGAATGACTATATTCGGATTATTATTGAAAAAAAGCAGCTTACTATAGAGCAGAAGGAGACACTATCCCTTCGCCGGAAAAAACGTCGCCCGAAAATGATTGTGGCGGCGCTTCTTATTTGTGCTATCGTGGGAGGAAGCATTTACGGACATAGTTACATGCTTCGCGGTGATAGTGTGCAGACGGTAAGTGACGGGACGGAAAGCGAGCAACCGGCAAATGTGAGTGTGGGCGAAGGCACCGGGGATGTACAGACGACAGAAAGTGCGGGCGCTGAGTTAAATGGTATTGAAACAGGAAGTGATTCCGATGAAGGTCTTGCAGGGATTGACACCAAGGAAGCTTCGGAAGAGAGCGAAGAAGGAATGAGCGGGGAAGAAATTCTGGATACCGGAGAGTACGTGGCATCCACCAAACTTGCCGCAGGACTGCAGGAAAAGTATGCAGAAAAGAATTTGTACAATTACACTTATGCAGACCCTATTGAAGATGTGGGAAGAGCAGAGCCCATTACCTTTCAGCTTGGGTATGATGTGGATGACCTTCAGATTGAAAAATGGACAGAGGTATTTGCCTTGTATCAAGATCCGGAGCTTACTTACAGAATGGGGGTAAAGTATGATTTTGATCCGCAGACGGGAACCTTTATTATGGAGCCCTCTGACGGGAATGTGCCGGGACAGATCAGCCTTTCGGGGCTGAGTGTGAAGACGGTAGAAAAATATCCTCACAATGAAACTTATCTTCACGGAAGGGGTGCAGGACAAAGTTGGGGAAATTTAGGAACAGCTTATCTTGCTTCCTATCGTGATAAGGAAACCGGAGAACTGCTTGAGCAGCCGGAAGTAAGTATTGTCACCTTTGAAGCGGAGATAGAGGAAACTCCCAGACTTACCTATTCAGTAACCTATGACGGCAGAGTGGAATTTTCATGGAATGAAGTGGAAGGTGCTGCGGAGTATTTCCTTTGCAGAGTGAATAAGTCAGAGGAGAAGGGATATAATAATGGCTCCATGTTCGTGATAGACACAACAGAAAGTACATCCTGGGTGACAGAGTATCCGGAATATCACGGATTTTCCGTAAATAGTGACTTCTGTACCTTTTCCATATCAGAGGATGAATGGAAGGATGAGTGGTCCTATGAAAATAATTTGGAGAGATATGGGGAACCGGGACTTGTGTATCCCAGAGAATGGGGCGGAGATGTTACAGATATTGGGATTTGCGTGGTGGCAGTAAATGAGAAAGGTACCTCCATGGTCAGTAATATTTATGATGTATCTGAGATTGCTCCTAAGATTCCATATAGCATTGCTTACAATACAGAGCGGGAAAACGGATTTGCCAGTGACTATGAAAATGTAGAAGATTTACCGTCATATGAGTATGTTACTATGTGTGACGGTTATACCTCTACCAAGCAGATTGATTATCAGACAGAAAAAGCATATGTACAGGATAAGCTTTACATTATGATTGATAAAGAAACAGCAGAGTATGTGGAAAGCCAGACCATGAGTTGTCTTTGCATCCCTTACCGGATAGAAGGTACCAGTTTTATTGACGAGTTTACTATTGTAGGGCCTGAAGAAAAGGGATATCATGCAGAGGATTTCGAAAAGGATATTGCCTATTTGGAAGATAAAGAGAAAAAGATGGGCTTTAAGTCCGGTGACATGTCCTTGGAGACTTCACTGAAATTCGGTGAGTTGGAAGAAGCGGTAGCACTCAGAGAACTTCGGCAGGTAGAAACCACTGTTTTTGCAAACAGTGCATTGTCTGAATATCTGGCAATCAATATGCTTGCCGGTAACAAAGTAATTGATCTAAGTGAGTTCCCGGAGGCAAGAGATACAAGCCTTGTAGATGATGCCTTTTTGGAAGCCTATTATCAGAATCCGTTGATTCTCGGTATTAAAGGCTACAAAATCAGCAAAAACGGAAAAGCAGTCAGGGTTGTATATGAAGAGTCTGAGGAAGACCAGGCAAAGAAGCAGAAGGCAATTAAGCGTGCGGTTTCCAAGGTCATTGACGAAATTATTTCCGAAGATATGACGGAACAGGAAAAGGAACTGGCAATCAATCAGTATTTGTGCGATACCATTGTGTATGATGAGGAAGCACTTGCCAATGCAGAAGAAAATGATTTCATGTATATTGATGAAAGATTTAATGATTCCTTTACCGCTTATGGTGCATTAATTGACGGAAAATGTGTCTGTGCAGGTTACGCGGCGGCATTCCGTCTGCTGGCAGAGGAAGCGGGACTGGAAACCATCGTGGTAACCGGATTTTTGGACGGTAATCTTGCTCATGCATGGAACAAGGTAAAAATTGATGACGAGTGGCAGATTGTGGATGTAACCAACAATGATAATGAATATTTCTTTAATGCTCTTCTGAACCTGCCTTCGGATGTGGGTGACGATATTTTGGTGGAAGATGAGGACTACATGATGGATGTGCTGATTCCCACTTATACCGGAGAGACGGATGAGCATGAATACTATCATATTACGGACAATTATTTCCCGTCCCATGAGGTGGCGGAAATTTTGGCAGAGCAGCTTGCAGAGGACGGTGAGGCAACTCTTCGTACCGACTATGAGCTGAATGATAATGAATTTTATGAAATTACCGATGCCATTTATGAAATCATGGGAGATGAAATAGAGTTGTACGGCTATTACTGGCTGGGTGTGATTTATCTTTCTACAGAGATGTAAAAACAAAAATATCTGTTGGGGAATCTTCCGAAGAGAGAATGGGAAGAGTAAGATTTGTGAAAGATATTTATAAAACTTTAAGAGATTACACAAGATTTTCACAAATCGCGTATTGATTTATGGTTTTTTTGTCTCTATAATCAATAATAAAGTGTAAATTAGGAATATGGAGATAGTATGAGCGATAATAATTTGAATCAATATGACCCCGGTAACCATAACGGGAATAACGGGGCAGGAAATAACGGTCCCGGAAACGGAAACGGGAATGGAAACGGAAACGGCGGCGGACCCGGTGGCAGAGACCCCAAAAAGCAAAGTGTTATTTTATTTTTGATTGCATCTTTAATCACCCTGTTGTTTATGAGTTCCTTTATGAAGCTGATGACAGGCGAGACAGAGAGAGAAATCAGTTACAACGAATTTATTACCATGCTGGAAGAAGGCAAGGTGGAATCAGTGGAAATCGGTTCGGACCGTGTGCTGATTACTCCCAAGACCGAAGAGAAGCCGGGGAATATTGCCATGTACCTTTATGGCGGTGTTCCGACCATTACCTATTATACAGGCAAGATAGAGGAAGACGATACGCTGACCAACCGCCTTTTGGAGCATGATGTTCCGGTAAAAGGACAGGTGGCGGACTCCTCCGGTATGATTATCAGCTTTTTGCTGACTTATGTAGTGCCGATTCTGCTGATGTGGGTACTGCTCAGCTTTTTATTCCGCAAGATGTCCAAGGGCGGCGGTCCTATGGGCGTTGGAAAGAGCAATGCCAAGGTTTATGTACAGAAGGAAACGGGAATCACCTTTAAGGATGTGGCCGGTGAGGATGAGGCGAAAGAATCTTTACAAGAAGTAGTAGACTTTTTGCACAATCCCGGTAAATATGCCAAAATCGGTGCCAAGCTTCCCAAGGGAGCCCTTTTGGTGGGACCTCCCGGTACCGGTAAGACATTACTTGCCAAGGCTGTTGCAGGTGAGGCGAAGGTGCCTTTCTTCTCCCTGTCCGGTTCTGACTTTATTGAATTATATGTAGGTGTAGGTGCGTCCAGAGTGCGTGATTTGTTTAAAGAAGCAACCAAGAATGCACCCTGCATTATCTTTATTGATGAAATTGATGCCATCGGAAGGAGCCGTGATAACAAGTACGGCGGCGGTAATGAGGAAAGGGAACAGACCTTGAACCAGCTTCTTTCTGAGATGGATGGCTTTGATACCTCTAAAGGTATTTTGGTGCTCGGTGCAACCAACCGTCCCGAAATTTTGGACAAAGCGTTGCTTCGTCCGGGACGTTTCGACAGAAGAATTATTGTTGATAAGCCTGACTTAAAAGGCCGTGTGGCAATACTAAAGGTTCATGCCAAGGATGTGCATTTGGATGACAGCGTGGATTTGGATGCCATCGCCCTTGCTACAAGCGGTGCGGTGGGTGCCGACCTTGCCAACATGATTAACGAGGCTGCTATCAATGCGGTACAGCATGGAAGAGAATATGTCAATCAGAAAGATTTGTTTGATGCAGTAGAGCAGGTGCTGGTAGGAAAAGAAAAGAAAGACCGTATCATGAGTCAGGAAGAGCGTAAGATAGTCTCCTATCATGAAGTAGGTCATGCTTTAATCAGTGCATTACAGAAGAATTCCGAACCGGTACAGAAAATTACCATTGTCCCCAGAACCATGGGCGCGCTTGGTTATGTGATGCATGTGCCTGAAGAAGAAAAGTATTTACAGACAGAGGCAGAGCTTCATGACAGACTGGTAAGTCTTCTGGGCGGACGTGCGGCAGAAGAAATAGTATTCGGTAATGTGACCACCGGTGCAGCCAATGATATTGAACAGGCCACCAACATTGTAAGTAATATGATTACCCGTTTCGGTATGAGTAAGCGTTTCGGGCTGATGGGTCTTGCAACCATAGAGAGCGAGTATCTGGGCGGCGGTGCCAGACTGACCTGTAGCGACAGGACGGCAGCAGACGTGGATACCGAGATTATGGAAACGCTGAAAGCCTGCTACGAGGAAGCAAAAGAGCTTCTCTCCGGCAACCGTGAGTTGATGGATAAGCTGGCAGCTCATCTGATTGAGAAGGAAACCATCAGCGGTAAAGAGTTTATGAAAATTTACCGCGCAGAGAAGGGTATCCCTGAACCGGAAGAGAAAGAAGAGGATAAGGCTGAGCAGAAGGATGCAGACACTGCAGTGTCCGAAAGCGATGAAGTGAAATCTTCGGAGGATGCGGAAAAGGCAGAAGCTGAGAAAACGGAAGGTGTTCTTCTGAAAGAGACAGAAAGCGCGAAGCCTGAAACAGAGGAAGCCGAAAAGAAAGACGATTTCTTTGATACGGATTTCGAAAGCAGTTTTTTTGCGGAAAAAGAAAAAATTGTGATAGCAGGCGATGCTGAAACAAGAGCGGAGACGGATGCAGAGCAGAGAGCCGAAGATGCAACGATGGAGGAACAGCCTGATGAAACAGAGAATAAGACAGATTCTCAAAATGATGAGGATAATCGTCCCACAGGTCTTTTCTCAGGAGTGCGTTCTGATATATAATAAAGTAAAAGGATTCTTATTAAATTAAGAATCCTTTCTTTTATGAAAGCGAGGAATACTCACGTGTTTGATATTCAGGAAGAATTAAAGAAACTCCCCAAAGAACCGGGAGTATATATTATGCATGATGAGGCAGATACCATTATTTATGTGGGAAAAGCCATTAATTTATATAACCGTGTGCGCTCCTATTTCCGTCCCAATATCGGTCGTGGTCCCCAGATAGACAAGATGGTTACACTGATACGCCGTTTTGAATATATTGTGACAGATTCAGAACTGGAAGCACTTGTGTTGGAAAACAATCTGATTAAGGAACACAGTCCCAAGTATAATACCATGCTAAAGGATGATAAGACATATCCCTACATTAAAGTGACAGTGGGGGAGGCTTATCCCAGAGTGTTATTTTCCCGTTCCATGAAAAAGGACCATTCTAAATATTTCGGACCTTATACCAGTGCGGCAGCGGTAAAGGATACCATCGATTTGATTAACAAACTTTATTGTCTGCGCACCTGTAACAGAAATTTACCCAAGGATTGCGGAGCGGACAGAGCTTGTCTGAATTATCATATGAAGCTGTGCACGGCTCCCTGTCAGGGAAATGTTTCTGAAGAAGAGTATCGTGAGAGGGTAAAGCAAGCGCTTGATTTCTTAAACGGAAGTTATCAGGCAACATTAAAGGAATTGGAACAGAAGATGAAGCAGGCTTCCGAAAATATGGAATTTGAAGAAGCAATCAAATACAGAGATTTGTATAACAGTGTAAAACAAATCGCATCCAAACAGAAAATTACCGACAGTGACGGTGAGGACAAAGATATCATTGCACTGGCAAGTGATGAAAATGATGCCGTGGTACAGGTTTTCTTTGTGCGTGGCGGAAAACTTATCGGCAGGGAACATTTTTATATGAAGCATGTGGCGCAGACACCCCGCAGCCAGATTCTGCTCGACTTTGTAAAGCAGTTTTATGCAGGTACACCTTTTGTGCCGAAAGAACTGATGCTACAGGAAGAAATTGAGGACGTGGAGATATTGGAAAAATGGCTTAGTAACAGGAAAGGTGCCAGAGTCTATATCCGCGTACCGAAAATCGGAGCCAAAGAAAAACTGGTAGAGCTGGCGGCAAAAAATGCCATGCTGGTGCTCAGTCAGGATAAAGAGCGAATCAGAAGGGAAGAGGGCAGAACTATAGGTGCCGTGAAAGAGATTGCGGCATTGCTGGGACTTGAGAATGTAAACCGTATGGAGGCTTACGATATTTCCAATATCAGCGGTTTTGCCAATGTAGGCTCCATGGTGGTATATGAGAAGGGAAAACCCAAACGGAGTGATTACCGCAAGTTCCGCATTAAGACAGTTTCGGGACCGGACGATTATGCCTGCATGAAGGAAGTGCTGACAAGACGTTTTGTGCACGGTATGGAGGAACAAAAGGAACTGGCGGAGAAGGAAATGGAAGCCGAGTTTGGAAGTTTTACCAAATTCCCGGATCTGATTATGATGGACGGCGGAAAGGGTCAGGTAAATATTGCATTGGGTGTGCTGGAGGAACTGCGCATTGCCATTCCGGTTTGCGGCATGGTCAAGGATGATAACCACCGTACCAGAGGCTTGTACTTTAATAATCAAGAAATTCCCATAGAGAGGGATAGCGAAGGATTTAAATTGATTACCAGAATCCAGGATGAGGCGCACCGTTTTGCTATTGAGTATCACCGCTCCCTGCGAAGCAAGTCACAGGTGAAGTCTGTGCTGGATGAGATTCCCGGTGTGGGTCCTGCCAGAAGAAAGGCGCTGATGAAGCACTTTAAATCCATAGAAGAAGTGAAAAATGCAGATGTAGAAACCCTCGCGCAGGTGCCGGAAATACCGGAGCATATCGCACAGGGGATATATGAGTATTTCAGAAAATGATATTAAAAATTCCGATGTGTAATTATCGGAATTTTTTAAATGAATGCAACCATTTGGATGGGCCGGGGGTATTTATAGTGTAAAGTAGAATATGGATATTGCTTTTGAGGAGGATTGGGAATTGTGAAGAAAGAGATTTGGATAAAAGGTCTGTCGGTATTGATAGTTTTGATTGTATTGGCAGTCATATCTGGGATAGGAACCGGAATCCCAATCAAGAGGGGATTAAGTATCGAAGAGGCAAGAGAAAGACTTGAAAATAGCAATACTTACATATGTGAACAGATTGCCACAACAGGTCCCGGATGGCTGATTTACAAAGAAGAAGAGGAAAAACAGGGAGTAATTCTGGAGGGAAAGCTACCTATTGATGAAATTAACAAAAACAGCTTTTTCTATTCTGCCCATAACAAGTTTTTAATTATTGGTGAGAAAATCGGTGTAAGAATTGTGGATGAAGACGGAAATATTGAAAATTATTACGGAGATGAGGTAGAAGCAGAAGTGAATTGGGAAAATATCGAAAGATATGAGTGTTATGATATTTTTCTTGTGGAGGATTGGGATATCATTACACCGATTCAAAGAGGAAGCATATTCGGAATGGTAGCTTCTGATGAGTATTTGAGTATATTTGACTATATTTAAATGATTATGAAGGACGGAGTCGATTGTTCTATGAAAAAAATGTTAGCTTACAGCCCGATAATTTTGTGTATTCTTTTTGCGGTGATTCCGATTGTGGCTATTTTGGTAGAAAAGGAAGGATTTTCCGTTGAATTGTATTATCCTATGGTTATATATGTGGCTTTAGTGATAATTGAATTGGCTGTGTGGGTAGCAGTTAAATTTTGTAATATAAAATTTGATATGGTAGCGCAAAGCTTTTTGGCGCTGTTTTGTCTGATATCTGTTATCTGTGCCGGATATTATGGAACATTTCTAAATTTAGGAAATTTCTTTTTTATATTTTTCATCCAGATTGCCTTGATATCCGTTATTAGTGCCGGAATTACTATGGAGAATATGGTACAGGAAAAAGGGATGAAAATAGCTTTTACAATTATAACTTTGATAGTTGGTATCATTGTAGCGGGGTGGTTGTTTTTGAATGCAGTGTTTGGTGGTGTTGGCTTGCTTAGCGTGGTGTACAGCAAGGAATCGCCGGATGGAAAATATATTGCCGAGATAGTAGATGATGATCAGGGAGCATTGGGAGGCTCTACTATAGTGCGTGTTACAAGAAAAGAGTCGATTTCATTTGGTGTCGGAAATATACATAAAGATCCTACAGTGATAACTGTAAGAAGATGGGGAATGTGGGATGATATTAAGTTTGAATGGGTGGATGAGGATACACTTTTAGTTGACGGAACAGAATACACTAATGGTGGAGCGTGGTAACATAATAAACCAGTGATAGTAATGGCAGAAAAACTTACCATATTGATATATCGGAATATGCAATTTTTTGTGGAGGACAAGGGTATTATTTGTATCAAGAAAAGTTGAGAAAGGGTAAGAGATGAATAGAAAAACAGAAATAATCAAAGAAAAGCTGTATTCCTATCTGGAAGAGAAGGGATTTCAGTATGAATATGACAGAACAGATGGGGAAATATGGATTTTTAAAAAGCAGGATAGAGATTTGGAAAAAAGTATCATTATTGATGACGTGGCGGATCTGGGTATAAATTTATGTTTTTCGGTATAAGGATATGGGCAAGTAGAATGGAGGAAACTAGAAGACGAAAGTAAATTTAACAAATTTAAGCGTCGTGATTATAAAAATGAGAAAGAATTTGAGGCACTCATTGAGGAAATAAGGAAGATAATTGTACAACGTGCAGACGAAATTTTAGGAAGCATGGGAGGTACATACGAGGAAAGAGAAGCCACAAGAAGTTTGAAGAGACGGCTATATGACGAGCATAAGCAACTGGCGGAAAAAGGGAAAATCCTGTTAGGGCTTGAAAATGTAATCGGCATGAGAAGAATTTATATAATATTTGAACACATACAGAAGCTGCAAGGGAGAGAGTGGCAAGAGATTTTAGATGATGTTTTTATGTTAAGTGCAGTTTATGGAGAGATTTATAGAGAAATAACAAATGGACATTGGGAGTACAGTGAAGAAGGCGCAGGGCAATGCGTAGTTGTTGCACCTAAATGTGTCAATTTAATGCCGTTATATGCAATAAAGTGGACATGGGTACACAATGATGTTCAGATGTTGGTTAATAATATTAAGTATGCGGAAATTTGTCAGAAATATTAATGTATTTAATCAAATCAAATGAAAGGAGATGCCGGTAAATGCGTGGAGAAAGAAGAAACCTACGAGGACTGATAGTGTTTGGGATTTTAATAATAGTCTGTATTATTTTGGCTACCATTTTGAATAGAGATGATATTAAGAATGCGGAAATTCAAACAATACCAATGTATCCGCTGGCAGATATGACGGAGCGGTCCGATGAATTTATACAGTTAGAGTTAATATATTTGGGAAGCGCAAAAATAAGGCAAAAAGATGCGTTTATGTGGGATGAGGAAGAGTGTGCTACATATGAGGACGCTTTGAGTAGAAAAGAATATACTTATTCATATAGATTGTTTTCATCAGAAGAGGATTACAAGAGATTGGACGATGAAGTAGATTTTTTTGGAAAGTGGTTTAAAATAGATTATGAGAAAGAAAAAATGTATGTGTGTTCTTATGGAAAGCGGCTTGAGTGGCTGGCATATAATCCATCCTGGCAGGCAAATACAGGAGGTATGGTAAATAGAGCGGGATTTGAAGAAATGCATATTGAAGAAGGAAAAGTTTATTTCTATGAGTTTTGTTATGACCCGCTTAAATATGGGAATCTTGCAGACATGTTTGAGGAGAAAGAAAATCCGCCGAAAGAATTTGTTGATTTACCGTTGACCTATGTGGGATGCGCAAAGTGGATGGGAGAGGGACCACAGGAGGTGCTATTGCGAACCGGTTCAGGAAGAATTATTGAGGACGGTGACTTATGTTATGAAATTGAATCCTATTATTTTGTTGGAACTCCAAGTGATTACGAGAGCGTGTTTAAGGAAACAAGTGGGAAATATGATATGAATTTTCAAATGGAAATGAAAGAAGGGAAAATTTATGTATTAAAATGGGGACGAGAAATCGAGTGGTTACAGTATTTTCCTGCAGCGAAAAATGATTGTAACAGATTGCCTACCAGAATAGGCTTGAAGTGGGGTATGGAGATGCAAGAAGATATCCTTTATATTTATGAGTGCAATTTTGACATGGAAATATATGGATCGTTATATGACGTTTTATGAGAAAATAGTGTGAAAAGGTATTTTTATGAATAGAGTATTGTACGAAGCGCAAGTTCATTACGGTTTTACATTGATAACGCCGTTTTTGTTTATGATTGCAATATTCATTTTTGCAAAATTATACAAAAAAGATTGTGAGAAAAGGGCAATAAAAATTAATAAAAAAATATACTATGCACTGCTTTTGTGGATTGAGTTTTGGCTATTGGCAGGTGGAGTGGTAACGGTGATTTCACAAACGAAAATGTATCGGGCAGTGGTTGGTGCTTATAAAAGCGGTAATTATCAGATATTAGAAGGATATGTGGAAAATTTTGTGCCATATTCACGGAACCCATATCATCCCGAAAGCTTTGAACTTGCCGGGGTACAATTTGAATATGATATTGCTGTTGCTATACCGGGTTACCATGATTCACCGCCGCAAGGAGATATTATCAAAAGAAATGGACAGCATCTGAGAATCGGATATGTAAACTATCATGGGGATAATATTATTGTCTACATAGAAGATATTGCAACCTATGAACGCCCGGATATTGCTCTTGAATATTCTGACGGTAAAATTGTATGGGAGAGTGAGATAGGGAAATAAAGATATTCTTTGTCATAAGACCATAAAATAATAAAAAAATATCAGTATTACGAAAAAATAATTGAAAATCTGACTATGCCATGTTATGGTTTTGGTATCGGGAGAATTCTGCTCCCCGTAATGTTCCATTTTGCAAATGCAAAATCAAATGCTGTCAGGCATTCAAGCGGCGTGTCGCCGGAACATTCAACCATAACCAATGATAGTAGTGGCAGGAAAGACTTGTTATAATGGTGTATCGGATGTACCGGTGAAAAAGTCAGATAAAGTTGTAGCTTATTTTTCCTGTGATTACGCGAGTAATTCTGCAAAAGCAGGGAAAGTGAGGTAGAATGACCTTAAAAACACATTTGACAAGAAGTATTGAGCATGCGGACGAAAAGGCGCAGTACGATGAACATGCCAAAAGAATTGTGGCAGACAAAACGATATTGGCTTGGATTGCCAAGTATACCGTGCAAGAACTGAAGGAATACAGCATTCCGACAATTGTATCCTGTATTGAAGGGAAACCGGAGATATCCGAGACGCCCGTATGTCCGGGAGGGAAAAAGAAAACGGAAGCAGTTACAGGAATTCTGACAGAGGATAAAGTGCCGGGAGAAGGACAGATTTATTATGATATCCGTTTTTACATAGTAACACCGGGCAAAGAACGGATTAAGATTATTATTAACGTGGAGATTCAGAAAGACTTTTATCCTGGATATGATTTAGTGACAAGAGGAGTATTTTACTGTGCGAGAATGTTGTCGGCACAGCTTGATACAGAGTTTACTGCTGACAACTATGATGACCTTAAAAAGGTGTATTCCATCTGGCTGTGCTTAAACGCGCCGGATTATCTTGCAGATACGGTTACACAGTTTAGTATTAGACAGGAGAATATCATCGGAGAGTTTAAGAAAGAAACACGACATGATTTGATGGCTGTAGTGATGATTTGCTTGAATGAAAAGAGCTGGCACAAGAAAACTTCAAAACTGCATGGGATGTTGGGAACAGTCTTTTCAGAGGAGCTAAGTGCGAAAGAGAAAACGAATATTTTGGAAGAAGAATACGAAATAGAAGCAAAAAGAGAAATAGAGGAGGGAATTGGAAGTATGTGTAATTTAAGTGATGGGATAGAGGAAAGAGGTATTAGGAAAGGGTTGGAGCGTGGTTTAGGACAAGGACGGAGACTCCACTTGATAGAACTAGTTTGTCGTAAATTGATAAAAGGCAAGAGTATTGAAGTGATAGCCGAAGAACTGGAAGAGGAAGAAAGCACCATTAAGATGATATATGATGCGGCATTAAGTCTTGCACCTGACTATGACAGTGACAAGGTGTATGCGCTTCTGCATCCGGAAGCATAACAGGTTTATAAATCCAATACATATCTGAACAGATAGATAGTATCTGTAACATTTATGTATTGGATTTTTCTGTTTTTTTGCAACCTTTTGTAGATATCAGGGGTATTATTAGTAACAAGAAAATTTGAGGAAGGAAAATAAAAGAAAAAAGTTAAAGAGATGGGTAAGCGAAATACAATAATCATCATATTTACAACAATTTGTGTTGGCTTAATATTGCTTATAGTTATTGGTATAATGACTTTTAAAATAACATGGAGCGTTCCGGTTAAGTATGCGGTAAAAGAAGAAGATTTTTCAAAGTATGGTGAATTCATTTTGGTGAAAGAAGTTCACTATACAGGAACCGGTTGGAGTGTCATCGGAGATGAAAACGGTTATTTCCAAGAAGGTGAGATTCAGGATGTGATGCTGATAGGAAAAGAAGAATTACCGCAAGCAAGCATACCGGAGAATTATAATGTGTTTTTGTGTACGGTAGAGTACAAAGGCATGGTAGAGCATCCTGCTTTTGTGGATAAAATTCCGTGTTATGAAATCATGGAGTGGAACCAGTGGTATCCGGTATATCCGATTGTGAGAACTGACAGACTGTTGCCACAGGACTGGTATCCGCAGGATTATATGACAGAAAATGATATTCCGTTCTATTAAGATGTTGGTTTAAGAAATAATGAAGGAGTTATGTAGTGTTGATTAATGGTAGGAAAGTTGTGAAAAAATTCTTGAAGTTGCTGTTGCTTATTATAGCTGTATGTGTTTTGTACTTGCTTTTAATATGCGTGTTTCATGAACAGTGTAAAGATATTACGAGAAAATACATATTTCATACGGTGAAAGAAAATCAGGAAGTTTTGAGGGAAGCGGTAGAACAAATTACGGAAGCGGACGAGCAGTATATTACGAGTAAAACTTACCCGGAAGTTGGCATTTGGCATGAAGAATTAAATTGTAACTCTTTGACACAAGCGTTTAAGAAGTTAAATTTATTTTTTGTGTGTAATAATATAGATAGTTCGCAAGCAGGAAACATTGAGTTTCTTCCGAAGATAGGCAGAAGCTTATTTATAAATGGTAATTTGTTTGAGTCGAACACATTTATCATGTGCGGTTTTTACTATAGCGAAGAAGATATTCCTGTTGATGTGTTTTATACCAACGAAGAATGTGAAGAAGTTTTTGATGGCAAGTGGAGCTTTATGGGGGAATATCACTATCAAACAGAGCAAATTGGTCCCAATTGGTGGTATTATGAGGTGGAAGAGACTACATATCCCGTAAAAGAACGCAGATAGGCAAGACGTGGCAATTGTTGCGTCAGGGCAAGGAGGACAAGGGAGATTTAAAGAAAATGATTAAAAATATCAGGGACTTATCAACTCGAAAGAAGGTAACATTTATCATATGTACACTGGCAATGCTGATTTTTGATTTTTTCTATATTAATTGGATTTCATATAGAATGGCATTATCCCATTTTGAATCGGAGTTCTATATTCCGTTGTGTATGTCTATTTGGGCGGCAATGGTGTTGGGAGTTATAAAGATAATTGAAATGAAGAGACATAAAAAATTATTTATAAAATATTTAGTAATAATTTTTTTGTTAGGAAGTGTTCTTGCATTTATTTTCTGCGGCTATTGTCCAGCCTGTAATGAAGTACATAATCCGGTATATCGGTTTTTGTATAAGATATTTACAGGAAGTGAATACATATATGCGTGGTAAAAAGGATGGTATTAATTGTGGGGAAGACTAAGAATGCTTTGAAGAAAAGGATATGGATTATCCTTATAATAGTACTTGGATGCGGCATTGTTATTGGAATCCTTTTTTATCCATTGTATGTTCGCTATGTCGCAGTCAACTATGCAAGGGAATTTGCAACAGTTTTAAATTCTCATGACATAAAGAAATATGATGCTTTTCTTTGAAATTAAGGAAATTGGGATTTATGAAATTGAAAATTGAGATAAGCTATGCAAAGGCAGAATGATACAGGGATGGATAGAAAAACAAAAATAATCAAAGCAAAGTTATATTCTTATTTGAAAACGAAAGGGTATCAGTATGAATATGACATAACAGATGGAGAAACATGGATTTTTAAAAAAATAGACGGAGATTTAGAAAAGCGCATAGATATTCACGATACAGCTAATATAGGTATCAGTTTTTGGTTTTCTGTATATGGCTATGGCCAGCAGGATGGAATGAGGTGGATAAGTAAAAGCAGGATTAATGAATTTGACCATTGTGATTATAAAAATGAAAAAGAGTTTGAAAGTCTAATTGAAGAGATTAAAGATGTAATTATGCAACATGCTGATGAGGTGCTAGAAAATATAGGAGGCACTTTTGAGGAAAGAGAAGCGGCGAGAAATATTGAAAAAAAGCTTTATAGGGAGCATGAGCAATTAGCAGAAGAAGGAGAAAAGCTTTTGAAAATTGAAAATGAAACCGATATGCAAAAAATCTATGTATTAATAGAGTATTTGAAGAAATTACAGGAAAGAGAATATCAGGCTGTTTTTGATGAAATTTTTATAATAAGTGCTATTTATGGAGAAATATATAGGGAAATAACAAATGGAAAATGGGAATTGAGTTGTGATGGTACATGTATGTGTATGGTTGTTGCTCCTAAATGTATTGATATAGCACCATTTAAAACTATAAAATTAGCATGGGAACATCATGATTATGAGACTCTTATCAGTAAAATAAGGTATGCTGAGCTTAGTAAAAGACGCTGATGCTTGAGTGTGAGGTGACAAAGTGAAAACGTATATTAAAAAGATAATTATAATTTGTGTGATAGGTATTATCATATATAAAATGGTGCCGGGAATTATTTTTTTCGCATGTCTTTTTACGGATGATGGGGGCAAGTTAGATGAATGGGAAAATGTTTCTGATTTTGTCATTGAAAATCAGGACAATTTAAATAGAATTGTGAATGAAGTATTGAATGACAAAATGAATATTGTAATTGAACAAGATGAAGTCATTGCGCATGATAATACGATAGCAGAAGATGAGTCGTTATTGCAAAATACAGAAATCGCGTGGTTGTTTGAGAATGAGTATGTGAAAAAGATAGAAATAAAAGAAGTTCAAGGTAATGAGACGATAGTTTTTACTACATATACTTCCGGTATTGTGGGCTCAAGTCAAATAATTGGATTTTACTATTTGAATGAGGATTTAGAAGGGAATGAGCATACAGAAGAACAAAAAATAATTTCAAACTGGTATTATTTTGAAGAGTGGAATTAGAAGATTTGGCGTTCTTTTATCGAACATTATCAGTAAGGTGAATGACTAAATTATGAAAAGGAGCAGCATTAGCTTTGAAAAATAAGTATTTAAAAATGTATTTAGGGATTTCTGTATTTCTTATATTGTTTTTGGGCCTTTACATTTATTATCCATCAATATTTTGTAAAAAAGAGCATTTTAAAGATGTAAGCGAGAGCCGGAATATGGTGCCTGATGAAGAAACAGCAGAAAAGATTGCGGATGCAATAGTGGAGGCACGTGGAGGACTGAAGGGTTTACGAGAGGGATTTTTCTGGGACACAACAGTTGATTGGGATGAACAACATAATATGTGGAGTGTTTGTTATAGTCAAAGGACAGAAGGCGGTGGATGGCTATTGGATGCGGGAGCAGAATTTTGGATTGATAGAGATAGTGGTATGATTGTTTTGGTATATGAAAGATAAAAGGACACTTATTTCTACAGTATCCTAAGCGGAGAATGGGAAAGGAATTGTTTCAGCCATGAAAAATAAGTATTTAAAAATATATTTAGGGATTTCTGTATTTCTTATATTGTTTTTGGGCCTTTACATTTATTATCCATCAATATTTTGTGAAAAAGAGCATTTTAAGGACGTAAGCGAGAGCCGAAATATGGTGCCTGATGAAGAAACAGCAGTGAAGATTGCATATATTTTTGCAGAGGAACATTTAGGATTTGATGTGGATTACTATTATGAACCCGCAGTTAGATTTGATGAAAGCAGAAATGAATGGTGCGTGGATTTTTTACAAATGGTGCCGGGTAAAAGTATATACGTTTTAGGGGGCGGAAGGGTAATTGCAATAGAGAAAGATACAGGCGTAGTTACTCAAGTATATCGCAGTTTTTGTTAATTGTTAGCGATGTATGAGGAAAATAAATGATAAAAGAGAAAAAAATTATGTTTTAAATAGGAGCGATACCATGAAAACAAAGTTTTTATATTTATGTTCGGGGATTTTTACGCTGATAATAATATTCATGTGCAGACATATTATAAAGTACAAGCCTTATTGTGAATACGTTCATGTAGAAGAGATAAATGAAATTCAAGATAGGGTGCCGGATGAAGATGTTGCTGAGAAAATTGCAGATGTAGTTATTGAAGCACATTGTGAACTAAAAGAAGGATGTACATATCATAAGGAAGTTACTTACGAAGAACAGGGCAATGAATGGAAAGTAACGTATATTCAGGTAACACCGGATGGAGAATACTTGTGGGAAACTAAAGTAGAAATCGGAATTAATAAAGATAATGCCATGCTTTCAATTGCATATTAGAGATAGTGTAGGGAATTATAGAGAGAAAAATGGGAAGGAAATGGAAGTATAAATTAATAACATTCATAGCGCTAATTGTTTTATGCTTGTTTATGATTTTTCCCAAAGTTCATTTAATAAATGATAAAACAAATATAGTGAAAAACTTACAAGGGAAATGGAAAGTGACAGAATTTTTAGCATGTGAGCAGTATGGAGTATCTTATAGTTACTATGACCATTTTTTAGGAAGAAGTATAACGATTACACCGAAGCAAATTATTACAAGTTTAGATTATTGGCCGGAAAAGATAGAGCATTCTTATATGACATACGATGATATTGAGGTGAAAACTATTAATGCTTATCAATATGGTGCGAAAGAACGTATTAATGAATCGTGGTTTGAAAAGCTGGGGAATCAGGAATTATTAGAAGTAAAGTTTTTAAATTCTCCTTCAAATTATATGATTTTTTATATTACAGAGACAGGAGAAATGCTATGTTCATATTTATCTAATTATTATTATATGAAGCCTTATGTGGAGGCGGTTACAAATTTAAAACAGGAACAATTATATGGACAATGGAGAGTGGAACGGTTAATTTCTTATCAAAATAATTGGAAGGGAAATGCCAAGGCATATTTAGAAACAGGACAAAACTTTGAAAATATTGATATATATGAGGAGGAAACAGGAGCAAACTTTTATCCGGAAATTTATTATGAAAATCGCATTTTGATATCCGAAAATAGTATTAGTTTGTGGCAGAAAGAAACGCTGTTAGAAGAACATAGTATATCAGAATATAATGTGCAAATATGCAATAAAAATTTGTATCAGAAGCAAAACGGTATATATGATGAATTGGGAATAATAGATGAAAATATTCAAATTTTTACCGCAATCTCGTCAGAGAAAGTTGATAGTATGCTGCTGGATAGAGAATTTATCGTTATAAATGATAAAGAACTTATAGTCAAGATACATCAGGGGTGGTATTTAGTGACTAAGGAAAATTAGATAAATAAATGTTTACCTTAGTGTGGAAAAATGGAAATGGTAGTTATTTTTACAGCACTCTAAGAGGAGAGCAGGAAGGGAACGGTTCCGGTTATGAAAGATAAATTTTTAAAAATATGTTTAGCGATTTCTGTATTTATTATATTGTTTTTATTTTTCTATATTATAAAGCTACAACATTGGTGTGAGGAAGTGCATTTACAGGATGTTGTATATGAAAACCAGAATATGGTGCCTGATGAAGAAACGGCAGAGAAGATTGCATATATTCTTGCAGATGTTCATTTGGGATTTGAAGAAGACTGCTATTATGATGTTACTGTTTTTTTTGATGAAAACAGAAATGAATGGCAAGTTGTCTATTTAAAAATGACGTCGGATAGAAATGGATTCTTTTTAGGCGGTGCGCCTGTAGTTAAAATAGAAAAAAATACAGGTATAGTTACACATATATATCATGACTTTGGTTAATAAGCGGTGATGTGTAATAAAAGTAAGTGGTGAGAGAAAAAAGAATTTATGTTGTAAATAGAAGGGATATCATGAAAACAAAGCTGTTATATTTATGTTTAGGAATTTCTATATTAATAATAATTTGCATGTGTAGATATATTCAATGCTATAATCCTCATTGTGAATATATTCATGTAGAATATGTAAATGATGAAGTTCAAAACAGGGTGCCGGATGAAGATGTTGCTGAGAAAATTGCAGATGTAGTTATTGAAGCACATTGTGAACTAAAAGAAGGATGTACATATCATAAGGAAGTTACTTACGAAGAACAGAGCAATGAATGGAAAGTAACGTATATTCAGGTAGCACCGGATGGGGAATACCTGTGGGAAACTAAAGTGGAAATCGGAATTAATAAAGACAATGCCATGCTTTCAATCGCATATTAGAGATGGTGTATGTAATTTTTGATGTGTACTAAAAATAACGTATGAATTTAGAAACGTAATAAATGCAAAGCATGTTTCTGCGGATGGAGAAATATTTTTAAAGGAGACTATGCATGAACGATATGGCAAAAAAAATATATGTATGTATAAGCATAGTAATTGTTATAGTTTTGTTATTGTTCGGAAAAGGAATAATGAAATACATAGAAAGAAATGCAGAGTATAAAATTGTGCGGAGATTAGAGACAGATTATGTGTATTATGACAGAAAAATAACAGTAGATGATTTAAGACAATTTGACCATAATACTACATATGAAGAGATGGTTGAGAGTTTGGGAAAAGAAAATGGAAGGTGGGGGTATGGAGGAGCCTGGCCATATTATGAGCTATACGACGGTACATATGCAATCTGTTATTGCTTATCCGGAACTGAAATGGAGCAAATAACAATAGTAGATAAAAAGGAAAAAAAATATGTTTTGCTGGAATGTTCGGATAAATGGATAATGCAATAACAATGTTCCCATTGTTCTGATAGCCAAAAAAAAGGAAGAGTTAGACAAATCTGAAAAAGTGCCAGCAGGGAGAAAAAATGAAAAGTATTGTAATAAGAACTATAGAGGATAAGTTATCAGCTTATGGATTTACATATATTAATTATAATAGTTGCCGTTGGACATTCTGCCGTGAAATAGATGGAATTAGTCAAAATGTTGTGATTCAAAAAGATGTTTGGGGAGGAAAAACTTATCGTTTGGAACTTAATTCATCGGTGCATCAAAAGATTTTAGGTCTATCAGATTTATCAGACGATTTAAGGTATTGCCTGGATGAAATTGAGTATAAGGATGAAAAGGAGCAGGTGGCGGTATTAGGAGAAATTTGCGATTTAGTTATTAAGTACGGACTTGATAAGTCAAATAATGTGGTTGGAGTACGCAGAAAACATGAAGTTACTTCTGATATGGAAAGGAAGGTATTTGAAGAAAATACGCTTATGACTCAAAACTTTCTGGATAGAAATAGATTGTGTAGTTTGAATAGGCGTGACATTTTTCCAATTATGAAAAAAGAATTGGAAGAAA
Organism: Lachnospiraceae bacterium; assembly: GCA_017434885.1. Classification (GTDB taxonomy): domain Bacteria; phylum Bacillota; class Clostridia; order Lachnospirales; family Lachnospiraceae; genus Suilimivivens. The sequence goes on along the minus strand of JAFSGE010000005.1, from coordinate 394,104 downwards.
TATATAAAAAACCATATGAGCAGATAGTGGACAAGCTACTGGAACTAGCGGCAGTATACGGTAATATGATTATTGAAGTGATAGGCGGTAGTTGGAATGACCGTGGAATTGAAAGACAGCCTTTTTACAAAGGTTATCCTGTGCTGAAAAGATTAGTTACCGCGTGGGAAGAAAAGAAAGCAGAGATATTGGTTAGAACTTTTGTGGCTATAGTGCAACAGTATCAAAAATGGGTGAAGAATTGTTTGAAGCAATTTGGCAAAATTCCACAGACGATGGATAAATGGTCAGACCGCGATGTAATAAGGATTATGGAAGAACCTTTGGAAGAAATTGAGGCTTATAGACAACTGGAAAGGAATTTGTATGAAAAACATGAAGACCTCATAGCAGAAGGAAAAGTTTTGATGGAAATTGAAGATATGGAAGATTTTCATGCAATACAAGTATTGGCTGGGAAAATGCGAAGATTGCAAGAAAGACCAATAGAAAACATAATGCATGAATTGCTTTTATTAAGTGCTTTGTATGGGGATATTTATAAAAGAATTGCAAAGGGAGAATGGTTGTTTGATGACAGAAAGGGATGCATTATCCGTGATGGCATTAATTTTGATTTGGAACCGCTGAGAGCAATTATATCTGCTTGGATGGATAGTGATTATAAGGGCCTCGTTAAAACATATCAATATGGACAGATAAGAGTGAGAATGCGGACGGGACACCTTACAGCATTTGGAGATTATTATAATCGGGCAGAATTTTCAAAAGAAAAATTTATGGAAGGTAAGTAGACACTTATAATGGGAGATGTCGTAAAGAGATAACTGTTTAACGATAAAAAACTTGCAAATAAATATACTTTCTGCTATTCTGTTATCAGACGTGAACATCATTTCTTGGATGTTCAAAAATTCTAAAAGGAATCAGGCTTAGTTCTAAAAATTCGAGCAGATATCCCAAGGAACAAATTAACTTAATAGGAGCGGTAGTGGGGTAGAATCATTTTGTTTTGGATTTTATACCATACCGGAAAGGAAGGTATATGATGACAAAAGAACCGAACAGTTTGAATGCTGCAGGAACCGGCATCTCAAACACAAAGCTAAGAGACAGTTCCAGTAAAATTATTTTTGGAGACCCTATATTGTGTTCTCAGTTTTTGAGAGGTTATACGGGGATTCCATTGTTAAAGGATGTGCAGCCGGAGGACATTGAGAATATAACTGAGCGTTATGTTCATATGTTTGTGGAAGAGAGAAATTCGGATACCGTAAATAGGGTGCGGTTGAAAAATATCGAAATGCCGTTTTTTCTCGTTTCGCTTATTGAACATAAATCCAAAGTGGATTATAATGTAGTCATGCAGATACTCAGATATATGGTGTTTATCTGGGAAGATTATGAAAAGGAACAGGAAAGGCTTCATCCGGGCATTAGTAAAACGAAGGATTTTAAGTATCCTCCTATTCTGCCTATTGTTTATTATGATGGTGTGGACAACTGGACAGCATCGGTGCAATTGCGTGAGAGAGTACATTTAAATGAACTTTTGCGGGAATACATACCTGACTTTAAGTGTATTTTGGTACAGCTTAATGATTACAGCAATGAGCAGCTACTGGCAAAGCAGGACGAGCTTTCCCTTATCATGGTGGTGAATAAGCTTCATGAAGCGGCAGATTTTGTACAACTGGGACAGTCGTTGAATGAAGAAAATATTAATGAAATCACAGCGAAGACCCCGGAGTATCTGCTTAGTGTCATAGTATGTATTGTGGAGATTTTACTGGCAAAGCTGAATGTTCCGAGTGAGGAAGTGGAGAGCCTTACCGGACTGATAAAGGAGCGAAATATGGGAGAGTTATTTGCAAACTTTAAAGCGTATGATGTGCAGGCTGCGAGAGCAGAAGCGAGAACGGCGGGCAGAGAAGAAGGATTGGCGGAAGGGTTGGCAGAAGGCCTGGAAGAAGGTCGGGCAGAAGGCAGAGAGGAAGGCCGAGCAGAAGAGAGAGAGGAATCAATCAGAAAAACAGTTTGTATATTAAAAGACCTTAATATTACCAAAGATATTGTTGTCGAGAAAGTTATGGAACAATATGAATTGACAGAAGAAACAGCAAATAAAAAAATAAATTTATACTGGTAACTAAAAGATTCCGATGTGAAGAAAACTTTGCATCGGAATCTTTTGACATGCATGTTTTGTGACGGTAAAATTAGAGAAAATATTGACATTGACGTTACGTAAATCTTTATAATAAATAAAAAGGATGTAAAGTGCATGAAAAATACTTATACCGCAGGGCAGCTTGCAGAGTTGGCAGGTGTTTCCGCAAGAACAGTACGCTACTATGACCAAAAAGGCTTGCTGAAGCCGATTGCATATTCGGAAGGCGGATATCGTCTGTATGATGATGTTTCACTGTCGCAGTTACAAAAGATAAAGCTGTTGCAATTTTCAGGCTTATCTTTGGAAGAAATCGGGCGCATTGTAATCGGACAAGAAAGTACCAATATTACAGAGATATTATGGGACAGGAAAATGTTACTGATTGGACAACGTGACAGGATTAATCAGATGATATCATCTTTAGATAATGTGATTTATTCCTGCAAAGATATTCAGGATGAAAGTGAGAACGTCAGGAAGGCTTTTGAAATTTTAAAGTTAACCAATATGGAATCATCTTTTGACAAGCAATTTGCGCTGTATGAAGCTTATTCTGAAAATCAAAAGCAGTGGCATCCATGGGTGTTTAAGCAAATGCAGCTCTTTCCGGGGGCTAAGGTTTTGGACATGGGAAGCGGCCATGGAATGGTTTGGATTCGCAATTGGATCGTGATTCCTGAAGGTGTGGTTATTACGGTAGTGGATAAGCTGAATGCAGGCATGAATTATTTGGAGAAATTTTACAGGGAGAATAAGCGCTTCCTTCAAAGCGATGTAGAGTTTGTGTTTCTACGTCAGGATTTGGAGAAGGATTTTGTGTTTGAGGAAACGTATGACCGTGTGATAGCAAATCATTTGTGGAAGTTTATTTGCGATGCCGAAGGTTTGATGCAAAAGGCAAAGGCGGCACTGACCACAGACGGACTTATGATATCCACGCTTAGTTCTTATGGGGTTGTGGAGCAGGTAAATAAGTTGCTTGGCACGTTGGAACTACCTGTTGACTTTTCGGAAGAAGAGAGGAGAGAGGCAAAAGAACATGAGCAGACAGAAAAAAGCTTACGCACAGTATTTCCAAATGTAATAGAACAGGTATTTGAAAACAAGCTGACAGGAATTGATAATGCCAAGATTATTATGCAATATATAGAAAATAAGTTCCCGGCGGAGTATATAAAAAAAGCCGCCTTGTGGCAGAAGTGCACAGAGAAGCTGAACCAATATTTTAAAGAACACGGTACGGTTACCATCTCTAATTTTACATCCTTATATCAGTGTAGGAAGGAATAGAAAAATGAAGATTGCTGTTATGTCGGATATCCATGGAAATCATGTGGCGTTTGAAAGCTGTTTGGATTTCTTGAAGGAAAAAGAGGTTGATGGGTATATTTTTCTGGGAGATTATGTAGGTGAGTTTCCTTATACAGAGAAAACCATGGAACTGATTTATGATTTAAAAAGAAAGTATTCCTGTTACATTATCCGGGGAAATAAAGAGGATTATCAGTTAAGCGGACTTGGTAAGGATAATTCCAAGTGGGATGATTATCCCAGTACTGTCGGTATGCTCCGTTACGCGGCAAAGCATACAAGGGAAAAAGACTTGCAATTTTTTGCTTCTTTGCCGATTACTATGCGTGTGGAAATTCCGGGATTACCGCCTCTTAGGATTTGCCATGGGTCACCCCGGAATGTAAAAGAGGATATCCGCAAGGGATGCAGCGTGAATCAGGAAATTTTTGCCGAGGTTTCGGAAGAATATATAATATGTGGACACACACACAGAGTAACGGATATGAACGAGTATGAAAAAACAGTCTGGAATCCCGGTTCTGTTGGTGTTTCACTGGATGGAAGCGCAAAGGCGCAACTGATGATTCTTCATGGCGAAAATGAAAAATGGAAGCCGGAATTTTTGGCAGTAGCTTATGATACGGACAAGGTTATCGGAGAGATGAAAGATGAGAGGCTTTTTGAACTGGCTCCCTGTTGGAGCAGAGTTTCGGAAAGTCTGCTTCGTGGCGGGACGGTGTCTCACGGAAGGGTATTATGGAGAGCCATGGAGTTGTGCGAGAAGGAGATGGGGGAATGCAACTGGCCCATGATTCCGGAAAGGTATTGGGAGCAGGCCTGTGAGGAAATGTTGCAGAATTTATGAGATAAGTATGGGTGGAATAGTGATGATATTTTGTGAATAGCAGGCAGTCGCAATAGAGCGGCTGTCTGTTTTTGCTATGCATTTTTGCTTTTAGGATGAGCGTAGTCGGAATGGTGGAGTTATTGAAATAAGGATAGAAATATGATATAAATATATCTTAGAAAAAAGAATGATAAATATCGAATTGACGATGAATGGTGAATGAATGAAAAGTCTTGCGACAAGGAACATATACAAAATTAAATTATTGTTTTTTTTGACAGCATTAACAATTATGTTTGTTTCTTTGATGCTATATGCGATAACAGAAAAAGAAGTGCCGAAGGAGATTGTGCTTAACGAAATTTGCAGTAATAATTTTTCTTTGTACAGAGATGAATATAAGAATTATTCAGACTATATTGAACTTTATAATGCAAGTGAAAAACCGATTGTGCTGGACGGTCTTTTCCTTTCGGATGATGTGAATGAATTGCAGAAACTGGCATTAAAAGGGATTACTTTACAACCCGGAGAGTATTACGCGATATGGCTGAATCAGAATATGTCAGGAGGAGGATCAGTATTTCAGATAAATGCATCAGGAGAAGATGTATTCCTGAGCAATTCAAAAAATGAAATTGTGGATTCAGTGTTTGTACCGAAACTTAAACATAATATATCCTATGGAAGGATAACAGACGGCGGCAATGAATGGTCAGAAATGACTCCATCTTTTGCAATGTCAAATGATAATGCAGAATTGTTCTTGAGCATAGGATTACAACAGCCATCCTTTAGTGCGGAGAGCGGATTTTATGAAGAAGATTTTTTGCTGCAGATGGAAAGTGGCGATGATGAAACAATATATTATACATTGGATGGCAGTATTCCAACGATAGATTCATTGGTTTATGAAGAACCAATTACCATTTCAGATGCAAGTTTTCAGGATAATGTATATGCTGCAAGAACAGATTTGTCACCGAACAAAAGTTATGTGCCGGACTTTCCGGTAGATAAAGCAACGGTGGTAAGAGCCATTAGCTATCATAAGCAGAGCAATTGTGTGAGTGAAGTGGCGACGAAAGTATATTTCGTGGGATATCAGGGCAAAGAGGAGTATCAGAATTTTCCGGTTATATCATTAACAGTAGATCCAAAGGCATTGTTTGATTCGGAATACGGAATATATACTAATGGAGATGCCTATGAAACGTATATGCAAAATGTAGAAATTGTGGATGGTGTACCGGAAGCTGCTTATACGGACGCTGAAGGAGAAGCACACTACTTGTATGAAGCATCCAATGCATTTCATGAGGGAAAAGAATGGGAGCGGGAAGCTGTCATGACTTGTTTTGACTGCAAACATTCTTATTGCTTTGAACAGGACGTAGGAATCAGAATTGCAGGTGCATCTACCAGAGCAACTCCTCAGAAGTCTTTCAACGTATACGGACGGGATATTTATGATGACGAGATATACTTTGAAGAAGAACTGTTTCCCGGTATGGTTTCTTCTACTTTTAAGCTTAGAAATGGCGGGAACTGTAATGCAGATGTAAAAATCACGGATGCTTTTTTGGAAACGTGTATAGAAGACAGAAACGTGTCTATTCAAAGATCTTCACCCTGTATATTATTTCTGAACGGAGAATATTGGGGAATTTATAACATCCGGGAACGGTATAATGAAGAATATTTGTGGAATTATTATCAGGTAAATAAGGATGATGCATGGATAATAGACAGTGGAGTTGCAGAAGCCGGAGGAGCTGATGCCATGGAAGCATATGAGTTCATGACGACATTGGTAACGGAATGTGATTTGACGTATGATGATGTATATGCCATGGTTGCAGAACAGATAGATGTACAGAGTCTGATTGATTACTGTTGCATCAATCTTTATACGGACAATAGGGATGTTGCTTTTCATGAAAACATAGCGTTATGGAGGAGTGCCAAAACTGACCGGGGAAAATACAATGACGGGAAATGGCGCTGGATGGTTTATGATATGGACGATACCCTTTATGATTATACAGGGACGGATCCGATAGAGTGGATGCAGAATTATCGGTTATTAAATGAACCGATTGTAAAAAGCTTTTTGGATAATGAACAGTTTAGGAAGCAGTTTTGCATTACTCTCATGGATATTTCCAATACAAGCTATGCATATGAAGATGTTCATGAAGCATTGATGGAATGGAAGGATATCTATGGGGAACAGATTGTAAAAAATCATCAAAGATTTTTTGAGGCAGATTTTTCTGACGAAGATTATCAGGCAGACATTAAAGAGATAGATGATTTTTTTAAAAATCGTTTTGATTATGTGATGGAAGGTCTTGCAGGAAATTTTGGTTTAACAGGAACGATAGAGAATGTTACGGTAACCTGTAATACACCGGAAGGCGGAAGTGTAACCGTGAACACCTCGCAGATTAATACTGTGCAAGAGTGGACAGGGCGATACTACAATGATTTTCCGGTTACATTAACGGCAACGGCAGCAGAAGGATATAGATTTGCGGGCTGGAACGGAGATGTGACAGAGGAAGAAAGTACTGTTGAAGTGATGATTCCTGAGGGAGGATTATTGATACAGGCAGTTTTTGTAAAGACGGAATAAAGAAATAATAGAAAAGACCGGATACGGGTAGTAATATGAGAAGAATAGGAATTATTTTAAGTGTTATTTTGTACATAATGCTAATGAGTGGATGCGGCAGGCTGTTAGATACAGAACTTACCATAAGTAATAGTGTTGAGCGTACATTAGTGGAGGATGAATATTCAGACGGCCTGGAAATAACTAGGCATGACAGCACGGTAAGTTGTGCAGAGGCAACGGAAATTAATTTGGAAAATTTGCAAGAGGGAAAGGGCTATTTGACTGACGGAAATAAATTAATGATATTTTCGGCAGGAGAATATCTGTTAAGTGGCGTGCTGGCAGACGGAAGTATTGTGATAGACGTTTATGATGACGAAGTAGTGCATTTGTTTTTGAATAATGTTCAGATTACTTCGGGAAGTGCACCGGTACTTTATGTGCAAAGTGCGGACAAGGTTATTATTACGGCACTGGAAGGAACAAACAATATTTTTATAGATGATGTGCGGCATGACCAACAGACACCGGCATGTATTTTCAGTAATGCGGATTTGACAATTAACGGACAGGGAACGTTGCAAGTGTTTGGATATCATGAAGATGGGGTACGCACGAAAGACCGTTTGAAGGCAGTAAACAGTGTACTTTATGTAAAAGCCAAAGGAGATGGATTGCGGGGGAATGACGGCGTAATCCTGTTTGACAGTGCGGTAGAGATTGAGTGTGAAAAAAATGCTTTATTTTCCAATAGTGAGAAGGATATGGTAGTATTGCAAGGCGGAGCGTGCAAAATTATTGCAGGTGAACATGCGATTTATGCAAATAAGAAAGTTGTGATAAAAGAGAATACAACAGACATGTATTCGACGCTTAAGCCAATTGTGTGTAACGGAGTATTGGAAACAGAAGAGGAGACCACAAATGATAAATAGTCATGCGGGTGCTGTTTTTAGGCATGAATATAAGTATTTCAGTACGGAAGTTCAAAGAGCAGTTTTGAAAACTAAAGCAAACGCACTTTTAAAAAAAGATGTACATAGCAGTGAATCGGGTGGCTACCGGGTGCGAAGCCTGTACTTTGATAATTTGTATAACCGGTGTTACTCTGAAAATGAAGCCGGGGTAGATAATAGGGATAAATACCGTATCCGTATTTATGATAATAATTCCAATTATATCTTGCTGGAAAAAAAGAGCAAACAAAGACAAATGACATTAAAAACCTCCTGTAGGATAAGTGAAGAAATATGTCGGAAATTGATGAACAGGGAAATGATAGTTCTTGACGACTCCATGACGGCTAAACAAAAGCAGTTACTTTCAGAATTGCAGTATCAGGGGATGCGGCCGGTAGTTATTGTTGACTATATGCGATACGCATATGTAGAGAAGAACGGTAACGTAAGAATTACCTTTGACGAGAATATTTCATCATCAGGGGAAGTGACAAGATTTTTGGAGAAGGATATTGTACTGCGACCGGTGCTGGATATGGGAAAAGGAGTTGTTGAAGTAAAATGGGATGAGCTGATTCCGGATTACATTAAAAATCACATGCAACTGGAAAATCTGCAATGGAGCAGTTTTTCAAAATATTTTTTATGCAGAAAATATAATACTTACGGAGGAGTAAGAATATGAGTATCACAGATGTATTAAAAAAATCATTGTTGGAAGGATATGCGTCATCAAGCATATCAGTGAAGTCGGTAGTAGTATGTATGGTAATTACAGCGCTCATTGCGGTCTATATTTTTGTAGTCTACCGTTACATGAACCGAAATGCCTTTTATAATAAGAACTTTAATATTTCTCTTCCGGCTCTGGCAATTATTACCGCAGCCATTATTTTGACTATTCAATCCAGTATTGTTATTTCACTGGGTATGGTTGGTGCACTTTCCATTGTCAGATTCAGAACAGCAATCAAGGATCCTATGGATTTGGTCTTTTTATTTTGGGCGATTAGTGCCGGAATTATTTGCGGAGCGGGATATGCGGTTATTGCTGTGATTGCTTCTGTAGTTTTAACAGTAGGTATTGTATTGCTTAGTGGACTTGCAGTGATGAAAGAATCTGTGATATTGTTGGTGAATGCAGATGAAATCAATGCGGAAAAAGATATTATTCAGGTTGTTGAAGAATATTGTTCACTTTATAAGGTGAAGGCACGTAATTTGTCAAAAGATCATTTGGATATGGCGATTGAAGTAAAGGTAAAGGAAGAGGGCAAACTGATTATCGATTTAATGGGGCTTAAGGATGTGACATCAGCATCACTGTTGTCACATGAAGGTGAAGTGACTTTCTAAAAAGATTACGGAATAGCACAGCTTTTTTGATTTTACGGATGTTGAGATTAAAGTCCCGGTGTGCTACAATAATTTTGTATGTGTACGTGATACAGTTTTACAGCAAAATGCATGCTGCATGGGGCAAATAAGCAGCAGGAAAGGTATGAGTGACGGATATGGCAAGCATCAAACTGGAAAAAATTATTGAAAAAATGAAACTGGAAAATCTGACTCCACAGTTGGATATTTCCAAAATTAAAGTGGTTCAGCCGGATATCAACAGACCGGCGCTTCAGATGGCGGGTTATTTTGAACACTTTGAGGCAACAAGACTTCAGGTAATCGGATTTGTGGAATATACATATGCCCAGGGACTTCCTGAGGCAAGAAAGAGAGAAATTTATACAAGACTTCTTTCTTATGATATCCCCGCAATTGTATTTTGCCGAGAACTGCAGCCGGATGACATGTTTTTGGAAATTGCACTGGAGCATGAAGTTCCCGTGTTCATGACCAAGAAGGCAACTTCTGCATTTATGGCTGAAATTATCAGATGGCTGAATGTAAAGCTTGCCCCTTGCATTTCCGTACATGGTGTGCTTGTGGATGTATTCGGTGAAGGCGTGTTAATTACAGGTGAAAGCGGTATCGGTAAGTCTGAAGCAGCACTGGAGCTGGTAAAGAGAGGACACCGTCTGGTAACCGACGATGCAGTTGAAATCCGCAAAGTGAGCGACGATACACTGGTTGGTTCCGCACCTGATATTACCAAACATTTTATTGAACTTCGCGGTATCGGTATTGTGGATATTAAGACCTTGTTCGGTGTATCCAGTGTCAAGGATACCAAAAACATTGATATGGTAATCCGTTTGGAAGAGTGGAGCAAAGATAAAGAGTATGACAGACTCGGACTGGAAGAAGAGTACACAGAGTATTTAGGCAATAAGGTAGTGTGTTACAACATTCCCATCCGTCCCGGACGTAACCTTGCAGTGATCTGTGAATCCGCAGCAATCAACCATCGTCAGAAAAAAATGGGCTACAATGCGGCACAGGAGCTTTACAGACGTGTGCAGGAATCACTTGCAAAGAGAAGAGATGAAGATGAGGACGAATAAAATCCTCTACAGATAAATAAAAATATGACAGGGAGATAACACTATGAAGAAATATGTATTTGGCGTAGATATTGGAGGAACAACCGTAAAGTTAGGATTATTTGATGTGGAAGGCAACGTGCTTGATAAGTGGGAAATTCCCACCAGAACCGAAAATGACGGCACGCAGATTTTACCCGACATTGCAGACAGCATTCGTGAAAAAATGCAGCAGATGGATAATGACACCGTAATCGGTGTTGGTGTAGGTGCACCCGGTCCGGTTGACAGCGAAGGTGTAGTTCACAGAGCTGTTAATCTCGGATGGGGAACCTTCAGTATTAAAGAAACCTTGGAAAATCTTTTGAATATGCCTGTTATGGCAGGTAACGATGCAAACGTTGCAGCCCTTGGGGAAATGTGGATGGGCGGCGGTCGCGGATACAAGGACCTTGTGGTAGTAACACTGGGAACCGGCGTTGGCGGCGGCATTATTGTGAATGGAAAGATGCTTACCGGTGCAACAGGTGCCGGTGGAGAAATCGGTCATATTCATGTAGATGATGCAGAAACAGAAGTATGCGGATGCGGTAACAAGGGATGTCTGGAACAGTATTCTTCCGCAACAGGAATTACCAGGCTGGCAAACAGAATGCTTGCATCCTGTGATGATGCCAGTGTACTCAGAGACGGTGAGGTTTCCGCAAAGAGCGTATTTGATGCAGTAAAGGCAGGAGATGCACTTGCAATTAAGGTAGCAGAGCAGTTTGGAGAATATCTTGGCAACGGTCTTGCAGCAGTTGCAGGAGTTACCAACCCCGAAGCATTTGTAATCGGTGGCGGCGTTTCCAAGGCCGGTGAAATTCTCCTTGACTATATCAGACCTCATTATGAAAAATATGTATTCCACGGAAGCAGAAACGCGAAGTTTACCCTTGCAACACTTGGAAATGATGCAGGTATTTACGGTGCGGCAAAATTAATTCTCGATTTGGAAAACTAAAATATATGGAATAGTAGGTGTAAAAGTGCAGGAATTAAGTTCGGCAGTTTTAGAATTTATAAAGGCTCACATACCGGAAGAAGATATTTTGTTACAGGAACCCATGAGCAGACATACCACCTTCCGCATCGGTGGTGCGGCGTCCTGCTTTGTCAAAATCAGCAAAGAAGAACAGTTGGTGGCGCTGGTTCCCTATCTGCGCCGGATTGAAATTCCCTATTTCATTTTGGGAAACGGCAGTAATCTTCTGGTGGGCGACCATGGATATGACGGTGTTATTTTGCAGTTAAAAGAGAAATTTAACAACATAGAGGTAAAGGGAAGCAGACTGTATGTGCAGGCGGGAGCTTTGCTTTCAAGGACGGCACAGTGTGCCATGGAGCATTCTCTTGCAGGGCTTTCCTTTGCTTCCGGCATACCGGGAACGGTAGGTGGCGGTGTGATGATGAACGCCGGTGCTTACGGCGGTGAAATGAAGCAGGTGGTGGAAAGTGTTACCGTGATGAGCGAAGAAGGCGATATCATGGTACTTGACAACGAAACCATGGAATTCGGCTACCGCACCAGTATTATCAAAAACCGTCATTTTACGGTTCTTGAAGTAGTGTTCAAACTGGAAGAGGGGAACAAGGAAGAAATTAAGGCACATATGGATGAACTTGCTGAGAAGAGAAAAGAAAAACAGCCTTTAAGCTTTCCCAGTGCGGGCAGTACATTCAAGCGGCCGGAAGGGTATTTTGCCGGAAAGCTGATTATGGATGCGGGACTTCGGGGATATTCCATCGGCGGAGCAAGAGTATCGGAAAAGCACTGTGGTTTTGTCATTAATACCGGAAAAGCGACTGCGGCGGATGTGTCGGAAGTAATCGCTGAGGTGCAGGAAAAAGTCAAAGACAAATTTGGCGTGACATTGGAGAGGGAAGTTATCTATCTTGGTAACTTTTGATGATACGGATAAGGAGACAGATAATGCGTTTTGTAGTAGTGACAGGAATGAGCGGCGGCGGAAAGAGTACGGCACTCAGGATGTTGGAGGATGCCGGATTTTACTGCGTAGACAATCTGCCTGTTCCTTTGATTGAAAAGTTTGTGGAGCTGATTGCGGTACCCGGCAGCGAAGTGAGCAAAGTGGCATTAGGACTTGATGTACGTGCCGACCAGCCCTTCGAGGATGCACAGAAGGTTCTTGAGAAACTTAAAGAAAACGGCTACAATTTTGAAATTCTCTTTATGGAAGCGGGAGACAAAGTTCTTTTGAAACGATATAAAGAGACAAGGCGAATGCATCCGTTAACACCCGGAGGAAGCGTGGAGGACGGAATTTCCAAGGAAAGGAAAATTCTTCGTGATATCCGTGGTAAATCTGATTATGTGATTGACACTTCCAAACTGCTTACCAGAGAGCTGAAGGAAGAGATTGACCGTATTTTTGTACAGAATAAAGAGTATAACAGTCTTATGGTGACAATTTCGTCATTTGGGTTTAAGTACGGAATTCCGGCAGATGCGGATTTAGTATTTGATGTGCGTTTTTTACCCAATCCTTTTTATATAGAAGAACTGAAGTACAAAACGGGCAATGACAAAGAAATTCAGGACTATGTGATGGGCTTTGAAGAGGCAGAGCGATTTATTGAAAAGCTTAAGGACATGCTTGAATTTCTGATTCCCAATTATGTCAAAGAAGGAAAGTATCAGCTCGTGGTGGCAATCGGCTGTACCGGTGGCAAGCACAGAAGTGTAACACTGGCAAATAAGTTGTACGAAAGTCTGAAAGATAAAGGTAATTACGGACTGAAAATTGCGCATAGAGATATCGGACAAGGCATATAGATGAAAAGGAAGGAAAGAAATGTCATTTTCAGCAGATGTTAAGGAAGAATTAGAGAAGATTATTCCGGGTTCCAGACACTGCCAGCTGGCAGAACTTTCGGCTATCATTCATTTCGGCGGAAAAATTTCCGTTAATGCAGAGGGAGATTATGAAGTGACACTGCATTCGGAAAATGATGCCGCGTTTAGAAAGTACTTTACATTATTGAAAAAAACATTTATTATAGGAACTGATGTTAAAAAATTGCTTCAGGCAATTAAGTTGTGTGATGGGGAAAAACAGATAAGAACGCTACAGGAAGGGGTTAACCCGATACTGATTAAAAACAGTTGTTGCAGGCGTGCTTATCTGCGAGGTGCTTTTTTGTGTGTAGGCTCTATGAGTGATCCTCAGAAGAGCTATCATCTGGAGTTCGTATGCGACGGGGAATTGCATGCACTGCAGATACAGGAGGCAATCCGCAGTTTTGATGTGGAGGCCAAAATTATCAGGCGCAAAAAGTACTTTGTTGTGTATCTGAAGGAAGGTGCAGGAATTGTAGACCTGCTGAACGTAATGGGTGCGCATTTATCCTTAATGGATATGGAGAACTTAAGGATAGAGAAGGAGATGCGTAATTCTATCAACAGACAGGTGAACTGCGAGACTGCTAATATTGCCAAGACAGTAAATGCTGCTAACAAACAGCTGGAAGATATTCAGCTTTTACAGGCGCATTACGGATTTTCCAATTTGCCGGAAAATCTCAGAGAAATCGCCTTGGTCAGACTGGCTCACCCGGAAAGCTCCCTTCAGGAATTGGGCGGTTACCTTAATCCACCGGTAGGAAAATCCGGTGTAAACCATAGATTGCGGAAATTAAGTGAAATGGCTGATAAGATTAGGGATTAAAGGAGGAGAAGATTATGATTGAAAAGGCGATTGAAGTAAAGGTGGCACAGGATCTTGATGCAAGACCCATTGCTATGCTGGTACAGGTGGCAAGCAGATACGAGAGCAGTATCTACATTATGTCTGAAGGCAAAAAGGTTAATGCAAAGAGTATTATGGGAATGATGACACTTTCCTTAAGTCAGGGACAGTCTGTTACAGTAACTGCTGACGGCGAGGATGAGCAGACAGCAATCGAAAGCATTGAAAATTATTTGAGCGGAAACGCAGAATAATTTATTATTCAAAATAATTTATATTCAGAATGTATATATTCTTATTCCATTTTTTGAAAGAATGAGTTATAATGGGAAACGAAGAGTATGTTATAAATTTAACGGAGGTAAAATAAAATGTTAGTTTCAGCAACAGAAATGCTTCAAAAAGCAAAAGCTGGTCACTATGCAGTAGGCCAGTTCAACATCAACAACCTTGAATGGACAAAGGCTATCCTGTTAACAGCACAGGAAAACAACTCTCCTGTTATCCTCGGTGTATCCGAAGGTGCAGGTAAGTACATGGGCGGATATGATGTAGTTGTAGGTATGGTAAACGGACTTATCAAAGACCAGAATATTACCGTTCCTGTAGCTCTTCACTTAGATCATGGTAGCTACGAACACTGCTATAAGTGTATCGAAGCAGGATTTTCATCTGTAATGTTTGATGGTTCTCATTATCCTATCGAAGAGAACGTAGCTAAGACAAAAGAATTAGTTGCAGCAGCTCATGATAAGGGAATCTCTATCGAAGCAGAAGTTGGTTCCATCGGTGGTGAAGAAGACGGCGTTGTAGGTATGGGTGAATGTGCAGATCCTAACGAATGTAAGGCAGTAGCTGACCTTGGTGTTGACTTCCTTGCAGCAGGTATCGGTAACATCCATGGAAAATATCCTGAAAACTGGCAGGGATTAAGCTTCGAAACTCTCGATGCTATCCAGCAGCTCACAGGAGATCTTCCTTTAGTTCTTCACGGTGGTACAGGCATCCCTGTAGATATGATTAAGAAAGCAATTTCCTTAGGTGTTGCTAAGATTAACGTTAACACAGAATGTCAGTTAGCATTTGCAGCTGCTACACGTGAATATATCGAAGCAGGTAAGGATCAGCAGGGTAAGGGATTTGACCCTCGTAAACTTCTTGCACCCGGTTTTGAAGCAATTAAAGCTACTGTTAAAGAAAAAATGGAAATCTTCGGTTCCATTAACAAGGCTTAATAAATTAAGTACAAAATATGAAGGACTGCGCAGTTACTGTGCAGTCCTTTTTTGATAATTTGTTAAGTGTTAAAAAATGAAAGAGAAAAGGCGACATAAAAATTCCCCATAAAAGGGAGGATGCCAAGTAAGTATAACTTACTTGGCATTTATTATGAAAAAGTTATTAAAAAATCAATTACTTTGTGTTTTGCTGTATCTTATGATATTAGTATATGATACAGAAATGTCTAAACAATGATTGTTTTTTTAAGATTTTTTAAATTAAATGTGAACAAAATATGAACGGGATAGTACTTTGGACTTAGTACTTTTCCGGTTCCGGATAGCTCACACCGAAGGTATCTACGGTAACGCTCTTCATCACCTGATCTGCCATAGGACGGTCAGAATAATCGGTAGGGGTTTCAGCAATTTTGTTAACAGCTTCCATACCTTCAATTACTTTTCCAAATGCAGCATAAGAACCATCGAGGTGAGGTGCGTTTTTGTGCATAATAAAGAATTGGGAACCTGCGGAGTCGGGAGCCATGCTTCTTGCCATGGAGAGTACTCCTTCTGTATGCTTTAAGTTGTTTTCCACACCATTTGCAGCGAATTCACCTTTGATGCTATAGCCGGGACCGCCACAGCCTGTACCTTCCGGATCCCCTCCCTGGATCATAAAACCGCGGATAACGCGGTGGAAGATAAGCCCGTCATAAAAGCCTTTGCTGACAAGACTTACAAAGTTGTTTACGGAAATAGGTGCGATATCGGGATAAAGCTCCGCTTTAATCACATCGCCGTTTTCCATGGTAAAAGTTACAATCGGATTTTGAGCCATAATATATACTTCCTTTCTTTTTGGTGCTATAATGAGCGCAGAGTTATCAAGACACAAATGCATGTGTGACAAATGGAATTTTGCCCTGCATGTTTATTTTATATAAAGTAAGGAAACAATGCAATGCTTAATTGTGTGATTTATGTGCTTACCTTTGCAGGGTATGAGTATCTTGTAAAGGAAAGAGCAAAAATAGAAGGCGAATTGAAAAGTAGCAACACGAAATTTTTTTTGACAACAATAGAGGAGTGGGAGTGTACACTTAGTCAGGAAATATCTTTTCCGAAAGAAGAGCTGTTACTGATTAGTGACAGCTCGAAAAAGGTCAGGGAACTTGTGGATGAAGGTTACTATGTGCTTGGATTTTATCATGAGCGGAATGCGGGAGAAATGTTTGAACAAATTCCATACGCGGTATCTGATGCAGCGGAAGTGACGTATCGCTCTTACAATGAAGCTTACAGAAGACTGGCGGGGATTCCCTGGGATATCCTTGAAACGAATCGTTTATTTGTGCGCGAGAGTACGGTAGAGGATGTGGATGACTTTTATCGCATTTACGGGGAACCGTCTATTACTTATTATATGGAGGATTTGTTTCAAAATCCTGAAGAAGAAAAAGTTTATATGCAGGAATATATCCGACAGATGTACGGATTTTACGGTTTTGGTATGTGGACGGTAATTTTAAAAGAAGAAAACAGGATTATCGGCAGAGCAGGACTGAATACCAGAGAGGGGTATGACTTGCCGGAGCTTGGGTTTGTAATTGAAAAGGAATATCAAAAGCATGGTTATGCACATGAAGCATGTGAGGCAATTTTGAAATATGCCAAAGAAGAATTGCTTTTTGATAAAGTACAGGCACTTGTTGAGGCTGAAAACAGGGCGTCCGTGAAATTGCTTCAAAAATTGGGATTTGTTTATTTAAAGGATGTTGTAGAAAATAAAACAGCATATCAACTGATGTTGAAAGCGTGGTAGTTCTTATCGGGCAACAGAAAAATCAGGCAAAGAAATATTACAGGATATGGGGAAAGTAAATGGATTGGGAATTTGAAATTTTATATTTGATACAGGAGATGCGTACACCTGCTTTGGACAGTTTTATGGCTACAGTTACACATTTTGGTGATGGCGGAATCGGATGGCTTGTGATAGGAATATTGCTGACATTGTTTAAGAAGACCAGAAAATGCGGATGGACAGTACTGTTTTCCATGTTGGTATGTCTGTTTGTGGGAAATATCGGTTTGAAAAATCTGGTGGGAAGATTACGTCCATGCCAGATAGATGCGGGGGTGAGAATGCTCATTTCTACACCCGGCGGATATTCGTTTCCGTCCGGACATACCTTACATGCTTTTACGGCAGCCACTGCGATTTTTCTTTATTATAAAAAACCCGGTGTAATAGCGCTGATATTTGCGGCGCTGATTGCCTTTAGCAGAATGTATTTATTTGTGCATTTTCCAACGGACATTTTGGCAGGCTTTGCACTTGGAGCAGCAATGGCTGTTTTGGTATATCATTGTATAACAAAAAAAATTGTGTTAAAATATTTTGTATCGTAAAAATATTATCTTTTACAAAAGATAAGTAATAGGAGGTTCTTATGAACAAAGCAAATTACAAAGCACTGTTGCCAATCGGCGTTTTTCTGGTGCTTTACTTGGGACTCGGTATTTTATTTGAGTATGTACTTAAGATTAACATGGGATTCTATAATATTCCCATTGTGGTAATTTTTTTGATCGCATTAATTGTTGCCTGTGTGCAGAATCCGAAGCTGAATTTTGATGCCAAGCTTGATATTATGGCAAAAGGTGTCGGCGATAAGAATATCATTACCATGATTCTTATTTTTATGGCAGCAGGTGTTTTTGTAGGTGTGGTAGGCAGAAGCAGCGCAGAAAGCGTGGCTTACTTTCTACTTTCCCTTATTCCGGCCAAGTTTTCCGTGCTGGTTCTTTTTGTGGTAAGTGCGTTTGTTTCCCTTGCTATGGGTACTTCTGTTGGAACCATTACATTGATAGCACCGATTGCGGTAGCAGTGGCAAACGGCTCCGGATTCAGTGTGCCTCTTTGTGTGGGAACTGTTGTTGGCGGTGCTATGTTTGGTGATAATCTTTCCTTTATTTCCGACACAACAATTGCGGCATGTAACGGACAGGGCTGTGCCATGAAGGACAAGTTTAAAGAGAATTTTGGCATTGCGCTTCCGGCAGCACTTGCTTCCATGGTAATTATTTTTATTCGTTCCATGGGTGCCGATGTGGGAGAGGCGGTAGTGAATGATTATAATCTGATTCAGATTATTCCGTACATTCTTGTGCTGGCAGGCGGAATTATCGGTATCAATGTATTTGTAGTGCTTTTAATCGGCATTGTGAGTGGTTCTGTGATTATGCTGGCGACAGGGGCTACAGCGGCAACAGACCTTCTTGCGAATATGGGAAGCGGTGTTTCCGGTATGTTTGAAACAACTATGGTAGCAATTCTGGTATCAGCTATTTGCGCATTGATTAATGAATATGGCGGATTTGCAGCACTTCTGCAACTGATTAAAAAGATTTTCAAAGGGAAAAAGGGCGGAATGCTCGGTATGGGACTTTTGGTAGGTGCAATGGATATTGCCACCGCAAATAATACAGTTGCTATTGTTATGGCAAACCCCATTGCGAAAGAGATGGCAGACAATTACGATATTTCTCCCAGAAAAGCAGCGTCGATTTTGGATACCTTCTCCTGCATTTTCCAGGGGGTGATTCCTTATGGTGCCCAGATGCTGGTAGCACTTTCCGTAGCGGCAGGACTTGGTCAGGGTGTGTCTGCATTTGATATTATTCCCAATCTGACTTATCCGTTTATGCTGCTTATCAGTTCTTTAATTTTTGTATTTATGATTCCTTCCAAGGAAAATAAATAAGGATAGTTTATTTGACAACATAAATTCTTTGTGATAGGCTAAGACTAATATATATAAGCAAAAGCAATGATGAAGAGAGTACTTTCCCGAAAGCTTTACAGAGAAGGTTCCCTGCTTAGGCAGGTTGAGAGGAACTGAGTGGTAAGGAAAGGAAGATGGCTTCTGAGCGGTGCACTGAGCCGGACTTTAACGTGACAAGGTATTTACCGATATGCATGATGAAGCGGTTAGGCTGCAACAGGTTCCGCCTGTTATAGCGGCAGGGTATTTTAGTACCCGATGAGGTCCTTGCTGCGAGGTAAGGACGAAAAGAAGTGGTACCACGGCTATTTGGCTGTCTTCTGTAGATGCAGGAGGCAGCTTTTTTGTCCAATAAGACGGCTCGCAAAGCGTGTCGTCGTTTGGTATTTATTGAAAGGAGTTCAAACATGAGCAAAGGAAAATATTACATTACAACGGCGATTGCCTACACTTCGGGTAAACCCCACATCGGTAACAGCTATGAAATCGTTTTGGCGGACAGTATTGCCCGTTTCAAAAGAAAAGACGGCTATGATGTGTTCTTTCAGACAGGAACAGATGAACACGGACAGAAAATTGAATTGAAAGCACAGGATGCAGGCGTAACTCCCAAAGAATTTGTGGATAACGTAGCAGGAACCATTAAAGATTTGTGGAATCTGATGGATACTTCTTATGATAAATTTATCCGTACCACAGATGATTACCATGAAAAACAGGTGCAGAAGATTTTTAAGAAATTATACAATCAGGGAGATATTTATAAGAGCTCTTACGAGGGACTTTACTGTACGCCCTGCGAATCTTTCTGGACGGAATCACAGTTGGTAGACGGCAAGTGTCCGGACTGTGGCAGAGAAGTAAAGCCGGCAAAGGAAGAAGCATACTTCTTTAAAATGAGCAAGTATGCAGACCGTCTGATTGAGCATATTAATACTCATCCGGAATTTATTCAGCCGGTATCGCGTAAGAATGAAATGATGAATAACTTCCTGCTTCCGGGACTTCAGGATCTCTGTGTTTCCAGAACCTCTTTTAAGTGGGGAATTCCTGTTGACTTTGATGATAAGCATGTAGTTTACGTATGGTTGGATGCACTTACTAACTATATTACAGGTATCGGATATGAATGTGACGGAGAAAGCAGTGACCAGTATAAGAAATTGTGGCCTGCTGACCTTCACTTAATAGGAAAGGATATTATCCGTTTCCATACCATTTACTGGCCCATTTTCCTGATGGCATTGGGTGAACCCCTTCCCAAGCAGGTGTTTGGTCATCCGTGGTTGTTACAGGGTGACGGTAAGATGAGTAAGTCCAAAGGAAACGTGATTTATGCAGATGACCTTGTGGATTTCTTTGGTGTGGATGCAGTTCGTTATTTTGTGCTTCATGAAATGCCGTTTGACAATGACGGAACCATTTCCTGGGAGCTTTTGGTAGAGAGAATCAACTCTGACCTTGCCAATACATTGGGAAATCTTGTAAACAGAACCATTTCCATGAGCAACAAGTATTTTGAAGGCGTGGTGGCTGATAAGGGTGTCAGCGAAGCGGTAGACGAAGACTTAAAGACGGTGGTAACAGGAACCTATGCCAAAGTGGCAGCTAAGATGGAAGACCTTCGTGTGGCAGATGCACTTACTGAAATTTTTGCACTGTTCAAACGTTGTAATAAATATATTGACGAGACGGAACCCTGGGTACTTGCAAAAGATGAGGCAAAGAAAGACAGACTTGCAACCGTACTTTACAATTTAGTAGACAGCATTGTAACAGGTGCGTCCTTAATTGAGCCTTTTATGCCTAAGACTGCAGAGAAGATTGTATCCCAGTTAAATACTTCCATCAGAAGCTTTGAAGAGACACAGACAGCAGGAGGTTATCCTTCCGGAAATAAGGTGACCGATAAGCCTGAAATTCTTTTTGCGAGACTGGATGCAAAGGAAGTGGTAGAAAAGGCAGAAGCCATGTTTGCAGAAAGAAAAGCGGCAGAAGGCGCAGACGCAGCTGCAGAAGCAAAGGTGGAGGAAACCGTAATCGACATCGAAGCCAAAGAAGAAATCAGCTATGATGATTTTATGAAAATGCAGTTCCAGGTAGGGGAAATTATTGCCTGCGAGGAAGTGCCAAAATCAAAGAAGCTTCTTTGCTCCCAGGTAAAAATCGGAAGTCAGGTAAAACAGATTGTATCCGGTATTAAGCAGCATTACAGTCCGGAAGAAATGGTGGGCAAAAAGGTGATGGTTCTGGTGAACCTAAAGCCTGCAAAGCTTGCCGGAGTGATGAGCGAAGGCATGCTTCTTTGTGCAGAGGATGCAGAAGGTAATCTGGCACTCATGGTACCTGAAAAAGAAATGCCTGCAGGCGCGGAAATTTGTTAGTTGGCTACGGGGGTTACACAATGATAAGAAAAGAGGAATTTACATTTGATTCCAGAGACGGGAGTAGCAAAATACATGCCATTCGCTGGGTGCCGGAAGGAAAAATAATCGGCATTTTGCAGATTGTACACGGAATGGCAGAGCATGTGGACCGTTATGATGAAATGGCGCGTTTTTTTGCTGAGAAAGGGTTTCTGGTAACCGGAGATGATCATTTGGGACACGGGAAAACTGTGCCCGAAGGCGGAACATTTGGCTATTTTTGCAAGCAGGATCCTGCTACAGTAGTGGTAAGGGATGTGCACCGCCTCAAGAAAATGACACAGGAGGAATATCCCGGACTTCCTTATATTATTTTGGGACACAGCATGGGTTCTTTTATGCTCAGAAATTATTTGTTCCGCTATGGAAGCGGAATTCAGGGTGCTGTCATTTGCGGAACCGGTTATGTGCCGCAGCCGTTGATTGTGAGTGGTTTGGCTATTGCTAAAATCCAAGGATTTTTTATGGGGGATAAGCATGTTTCCAAACTGCTTGATAAGATTGCATTTGGTTCTTACAATAAAAGAATCCAAAATCCCAGAACAGGATTTGACTGGCTTGCGGCCAATGAAGAAGCAGTGGAGAAGTATATGCGCGACCCTCTTTGCGGATGTACTTTTACCGTGAACGGATTCAAGACATTGTTCGGACTGATTGGAAGAACCAATAAAATTGAAAATCTGCAGAAGATGCCAAAGGAACTTCCGGTATTATTTCTTGCCGGCGACGGTGATCCGGTAGGAAGCTATGGTGAGGGTGTCAAAAAAGCTTACAAAGATTTTGAAACTGCGGGAATGCAGAAAATCGGTATTAAATTGTATCCCGGATTGCGTCATGAGATATTCAATGAAGTAAGCAGAGCAGAGATTTATGAAGAACTTTATCCATGGCTTACAGAGCGTGTGAAGGAGTATCAGATTTGAAGAATTTAACGGATTTTATGAAAAAAACAGTAGTGCTACTGGCTATGACCGCCATGTTGTCTGGCGGAGTGTTTCTGCATACGGCAATGACGGTGTCGGCGACCGAAAGCAATACGGGCGAGCAGCCGGATGTGGAAGAGCTTCTTTCCGGTGTGGAAGAAAAAGTTTCCGAAGCCCTATCCAAGATAGACAAGGAAAAGGTAGGAGAAATCTTTGATTTTGTAAAGGAGAAGGCTGCCGACGGAAGTCTTTCCACAGAAGACGGATTGAAAAATGCTATAGAGGAAGCTGAGCAGGAATTTGGTGTAACCATTGATAAAAGCGTGGCTGCACAGGTGGTAGATGTAATGGAAAAACTGGAGGAGATGGGTTTTTCGGGAGAGGACATTATTGAAAAAGCCCAAAACCTCTACGATACTTATGGTGCCGATTTTATGGCACATGCCAATGAAGCCTTTACGGAAGTGGTTGAGGATGCGGTAGAAAATGCGGTCACCGGATTTTTCAGGAATCTTTGGGAAGGAATAAAAACATCCGTGGGAAATTTTCTGGAAAGTTGGCCGTGAAAGTTTTAAAATAAAAGATTTTTGCAAATAATAGTAAAAATCCTTAGGGAAATTATTTGCGGAAAGAGGTTTTTATTATGAAAATAGCATTTTACAGTACGAAGCCTTATGACAAGATTTGGTTTGAGCCTTTGGGAAAAGAATACGGATTTGATATTCATTTTATAGAGGCGGCTTGCAATGAAGAAACTGTATATATGGCAAAAGGCTATGATGCCATTTGCATTTTTGTCAATGATTATGTAAATGCGGATATGATTGATGCGCTTTATGAGATGAAGGTCAAAGCTATTTTGCTTCGCAGTGCGGGTTATAATCATGTAAATGTGAAAGCAGCTGAAGACAAACTGGCGGTGCTGAGAGTTCCCAGCTATTCACCGGAGGCAGTTGCTGAGTTTGCCATGGCAATGCTTCTGACCATCAATAGGTGGACGCATAAAGCGTACAACAGAACCAGAGAGTTTAATATGAGTCTGAACGGACTTATGGGGATGGATTTGTTTGAAAAAACTGCCGGCGTTGTCGGAACAGGTAAAATCGGGCAGGCCATGATTCGGATTTTTAACGGATTTGGCATGCGTGTTTTATGTTATGACCCATATCCGATAGAAGGGCTGGATGCTGAGTATGTTTCTTTGGAGGAATTGCTTGGCAGCTGTGAAGTGATTTCCCTGCATTGTCCGCTTACCGAGCAGACGAAGCATATGATTAATGCAAAGAGTATTGCGTCCATGAAAAACGGTGTGTATCTGATTAACACATCAAGAGGCGGGCTGATTGATACCGATGCATTGGTAGAAGAACTTTTGCAGAAAAAGTTCGGCGGTGTGGGACTGGATGTATATGAAGAAGAGGAAGGGCTTTTTTATGAAGATAAGTCCGGGCAGATTATTACGGATGATAATCTGGCACGTTTGATGACTTTTCCGAATGTACTGGTAACATCCCACATGGGATTTTTTACAAAGGAAGCCATGCAGGCGATTGCCCGTACTACACTGGAAAACGCTTACGCGGTGGAGAACGGATTGCCCTTAATTAATCAAGTTGGCAAGGAAATGGCATTGTAAAATTGATAATCATTTGTTATAATAAAGCATTGATAATTTTTTGAAGGACAGAGCAATGAGCGGAGAGATACCATACGAGATTCAATGCGAAATACGATTTTTAAATCGTGATGAGTGGGAAGAAGCTATGGGACTGGCGTGGAGAACCTTCTTGGAATTTGAAGGGGATGTATATCCTCCGGAGGGGGTCAGAAGCTTCGAAGACTTTATTACAGATCCGGCTTTGAACAGAATGTTTGTGATGGGAGCTTATCAGGTAATGGCAGCCTACCATGAAGGGAAAGTGGTCGGTATAATCAGTCTGCGAAATGACAAGCACATTTCTTTGCTTTTTGTTGATAGAAATTATCATCGAAGAGGGATAGGGAGAGCGCTTATTTTGGCATTGGCGGAGTATGCCCGAAAAGAAATGGGACAGAACATGCTTACGGTAAATGCCTCTCCGTACGGAGTTGAATTCTATCATCGCCTCGGCTTTAAGGATTTGGGCTCAGAGAGACAACAGGACGGAATTATTTATACGCCTATGGTGCTTGAGTTTGGAGACATATCCGGTCGATGAAACAAAAGAACTGGCAGAAATAAGGAGCGAATAGAAATGGGAAGAATTTTTGACCTCGACAGTCCCGTAATGAATTTTTTGAACAAAATGGCAGATTTAATCGGACTTAATTTATTGGCAGCAATCTGTTGCATTCCGATTTTTACCATAGGAGCGTCCATGACGGCGCTGCATTATGTGGCACTTAAAATTGTAAGAAACGAAGAAGGCTATATTGTAAAAGGGTTCTTTAAATCCTTTAAAGAGAATTTTAAGCAGGCTACGATTATCTGGCTGATACTGCTTGCAGTGATGTTTATTTTATTGGGAGATTTAATTATATTTATCTATTCCGGTATTAATTTCCCGAGCTGGCTTAAGATTGTACTTTTGGTGGCGGCAATTTTGATTGTATTTGCAACCATGCATGTTTTTCCGTTACTGTCAAGATTTGAAAACTCAGTAAAGAATACATACAAAAATTCATTACTGATGGGTATATTGGCGTTTCCGAAGACTATTTTAATGATGGTCTGCTGGGTGATTCCGGTGGCCATAGCGATTTTCCTGCCGCAGTTGATGCCGGTTGTGTTCTGTTTTGGTATTTCGGGACCTGCCGTTTTGTGTGCGATGCTCTATAACGGAACCTTTAAGCGCTTTGAGCCTCAGGAAGAGGAAGAGGCAGATGAGTGGTTCATTGAAGAGGAAGAGACACAGGAAGGCACAGAAACAGGCGTCATGCAGGAAAATGACGGCATTGAATAGAAAATTAACAGCAGAGTGGGACATAATTCGAAGACATAAATAGAACTGTGAAATAGGATAAACAGGAGTCTGAGATGAACGAAGAACATAGTAAAATATTACTCCAGTGGATGGTACCTATTGTATTGTTTATTGGCTTGTTAGCGGTTATGTTTTTCAATTTTTTTACCAAGATAAAATTGGAAGGCGTGCTTGCCAATGAGTCGGATATGCTTTCGGTAGCGGAGGAATACGGCGAAAAAGTACATAGTGATTTGCAGACCATGAAGGTGGCAGGCAAAACGGCATCTGCAATCCTTGCCGAGGATGAAGGCAACGAGGATGCGTTGGAAGCTGCCATGGCAGCGCTTTTACAGAATACCAATGCCTATGAAGTGGTTTATCATCAAGGCAGCGGTGTCGGTGTCAGATCAGACGGCAGTGAAGTAGATCTGACTACATGCAGCTATTATTACATGGTATATCAGGCGGCTGATGTACGCCATATTTATGCGGAAAATGACGGGATTGGCGGCGAATCGGCAGTGATAGTGGTTGTTCCGTTAAAAGAAAGCATTACCAAGAATATACTGCTGTACTATTCTGTGGAAACATTGGCAGAAAATATTAAAATAAATACGGAATTTGACTCCAATGCGTTTTCCGCGGTAATTGATGCGAACGGGCAGATTCTTGCAAGAGGCGATGTGGAAAGTGCTTTTTTACAGGGAAACAATTTGTGGGTAAACGTAACAGATACCCAGTATCAAAACAGATTATCCAGAGCAAGAAGCCAGATAAAAAATGAAATTTCAGGAAGCTTACAGGCAGCAGTGGGAGCAGAAGAAAGAACTCTGGTTTACTATCCCCTTTCTGTTAATGACTGGGCGTTAATTATTGGTATTAATCAGGATTATGTGGATGAAAGAGAGAACGGTCACTGGGCAACTACCAGCACCATGCTTGTGGAACTGCTCGTTATAGTGGTGATTTTCCTGGGCGTTGTGATTGCCATTAATATGGTCAGCAAACGCAGAAACGAAGAAAAAGACAAGATGCTTCGTGAAAAAGCTGACACGGATTTGCTCACAGGTCTTAATAACAAGCTGGCAACAGAGAGAAAAATTAAGGAATATATGGAAGAAAACCCCAATTCTCTCGGAATGCTGTTTGTACTTGACATTGACAATTTTAAAAAGATCAACGATAACCATGGGCACGCTTTTGGTGACGAAGTGCTTCGTTCTCTGGGAAATCAGATTGGTTCCGTTTTCCGTGTTACGGATATTATCGGACGTACCGGCGGTGATGAATTTATGATTTTCCTTAAGTTTTTGAAGGATGATACCAATACACTCAGAGAAGCGGAAAAACTGGTAAGGTTCTTTAAAGATTTTACTGCCGGAGAATATGTAAAATATTCTGCTACCGCAAGTATCGGTGCGGCTGTATTCCCTGAGCACGGCGCTGATTTTGACAGCCTGTACAAGTCTGCGGATAAAGCACTTTACAAGGCAAAACAGCGTGGAAAAAATCAGCTGGCATTTTATGATGACAGAGACCGGGAAGAAAAAGAAGAAATATAAGGGTTTGTACAATTTGTACATTAAAACCGTGTTTTGATGGGCAAAGTGACAGAATGACATAAAAAAAACAAAGTTTATAAGCATTTTTTACAATGGAATTTAAAATCTTTGTGGAATAGTGGCATAGCTAATTTCCGCAAAGTGCGATACACTATTTTCAGACTTGGTATTAAAAATTTTAAGGAGGCAAATAAAAATGGCAAGTTTATCTTTAAAAAACATCTGCAAAGTATATCCTAACGGATTTGAAGCAGTAAAAGATTTCAACCTTGAAATCGCAGATCAGGAATTCATTATCTTCGTAGGACCTTCAGGTTGTGGTAAGTCTACAACTCTTCGTATGATTGCTGGTCTTGAAGATATTTCATCCGGTGAATTAAAAATCGGTGACAGAGTAGTTAACGACGTAGAACCTAAGGACAGAGACATCGCGATGGTATTCCAGAACTACGCTCTGTATCCTCATATGTCAGTATATGACAACATGGCTTTCGGTCTTAAATTAAGAAAAGTTCCGAAAGATGAAATCGATAAGATGGTTAAAGAAGCAGCTAAGATTCTTGACTTAACTCCCCTTCTTGATCGTAAGCCTAAGGCTTTATCCGGTGGTCAGAGACAGCGTGTTGCTATGGGACGTGCTATCGTTCGTAATCCTAAGGTATTCCTTATGGACGAACCTCTTTCCAACTTGGATGCTAAGCTTCGTGTACAGATGCGTATCGAAATCGCTAAATTACACCAGAGACTTGGTACTACCATCATCTACGTAACACATGACCAGACAGAAGCTATGACTCTTGGTGACAGAATCGTAGTTATGAAGGATGGTGTTGTTCAGCAGGTAGATACACCTCAGAACTTATATGAGAAGCCCGCTAACCTGTTCGTAGCAGGATTCATGGGATCTCCTCAGATGAACTTCCTTGATGCTACAGTAGAAGTTAAGGGTGAAGAAGCTTCCTTGAAGGTAGCCGGAAACTCCATTCCTCTTCCTCCTGCAAAGGCTAAGAAGTTAATCGATGGCGGTTATGCTGGAAAGACAGTTACTTTCGGTATCCGTCCTGAAGATGTATATGATTCCGAAATGTACATTGAAACAGCTAAGTGTGTATTCGAATCCCAGATTAAGGTATACGAATTACTTGGTGCAGAAGTTTACTTATACTTCGATTTAGCTGAATTCCCTATCACAGCTAGAGTTGATTCCAGAACAACAGCAAGACCTGGTGATACAGTTAAATTTGCATTCGATGTTGAAAAGATTCATGTATTCGACAAAGAAACAGAACAGGTTATTACAAACTAAGATAATTAACCGGAGGGATGCGAATAGCATCCCTCTTTTATTCATAATAATAGAAATTCGCAGAGCGTACTTTCTATTATTTTCGAAACAGAAAGGATGAAAAAGATGATATCTGCGCAGGTGATAACAAACAGCATTGAAGAATTACGTGCAATAACCAGAGTGGATTTGTGCGTATATGACCCGGACGGAAGAGTAATTGCAACTACCTTTGATACAAAAGATATTAAAGCATCCCTGATAAAGGACTTTGTAGAATCACCGGCGGACAGTCAGGTGATTGGAGCATGTCATCTTTTAAAAATTTTGGATGAGGGAGAACTTGCTTATGTACTGGTAGCACGCGGTAACAGCGATGATACTTATGTAATAGGAAAAATAGCGGTCAGCCAGCTCCAGCAGCTGATTGTAGCGTATAAAGAGCGTTTGGATCGCAATAACTTCTTCCAAAATCTGATATTGGACAATTTGCTATTGGTAGACGTTTACAACAAGGCAAAGAAACTGCATGTGGAGGTAAGTGTACCAAGAGTAGTGTTAATTATAGAGACAAAGACAGAAAAAGACAGCACAGCTGCAGAACTGCTTGCCGGAATGTTTTCGCCGCAATCCGGTGATTTTATAACAGCTGTTGATGAGAGCAATGTAATTTTAATAAAATCCCTTGCAGACGGTGAAGGATACGAAGAGGTAGAGCAGGTAGCCAATACGATTGTTGATATGATGAGTACGGAGGCAATGATGAATGTACGTGTTGCTTACGGAACCATTGTACAGGAACTGAAGGATGTCTCCAAATCTTACAAAGAAGCAGCAATGGCACTTGATGTAGGTAAGATATTTTATGTTGAGAAGAGAGTGAATGCATACGGCAGACTGGGTATCGGACGTTTAATTTATCAGCTTCCGGTTAATCTCTGCAAAATTTTTATTGAGGAAATTTTTGGTAGTGAGGGACCGATAGAGTTTGATGAGGAAATTCTTACCACGGTAAATAAATTCTTTGAGAATAATCTGAATGTGTCGGAAACCTCCAGACAGCTGTTTGTACATCGTAATACTTTGGTATACCGTATCGAAAGATTGGAGAAGAGTACCGGTCTTGATGTGAGAGTGTTTGATGATGCACTCACCTTCAAGATTGCCATGATGGTAGTGAATTATATGAAGTATCTTGATTCCTTGAATTATTAACAAGTGCATAGTGAGTGTAATTTTGCATAGGTATGAGCAATCCTGATTCCGAATACAATAGTTAAAAAGCTATTGGAGGAAACAGGATTGTTTTTGCGTGGAAAAAAGACGATATATTTGGATTTATATGAAGATGATAAAAAAGTTTGTAATGTAGGATTTGCGCAGTTTTGCGGTAGTAGTGATTTGCTAAAACTATCGGTGCAAATTAAAAAAGGAGGAGAAAGCTTAACCGGAAACTATCCGATTGTGGTACAGAGTAAAGAGGAATCGGCATGTTTGGGCACAATATCGTTACAGCATGGAATAGGAACATTTGAAAAGGAATGGAGGATTCAAGGTGAAACGGTAAAAATTGGTAACATAAGTATTGCATGGGAAGATATGCAGGGGGTATATGCGCAAGGCTTGGATATGCAGTTTATATGGGGAGGTATTCATAGTCATACTCCGCGCAAAGTACATACAACCAAACCGGTATTAGAGAAGGAGATGGAGAAAAAATGCCAATCACAGCAAATAGCAGAGATATTTTCGGAACAGCAGAAAAATGTAACAGAACTCATTATACAGGAAAATTTTTGCAAGGATAAATGGGAGCAACTTTTAAAAGAATATCCCAATGTACATCCGTTTAGTGATGAGAGAGTATTTATTTCCATAGAACCTAAAGATTTTTTGATTTTAGAAGAGTCCTGTCAGAGACTTGTACATAACAGCTTTTTGTTGCATGGATTTTATAATTACAGGCACGTAATTTTAGGAAAAGACAAAAAAATGGGAAGTAATAGTGAAACATGTTTTTATTTAGGAGTGCCGGGAACTTTTTTTGAAAGGGAAAAACAGGTAGCGGTCATGTTCGGTTTTGAAGGATTTGAAAGCGCAGGTGCAGTAGAAATAGGAAAATTTGGTTATTATATGCGTGAAGTTTTTATTTAATAATTTTTTGAAGTGATTTTAAGTGACAATAAACCAAAAGATATGTATAATGAAAGTGTATTGGAGATTTTTTGCTATGAGGGTATAAGAGTATATGAAAATAGCAGTATTGATGGGTGGCTTACGTTTTGACAGCCAAAGAAGAATTATCAGTGGAATATTGGAAAAAGCAGCCATGGATGGAACGGATTGTTTCATCTTTACATGTGATGCGTGGACATTTTCCAGTTCCTATTACAGTCAGGGAGAAACTGCAATATTCAGTCTTCCGGATTTTAGACAATATGATGGTGTGATTATACATGGGGATACTGTTTATGACAAGAGTGTCATGGATAGAGTAATAACCAGTGTGAAAAATGCCGGTGTGCCTTGTGTGAGCTTAAATGTAAAATATCCGGGAATGCTCTATGTGGGCATGGAGAATGAACTGGGAATTTACGAAATTGTGAAACATATGATAGAAGTTCATAAGGTAAAAGAATTTGCATTTATTTCAGGTCCGGAGGAAAATAGGGATGCTGAAGGAAGAATGAATGCATTTAAGCACGCACTTAGAGATCACAATATTAAAGTGGATAATAAGTACATTTATCATGGAGATTATCATCCGGAAAGCGGAAAAGATGCTGTAAAGTATTTTTATAATATGAAAGGTAAATTTCCTAAAGCAATTGTTGCTGCTAATGATGAAATGGCAGTGGGAGCTTATTATGAACTTCAAAATCTGGGATATGAAGTTCCCGGACAAGTATTGCTTTCAGGGTATGATTATGCTTATGTGGGAAGAAACCACAGTCCAAAGATTACCAGCGTAAAAAGACCGGAAGCGGAATTGGGGCGTCAGGCCTATCAGAAGCTTCGTAATTTTATTGACGGAAAAGAAGATGACATTGAAGAACTGACATGTACGCCCGTATTTAGTGAAAGCTGTGGTTGTGTAGATCAAAATACAGAGGATGAAGTGGAATTCCGTAAGAGGGCAATTAAGACCACATTACATTCCATTACCTATGCGGAGATTTTGAAGTCTTCCTCTGCAGATTTTACAGGAGTGGCAACTTTTGAAAGTCTCATTGTTCAGATAAAAAAATACTTAGAGATGATGAATCCGAAAGAATTCTATTTGTGTATGTGTTCCAAAAAAGGGATGTTTGGTGGGGATGCATCGGAGATTGATCAGGAAGAAAATTTGGAAGATATTGTGAAGTATTCTTCTGAAATGTATATACCTGTAGCATACAAGAACGGAGAATTCTCTATGCATGGAAATTATCCGGTAGAAGAAGTTCTTCCTGCTAAATACTTTGATGGTCGTAAGGGACAATTTTATACAATAATTCCGTTACATTATCAGAACAGATGCTTTGGATACTGTGTGCTTGGAAACAGTAAGTTGATGATAGACAGTGAGATGTTCCATCTCTTTATTATGAATATCAACAATGCGCTTGAGAATATCCGTAAGCAGAATATGCTCAATGCCATGGTGCAGAAGCTGAATAAAATGTGGGTATATGATACATTGACTGGTGTTTACAATCGTGCAGGTTTCTTTAAGTATGCTTACAGTATTATTAACGAGGCCAGAGATAAGGGACATAATCTGTTTGTTTTATTCCTGGATTTGGACGGATTAAAGAGGATTAATGACGTGTACGGTCATGATGAAGGTGACCATTTTATAAAAACCATGGGTAAAATTATGACACAGGTTCGCAGTCATGGGCAATTGGTGATGCGTTACGGCGGAGATGAATTTGTAGTACTTGGTCAGGATTTTACAGAAGAAAGTGCGCAAGACTACATCGCAAAAATTCGGGAAGGAATTGATAATTATAATGCGGTTTCCAGTAAACCTTACAGGCTGGACGCAAGTATGGGATATACGTTGATGAAACCTACCGGAGAATTTGATTTGGAAGAACTGATAGAATCCGCTGACAGGGAAATGTATAAGGCGAAAAATGAAAAGAAGCGCCGGAACGGACAAAATATAACAGACAACAGATAAAAATGCAAAATAAAATCGTGCTTTTACCCTCAGGGAAACTGCCATGCGTTACCTTTACAGTTAGCTGGGGGTCGGCACCCTTACGGCACATGGAAAATTCCGCTTAGTGCTGCTTTGTTCCCAACCTGACACGGTTCGCAGACATCCATTGCGCAAGACCAACCCTTAAACGCCACTTATATAGGGCTGCCATGGCAGCTCCCCTGAAAATAAAAAACACGATACTTTTGTAGTATATTTGTTTTTGAATGATTTGTCAACTGTTGCTTTAGAACGTAAGTATGAAGCGGCATAGGTGGTGTGTATGCTGCGCGTGAGGAGAAAAATACATGTTACTTGTAGGACTTAATAAAACTACCCTGCTTGATTATCCGGGGCGTGTTGCCGCTACGATTTTTACAGGGGGATGTAATTTCAGATGTCCTTTTTGCCATAACGGAGATTTGGTGCTTAGGCCTTCTGCTCAGAATACATATTCTGAAGAGGAGGTTCTTTCTTTTTTGAGAAAAAGGAAGAACGTTTTAAAGGGAGTGTGCATTAGCGGTGGGGAACCAACCTTGCAGGAGGACTTGCCTGATTTCATCAGGAAAATTAGAAAAATCGGATATGATGTAAAGCTGGATACAAATGGGTATCGTCCTGAAGTATTGGAACATTTTTTGCAAGATGGACTTATTGATTATGTTGCCATGGATATCAAAAATTGTAAGGAAAAATATGGACTCACAGTGGGAGTGGACGGGTTTGCTCTTAGGAATATAGAGGAATCTGTTAATATTTTATTGCGTGCGGATATTCCTTATGAATTTCGGACAACTGTGGTGAAAGAGCTGCATGGATTTGAAGATATTGTTAAAATTAGTGAATGGATTGCAGGTTGCCAACGGTATTTTTTACAGCAATACAGAGAAAGCGAGCAGGAAATCAGGGGAATTCAGGCGGAAGAGATGTGCCATTCTCGTGAGGGCGAAAAATTTCATGCCTATGAAAAACAAGAGATGAAAGCATTAGTACAGCGAATAAAAGATCTTCCTTATGTGACGGGAGAGGTTTCTCTTCGTGGAATTGATTAGAAGTAAATAGAGGTAATGGTAATGACGGAACAGGAAAAGTACATGAAAGAGGCAATCCGCCAGGCGAAGAAGGCATATGCGCTGGGAGAAGTGCCTATTGGATGTGTGATTGTGTATGAAGGAAAAATTATCGGGCGTGGTTATAACCGTCGCAATACAGACAAAAATACGCTTGCGCATGCGGAGATAACGGCAATTAATAAAGCAAGTAAAAAGATGGGAGACTGGCGTTTGGAAGGGTGTACGTTATATGTTACCCTAGAACCGTGCCAAATGTGTTCCGGAGCTATTGTACAGGCAAGAATTGACGAAGTGGTGATGGCGTGTATGAATCCGAAAGCAGGGTGTGCCGGTTCCATATTAAATGTACTTGAAATGCCGGAATTTAATCATCAGGTAAAGGTGACGAGAGGCGTGCTTGAGGAGGAATGTTCTCAGATGCTGAAAGACTTCTTTAAAGAACTTCGTGTAAGAGTAAAGAAGGAAAAGGAAGAGAGAAGAGCGCAGGAAGAATTAAATAAGGAAAGTTAAGACGGGAAATGATTAAGCCGATATCGGATGTGTGAAAATGCCGATATTGGCTTTTTGTAAGATAAAACGGCCTACGAAAAATATTATTTTTTTGAACCGATTAGAAAGTTATTACAATGTATTAGTGAAAGGGTTTCCCTTAGACGTCTAAGAAAATAATAAGATTTAACATGGAAGGATAAAAATGACAATTACGGAATTGGAGCAATGCATTGATTGCTATGGAAAAGAGATATACGGATTTTGCAAACACATTACGGGTGATTTGCAGGATGGCGAGGATTTGTATCAGGACACTTTCTTAAAAGCGGCAGAAATGGCGGAAAAAATAGACTTGAATCAAAATCCGAAAAGCTATCTTCTTTCCATTGCGGTGCGTTTATGGAAAAACAGGAGCAGAAAGCGGGCATGGAGACAAAGGATAGCCGGTGGTGAAATGCCGGAAGTTTTTTTGGACGAACCGAAATGTGAGATGATAATAAATGATGCAAAGACACCGGAAGCAGAAGTGTTGCGCATGGAGCAGAAGATGCTTGTACGTAAATGTGTACGTGAACTGGAAGAAAAATATCGTGTGCCGTTATATTTGTATTATTCCGCAGAGCTTTCCGTAAAAGAAATTTCAGAGTGCATCAAGGTTCCGCAGGGAACTGTAAAAAGCAGGTTGCACAAAGCAAGAACGATATTAAAGTTGAGATTGGAGGATGCCGGTTATGACAGATGAAAAAATGAATCAATTATTACAAGAAACCCTTTCCTCGGAAATGCCGGGAGAACAACTGAACAGGAATATTAAGAGAAAAATGGAGGAAATGGGAATGAAAAAGCGTTTTAGCATGAAAAAGGCAATGATTATGGCGGCAGTATGTTGTCTGCTTGTGGGAACGGTAAGTATAGCATCATCGGGAGTGGTATCTTATATTGTATCTTCGGAGGGAGCAGACGTATTTACGGAATTTGAACAATTGCAGCAGGCAGAGCAAAAAGCCGGTTTTCAGGTGAGAGCAAAGGAAAATTTTGATAATGGATATTTATTTCAGGAAGTAAATGTGAGTGAAACCAAGGATATGGATGAAAATGACAATGTTCTTTCAACATACCGTGAGATTGGTTTTATTTATGAAAAGAGCGGGGAGAAAGTTTATATTCATACTCTCAGGAGTGAAAATGCTCAACAGGATATGGAGAGAAAGCCTGATAACGGGATAGAGATTGCCGGGATTAATGTAGGTTATTATGTTGATACTTACAAATTTGTACCTACAGACTATGTATTGACAGCGGAAGATGAAGCAAATATGCAGCGTGACGACTATTTTATTTCGAGCGGAGCAGATGAAGTTTCTGAGACAAAAGTATCTCATGTAGTGTGGTATCAGGATGATATCCGCTATAGTATTATGGTATATCGTGAAATGCCGGCAGCAGAATTGTTTGGAATGGCGGCAGAATTGATTTCAACTGAAAAATAAGTGCATAAATAAAATGATAAGAGGCAGCCCCTGTAAGAGGCTGCCTGAATGCTACTGTGTTTCGTCCACAATGTTCTGTAACCATACACCGCTTCTCACCATAAAGAATCCCAGAATCACTTTGATGATTTCCGTAAACTGAACCAGGAAGAATACTAAAGTGATGGAAAGGGCAGTATACCTTGACAGAACGAATGCAAAGGGAATGATAAGCACCCATGTATAAACGCTGTCAAACAAAAACGTTACAATGGTTTTTCCGCCGGAGCGCAGTGTAAAGTAAGCGCAATGGGAAAATGCACAAAGAGGCATTACCAAAGCGGAAATGATGATAAATGTTTCTGCAAGTGCCTTAATGCTTGCTTCTGTATTGTAAATGGAAGGGAAAAGCCCACCAAGCAATACCATAAGAACGGATACCCCTGCACAGCAGCTGACACTGAAAAATATCATCTTGTTATCGGCATCTTTTGCTTCTTCAATTTTTCCTGCACCGAGCAATTGTCCTACCACAATAGAAATACATCCGCCTAACTGAATATAAACAATGTTAAATAAGTTAGTAATGGTAGAAGAAATATTCTGCGCAGCTACCACCTCAAGACCTCTTACGGCATAGCACTGTGCAATCACCGCCATACCGGATGCCCACAGCATTTCGTTGAGCATCAAAGGTGCGCCCTTCTTAAAGATAGACTTTAAGATAGGAGCGGGGATGTGGAAACTGCGGTAAGCACCGACAATATATTTATTTTTATCGGTATGTGTATGTGTCCAGATAATTACAATAAAACACTCAATAAAGCGGGCAATCACAGTTGCAGCGGCTGCACCCTGTACGCCCATGGCAGGAATCGGACCGATACCGAAAATAAAAGCGTAA
The DNA here is from genome assembly GCA_017434885.1 of Lachnospiraceae bacterium. GTDB lineage: Bacteria > Bacillota > Clostridia > Lachnospirales > Lachnospiraceae > Suilimivivens. The sequence goes on along the minus strand of JAFSGE010000005.1, from coordinate 357,746 downwards.
TCTAAGACTAAATTGGTAAAAACAGCTGCCAGAGACGCAATCATAGGGATTAATGTCTGTCCGGTTTCTCGAATGGTATTGATATAAGTCTGACTGATTGCAAAAGGAATCAGACCAATCATCATGATGGCAAGATACTGCTTGCCGTAGGTCAGTGCAAGGTCTATATTGCCAACGCTTCCATTGTCACTTAAGTACAGGGAGATTAACTGAGTGTCGGCAAATCCGAAAAGAAGGAGTGCAATGCCGGCAATAATGAGGCAGGCATAAAGTTTGAAACGGAAGGTATATTTTTGCCCTTCATAGTCTCCTTTTCCAAAAAATTGTGTGCCGAAAATACCGGCACCGGAAACTCCGCCGAAAATACAGATGTTAAACACAAACATAAGTTGGTTGACAATGGCAACACCGGACATCTGCTCGGTACCGATTTGTCCGACCATAATATTATCCAAAAAGCTCACAAAGCTTGTGATGGCATTTTGGATAATCATAGGAACTGCTAAGAGAAGTACATATTGATAAAACTCTTTATCCCCGATAAATTTCTTTTTAAAATTCTGTAACATAAAATTTCCTCAAATAACATAAAAACATAAACTCTATTGATAGATATGTACCTGATTACGCCCGTTTTCCTTTGCCATATAAAGGGCTTTATCGGCGCGGTCTACAATAATCTGGTAATCTTCTCCGTTGTAAAATGCAATACCCACAGATATTGTGACCGGGCAAACGCCGTTATCGGTTCGCTCGACAAGCTGACGCAGCCTTTCGGCACGTTCAATGGCAACCTCAGGTTCGTTGCATTTAGGGAGAATCATGATAAATTCCTCGCCGCCCCAGCGAATCAGATAATCCTTTGGCTCCAAAACACTGGATGCTGCATTGACCAGACTTTTCAGCACAATGTCACCTTTCATATGACCGTAAGTATCGTTTACCTGTTTGAAATGGTCGATGTCAAACAGAAGTATGGCACAGGTACGTCCGATTTCGTCAATAAATTGTTTTTTTCCTTCCTGGATGATTTCGTTCATAATATTTCTGTTGTATATACCGGTCAGGGCGTCGTAACCGGAAATGAATTCCAGCTTTTTTGCTGTGATATAATGGTCTGCATAAATTTCTTCCATAAAGTAATGGGCGGCACAAATGCCGATAACACAGGGAATGCCAAGAGAAAGCATAATGTCCAGATTCTGGTAATGGTTAAAAAGATGTGATACCAAAATATTGACAATTACAAGGCTGTGCGCAATAAGTGCATAGCGAATGGGGGCACAAAAGCCGATGGCAAAAAACATCAGGTGCATGATGATGAAGCCTTCGCTGGCGTGGGTCTTGTCGGGCAGATAAACAATTGCCCAGATGGTATTCCACATAATTGAGTGAATGATGAGATAATTCACCGGTACCATAATTTTATAGTTGTTTATTTTGGGATATATATAAATATACAATGCCAAAGGTAATAAAATAAAAGTACGGGGAAGTAAAGTTTCCCTTGCAAACCTTCCGAATAACTGGCAATCTGATATAAAATAACTGATACTTGCAAGAGATGCACAAATAATTACATAATAAGCAAATTTTTGATAATATTCATATTTTGACTGGTAAAATTGAAGATTGTCTTTTTCATCTGTAAACATATCGTCACTCCACAATTAGCAATAATATTCATTATAATGGTTAGAATCATGCAAGTCAATGAATAGGCTTTGCAATTTATAGACAGAAGTGGTTATAATAGAGAAAGAAATATATTTGATAAAATAATTGAATCGAGAACAGGAGGAAACAGATATGGCAGCAATTCATGTAACAAAAGAAAATTTTGAAAATGAAGTATTAAAAGCAGATGTTCCCGTTTTGGTAGATTTCTTTGCGACATGGTGCGGTCCTTGTAAGATGCTCGCACCCATTGTAGAGATGGTGGCCGAAGAGGTAAAAGGGGCTAAAGTGTGTAAAATAGATATTGATGAGGCATCGGAGCTTGCCGTTCAGTATAAGATTATGAGCGTACCTACTTTGATGGTTTTTAAAGGCGGAGAGGTGATTGCCAGAAACAGCGGTGTGATATCCAAAGATGCTATTTTAGAGATGCTGAAGGCATAATGCCCGGAGGAACGATATGCAGTATGTGATTTCGTTTCTAGAGGGGATTATTACCTTTGTTTCTCCATGCATTCTTCCCATGCTTCCGGTGTATATTTCTTATTTCGCAGGAGGAGAGAGCGGAAAGAAGCAGACGCTAAAAAATGCAACGGGTTTTGTGATTGGGTTTGCAATTGTATTCGTGGTACTGGGTGCGTTTGCCGGTGTGATAGGCAGCCTTTTGCAAAGATATGAAACCATGGTAAATTTGGTAACCGGTGCAGTGGTAGTGGTGCTGGGACTTAATTTTATCGGTGTTTTGAATATCGGATTTTTGAACGGCAGCAGAAAAGCAAATGTGGAATTTCAGCGGATTGGCTTTGGGACATCAGTTTTGTTTGGCGTTGTTTTTTCCGTGGGGTGGACGCCCTGCGTGGGGGCTTTTCTTGGCTCGGCACTTATGATGGCATCCCAAAAAGGCACTGTGACGGCGGGAATACTGATGCTTGTGCTTTATTCGGCAGGACTGGGAATCCCTTTTATTATCAGTGCGTTATTACTTGATAGACTGAAAGAAACGTTTCAGATAATCAAGAAAAATTACCGGTTGATAAATCTTGTGTCGGGGATTTTTTTGGTGATAGTGGGAATTATGATGATGACAGGAACTTTTGGCTATTTGCTTGCATTTTTTAGTGCTTAAGCGGAGGATGCGGAAAGGCATGGTTTTGTTATGAAAAAATATATGAAATTGGTGATAGCGGGAGTACTTTTTGTACTTCTGATAGTAGGAGCCAATGCATTGTATCAGTCGCTTATGAAGGATTATGCTCCGGAAGGCGGTTTCGTGGCAGAGGAAAGCAGTGATAGTAAGATGCAGATGACGGAGAGTGATAAGGGTGAACAACCGGAAGCATCGAACACTGAGAATATGGCAATTGATTTCACGGTAGAAAATGTAGAAGGGGAAGAAGTGACTTTATATTCCTTTGTGGGGAAGCCGATGGTTCTCAATTTTTGGGCAAGCTGGTGCGGACCTTGCAAGATGGAACTTCCTGATTTCCAAAACGCATATGAAACCTATGGTGAAAATGTGGAGTTTTTGCTTGTAAATATGACAGACGGTATGCAGGAAACCAAAGAAAGTGCGACATCATTTATGGAGTCGGCCGGATATACGCTGCCAATTTATTTCGATACCAAGCAGGAAGCTGCATATGCTTATCAGGTGTATTCCATTCCTACCACTTATCTGATTAATGAAAAGGGGGAAGTGGTGGCGAAAGCGTCCGGAATGGTAAGCGGTGAGGCGTTAGAAGAAGGAATCTCCATGATTTATACGCCGGAATGACAGCGTGTCATCATTTGTTATCAAAAATTCCGGTTATAAAATGACAAAAAATAAGCGGGGAATGCTGTAAAAAAACGTTCCTCGCTACTTTTATTTTAGCGGAGACGGAGGGATTCGAACCCTCGTGCCCCGGAGGGCTAACGCATTTCGAGTGCGCCCCGTTATGACCACTTCGATACGTCTCCATTCACTTTTCCTATTATACTTGTTTCAAAATCGCAAGTCAATCATTTCCGCAAATGCTTTGCAAGTTGTTTATGCTGTGTTAAACTAAAGAAAGAGCACAATCAGAAAGGCGCAGTGGTACAAAATGAAAGCAGCAATTATCGGTGCCAGTAGTGAGGCACTTCATACAATCGAAAAAGCACATGAATACGGTCTTACGGTGGTGGCACTTGACGGAAACCCACATGCAGAGGGACTTGCAGTGGCAGACAAAGCACTGGTGGTCGATATTTCCGATGAAAAAGCAACCATAGAGGCTGTAAATGCAGAAAACGTGGACTTTGTATTAACAGTGCCTATCGGCAGATATTTGACGACTATCGGTGCTGTGAATGATGCGCTTGGCTTGCAGGGAATCGGTAAGGAAATGGCGCGCCTATGTACGGATAAGTATGCCTTCCACAGCAAGTTACAGGAAAAGGGGCTGCGCAGTTGCAGATGTTATGAGGCTGATGCAATTACAGGTGCTTTAAAAGCGGGCACTTGCGGTGGTGCGAATATGCCCAACATTGAGATTTCTTACCCTGCGATTCTAAAACCCAGATATGGAAGTGGTAGCAGGGGAATTTATATGGTAGAAAATGCAGGACAGTTGCGGGATGCTTTGCAAGCTGTGGCAGGAGAATCATATGTGCTCGAAGAATGTGTAGCCGGAGAAGAATACGGAGTAGACGGCGCTGTGATAGACGGGAATTTCCATATGGTATTACTCCGTCATAAGGAAAATACGCCACCTCCGGCAAGACAGGCTGTGGCATATTTTTCTGTGCAGCCGGATGATGCTTTTGCAATAAACGTCAGGGAATACATGAAAAAGATAGTAGCCCATTTAGAACTTTCCGAGTGCCTGATTCATGCGGATATTATTAAAGGAGAGGAAGGACCGTTTGTAATCGAGCTTTCGGCGAGACCCTCCGGGCATAATCTGCATAATTTATTTACTCCTTTATGTACGGGGGTGGATATGGCAGCGGAATATATCAAATACCGCACGGGAGAGAACTATTGCTTTACCCCGGATGTTACAAAAGGTATGATGATTCATTATTTTGATATACAGGGAAGAGTGTTGCATGTGCCGGATGAGGAGGAAATTCGAAGGTTATTGGCAAAAGCTGAGGCGGCAGACGATACCTGTGAGTTAATTTGTTGGAACTGTACTATTGAAGAGGGAGAAGAACTGGACTCTGTATCGGACGGACATTCTCTTATGGGAAGAGGTTACTTTGTGCTAGAGGGGACAAGTGAAGAACTTCTTCGGAAAAAAGCAGAAGAAATTAAAAAATTATTTCATACACAAAAGTAATGCTTCGGCAATGCGGGAAGCACCATTGGTATCAACAAGTCTGCGCATGGTTTCGTGCGCGGACTTTCTTTTTGAATAATTATCTGACATTAGCGTCATTTCTTTCAGGTAATGGATGATTCGTTCAATGACTTCATTATTTATTTCCGGTCGGTAACTTAAAGCGCTGACACGCAAGGAAAAATCACTGGCAGGACGGATGTCTCCGGCATAATAAACAGCGCCTTGCGAATCAAAAACCTTGGAGGTTACCATCTGATTGTCTGCCATGGTAAAGCTGACGGAAGGCACACCCAGAGCGCAGAGTTCATAAAGTGTGGTACCGGCTGCCGATATGGCAAAATCACAGCTTGCCATAAGGGCAGCCATGTCACTTACGTTTTCATGCAGAACAATATCACAGGCTACATTGTCGGAAAAAGGTTTGGCGTGCTGAGGTTCATTGTCGTTATCATGTCTTTTTACATAGTTCGTCAGGGCATCTTTATCTGTATATAATCTTCCGATTACTACATGGAATGTAACGGGCATCTGCTTTGCTTCCTGCAAAAAATGAAGGCAGAAATGATGAGGGTCACTACCGCCTGTGGTCAGCAGAATGTTAGGCTTTTTACTGCTATCCGGCATAAATTCTCTGATTGTAAAGCTGCAATTATGAAACTGGCGGCGAAGAGGGGTGTATAATCCTCCGAGCAGACAGCTTCCGGCATTTTGATAGGAAGCCTTGTACTCCTCTGTAAGAGCGTCGGGAATAATGTCGTAATTGACAAGTAAATCTACAGGGTAATCAAACTTTCTCAAATCATCAATATAAGCAGTTTTGGTTACCTGACCAAGTGTTTCAAGATAAGACGGAGTAACAAAATAAGAGTCCAATAAAAGGATATCCACTTCGTTTGCGACAATCATGTCAGTAAATTCCGGCAGTTCTTTTTCGAGGTCATGATAAAGGGCTGTCTGTAACATGAAAACAGAAACAAAGGGCAAATATTCAGAGGAGATTGCATTGGGAGCAAGAGTGTCGAAAACAGACCGGCTTTCTTCGTCGGAGACAACAAAACAAACCTGCATTCCTTTTTGGAGACAGGCATCGGCAATGGACAGACAACGCATCATATGTCCGGTTGCAATTGTGTTGTTGGCATCCGTGCGGATGCAAATCAGTCTATCAGTTCCCATGCAAGAGGGGTTCCTTTCTGCAAAAAGCCTTTGGCTTTCTTTCCTAAAATTTCTTCGTAATACATCGTGTGAAGGCCGTTTCCGGGTCTGATGGAACGGATATTGTCGGGAGTCAGTATTTCACCCGGTGCAATGTCTTTTACCACAAACAGAGAACGTGAACCTTCGTGCTCCAATTTCTGGGTAGCGGTCAATACGTATTCGCTACTACCGAGGGCCTTTTCCAAAATGCGGATTTCATCTACCATTTTCTTGAATTCTTCCGGTTCCATGGAAAAAGCGCTGTCGGGTCCGCCGTCTGCCCGGCGGAGCGTCATATGCTTTTCTACCATCTTTGCACCTAAGGGGATTGCTCCTGCAGATACAATGCTTCCCATGGTGTGGTCGGAAATACCTGCCAGACAATCATAGGTTTTGGCAAGGGTAGGAATTACCCGCAAATTCACTGCCTCATAAGGGGTCGGGTATGAGGAAACGCATTTTAAAAGAATTACGTCTTCATTTCCTTCTTCCTTGCAAACCGCAAGCGCACGTTCAATATCATCAGGATAAGCAATTCCGGTGGCAAATATCATAGGTTTATGGAGTTTTGCAATTTTACGGATTAAGGGAATGTCATTAATTTCGTAGGAAGCAATCTTGTAAGCGGGGACCTTCATTTCTTCCAGAAAATCTACGGAAGTAAAATCAAAGGGAGAAGAGAAACACTCCAGTCCCAATTTGTTTGCTTCTTCCATTAACTTCGGTTGCCATTCCCAGGGAGTATATGCCTCCTGATACAGCTTATAAAGGGTGGTACCGTCCCAAATAGTACCTTCGTTAATCTGAAAACATTCGTCATCACAATCAATGGTAATGGTATCTGCTGTGTAGGTTTGCAGCTTTACAGCATCGGCGCCTGCTTCTTTTGCTGCGTGTATGATTTCCACGGCTCTGCTGTAGTCCTGATTGTGGTTGGCGGAAATTTCTGCCACGATAAATGCAGGAGAGGTCTCGCTGATGCATTTTTGTCCGATTTTAAAACTTTTGTTCATGAGAGAGCTCCTTTATTCCCAAAAATTCTTTTGCAGATATTCATCGTTTGTCCAAGCCTGCCTTGCCGTAAAGATGCTGCCGTCAGCCTTTTCGATGATTACTGCGGGAAAATAGTGAATAAACAATGGGTTTAAGCACATGGTGTATCCGCCTGCGGTATCATAAATAATTTTGTCACCGGGCAGCAGTGCTTTGTCGTCAGTGATTTCAAATAATCTGTCATATTCCATGCAGGTGGCACCGCAAACCCACTGTGTCTTTTCGATAGGGCGGTCTGTCGGGTCGTCTTTGTAGTTGATATGATGCGGATAAACATGTCTTGTTACCAAAGGATTTAAGTTGACACGACTGCCGTTTGTTACAATAAACTTGCGACCCCGGATGTCTTTGATATCAAGTACCTCTGTTTCAAAAGTAGTGGCGCGTGAAATCAGGGAAACGCCGGGTTCTGCAATCAGTGTGGTTTTTGTTTTATCAAAGTAAGTGCCCAGTACCTTGCAGATTTCTGCAAAGTAATCCCGATAGTCAGGCTTGTCATCCCGTCCGCCGAAATACCCTCCGCCCATATCCACATAGTCAAGGGAAAGAGCATATTCCCTGGCAATGTTGACTGCCATTTGTGCAAGGGCACCGTAAACCTGAACAGTACGTGACTGGGTGGAAGAGTGCAGGTGCAATCCACCCACCTTAACATTTGGCAGGACATGCAGTCTGTCAATGACAGCTTTTAGACTGCCGTTTTCATAGCAGTAACCGAAACGTCCGCCTTCCTCCTCGACCAGTTGTTCAGTAGGACACAGAGAGGCGATGTCGCAGTTTACCCTTACACCTACGCTGAACTGTCTGTCAGGGTAAAAAGAGGATAGTTCTTCCATAAATATCAGCTCGTCGGAAGAGTCAAGGTTCACATAGCCGCCTGCAAGCAGAACGGTTTCAAATACTTTTTTATCTTTAATGGGACCGTTATAAATAATACGGTTTCCGGGGAATTCCAGTCGCTTTGCAAGATCATATTCCGTGGCGGAAACTACTTCCGCATAAAACCCCTGTCCTTTTAAATAGTTCAAAAGCCATGGCAGGGAGTTGGTTTTGACGGAATAGCCCATCACAAAATTCCCCCAGTGCTTCGAAAGGGAATCACGAAGAAGGGAAATATCATATAATAAATCCTTTTCCTTAATACGGTAAAAAGGCGCTGCTACATTATTCATTGAAAAGTCTCCTGTATTTGATTTCTGCAATTTCCCAGTCCTCTAAGGTGTCAATGTCCTGTACTTCCATTTCGGACAAGATAAGAGGAACGAGATTTTCTACATCGGTGGTGCCTGCGTCAAGAAAAGGTTTGGTGCGACACGCATAAAACTGTCCGCAGTCATGATAGACTTTGGGAAGATCCTGACTGCGTGCGGTGGCATATTCGGGGAACTGCCTTGCTACAAGTCCGTTTTCGCCAATTATCAATCCCCTTTGGGGCGGATAAGAAAAAGGAACAATGGGCATTACGGAATCGGCAGTGGTAAGAAGGGCCATTGCTTCTTTTAACCGCTCTCCGGTGAGAAAAGGAGCAGTAGGATAAATGCAACAGAAAGCGTCAAATTCTTTGCCCCGCTTCTGATATTCCGTAATGACTTCCATAATGACATCATCTGTGGAGGCATAGTCGTTTGCTGTTTGCTCTGAGCGGAAAAAAGGAACGCTTGCACCGGCAGCTTTGGCAATTTCTGCGATTTCTTTATCGTCGGTGGAAACCATAACTTCATCAAAAACACCGGCATCCAATGCGGCTTTGATGGAATAGCAAAGAATCGGCTTGCCGCAAAATTCCTTGATATTTTTGCGTGGGATTCGTTTGCTGCCGCCTCTGGCGGTGATAATGGCAAGATTTCTGCTCATGTTAGGACTCCTTTTGCGTCTGCTGCGCGTCGCTTGATTCTTTTGCTTTTTCGCACTCGCAAATCTGCGCTATCGCGCAAGAGTGTCTGCAGCGCAGACGATTTGCTCGTTAATAGATGCAAGAAAAACAAATGCCGCTGCGCGTCGCTTGATTCTTTTGCTTTTTCGCACTCGCAAATCTGCGCTATCGCGCAAGAGTGTCTGCTGCGCAGACGATTTGCTCGTTAATAGATGCAAGAAAAACAAATGCCGCTGCGCGTCGCTTGATTCTTTTGCTTTTTCGCACTCGCAAATCTGCGCTAACGCGCATTAGTGTCTGCTGCGCAGACGATTTGCTCGTTAATAGATGCAAGAAAAACAAATGCCGCTGCGCGTCGCTTGTTTTTCTTTTGCATCTATTACATTATACATCATTCCGCGTTGCAAGGAAATAAATTTGTGTGCTATAATTTGCAGAGAAAGAAAAAAGGAAATTGCAAAGTGAAAGAACGTATTTATATTTGCCATACATTTTATCATGTATACATTGCATGCTTGAAAGAATTGAATAAAGATAAGATGCAATGGGGACAGGCTTCCCTGATGCTGAGCAAAATGTCCAATGACTTTGGCAATCTAAAGAGTAGGGCGGAAGAGACAGGGCTTTTTGCGGAAGTTATCGAGTTTGATGAGAAGGAAGAGAGCTTTTTTCCGGAGCTTGCGCCGCTTAAGAAGGATACCGGAAATCTTGTTAAGAATATGATTCAGAGAATCCGTTTTACCAAGAAATTCGGGAAATTGTTGGCACCCTTTGTTCCGGTGAATTTGAGGGAATATAAGGATATTTATGTTTTTTGCGATTCAGACCCGATTGGCTACTATTTAAGTACTCATCGCATTTATTATCATGCTTTGGAGGATGGACTGGACTGTATCAGATATTATGATACTGCCCGTTATGATAACAGGGGACATTTCGGATTGAAAGCATGGATGGCGGCGCACAATCTGATTTTTATTCAGAATGGTTATTCTAAGTATTGTCTGGATATGGAAGTCAACGATATATCCGTATTGCAGTATCCATGTCCTAAATATGTTGAAAAGCCGCGAAAGGAACTGACAGAAAATTTATCTGCGCAGGCAAAAGATATTCTTGTTTCTATATTTATTGAAAACAAAGAGGAACTTACTGCAGTTTTACAAAAGGATTCCATATCGGAGCATGCAAATTCTGCAGATTCAGACGGTGATACAAAAACGGTCGGAAACTTTGCACGTATTTTGATTTTGACGGAACCGTTATGTGATTTGGAAACCAGAGAGAGAATTTTCAGGGACATTATCGAAGAGTACGGAACTGTGGATGGAAAACAGGCGAGTATTATGCTAAAGCCTCATCCGAGGGATGTTTTGGATTATGATAAACTGTTTCCGGAGTATATTGTACTTGACGGTAAATTTCCTATGGAAATTTTGAATTATGTGGACGGACTGGTATTTGATAAAGTGATTTCGGTATTTACGGTTCCCCATGCGATTTTATTTGCGAAGGAAAAAGTATTTCTGGGTGAAGATTTTATGGATAAATACGAAGCGCCGGAAATACACAGACAGAATGAACAGATATAAAATGACACGAGTGTCGGGAGACGTGAGATGGATAAACTGAAAAAATGTATGACAGTTATGGCAGTAGCAGGAACCGTGTTAGTGACAGTAGTTTTCTGTTATATGCCTTTTCGTGAAATAATAAAAGAAGCAAAAAAGAATACGATTTCCGTAGACCGGGAAGAGACTTTTGGCGATACGGATACTTCTGCTGAGGATTTACACGAAAATATGACACAGTCGTCACAAAACAATGAACTTATGCAGGATGTGGGAGCACAACAAGGGATGCCGGCCGGAGAAGAAATTCTCAGGGCGGTTCTTTTTGAGGTTAAGCAGGGAAGTGAAAGCTTTACTACTTACCTTTACAAAAATATAGAAGGTATATGTTATGTGTTTCTTCCGGGATTTGCAAAAGATGCCGGACTGCAGGTGGAGGCTTTAGAGGATGGCGGATGGATTACCATAGGGGAACAGCGTCTTGCAGAGGGAGATGTTCTGACAGGGATAGCTTATGAGCAGGCTTATGAATTTGTATTGTATAATAAAGAGGGACAGGTGATAGAGAACGCACCGTTGTTTTTTATGCATTCTTCACAGCTTCCCGTTATTTCCTTACAAACTGAGTCTGAAAGCATGGAGTTTATCCATTCGGGAAAGGAAGCGGAAGAAAGAGGGAAATTGCGACTTTATGATGCGCAGGGAGAAGTGTTGTATGAAGGTAGTGCAAAAGAAATTTCGGGAAGAGGAAATTCTACTTTCGGTCTTCTGAAAAAGTCTTATTCTCTTAGTTTGGATAAGGAAGCTGATTTGTTTGGCTTCGGAAAAAGTAAGAACTATAATCTTATGGCTGACGGTTATGACGAAACAAAGTTGCGTAACAGGATTGTGTTCGATATGGCAAGGGCGCTGGAGATGGAATATGTGCCGGAAGGACAAAGCGTGGATTTGTATTGCAACGGGGTCTATTACGGAGTGTATTATCTTTGTGAAAAAATAGAGATTGATGAGGAGCGTCTTGCGATTACTGATATGGAGGAGAATACCATGGCGGTTTATAGTGAGACGGAACTTGAAAAAATAGATAGCATTGCTTCGGAAGACGGAATGAAAAAGTGGACGGATTGTGAAGTGAAAGAGGCGGATATTACGGGCGGATATCTGCTTGAACGTGAAATCCAAGAGCGGTATGCGCAGGAGATGAGTGGATTTATCACAAATCAGGAAGATGCTTATGTATTGAAAAGTCCTCGGTACGCTACCCGGGAGCAGGTGGATTATGTAGCAGGGTATATGCAGGAATTTCAGGATGCCGTGGAAGAGGCAGACGGTGTAAATAAGCAGACGGGAAAACATTATTCGGAATATATTGACATGAATTCTTTTGTTGCTAAGTATTTGGTTGAAGAAGTAAGCCGGAATTATGACGGAGGTGTCACAAGTAGCTTCTTTTACAAGAAACCGGAGGCTGAGGGCGGCAAGCTGTATGCAGGTCCGGTTTGGGATTACGACGTGACCTTTGGCAATTGTGCGCTAGATAAAATTGCAAGCAACCCGATAGGTGTGACGAAATTAAATGACCATCTTTACAGTACATCACTGTTTGCTGATTTGTATGAGCAGGAAGATTTTTATGCGCAGGTGGTCACTACTTATGAGCAAAAAGTAAGACCTTATCTCGCGAATCTTTTAGAGACCGGAATAGATGCTCTTTCAGCGGAAACAAGGCAGGCGGTTCGAATGGACAACATCAGATGGAATGAGTTGAAAAATCGTCATCAATATTATAAAGATTATGATACTGAAATCCGCTATTTGAAATATTACATTGAGAACAGAATGAATTTTCTTGATGAGGTTTGGCTGAAAGGTGAGGTATATCGCAGCGTAAGTTTTGTGGTGGACGGGTATCTTTGGAAGAAATACTATGTAAAGGATGGTGAACTGCCGGGAGCAGAACCGTATCCTACCCGGTATAATTCTTTGTTTATGGGATGGTATACACAGCAAAATGATGTGGCTTACGACGAGTTCAAGCCGGTCTTTGAGGATGTGACTTATTATGCCATGTGGCAACAGCTTCCTGAAACAGAAGTGATTCTCACGGATGGTTTGTCTGAGCAGTAAGTGGCGATTGGCGGAATTAAAAATTGTGGGCTACGGACTTTTGAGCGAAATGCAGGCGAAAAATTGATTTATAAGTGTAGCTGTGGTAAAATATAATGATATTTTATGGTTTGAGGAAGATAGACTAAATGGCAAAGATATTTAAGAAACTAATGGTTTTACTTGATAAAAAACAGAAACATAAAATGGTGCTTTTGGTTTTCATGATGCTAATCGGTGCAGTGTTGGAAACCCTGGGTGTTTCCATGATTCTTCCGGTGATGAATGTGGTCATGGAGGAAAATGCGGTACAGAAGCATGCGTACCTTCGTGTGATTTGTGATGTGTTTGGTATTGCTCATGAGGATACAAGGAGTCTTATGATTTTGGTAATGGTAGGACTTGTTGTGATTTTTGCCGTTAAAAACATTTTCCTGTTCTTCCAGCAGAAGGTTCAGCTTCGGTTTGTTTACACCAACCAGTTTGCCACCTCCAGAAGGATGATGATAAATTTCATGGAACGTCCTTATGAGTACTACTTAAATGCGGACACGGCGGTGATTCAGAGAAGTATTACTTCCGATGTGAACAATATGTATGGTCTGATTCTTGCGTTACTTCAGCTTACCAGTGAAGGCATTGTGTTTGTGTGTCTGGTGGCAATCAGTTTTGTGCAGGATGTTTGGATGAGTCTTACGGTGACAGTGCTTTTGGTGGTAGTACTTTTGGTAATCAAATGTATTTTAAAACCCATTATGAAAAAGGCCGGTGAGGAAAACCAGGATTTTTACAGTGGTCTCTATAAGTGGATTGACCAGTCGGTAATGGGTATCAAAGAAATTAAGATTGCAAATAAAGAAAATTATTTTATCAACGAATATGCCAAGTGCGGAGCAGGTTATGTCAGTGCCGTGCAGCGATATAACCTTTTTAATGCAACGCCCAGGTTGTTGATTGAGACCGTTGCTCTTGCAGGAATGATTTTGTACTTGATGGTGCGACTGCTGCAGGGTGTGGCAGTGATTGATATCATGCCACAGCTTACCCTTCTTGCCCTTGTTGCCATGCGACTGATTCCCTGTGCAAACAGAATCAATAATCATTTAACGTCTATCTCTTATTTTGAACCCTTTTTTATGGGAGTTTCGGACAACCTGCAGGATGAAATCAGAGACGAAAACATCGTTTATGATGAGGAGGCTTATCAGAAGAAGATTGATGTAAAGAAGCTGGAAATCAGTGATAAGATTCAGCTGAAAGACATTACTTATAAATATCCCAACACGGAAGTGCTTATCTTTGACCATGCGGATATGGAAATTCCCATTGGTAAGAGTGTGGGTATCGTGGGTACATCCGGTTCCGGCAAGACTACGGTGGTGGATATTATGCTTGGACTTTTGCAGCTTCAGAGCGGTGAAATTCTGGCGGACGGTGTGGAAATCAGAGATCATTATCCGTCATGGCTTAAGAATATCGGGTATATCCCCCAGACGATTTTTATGATAGATGATTCTATCCGTAAGAACGTGGCTTTCGGTTATGCAGATGAAGATATTGATGATGAAAAGGTGTGGCGTGCCCTGAAAGAAGCCCAGCTGGATGAGTTTGTAAGAGGATTACCGGAAGGACTTGATACCGGTATCGGAGAGAGAGGAATCCGTATTTCCGGCGGACAACGGCAACGTATCGGTATTGCAAGAGCGCTTTTTGAAGACCCGGAGGTGCTTGTTCTTGACGAAGCAACCTCGGCTCTTGACAACGATACCGAAGCAGCAATTATGGATTCTATTAACAGATTGCACGGTAAAAAGACGCTTGTCATTATCGCACACAGGCTACAGACCATTGAGAAGTGTGACATGGTTTACCGGATTGAAGGCGGTAAGGCGACAAGAGAACGCTAAGGATAAAAAGACAGCATTTTGGCAGAAAGGAGAGAGCGGTAGTGGCAAAGACGAGACTTGCAAATGTGGAATTGCTGAGAACAGTTGCTATGATAATGGTAATTATCATGCATTTTGTGCGTGAGTCAGGATATTTGCTTACTGTGCAGACGGAAAGTCTTTCGTTTCAATACGTGCTGGCTATGCTTTTGGAATCCTTTTGTATTGTGGCAGTCAATGCTTTTGTGTTTATTAGTGGTTATTACGGAACGGAGGGGAACTATAAACCGTCCAAGGTGTTGCGTTTTTGGTTTAGAGTATTGTTTTATACTCTGCTGATTCCGGTAGTTTTGATTTGTCTTGGAATTCCCACTGTTTGGAATTTAGAAGGAATTTACGGCTTAGTTCAGTATGCGTTACCTATCAGCAGTGAACATTACTGGTTTGCAAGTGCCTATTTTTATTTATTGTTACTGATGCCGTTTTTAAACAAAGGGATAAATTCCCTGAGCAGACAACAACTGGCGGTGATAACAGTGGGGCTTCTTATGGTGTTTTGCGTGGTAAAAAGTGTGGTGCCCGTAAAACTTGCTTTTGACAGATTCGGTTATGATGTAATTTGGTTTGTATGTGTATATTTGGTGGCAGCTTATCTGCGGCTATACGGCGGAAAGTATCAGGAATGGCTGAAAAAATACGGTCTTATGTTGTATGTGGCAAGTAGCATACTTATTTTCGGACTGACTTTGGGAATTTGGAAAGTGTTGCCGAATTTTAGCGGACTTTCTTACTATTTCGAGGTGTTGTTTCATTATAATTTTATCTTATGCCTTACAGGTGCAATCGGGTTATTTTATGCCTTTTTCCGTATGAATATCAGGGAAGGAAAAATAGCAGAGATTTGCCGCAATCTTGGGAAATATTGCTTTGGCATTTATCTGTTACATGAACACATAGATTTACGTCACTTTTGGTATCCGTTGCTGACGGGGAATATAGGAGTAGCGGTATCAGATAACATCGGAGGATTTGTCCTTGCACTTTTGTTATGTGTAGTGATTCTGTTTACGGCAGGCGTTTGCATAGACTGGATAAGGGAAAAAATTTTTGTTGTGATTTGCAAAATGGCAGGAAAAACCTTCGTGGGAGAGGCTGTTTGCAGACTGGATGATATTTGCGCAAAGAAGGAGGGGTAACGTGCAGGAGAGATATGAAAAGATAGAAAAATATTTGACTGTTATGGGCGAAATTCTGTTTCCTGTTATTTTACTGTTGTTTCCTCTCTTGAAGGTGAATCAGGGAGTAGATTTGACAGATACCCCTTACAGCCTTGGAAACTATCGTTTTTTTGCACAGGCAGAGGGGGTGTGGGTATTATCCACTTTTTTGTCTAATGTGGCAGGATTTGTCTTGACGAAGCTGCCCATGGGCGGAACTATGCTGGGAATGAAGATTTATACTTCGTTACTTATCAGTGCTATGGCGCTTCTTTCTTATCGTTTCTTTAAAACGAAAATGCCTTCCTGGATGGCATTTTTGGGAGAGGTGGCAGCAATTGGCTTCTGCTGGTGTCCTACAGGGATTTTATACAACTATATGACATATTTCTTTTTTCTGACAGGAGCTATCTTCCTGTTTCGCGGGTTGGCCGGCAGCAGACCGGTATGTCTGGTGATTGCAGGTGTGTGCCTCGGACTGAATGTTGCGGTGCGGGTACCCAATGTTTTGGAAGTATCCCTGATTGTGGCACTTTGGTATTACGGTGCATTGAAAAAGAAGAACTTTGAGCAGATAGCCAAAGAAACAGGACTTTGTGTGCTGGGCTTTTTGGCAGCGCAGGCAATCATGTTTGCTGTGATGTCTGCTCTTTACGGAATCGGTGCATACGGGGAGATGATTGCAGGGCTGTTTGGTATGGCAGGAAGTGCATCTGATTATACGTTAGGTGAAATGCTTCTTTCCATTTGGTCTGCATATCTGAGGGGCTTTAAATGGATGCTTTATATGATACTTTGTATCTTACCGGGGATTCCTTTCTTTATGATTCAGAAAGAAAAGTTTCCGTTGCTTCGTAAGATTATATACTGCGCATGCATTGCCTTTTTGTTTTACGTACTTGGAAGATGGGGAATGTATAATTTCCGATACTATCAGAAGGAATCAGCGCTTCAGTGGGGTGTGATTTTCCTGCTGATTACCATTGTGCTATGTATATGGACGTTGTTTACCAAGATGATGGACGATGAGTGGAAACTAATCGGATGTATGGTGCTTGTGGTAGTATTGGTTACGCCGCTCGGAAGTAATAATTATGTGTGGCCTGCGTTAAATAATCTGTTTTTGGTTGCGCCGGTTACATTCTGGCTGTTGTATCGCTTTGTGCTTTGGGGCAGGGAATACCTGGATGCCACGGAAAAGGTGACACTGTTTCCCGTTAAGGCAATGGTCGGCGGCATTATGATTGCCTTTTTGGTCCAGAGCATCGGAATTGGATTTGGCTACGTTTTTAAAGACGGAGAAAATGGAGAAGAAAGAAGCGTAAAGGTGGAAAATAATGCGGTGCTTGCAGGCATGTATACGACTCCGCTCAATGCAGAAACTCTGGACGAAATCAGTATTTTCATGACGGAGCATGAGACAGAATACGTAGGGAAGGAATTAATTCTGTACGGAGATATCTGCGGGCTTTCCTATTATCTTGACAAAGCGCCTGCAATTTTTACTAGTTGGCCGGATTTGGACACCAACAGTTTGGAACGACTGACAGCTGATTTGGAGGATATTAGTGGGGAAATCAGTGAAAAAGGAAAGCGCCCGCTTGTGATTGTGACACCACAGTTAGATGCATTTTACAGGCAGGATGCTGAGGCAATGCAGTGGTGGGGAACCGATGAAGATGTTTGCCTTGTTGATGAGAAACTGTCGGCAATTATGAGTTTTATGGATAAAAACAGCTATACACAGGTGTTTGCCAATGAAGCTTTTGTGGTATATGAATAGTAAATGGAGGAAAATAGATGATACGGTTCAATGTACCTCCCTGCACCGGGAAGGAAATGGAAAATGTAAAAAAAGCAGTGGAGAGTATGCACATTTGCGGAGACGGTGAGTTTACAAAGCAATGTCATACTTTTTTAGAGGAGAATACGGGAACGGAAAAGGCGCTTCTTACAACATCCTGTACTCACGCTCTTGAGATGGCAGCACTTTTGTGTGACGTTAAGGAGGGCGACGAAGTGATTATGCCGTCCTATACCTTTGTGTCGACAGCGGATGCCTTTGTACTGCGCGGTGCAAAAATCGTGTTTGTGGATATCAGACCGGACACCATGAATATAGATGAAAATTTGATAGAAGCGGCAATTACCGATAAGACCAAGGTGATTGCGCCGGTTCATTACGCAGGAGTAGGCTGCGAGATGGACAAGATTATGGAGATTGCGAAGAGGTACAATCTGAAAGTAGTAGAGGATGCGGCTCAGGCAATTATGAGCAGTTATAAGGGAAAGCCGCTCGGTACTTTCGGAGACTTTGGATGCTTCAGCTTTCATGAAACTAAGAATTACAGTATGGGAGAGGGCGGTGCGCTTTTAATCCGCGATAAAGAGTTTGTTGAGACTGCAGAGATTCTGCGTGAAAAGGGAACAGACAGAAGCAAGTATTTCAGAGGGCAGGTGGATAAGTATCGTTGGCAGAATTTTGGTTCTTCTTATCTTCCCAGCGATATGAATGCAGCTTATTTATATACTCAGTTTGAAGTGGCAGAGGAAATCAATCAGGCAAGAATCAGCAGATGGAATCAGTATTATGGTTTGCTGAGCCCCCTTGCTGAGGCAGGAAAAATTGAATTGCCTTATATTCCTGAGCATTGTACCAATAACGGGCATATGTTCTATATTAAGACAAAGGATTTGGCGGAAAGGGAAGCATTGTTTGGCTTTTTGCGTAGCAGGGACATTTTGCCGGCTTCCCATTATGTGCCGCTTCACTCTGCTCCTGCCGGATTAAAATTCGGCCGTTTCCATGGGGAAGATAAGTATACGACAAAGGAAAGCGACAGACTGCTTCGACTTCCCATGTATTATCAGCTGACGGAAGAAGATGCCGCTTATGTTGCAGATAAAGTAAAGGAATTCTACGGTGCTTAGAGATTTTATAAAGAAATACGAGAACTGCATAGGGACATGTTTTCTTTTATTAATTGTCATGGTATTTACGGCAGTCAGATATGATTACTATTTTGACTTGAATGATGATGTGCTGATGAAGGATATTCTGGCAGGTGTCTATACAGGAGAGCCGGAAGGACATAATATTCAGATGCTTTGGCTTATCAGTGCATTGATTAGTGCTCTTTATAGGATAGGAGGAAGTCTTCCGTGGTATGGTTTGTTTTTGTGTGTATGCCATTACGGAAGCTTGGGGCTGATAATCCATAGAAGTCTTAGTTTTTGCAGTAAGAGATCTATGAAGGTTTTGTTGTTGCTTACGGAAGGACTTGTGATGGTAGGTTTGCTTTTGCCGCACCTGGTGTCAGCACAGTATACCATTACCTGTACCATGCTTGTGATGGCAGCCACTTTTTTGTTTGTTACTACGGACAACGGTCTGTCTGCAAAAGAATTTATCATAAAAAATATACCTTCCGTGTTGCTGGTTTTTTTGGCGTATCTGATTCGTTCGGAAATGTGTCTTTTGGTGCTTCCGCTTGTATGTGTTGCAGGCGTGATAAAGTGGGGAAGCGAAGAAAAAATTTTTGCAAAAGCAAATTGGGTGAAATATCTGACGGTAATCGGCGGTATTCTGGCAGGAATCCTGGTAGGGCAAGGCAGTCATATGATTGCTTACGGCAGCGATGAGTGGCGTACTTTTACAGAGTATTTTGATAACAGAACCGAGCTTTATGATTTTCAGGAAATTCCGGAGTATGCAGAACACGAAGCGTTTTATGAAAGTATCGGGCTTGCCGAAAGTGAAAGAGAATTATTAGAGAATTACAATTTTGGTCTGGATGAAGAAATTGATGAAAAGCTTCTTTTAGAAGTTGCAGAATATGCGGCAGCAAACCGTAAGCAGGAAGCCTCTTTTATGCAGAAGCTGAAAGAAAGCTTTGGTAATTATGTGAGAAGAACGGTTTACGGTCCATCTCACAATGAGAGTGATTATCCGTGGAATGTGATAGTGCTTTTTTCGTATGTGGCGGTGTTTGTTACGGCGCTATGTGTAGATGAAAAGAAATTCACGGCACGTTTTTGGCAGATTTGTTGGAAATTGTGGATTTTGGGAGCAGTGCGCAGTGTTCTTTGGCTTTGGCTGATTATGAGAGAGAGAGTGCCTGTAAGAATCAGTCATTCCATGTATCTGATGGAATTAGGAATCCTTTTGGGGATGTTATTACTTCAACTTAGAGTGCTCAAGGGACAAAGAAAGAGTGGGCTGATGTTTGGTGTGGTGTATTTCTTTCTGGGAATACTATTTGTAAAGTATTCTATACCAGGAACTGATGCAGATGTGATACAGAAAGCGCAGAATAATATAGGATATCAGCAGCTATACGGTTATTTTGAACGACCGGAGAATAAAGGAAATTTCTATTTCATCGATGTGTATTCTTCAGTGCTTTATACGGAAAAAATGTTTGAAGAAGTGGATAATAGTTTGAATAATTATGATATTATGGGTGGCTGGGCATGCAAGAGTCCGCTTTACCGTAAAAAGCTTGCTGCATTTGGAATTGACACTATGGAGGAAGCACTTGTCTCCATGGACAATGTTTATTATGTGCAGGAAGCAGGGGCAGAGACAGATTGGTTAGTAATGTATTATGCTGACCGGGGAAGAGATGTTGTATTGCAGCGTGTAGAGATGCCGGTGGCGGGATTTGAGCTTTACCGACTGACTGCGCAAGAAATAAATTGAAGTTGGCAGTAAGTAGTATTGAAAGAATACAGAGGTTGTTATGAGCGAGCAAAAAGATATGGTATTGCAAGGGCGTGACATTTATTTGCGTGAAATGACGGATGAGGATACCGAGCTGATAGTAGAATGGCGAAATAAGGAATTTGTGCGCAGAAATTTTATTTATCAGGCACTTTTTACGCCGCAGAGTCATAGAAACTGGATAGAAAACATGGTGAAGACAGGCAAAGTGGTACAGTTTATTATTTGTACCAAAGAGGATAAGCCTGTTGGCAGTGTGTATCTTAGGGATATTAATCAGGTACACCGCAAAGCAGAGTACGGTATCTTTATCGGTGAAGAAGATGCTCTCGGACGAGGCTATGGGACACAGGCGGCAAAGCTGATGACATCATATGCTTTTGAGAAGTTAAAGCTTCATAAAGTGATACTTAGGGTGCTTGCGGGAAATGACAGGGCAAAGAAGAGTTATGAAAAAGCCGGTTTTGTGCAGGAAGCCTATTTAAAAGATGAAGTTTATTTGGAAAATGAATTCAGAGATGTAATATTGATGGCATGTTTTGAGAAGGCCAAAGAGGAGTAAAAATGGAAAAGATTAGTTTTGTAATTCCTTGTTACCGTTCAACGGTAACCTTGCCGGGGGTCATTAAAGAAATACAGGATACCATGGTACAGATGAAACAGTATGTTTATGATATTGTACTGATTAATGACTGCTCGCCGGATGACACTTTTGAAACGATTCAAAAGCTGTGTCGGGAGAATGATAATATCACAGGGATTAATCTGGCAAAAAATTTCGGACAGCACAGTGCACTTATGGCAGGTTTTCACTATGTCACCGGAGACGTTGTAGTTTGCCTTGATGATGATGGGCAAACGCCGGCTGATGAAGTGGGCAAACTTTTAGATGGAATAAAAGGCGGAGCAGATGTGGTGTATGCAAGTTACCGGCAAAAACATCATTCAGGATTCCGCAATTTTGGAAGCCGTATCAATGAGCTGATGACCAGAATTATGTTGGGAAAACCTAAAAAACTGGCTGTTTCCAGTTATTTTGCTGCAAGAAGATTTGTGGTAGATGAGATGCTTCGGTATGAATATGCTTATCCTTATGTGATAGGTCTGGTACTTCGCACTACCAAAAACATCATTAATGTGGATGTGAATCATAGGGACAGAGAAGCAGGAACATCAGGTTATACATTAGGGAAATTGTTTTCTCTTTGGTTTAATGGTTTTACGGCTTTTAGTGTGAAGCCGCTGCGGGTAGCAACTATAACGGGTACCACATGTGCATTTGCCGGATTTGCATACGGTATTTATACCATCCTGAAAAAGATTTTTTTTCAGCCGCCGGATTTGGTGGTAGGATTTAGTGCCTTGATGTCAGTGATTGTTTTTATGGGCGGTATGCTGATGCTGATGATGGGACTTGTGGGAGAGTATATGGGAAGAATGTATATTTCCATGAATAATTCTCCGCAGTTTGTAATTAGAGAAATTGTAGGTAAAGAAGCAGAAGAAAAGAAATGAATGATAATAGGGAACAGAGAAGTGACATAACTGAATATGTGAGGAAACGACAAATAAGCGTAAAGCCTTTGGCGGGGATATTAGGTTTTCTCCTTGTGTATGCCCTGCCTGTCATGTTTAGTGCAAAGGGAGATTTTCTTTGGTACACGAACAGCGTCTTTTCTCTGCTTTTGTGGCTCTTATTTTTTGGTATGTTCTGTCATATGCTGCAAAAGGGTTTTGACGGAAGTAAAAAAAAGTGGCTGCTTCCGGGGCTTTTGGCTATGATATTTTCTGCCTGTATGGCGTTCGGCGCACAGCTTGAATACAAAGAAAGTGTTACATTTACAGACACAGGGATGTGGATGAACATCGGTGTTCTGGCGGTGTGCTTTTCGATTGTTATTCGGTTTTGCTGGGATGGGCTGTCGGAATGTAAGAAGAAGTGGCAGGATAAATTGCTTGTAAAAGATGCAGGACAAAGTCTTGCGCAGGAGAAATGCGGACAATTGCGAAGCTTTTTGCTGACTGCTGTTGCAATATTCCTGTGTTATGTACCTGTGTTTTTGGCAGTGTATCCGGGTTTTTTTGTTTATGATGCTCAGGATGAATTGATGCAGGTAATTACCAGAAATTTTTCGACTCATCATCCTTTATTGCATGTACTTCTTTTGGGAGGCATCATTCAGCTTGTTTACAAGATAACCGATTCTTATAATTTGGGAATTGCTTGTTACACATTGTTTCAGATGATAACGCTTTCCGGTATTTTTTCGGTAGTGATTTGCAGATTGAAAAATGAGGGGATGAGAAAAGGAGCAAGAATCGGTATTGCCTTATACTTTGGCCTGTTTCCTACCATAGTAATGTTTTCCCTCTGTTCGGCAAAGGACGGACTTTTTACGGGAATGGCATTACTTATGGTAGTGCTATTGCGGGAATTGGTAAGTGCTCCGGAAACATTCTTTGAAAAAAAAGCACATGTGGTGTTGCTCGGCAGTGCAAGCCTTATGATGATATTGTTCCGTCATAATGGTTTTTATGCATTTATAGTATTTGCTGTTTTTTTGACATTCACATGTAAAATGACAGGAATTTGCAAAGTGTGGAAAAAAGCACTGCTTTTGTTTGCGGTTGTTCTCGCCGGATATTTACTTATCAGTACAGGAATGAAAACAGTTCTTCGGGCGGATGATTCGGAAAATCAGGAACTTTTGACGGTGCCGATTCAGCAGATGGCAAGAGTATATGTGAATGAAAAGGATGTGCTTTCACAGGAAGATATCAATACTTTATACGAGGTGTTACCCAAAGAAGCATTGGAGCGATATGTTCCCAAGGTTTCTGATGGGGTAAAGGTATCTTTTAACAATGAAGCGTTCAGTGCTGATAAAGCAAAGTATTTGAAGCTGTGGATAAAGTGGGGAGTGGAGCATCCTTTTACCTATCTGAATGCGTGGTTTATGACCTCATACGGTTTCTGGTATCCTGATACAGTGATTGATGTGTATCGTGGAAACAGTGTGTTTACTTATACCTATGAAGACAGCTCTTACTTTGGATTTGAAGTGGAACAGCCCGGTGAGAGAGAAAGCAAGCTGCCGCTGTTGGAGGAGTCCTACCGAAGGATGTCTTTGGAAATTACACAGCAGAAAGTGCCGGTGATTTCCATGCTGTTTTCCCCCGGATGTTTGTTCTGGGTGATGATGTTTGTGATGGGATTTTTCTGGTACAGCCAAGACTATAGAAAACTGTTTCCTTATGTGTTGCCGTTGCTTCTGTGGCTCACGGTGATTTTAGGACCGACGTATCTGGTTAGATATGTGGTGTTCCTATGGTTCCTGCTACCTGTCATGGTTTGGGATTTGATAATTGACAACAACTGTGCTATACTTACGCATGGTTAATAAGAGATAAATGAGGAATTCTCAATGAAAAAGATTTTATATGAGAGCAAAGCAATTCAATGGGTGATTTGTATCTTGGCGATAGGGGTGTTGCTGTCCTTATGGCCTCTTCGGATTTGGAATGAAACGGTAACGACTTCGGTGGAGTGGCAGGATGAGAGTGTTACCTATGCGCCCAATGATGAGCACACCATACTGCAAAGCATCGTAGCGCAGTATGATCATATGGACACCATAGATATTTATTTGGGTGAAAATTATGTCGGTGAAAGTTTTTATGTGCGAATTTTAGATGAACAATGGCAGCAGGTTTGTGAGGAAGAAGTAATTATTGATGCTGCTAGTATACCGGGATTCCAGTCTGCGCTTATTGATATTGATATGGAAGTCGGAAAAATGTATTATGTTATTTTGCAGGGAAAAGAATCAGAATTTCTCGTAGGGTGCAGTTATGTATCTTTGACTGATATGCCGTATCTCGGAACCTTGTATTATGCGGATTCGACATTGGAGGGCATGAGCCTTGTAGCTGATTATAATTATGGAGTTCCACTGCGGAAAGAAAAAGTGCTTATAGCCGGAGGCGTTATCATACTTCTTGCGGCAGTGGCTTTATTTGCGGTAAAGCTGATTTACAAAAAGAAAGAGGACAAACTGATAACCGTAGAAAAGATGGTTCGAAGAATATTGAATCCGATTGTAGCAGTACTCACTGTTGTTTGCCTGTATGCCATTGCCACAGGATTTTGCGGAAAGTATCTGCTTGATAATTCTGTATTCTTTATCGGAGTTGTTTTACTTGCGGCAATTCTCTTTTATGCAATTAATCATAACAGGGACGGGCAGGAAGCAATTTTTACATGGGATTATATCAAAACCCATGCAGGTGATTTGTTGCAATCCTTGGGAATTGCGGGAACCATTGCAGGCTGTTGCGAATATTTAAATGGGTTGTATGATATTCATCATTATGTGGCAGAGCGCAAGGAAATGTTATGGTTTTCTCTTGTGATTATTGCCATGGCGAGGTGGAAAGAAATTGTAAATTTATGTAATACTGCTTATCTTGCTTTGGCAGGGGCATATGGTTATCATTATTATCAGGCTCACTTGACAGAGGAGATGGACGAATTTGAGATTCAGGTACTCAAATATACAGTGTGGATTGCCGTATTACTCGGATTAATTGTGATTCGTACCGTGATTGCTTTGTTTAAAAAGAAATTGGTAAAACCTGCATGGCTTTACACCGGTCTTCTTGCCGTATTTTTTGCAATGCTCATTATTTTCAGAAACGGCAGATGGTGGGGCGTTGCCATGGTGGTAGCGTTTACTCTTTTCTACTTGAACTACGGTGTGTGGGAGCATAAAGGAAGACTGCTTGTCAATATTGCAAGAGGTGTTATGTTGCATTTCCTGTGGACTACCGGCTATTGCATTTTGCACAGACCATATGTGAGTTATCGGAATGCGCGTTATACACATATCTTCCATACGGTAACCATCACGGCAACTTACCTTACCATGGTGGAGTGTGTGGCAGCAGTGCTTCTGCTTTGTAAGTTGGCAAAAAGTCGTAAATTAAAAGATATTTGGAAAGAATTACTTTTCTTTGGCGTGGTGTCCTCTTATATGATATTTACCATGGCAAGAACAGCGTTTCTTTCAATCGGTATTTCGTTGCTGTTTGCTGTTATTGTGATGACAGTGGGAAAAGGGAAAGAAAAGCTGGTATTTATCGCTAAGAATATCGGACTTTTTATTTTTGCGGTGGTTGTATGTGTGCCGGTTACGTTTACGGTACAGAGAAACATTCCTGCCTTGATTAGTGATCCGCATCTTCATGAGATAGAATACAGTCTTTACTGCCCTGAGGATGTTATGAGAGGAAGACATGTTGATTCGCCGAACTTCATGCGAGTAGGCCGCTTTGTGGATGTATTTGCAGAAAAGGTGTTTAACATTCCGGAAGGAACATTTGATATTTACGGAGAAATCCGTGCTTATGAACTGGAACATAGTATGGACTCTTCTAAGATAGATGATACTTATTTGCGAGAAGAAGAAAACCTGCCTGACATTCCCGGCGTGGCTGACAGCTTTCTCGTTGCAAGCACGGATTATATGCCTGTGCCGGAAGGGTATGAAGAAGAGGATGATTATACCAACGGAAGACTGGATATTTTCCGTTCCTATATAGAACAATCAAACATGACAGGCCATGAGGAGATGGGTGCAGTTCTCGAAAACGGAGAGATAGCGACCCATGCTCACAACATTTACCTTCAGGTGATTTTTGACCATGGTATTCCCACTGGAATTGTATTTATTTTGGTAGGTGTTGTGACATTTATTAAGGCGTGTCTGTATTATCGGAAGAAAAAGGATACAATAACATATGCGGCATTGCCCATGATTATTGTCATTACCGTGGCAGCAGCAGGAATGGTGGAGTGGATTTTCCACATCAGCAATCCCTGTGGCTTGCTTTTAATGCTTGTTATTGCGCCCCTTGTATTTCAAAATGAAGGTTAAAACATGAGTGAAGAAACAAAGAAAGTAAAAAAAGCATTTAACGTTAAATTGCTATATCGGAGAACCTGTCTGATTATTTACGACATTATCAGTGTAATTGGTGCAAGCTATCTGGCGCTGCTTATGCGTTACAATTTTGATATGTCGGAAATACCGGATTACTTTATTGACCCCATTAACCGATTTTTGCCGGTTAATATTGTGCTGACGCTTTTGGTGCTGTATCTGTTTAAGATGTACCACAGCCTTTGGGCGTTTGCGGGAGAAACGGAACTGCAGAATTTGGTAAGCTCCAGTGTGGTTTCTGCAATTCTTTACAGTATCTGTATTCAGTTTTTTAAAGTGGAAGGGCAGCAGGCGGTTCCGGGAAGCTATTACTTCCTATATGTGTTTATGCTAATCAGTTTTATTTTTGTGAGTCGTTTTTCTTATCGGTTTTTCCGAAGCTTAAAGCATAAACAGCAAAACAAGAATAACAGTATTTCCGTTATGGTAATCGGTGCCGGAGAAGCTGCAAATGTGATTATCAAGGAAATTGTGAACAGTAACTTTTCTACCATGGTGATTCGTTGTATTATTGATGATGACCAAGGAAAATGGGGCAGATTTATTCAAGGCATCAAGGTAGTTGGCGGCAGAGATAAGATTATTGAATGCGCGGATATTTTTGGCATTGATGAAATTATTGTGGCAATGCCCTCCATATCAAGGGCAGAGCTTTCAGAAATTTTGGATATCTGTAAAGAAACAAACTGTAAGTTGCGTTCTTTGCCGGGAATGTATCAGCTTGTGAACGGCGAAGTCAGCATCAGCAAGCTTCGCGACGTGGAAGTAGAAGATTTACTTGGCCGTGACCCCATAGAGGTTGATTTGGACTCTATCTTAGGCTATGTTAAAGGAAAAAGAGTTATGGTTACCGGTGGCGGCGGCTCTATCGGAAGCGAACTTTGCAGGCAGATAGCCAGTCATCAGCCGGCTCAGCTGATTATTGTAGATATTTATGAAAACAGTGTGTACGATGTGCAGCAGGAATTGATGACCAATTATCCTGATTTAAAGCTTGATGTGTTGATTGCATCAGTCCGTAATACCAACCGTGTAAACTGGATTTTTGAACATTATAAGCCGGAAATTGTTTACCATGCAGCAGCACATAAGCATGTGCCTTTGATGGAAGCAAGCCCGAATGAGGCAATTAAAAATAACGTATTTGGTACATGGAAGACGGCTTATGCGGCTGCTATGAACGGTACCAAGCGTTTTGTAATGATTTCTACGGATAAGGCAGTAAATCCCACTAATATTATGGGAGCCAGCAAACGCATCTGTGAAATGATTATCCAGACCTTTAACAAGCATTATGACACGGAATTTGTGGCAGTACGTTTTGGTAACGTACTTGGCAGTAACGGCAGCGTGATTCCGCTTTTCAAAAAGCAGATTATGGCCGGTGGCCCTGTTACGGTAACCCACCCCGATATTATCCGCTATTTTATGACAATACCGGAGGCCGTATCCTTAGTATTGCAGGCAGGTGCTTATGCAAAGGGCGGAGAAATCTTTGTACTGGATATGGGAAAACCGGTGAGAATTGTTGATTTGGCCAAGAACCTGATTCGTCTGTCCGGTTATCGGGTAGATGAGGATATTAAGATTGAGTTTACGGGACTTCGTCCCGGTGAAAAACTGTATGAAGAGCTTTTGATGGCAGAAGAAGGAATGAAAGAAACCGCAAATAAGCTGATTCATATCGGAAAGCCTATTGAACTTGATGAAATGCGTTTCTTTGTACAGCTTAAAGAGCTGAAAGAGGCTTCAAAGAGCGAAAGTGCAGATATCAGGGAAATGATTAAAGAGATTGTTCCGACTTATAACTACAAAAAGGAAGTGTAATTCATGGATAAGAAGAGAATTTATTTGTCCTGTCCCACCATGCATGGCGAGGAACAACAGTTTGTGCAGGAGGCATTTGACACCAATTGGGTGGCTCCGCTTGGGCCCAATGTGAATGCATTGGAAAAAGAAATGGCAGCATATACCGGAGCAGGATATGCATCTGCGCTGAGTGCGGGAACGGCAGCGATTCATCTGGCACTGCGCCTTTTGGGTGTAGCAGAAGGAGATGTGGTGTTTGTTTCCAGTCTGACATTTAGTGCAACCTGCAATCCCATTGTATATGAAAAGGCAACGCCCGTGTTTATCGATTCCGAAGAGGATACTTGGAATATGTCACCGAAGGCTCTTGAAAAAGCCTTTGAGAAATATCCGAATCCGAAGGCTGTGATTGTGGTACACCTTTACGGTACACCTGCAAAACTGGATGAAATTATGGATATTTGCAAGAAACATAATGTGCCTCTTATTGAAGATGCGGCTGAGTCTTTAAGCAGTACCTACAAAGGAAAGCAGACAGGCACCTTTGGCAAAATGGGAATTTATTCCTTCAATGGCAATAAAATCATTACCACATCCGGTGGCGGCATGCTGGTATCCGATGATGAGTCATTGACAAAGAAAGCAACATTTCTTGCTACGCAGGCAAGAGATGCGGCAAGGCATTATCAACATTCCCATATCGGTTATAACTATCGCATGAGCAATATTACGGCGGGGATCGGAAGAGGACAGCTTCTTCATTTGGAAGAACACAAAGCTATCAAAAAGAAAATTTATAAACAATACGAAGAAGCCTTTGCGGATATTCCGGAGCTTACCATGAATCCGTTAAATCCTGACGGTGACAGCAACTGCTGGCTTTCCTGTGTCACCATTGCGGAGGGATGTCCGGTTACTTATGAGCAAATTATGGATGCACTGGCAGAAGAAAATATCGAATCCAGGCCTATTTGGAAACCGATGCACTTACAACCCATTTTTGCAGATTGTGATTTTGTAACAGAAAATGGTTTCAAGAGTGAACTGGGAGATTTGGAAAGCGTTTCTGAAGATATTTTTAACAGAGGTTTATGCCTTCCCAGTGATATTAAAAACACGCAGGAAGATATGGAATTGATTATTAAAATTGTCAGAAGCTTTTTTAAATAAAGAACAGGAGGATGGCTATGTATCAAAAGTACATTAAGAGACTGTTTGACATTATTATATCATTTACGGCACTTGTGGTACTCAGTCCGGTGCTTTTGGTGGTGGCGATTCTGGTGAGGATAAAACTGGGTTCTCCTATCATTTTCCATCAGCAAAGACCGGGATATCAGGAGAAGATATTTAAACTTTGTAAATTCCGTACCATGACAGATGAGAGGGATGAAAAGGGAGAACTGCTTCCTGATGCCAACAGACTGACCTCCTTTGGAAATTTCCTTCGAAGAAGCAGTCTGGATGAATTACCGGAGCTTTGGAATATTTTGAAGGGAGATATGTCTCTTGTGGGTCCCAGGCCCCTTTTGATTAAATATCTGCCTTATTATACCGAAAAGGAAAAACTGCGTCATACCGTGCGGCCGGGGTTGACCGGACTTGCACAGGTGAGCGGAAGAAACTTTATCTCATGGGATCATCGTTTGGCAAAAGATGTGGAGTATGTGGAAAATCTGTCTTTTATGATGGATTTAAAGATTTTATTTCAGACAGTCGCGGTGGTGTTTAAAAAAGAAGATGTTGCCGTTGATACCAGTGTGGTAGAAGGTTCCCTGTGTGATGAAAGAAAGGACATGGTTTCAAATTCATGAATGTATTAATTTTAAGCTGTGGCACCAGAGATAAAGTAGTACAGTATTTTAAGCAGGCGTTAGGCGAAGACGGCAAGGTGATTACTACGGACTGTAATCCCTATGCACCGGCACTTTACGAGGGTGATATTCACTATGTGGTGCCCAGAATGACTGCGCCCGGATATATTGATGTGGTATTTGATATTTGCCGTAAGGAAAAAGTGACGGGTGTGTTATCCTTAATCGATCCGGAACTATCCCTTCTTGCAAAGCACAGAGAAGAGTTTGAAGCACTGGGAGTTACCGTAATTGGTTCTTCCTATGAACTTTGTGAGAGAACCTTGAATAAATGGGAAATGTACTGCTGGATGAAAAAGCACGGCTATCCCTGTGCAAAGACCTATCGTGAGTTATCTGCGTTCAGGGAAGCAGTAGAAGCAGGTGAAGTAACTTATCCTGTGTTTGTAAAACCTATGAGAGGAAGTGCCAGTCTGCAGATTTCCAAAGCGGCAGATGATGAAACAGTGGAATTTCTTTTTCATCATGGCGATGAAATGATTATTCAGGAATATATGACCGGACAGGAAATCGGCGCAGACTGTTACATTGATTTGATAAGTGGTGAAGTGGTATCTGTATTTACCAAGAAAAAGCTACTCATGCGTGCAGGAGAAACCGACAAGGCGATTTCCTTCAAAGAGGATATGTTGTTTGAGAAAATAGAACAATTTGTTACCGAGAATGGTTTTAGAGGTCAGATAGATATTGATATTTTTGAAAAAGACGGCGTTTATTATTTTTCGGAGGTCAATCCCAGATTTGGAGGTGGGTACCCTCATGCGTATGCCTGCGGAGCAGACCATATGACCTTGATTAAGAATAATCTTTTTGGTAAGATAAATGAGAAGAAAATTGGCAATTATGCAGTTGATAAAGTTATGATGAAGTATAATGAAATTATGATTATTGATGCTGTGGCTGATAGGAAATAGCTTATGAGCAAACGAATCTTAATATTGGCAAACAGTGCCAGTGGGTTGTATGATTTTAGAAATGAATTGTTGTTATGTCTTTTGAAGGAATATGAGGTGCACATCAGCTTGCCGGATGCAGAAAAAGTACCTGCTCTTGCGGAAGAAGGTTGCGTCATTCATTCGATTTCACTGGAAAGAAGAGGAATGAATCCGTTAAAAGACAGCAAGCTTATGCTGGCTTATTGGAGACTAATCAAAGAGGTTTCGCCGGATGTGGTGCTGACTTACACCATTAAACCCAATATTTACGGCAGCCTTTGCTGCAGATTCCGCAGAGTTCCTTATCTGGTAAATATTACAGGGCTTGGCTCTGTGTTTGAAGATGGCGGTCCGGTTCAAAAGCTGGTTGTCTTTTTGTATCGGATAGCATTAAAAGGTGCATCCTGTGTTTTCTTTCAGAACGAAACCAATAGAGAGACCTTCCGAGTCTTTAAAATCAAAGGAAAAGCTGACAGACTGGTGCCGGGTTCCGGTGTGAATCTTGACAGACACAGATTTGAGGAATATCCTTCTAAGGAAGAAGCTGTTACATTTCTGTATGTGGGCAGAATTATGAAAGAAAAGGGAACTGATGAGCTTCTGTATGCAGCAGAAGAAATCAGAAAAGAGTATCCGGATGTCCGGTTTGAACTGGTGGGATATTACGAGGATGATTACAAAGAACGGATAGAAGAAATGCAGAACGCAGGAATTGTTCATCTGACAGGATATCAAAAGGAGATTCATCCCTACTATGCTAAAGCGTCTGCGGCAGTGATGCCAAGCTATCACGAAGGAATGTCCAATGTGGTGTTAGAGGCGGCGGCGACGGGAAGACCTGTTCTTGCAAGTAATATACCGGGATGCCGGGAAGGGTTTGATGATGGCATTACGGGAATCGGTTTTGCGCCAAGAGACAAAGAAGCATTTCTTGCCGCGGTAAGAAAGTTTATGAAGCTTTCCTATGAGGAAAGAAAAGAGATGGGAGTAAATGCCCGCAAAAAAGTGGAGCGGGAATTCGACAGAAATATAGTAGTGAATGCATATATGGAAGAAATCAAAAGGTGCATGTGCAGGAGGAAAAACAAATGAGTTTATATGAAGATATCGTAAGCGGAAAAGAGAAGCTTTCCCTGGTGGGACTTGGATATGTGGGAATGCCCATTGCGGTTGCGTTTGCGCGCAAAATTAAAGTGGTTGGATTTGACTTAAATGAAAAGAAAATCGAACTGTATAAGAGCGGTATTGACCCGACAAATGAAGTGGGAAATGATGTAATCAAAAATACCACTGTAGAATTTACGGCAGACCCGCAGAAATTAAGAGAAGCAAAGTTTCACATTGTGGCAGTTCCTACTCCTGTAAATGATGACCATACACCGGACTTATCCCCGGTGGAAGGTGCAAGCAGACTGCTTGGACAGAATCTTACCAAAGGTTCTGTGATTGTATTTGAATCTACGGTTTATCCCGGTGTGACGGAAGATATTTGTGTGCCTATTCTGGAAAAAGAATCCGGACTCAAGTGTGGCGTGGACTTTAAAATCGGTTATTCTCCCGAGAGAATTAACCCCGGTGATAAGGTTCATCGTCTTGAGACTATTACTAAAATTGTATCCGGTATGGATGAAGAAACATTGGACGTTGTTGCAAAAGTTTATGAACTGGTAGTAGAAGCAGGAGTATACCGTGCAGAGTCCATTAAAGTGGCAGAGGCTGCAAAAGTAATCGAAAACAGCCAGCGTGACATTAACATTGCGTTTATGAACGAATTGTCCATTATTTTTAATAAGATGGGCATTGATACCAAAGCAGTTTTGGAAGCGGCGGGAACCAAGTGGAATTTCCTGAAATTTTTCCCCGGACTTGTTGGCGGACACTGTATTGGTGTTGATCCTTATTATCTGACTTATAAGGCAGAAGAGCTTGGATATCATTCCCAGATTATTCTGGCAGGACGCCGCATTAATGATGATATGGGAAAATATGTGGCAGAAGCTCTTGTAAAGAATTTGATTAAGGCTGACATTTCAGTGAAAAATGCCAAAGTTGCCATTTTGGGATTTACTTTTAAAGAAAACTGTCCCGATACCAGAAATACTAAGGTAATTGATATTTATAAAGAACTCGGAGAATACGGTATTAAACCTATCGTGGTAGACCCTGCTGCAGATGCCGATGAAGCAAAGAGACTGTACGGTATTGATTTTGAAACCATGGATGCAGTGAAAGATATGGATGCGGTACTTGTTGCGGTAGCCCACGAGCAGTTCTTAGATTTAAATAAAGAAACTGTCAGCAGCTTTTTCAATCCGAAGCATAGTCAGAAGGTATTTATGGATATCAAGGGACTCTTTAATAGAAAAGATTATCTGACAGAAGATTATATTTATTGGAGATTGTAATGGGAACGGACGCCCAGCAGAAATCATCATCTGTTAGGACGCGCTCTCGCTCTATGAAAACGTAGCAGTACTAGGGTTCTAAAAAACAGAACCCAAGGACTGACGTTTTCAAAAGGTCCTGCACAGAAGATGATTTCTGTCGGGCTGTGCGTTGGAAAGAAATGAACGCAATTTGATGTAGGAGAAATTAAAAATGGGATACAAAGAATTAAAATTTGACGAAAATAGTGTGTTTCTGGTAACAGGAGGAGCAGGTTTCATTGGTTCGAATCTGTGTGAAGCGATACTCGATATGGGTTATACGGTAAGATGCTTGGATAACCTTTCGACGGGAAAATATGAGAATATTGAGCCGCTGATAAGCAATCCGAAATTTACCTTTATCAAGGGCGATATCAGAGAACTTGATACCTGCCTTGAGGTAACAAAAGGTGTAGACTATGTTCTTAATCAGGCGGCATGGGGAAGCGTTCCCAGAAGTATTGAGATGCCCCTTCTCTATGAGGAAATTAATATCCGCGGTACACTGAATATGATGGAAGCCTCCAGACAAAACGGTGTAAAGAAGTTTGTTTATGCATCCAGCTCTTCTGTATACGGAGACCATCCCGTGCTTCCCAAAAAGGAAGGCGCGGAAGGAAAGGTGCTTTCTCCTTACGCGTTGACTAAAAAAGTAGATGAAGAATATGGCAGACTGTATAAAGTGCTTTATGGGCTTGATACTTACGGCATGCGTTATTTCAATGTATTTGGTCGTCGTCAGGATCCTAATGGTATGTATGCGGCAGTCATCCCTAAGTTTATCAAGCAGCTGCTGAACGGAGAAGTGCCTACCATTAACGGTGATGGCAGACAATCAAGAGATTTTACCTATATTGATAACGTAATTGAAGCCAATTTAAAGGCCTGTCTGGCATCTTCAGAAGCGGCAGGAGAGGCATTTAACATCGGTGCAGGCGGGAGAGAATACCTGATTGATGTGTATCACAATCTCTGCGATGCGCTTGGTAAGCAGGTAGAACCTCATTTTGGACCGGCAAGAGCAGGTGATATTCGCGACTCCAACGCAGATATCAGCAAAGCAAGAGAACTGCTCGGATATAATCCGGAATATGATTTTGCAAAAGGAATTAAATTGGCAATTGATTGGTATGTAGAAAATTTGTAAAGGAGCAAGTATGCACTACAAAGTAGTAGTATTTGGTGTAAAAGATACATCAGAAAATATTGTAAGCTTTATTCAGGAGAGTATATGTCCGGTAGATTTAGTGATTACAATTAGTCCTGAAGTGACCAAAAAAAATCAAGTGTCAGGATATAAAGGACTTTCTGTTTTAAAAGAAAAGTACGGTATCCCTGTGCATGAAGCGGATAGCTATTTCCTGACAGATGAGAAAACACAGAAGTTTTTAGATGAAAATGAATTTGATATAGGGATTTCTATGGGATGGCAAAGGCTGATTCCTGCATCTGTGCTTGAACAGTTTAAGTATGGTATTTATGGATTTCACGGAAATAGTGGATACTTGCCTTTCGGAAGGGGAAGGTCTCCTTTGAATTGGTCGATTATTCTTGGAGACACCAGGTTCAATCTGAATTTATTTAAATATGATGAAAAGGCAGATAGCCCTAATGTTTTTGCTACTGAGATGTTTTCTATTACGTTGCATGATGATATCAGGACAGCCCAGTATAAGAATATGATTTGTTCCAAAAATCTGATTCGCAAATTACTCACTGCTTACAAGCAGGGAAATATAACTATTAAAACAGATTCTAAAGATTTTGATTCGTGGTACGAAAAACGTACCGCAGCAGACGGTAAAATTGACTTTCATAAAAGAACTAGAGAAATCTATAATTTGATTCGTGGTGTGGCAGCCCCTTTCCCTGGTGCATTTGCTTATATAGGGGAGGAGAAAATTACGGTCTGGGAAGCTCATCCGTTTGATGAGATGATTGATTTTTCAGAGTACATGCCTGGTCAGGTAGTGGATATTTTTGATGGAAAGCTTGTTGTGCGTACGGTTGATGGCTCTTTGTTGATTGACCGTTATGAATGTGCAAGCAAGATAAGGATTTTGGATATTTTGGAGTAAAAGATGAAGATTGCAGTACGGTTAGATGATATTACACCTGATATGGACTGGGAGTGCTTTTTTAAGTTCAAAGCGCTTTTAGATCACTATCAGGTGAAACCGCTTATAGGAGTGGTTCCGGATAATCAGGACGAAAATTTAAAAGGAACTCAGAATGGTGCACCTGAGGAGTTTTGGGCATATATAAAAGAACTTCAAGAGAATGGATGGACGGTGGCCATGCATGGTTATCGCCACATTTACGCGACTGATAAAGCAGGGGTTTTTCCGTTGAATTGTTTTTCCGAGTTCGCTGGAATTTCTTACGAAGAACAGAAAGAAATGCTGACAGAAGGAAAACAAGTGCTTGCGCAGAACGGGATAGAGACAGATATTTTCATGGCACCGGCACATTCTTATGATAATAATACATTAAAAGCATTAAAAGCTACCGGATTTAAAAAAGTTACGGATGGATTTGGAAGTCGGCCATATACTTGGAAAGGACTTGATTTTTATCCGATATCCTTTAAAATGAGTAGAACATTACGAAAAAAGAGAGGGTATTCAACTTTGGTTGTTCACACGGGAACTATTCATGCACATGAGTGGGAAGTGTATGACAATTATTTTAAAAATCCCGATGCGGTATGGATAGATTATTGCGATTATATGAAGGAAAAGCCGGTAAATAGGACGCATATAGGGAGGATAATAGAATATTGTATGGCCGCAATAAAAGCAGTGTTGGTAAAAATTGCTTGATAAATCAACGGAGAGATATTATGAATAAGAAAAAAATAGATTTGTTTTCGGCAATATTATTATTGATTAATCTGGTTTTTTATTTGTTTTTTGCATTGTATGATGGGGCGATTATCTGTGTTGATTCTCCATCATATATTAATATGGACAGCTCCAGAGAACCTTTATATCCTATGTTACTATTGCTGTTTCGAAATTTACTGGGTGAAAGTAACTACTTATTTTGGATTGCTGTTTTTCAAAGCATACTTGCTGCATTGGCAGCATATACGCTGGTTAATTATTTGAGAAAAACAATCGATATCTCTAAGCTTTGTACATTGTGTTTGGCAGCGATGCCGTTTGCTGTTTCTATCCTTTGCAGATTTGTAGCTAAACGTGGTTCGATGTATTCAAATAGTATATTAACAGAAGGGGTAACAATATCCCTGTATATGATTTTCTTACGATTTATATTAGAATATTATTTTACACAGAGTAAAAAAAGTTTTTGGTGGTGTATAATTTTAATACTTGTGCAGATATCGGTTCGAAAGCAGATGCTTATTTCTTTGGCATTGTTTGTAACATTGATACTTGTGTTGTGTCTGAAGAAAAAGACAGTTCTTCGCGGAATGTGGGTAATCATAGGCTGTACGTTGTTTATATTAGGCATGAACAAAATAATTGACATTGGATATAATTATGTTGTTCATGGAGAAGTCCTGACGCATACGGGAGATATACGTTTTGTTTCAACAATAGCATTTTATACATCAGAAAGACAACATGGTGCAAACATAAAAAATGAGGAAATAAGGGGATTGTTTTATGAAATATATGATGCCTGTGATGCTAATGGGTATTTAAAGCATTCTGCGGGTGAAGGCTGGTTAGAAAGAGTTTCACACTTTGGAGATTATTATGATTGCATACAAATTGATACCATGTGGCCAATGATTAATACTTATGTCGTGGATAAATATGGATATGATGGTGTAGCAATCAGTGAAAAAGCAGATGAAATAATGGGGACAATCAGCAAAGCAATAATTCCCAAAAACATAGATGATGTGATTGGTGTGTTTTTTGATAATTTTATATCAGGACTGATTACTACCGTAGCTCAAAGAAACCGGATATTAACTTGGTACAGCTTGGTAATATATAGTGTATATATATTATTATTGATTACAAATTTGCGGAATAATAAGGATAGTAAAGTAAACGCAATTGCTGTTATTACATTATTATCGATTGTCTATAATGTGGGTCTTGTGTCTGTTGTGATTTTTTGCCAGACAAGATATACTGTTTACAATATGGCGATGTTCTATGTTAGTTTGATTTTACTTTTACACGCTGTTTTTGTAAAAATGTGGGGAAAGAAAATTCTGAGAAAGGGATAGATATCATGGAAAAACCCATTCGTATCTTGCATGTACTGGGAGGAACCTCGCTAGGAGGTGCAGAAAGTCGTATTATGGACTTGTACCGTCATATAGACAGAAACAAAGTGCAGTTTGATTTTGTGGTACACACAGAAGCAGAAGGACATTTTGATAAAGAAATTAATGAACTGGGAGGACGGATTTTCCGTGTTCCCCGTTTTCGATTATACAACTATTTTTCTTATAGAAAAGTATGGAAGAAATTCCTCAAGCAACATCATGAATTCAAAGTAATACAAGGACATATGACAAGTACAGCGGCAATTTATCTGCCCCTTGCTAAAACGGCAGGTATTCCTATAACAGTAGCGCATGCGAGAAGTGCCGGCGTAGATCGGGGGATTAAAGGCGGGATAACAAGATGGATGAGGCGAAATCTGTACAAGAAGACCGACTATATGTTTACTTGCTCTGAACTTGCAGGAATATCTGTTTTTGGCGAAAAGGCGCAAAGAGAAGGGAAGACGATTTTTATTCCCAATGCGATTGATTGCCCGGCTTTTGCTTATGATGAAGGCAAAAGAGAAGAGATGCGACGCATGCTGGGGCTTTCAGATAAATATGTGATTGGTCATGTGGGACGATTTCACTATGCAAAGAATCACGAATATTTGTTGAAGGTATTTGCTGCTTTAAAAGAACGTGGAAAAAAAGACTATGCATTGATCCTTTTGGGTGATGGAGATAAAATAGAGCAGTTTAAATTACTGGCAGAGAAATTGGGGATTGCAAAAGACGTGCACTTCTTAGGAAATCACAATAATGTTTATGATTATTATCAAGCAATGGATTATTTTGTTTATCCGTCAAGATTTGAAGGACTTCCAGGAACTATGGTAGAAGCACAAACGTCCGGACTTAGATGTATAATGTCTGATACTATTTGCCGGGAAGTAGTAGTAACGGAGTTGGTTAAGATTCGAAGCATAGAGGAAACGCCTGAGAGCTGGGCAAATGATATCGAAGCGACTGCTGATTATGAGAGGAAGACCTTTGTTGCAGAAATGCAACAGGCAGGATTTGATGTGGAGAGTCAGGCTCGGAAAATGTTGCAGTTTTATAAAACCGG
The DNA here is from genome assembly GCA_017434885.1 of Lachnospiraceae bacterium. Taxonomy (GTDB): domain Bacteria; phylum Bacillota; class Clostridia; order Lachnospirales; family Lachnospiraceae; genus Suilimivivens. The sequence continues at coordinate 318,768 of JAFSGE010000005.1, read as the reverse complement.
AAAATGGAATTTGTAGAGAGGAACAGTTATGGCAGAAAGACAAAAGCTTATGTTAATATCACCTATGCTTCATCAGGGAGGATTTGAACGGGTCTGCGTAACCACGGCTAAATTGCTTCAGGATCAGTATGAGGTAACGGTTGTTATTTTTGATTCATCTGATATTGCATTTGATATTGCAGGCCTTAATGTAATTGATATTGGTCTTGGGGTACGGGAGGGAAAGATTCAGAAACTGATTAATGTGTTTCGGAGAGCCCGCAAGATAAAAGCATTGAAAAAAGATATGAAAAGCGATATTGCGTACAGTTTTGGCCCCACAGCAAATCTGGTTAATGTATTGTCGAAGAGACACAAATGCAAAACGTGGCTTGGACTTCGGGGATTTGCTGATTTGGATAATCATTACAGAAATATTTTCTTTTCTAAATGTGCAGATTTAGTTATTTGTTGTTCTAAAGAAATTGAGAAAGTGATGAAAGAAAAGTATCTTTGCAAGAGAACAGCAACTCTCCATAACCCTTATCATGTAGATATTATTTGGGAACAGGCGAATAAAGAGGAACCTGAGCTTCCGTGGACTGAAGTTGATGAAAATGGTAACCAGCTTCGTTATTTAGTCGGAATGGGAAGGGAAGACTGGATTAAAGGGTTTTGGCATTTACTGAAAGCATTTGCACTTGTCCGGAAAGAAATACCAGAAGCGAGATTAATTATTCCCGGAGACGGAACTTTTGAAAGATACAAAAAATTAAGTCGTGATTTAAAAATTGAAAAATATGTTTTTTTCCCAGGCATGCAAAGGAATCCATACAAATATGTAAAAAAAGCAGAAATTTTTCTTTTATCTTCTTGGACAGAGGGGTTTCCTAATGTTTTGGTAGAGGGTATGGTAATGAAGAAACCGGTAATCAGTACGAATTGCTTATCAGGACCGGCAGAGATTCTTACAGATGGATTACTCTATGATGATATTAACAGGATATTCGAAGAACAACAATTGAAGAATGAAAAACGACTGTTATTTGGAGAATATGGTATACTTGTGCCTGATATGGGTAAGGAAGAAAACTTTGATGCAGAGATACTGACGAGAGAAGAAAAGGAATTTGCAGATACGATTCTTATGATGATGCGTGATGGTAAGTGTCGTCAAAAGTATGCTGATCTTGGTTATTTGCGTGCAAAGGAATTCTCCTATGAGAGTTATGTGGATAATTTTATGAAATTATGATATAATCATATGATTAAGTAATGGTGGAGATGTTTTATGATGAAAGTAATGTTTCATTTGAATTGTCTGGAACAAGGCGGTGCTGAAAGAGTAGTATCGACTTTGGCGAATCAGTTGTGCAGGGAAGATTATGAAATTATCATTGCAACGGAGTGGCAGGGAGATGTTGAGTTTCCTTTAGATAAAAAGGTTAGAAGAATTCATGTAGGATTAAGAGAAGAAGATGAATTAAAGAACCGTATTCAGAAAATTATGTTGAGATTTAGATATCTCAGGAACTTAATTCGAGAAGAAAAACCGGATATTGTCCTGTCTTTTACAAGACGTCCCAATTACAGAGCACTGGTTTCTGCATGGGGATTAGGGATTCCGGTGGTGCCTGCTGTAAGGCAAGATCCGAAGTCTTATTATAATTCGGTAGTTGATAAAGTGCTGATTCCGGTATTATATCCTAAAGCGGCGGGCTGTGTGTTTCAGACAGAAGAACAGATGCAATATTTTCCCAAAACATTGCAGAATCGTTCGGTGGTTATTATGAATCCTATAAATGATAAATATTTGAATGTGCCGAAGCCGGAAATAAGGGAAAAAGTGGTTGTGCAATCAGGACGTATTGTTGACTTTAAGAATCAGGAGTTATTATTTCGTGCCTTTTTAAGGGTGCATGAAAAACATCCTGATTATCAATTGAAATTATATGGTGGAGATTCTTTTGATGGTACAAAAGAGCGTCTCGAGATGATTATTAAAGAGGCCCATGCAGAAGAGTATATTAGGTTAATGGGACCGTGTGATGATTTGGAGAAAGAATTGCCGAAAGCATCGGTTTATGCATTTTCATCTGATTATGAAGGAATGCCCAATGCACTTTTGGAGGCGATGGCACTTGGCATGCCGATTGTGGCTACTGATTGTCCATGTGGTGCCCCCAGAATGGTTATAAGGAATGAGTGGAATGGATTATTAATATCAGTGAAAGATATCGATGCAATGACTGCCGGAATAAATCGTTTGATTGAAGATCGTGAGTTTGCGGAGAAACTTGGTGAGCACGCTCGCGAAATTGGCGTCAGGTTAAGTAGCCGAGCAATTGCGGAACAGTGGAAAGCTTATATAGCAGAGATTATTCATAAGCGGTTTGAAATATAAGGAGGCAATATGTTTTCATTTGATGATTACAAAGAAATAGTAAGAATTGTTAAGAATGTGGGCACACATGCAACCTATAAGGAGGCACTTAACAGAGATAAATTTATACTGATGCGCCATGATGTAGAGTATAGTGTGGATAGGGCATATGCGCTAGCGAAGGTAGAGAGTAGTATGGATTTTACATCCACTTATTTCTTTCAATGGACTAATAATTCTTATAATGTGCTTTCCAGAAGAAATATGGATATGATTAAAGATATGCATGAGAGAGGACATCAAATCGGACTTCACTTTGCACTGAACGGCATGACGGATATGAAACAAATTCGAAAGCAGATTGTGAAAGAGATGGATATTTTAAGTGAGATGTTCGGATTTAAGACAGATACGTTTTCTTTTCATAGACCGTCAAAGGATGTCTTAAGAGAAAATATTAAGCTTCCGGGCATCATTAATGCCTATCAGGATGATTTCTTTACTTTTGCAGAAAATGTAACGGAAGATACACCGGTAAAAGTAAAATACATGTCAGATGCTAATCATATCTGGAGATATGGCTATCCAAATAAGGATAATATTACCGGCTATGATAAAGTGCAGATTTTAACGCATCCTTTTGCGTGGTGCAAAAAAGGATATGATAATTTTAATAATTATAAATTACTTGCAGAAGAGAAATTTAAAGAAATTATTGAAAGCATAGATAATGAATGTAAAGATTTTGGTGAATATAAAGATTGGTTTATGGAGCGTACGGTAATCGAAAAGTAGCTAAGAAAATTCCTTGCAACGGAGGCAGTAGTGCATGTGTGGAATATGCGGATTTATTTCAAAACGTAATATATCTTTGGAACAGCTTAAACAAATGAATGATACTATGTATCATCGTGGACCGGATGATGCCGGAGAAGAAATTTATCCAATGAAGAACGACTATAGCATTGGACTTGCCCAAAGAAGATTGTCGATTCTGGACTTGTCCCCTATGGGGCATCAGCCCATGCACTCCGCAGATAAGCGTATCAGTGTTGTTTATAATGGAGAAATTTATAATTTTGGAGAAATAAAAAAGGAACTGGCGGGAAGCTATCCCTTTGTGTCCTCTTGTGACACGGAAGTGATTATTGCCGCTTATTTAAAGTGGGGAATAGACTGCGTTAACCGTTTTAACGGTATGTTTGCTATCTGTCTTTATGACAGGGAGACGGATGATGTTTATCTGGTACGGGACAGAATTGGAAAAAAACCGCTTTATTATGAAATTGACGGTGAAAATCTGGTATTTGCTTCGGAGCTAAAGCCTCTTATGGTAAGAGAAGGCTTTCAAAAGAAAATAAGAACGGAAGTGCTTTCCAGATATTTATTTCAACAATATATCAATGCACCGGACAGCGTATTTGAGAATGTTTATAAATTGGAACCGGGAAGTATATTAAGCTTTCGGTACGGAGAAATAAAAATATGGAAATACTGGGATATTAAGACTGTTTATCATCAAATGCGGGAAAATCCTGTGACAGATTATGAACAGGCCAAAACAGAGTTGAAAACACTTTTGAACAAGGCTGTTGCATCCCGTATGATTTCTGATGTGCCGTTGGGGGCTTTTTTGAGTGGAGGATACGATTCTTCTTTGATGACAGACATGGCACAGGCAAATTCCCGGGAACCGGTAAAAACTTTTTCTATCGGTTTCCACGAAAAGCGTTATAATGAAGCATTATATGCCAAAGAGGTGGCAAAATATCTCGGTACCAATCATACGGAACTTTATATTGACGAAAAAGAAATGTTTGAACTGGTGGAAAGTATTCCGTTGTATTATGATGAGCCATTTGCGGATTCTTCCCAGATTCCCAGCATGCTGGTAGCAAAGCTGGCGCGTGAAGATGTGACAGTAGTGCTTTCGGGAGACGGTGGGGATGAATTTTTCTGTGGCTATAATATATACGAGAACGTATGGCAGGCACAGAAACTGGATTTCTTAGGAGGACTGACATACGGAGTATGTAATTTGCCCGGATTAAAACAACTTGGTCTTCAGAAGAAGCTACCTTTTAGGGTACAGGTGATTGCCGGTAACAGAAATAAGGAAACCAAAACCCAGTTTGGAGCAAGCAGTTATATTGAATATGCTAACTGCATGGTGCCGGGAGAAGGCATTTCCTGCCATTATCCTATAGAAAGTACCTATCGTGTGGATTCCTGGCAGATTCGGCGTATGCTGCTTGATATGGATACTTACTTGCCGGGAGATATTTTGTGTAAAGTAGACAGAGCTTCCATGAAATATTCTCTCGAGGCGAGATGTCCGATTTTGGATAAAGATGTAATGGAATATTCCTTCCGCCTGGATCACAGAATTAAGTATGATAAGGGGATTAAGAAGCGTATTTTAAAGGATATTGCCTATGATTATATTCCCAAAGAGCTTTTGGACAGGCCTAAAGTTGGATTTGGTGTTCCCCTTGACAAGTGGCTTCGCGGTCCGCTGAAAGAGCAACTACAGGATATGTGTAATAGAGAATATCTTGCAAAGCAAGGTATCTTTGATGCGGATTTTGTGGCAAATATGGTAGAAGCTTATTTGGAAAAGGGAGATGGCGGACCGGCAACAGGTGCAAATTATTCTAAACTGGTATGGTCATTGTTTGCTTTTCAGAAGTGGCATTGCCAATATTGTAAGTAAGATGTCTGTTTGACAGGGAGTCCATGCTTTTGAGGAGAAACGACAATATATGGAAAAGAAAAAACACATAGCAATGCTGATAGGAACCTTGAACAAAGGCGGCGCTGAGCGTGTGATGGTGAATCTTGCCGATTATTTTGTTGAAAAGGGATATGCGGTCACATTGGTGACACAGTATCAGGCAGAGACAGAATATCCGTTGAATCCGAAAGTGAAAAGGGTGTTTTCGGAAATTACACAGGAAGAAGTAACCGGCAATCGAATTATAAATTTTAAAAGAAGATTTTGCAAGTTGAGAAATATTTGGATAAAAGAACGACCGGATGTGATTCTCTCATTTATCGGCAAAAATAATATGATGGCAATTTTGACTTCAAGAGGTTTGGGGATTCCTGTGGCGGTATCCGTCAGAGGAGAACCGGGAGAAGAGTATTATAACAGGATAATGCGTATAGGAGCAAAAAAGCTGTTTGCACTGGCAGACGGTGTGATTCTGCAGACAAAGCAGTGTTTTGAGTTTTTTCCTGTGAATGTGCAAAAAAAAGCAGTAATATTGAGAAACCCTGTCAGTAAGTCTTTTTTCAGGGAAAGATATGAGGGAGAACGTGAAAAGATAATTGTTTCGGTAGGCAGAGTGGATGCTAACAAAAACCATGAAATGCTGATTAGGGCTTTTTCCGGAATCGCGGAACAATTTCCTGATTATCGGGTGATTATATACGGAGAAGGGGAGTGCAGGGAAAAGCTGATAAACTTGACAAAGAAACTGAAGCTTTCCGAACGGATATTATTACCGGGAAATATAGAAGATGTGGCAGAAGCAATTTACAAAACACGTGTTTTTGTATTGACGTCTGACACGGAAGGAAGCCCTAATACTTTGATTGAAGCTATGATTATGGGGCTTACTGTAATAGCCACAGATTGTCCTTGCGGTGGTCCTGCGGACCTGATTTCTGATTGGGAAAATGGTATTTTAACACCGGTAAGGGATGTGGATGGACTGCAAGAAAACTTGCAAAAGGTGCTTAGCGACTTGCAAAAGGCGGATGAGCTTGGGGTTGCAGCAAGGAAAACGGGTGATATTTACCGAGAAGAACGAGTTTACCGGGAATGGGAAGAATTTTTGTGCAATTTAATAAGAAAAAGCGACAAATAAGCCAAATGCTTTAAGGTTGAACAAGTGGGAGAAAAGATAATATGTGCGGTATAGCGGGATTTTGCAATCTGAAATGCGACAAACAGGTTAATATAGAAAAAATGAAGGAACGCATGTACCATAGAGGACCTGATGCCGGTGGAAATTACTTTTCCGATGATGGACAGGTGACATTCGGACATCGGCGGCTTTCAATTGTTGATTTGTCTGAGAATGGTTCACAACCCATGACTTCACGTAGCGGTCGCTATGTGATTGTATTTAACGGTGAAATTTATAATTACAAAAAACTTGCAAAAAAGTTAACCGATGAAGGGAGAGTAACTGCCTTTAAAGGTACCTCCGATACTGAAGTCTTATTGGATGCGTTTGAATGTTATGGGGTCAAAGAAACAATTTCGCTCTGTAAGGGAATGTTTGCCATTGCACTATATGATAAGGAAGAACAGGTGCTATATCTGCTTCGTGATAGGGTTGGAGAGAAGCCGTTATATTATGGTCAGGTAAAGGAAGGGTTTGTTTTTGCTTCGGATATAGGCTCCATTTCTGTTTTGGACGGTTTTGATAATGAAATTAATACGGCAGTACTGGATGTTTATTTTACACACGGATATATTCCGGCGCCTTACTCGGTTTATGAGAAAATTTATAAGTTGGAACCTGGAACTGTTGCAAAAGTTAAATTACCATTTAATAACTTGTGTGATGTTGAGATTGAAAATTACTGGTCAATGAAAGATGTTGCAAAGAAAGGGCAGGAGAACCTGTTTAAAGGAAGCTATGCAGAAGCGACAAGTGAATTGGAGCGTCTTTTGAAAGCTTCTATTTCTGAGCAGATGGTGGCCGATGTACCGGTGGGAGCGTTCCTTTCGGCGGGAATTGACTCGAGTACTGTTGTTGCATTGATGCAGTCTTTAAATCACAATAAAGTTAAAACCTTTACCATCGGTATGGAAGAAAAAGAATATAATGAAGCAGAGTATGCTAAGGAAATCGCAAGACATTTGGGAACAGAGCATACAGAATTGTATATTACGGAAACAGATGCGAAAGAGGTGATTCCGAAGTTGGCTGCTATGTACAGTGAGCCTTTTGCGGATTCATCTCAGATTCCTACTTATTTAGTGAGTAAGATGACCAGAGAGCATGTGACGGTGTCTTTGAGCGGAGATGGTGGTGATGAACTGTTTTGTGGTTATAATTCTTATGAATCTGTGGTAAGAGCGTGGAATAAGATGAAGGGAATTCCTTATTTTATCAGAAAGCCGTGTAGCCGCCTGGTGCTTCATAGCCCGCTTGCGAAAGATCGCAGAACCAGAATAAGAGCAACTCTTTTGGGGGCAAAGGGACCCTCTGATTTATATATTCAGTCCTATGAAACGGATCCGTTAATCAGTAGGATTAGTTTGGACAATAGAAAGTGCAGTTATAAATACAGTGAATATGATCCTAAATTTCTTGAAGAAGCAAATCATAACATTATGTTAATGGATCTTCTGATGTATCATCCTGATGATATTTTGGTGAAAGTGGACAGAGCAGGTATGGCTGTATCCCTTGAAACAAGAATCCCTATGCTGGATAGGGACGTAATAGAGTTCGCATGGAGCCTGCCTGTGGAATATAAACGTGAGGGTGGCATTGGCAAAAAAGTATTAAGGGAAGTTCTCTATCGCTACGTGCCAAAGGAAATGATGGAACGTCCAAAGAAGGGATTTAGTATCCCTATTGATAAGTGGCTGAAGCAGACACAGCTTCGCGGCTGGGCAGAGAGCCTGATTGACAAGGATATGTTGAAGCAACAGGGAATTTTAAATCCGGATGTGGTTTGGAAAATGTGGACGGATTTTATCGAAAAGGATGAATGGCGTATTCAGATTTGGTATATTTTGATGTTCCAAAGCTGGATGATGGAGGAAAGAGCTGGAGGACGTATATGAATATAATCAGAATGTCCGGCGGACTGGGAAACCAGATGTTTCAGTATGCGTTGTATATGAAGCTGAAATCCCTTGGACGAGAGGTCAAATTTGACGATATCAATGAATACAGACATGACAATGCCAAACCGATTATGCTTTCCGTGTTCCGGGCAAATGTTCCGCGGGCTACTTGGGATGAGATTAATGCATTTACAGACGGTTCCATGAAGTATAGTGCCCGTCTTCGCAGGAAATTGTTCGGCAGAAGGGCAATGGAGTATACAGAGGAAGGATTTTATGACCCTAAAGTGCTTTCTTTTGAGTCCATGTACCTAAGAGGCGGATTCCAAAGTGAAAAGTATTTTGAGGATATTGCGGATGAGGTACGTGAAATATATCAGTTCCCGGAACTGGAGACTATGCATTTGCCTGAAAAACTGTATCAGGTGACAAAAGAATGCCTGGAACAGATTGAAAATACCATGTCGGTAAGTGTGCATATGAGGCGCAGCGATTCAAGACCGGACGAAGAACTGTATGAAGGAATTTGTACGGAGCAGTATTATGAAGCGGCTGTACGTTATGTGCAGGAGCGATATCCTGATGCAGTTTTTTACATTTTCAGTAACGAGCCTAAGTGGGTAAAAAGTTGGGTAGATAATCTAATTGCGAATCGGATTACTGAGGAAATGTCCGCTGAAGAAAAAGAGGAATTGCAGAAGAAATTTGTAATGGTAGAAGCTAATACAGAATATACCGGATACCTGGATATGCAGCTTATGACCAGATGCAAACATAATATCATATCTAATTCCAGTTTTAGCTGGTGGGGAGCGTGGCTTAATGAAAATGCGAATAAATTGGTGATATCTCCCGACAGATGGAAAAATGATGTGGAAAGTGATGATATTTATACAAAAGGCATGGTATTAATCAATGCCAAAGGAAGAGTAAACCGCACAGTAAAGTAAAGCAACACGGAGAGAACTTAGAATGGTAATTATCAGAATGACGGGTGGACTTGGTAATCAAATGTTTCAATATGCCCTTTATTTAAAACTGAAATCCATGGGGAGAGAAGTGAAGTTTGACGACTTTACGGAATATGCATTACCCGGTGCAAGGCCCATTCAATTATGGACATTCGGACTTACTTATCCGGTTGCTACGCAGGAAGAGTTGAATAAAATAACAGATGGTTTCCTTGACTTGCCGCACAAAATCAGAAGGAAGATTTTTGGAAGAAAGTCGCTTGAATATCAGGAAAACAGTTGTAATTTTGACCCGCAGATATTGGAAAAAGATCCTGCATATCTGGTTGGATATTTTCAAAGTGAGAAATATTTCCGGGATATTGAGAGCCGGGTAAGAGAGGCATTTGTATTTCAACCTGTTATATCGGAAAAGTTAGATAAAGAGCTTCAAAACCGGTTAGAAGAATACCGGAGGGAAATGGAAGGAGAACAGTCGGTAAGTCTTCATATCAGACGCGGAGATTATTTGGAAAATGAGGAAGTATTTGGGGAGAGCTGTACATCAGCATATTATGAATCGGCGATTACACAAATAAAGAAAAGAATAATAACACCTGTTTTCTATGTATTCAGTAATGATGAGGAATGGGCAGAAAAATGGTGTGAAGAACAGAGACTATTGCATGGATGCCGGTTTGAAACCGTGAAAGGTTTTCCGGAGGAAAAGGGATATCTTGATATGGATTTGATGAGCCGCTGCCGATATCATATTATTGCTAATTCCAGTTTTAGCTGGTGGGGAGCATGGTTGGATAACCGGGAGGATAAAGTGGTGGTTGCGCCTGCAAAATGGTTTAATAATAAAACGTGTTATGATATTTATACAAAGGGCATGATTAAGATTTCTTCGGAAGGTATTGTGGAATAAAATGACCAAGAATGAAAGTTTGATTTCAGTAATTGTAACTGCATATAATATTGAGAAGTATCTTCCGAGGTGTATGGACAGCCTGCTAAAGCAGACCTATGAAAATCTGGAGATTATTCTGGTGGATGACGGTTCTACGGATAAGACCCCGGAAATTTGTGATGCATATGACGCAAAAAGCAATAAAATAAAGGTCATACACAAAGAAAACGGAGGACCTTCCGCTGCCAGGAATGCCGGCCTTTCTATTGCGAGCGGAGCATTTATCGGTTATGTGGACGGCGACGATTATATTGAGCCGGATATGTATAAAGATATGTTTGCAGCCTGTATGGAAAGCGGTGCAGAAATTGCAATTTGTACCTATCGGGAAGTGGGCAAAGGAAGCAGGGAGCAGAAGCCTACGGGGAATGTAATTGAGCTTAACAGGCAAAAGGCTTTGGAATGGTATATCAGCGGACATCCGCAGTATCACATCTATCACTCTGTCTGGAGCAAGCTGTTCAAAAGAGAACTGCTTTCAGATATTTCGTTTGAAGAGGGGCGGAAATCGGAAGACATCATGTATACAACTAAAACGCTTCTGAAGGCAGAGAAATGTGTTTTTCTTGACACGCCCTATTATAATTATGTGCTGGACAGAGAAGACAGCGTAATGCATACGAAAATAGGAGAAAGACGTTTTAATGATGAGATTCCTTTTTGGAAAGAGCAAATGATTTGCCTGGAAGACAGCGGAATGCGGGATTTGGCAGAAAAGGCCGCATATGAATTCTATAAAAGAATGCTGTATTATTATGTTGATTTCAGGCAAATGGACATGAAGTCACATGCATCAAAGCTTGCAGCTTTAATAAAAGAAGAGAAAACAAAAGTGAAAGAAATTTATATGAAGTCTTATGTTGCTACAGGCGATAAGGTGCGTATGAGGGTGTTTTTGTTCAGTCCGGGATGCTATTACCGGATTGTAAAGCTGTATGACAAATTGATTATTCCGTTAAGGCAATAGTTTTATTGCCTTTTTTGGAATAAATAGTAGACAAATTGTTTTTCATTTATGGTGTAAACCTGTTCTGCGATTAAATCATAATTTATCCGGATTTCTTCCGGATAATATTCTCTGGCCAATACAAATTTAGTCTGTCCTTCGGTGATATATCTGAGTTGTTCTTTGTTTACTTCATCAAATCCGTGTACGGCATTGGTCTGGAAATAATGGCAGGTTGGCATAACGTCAGCAGCTGTATATAAGCCTGCGTCCAGACATCCGATATTCAGTAAAGAAACGTCGTCCTGTTGCTGTATGATATCGCGAAACTGAAAAAGCCAAAAATCATCTTTGCTTTGCTTGATATATGGTGTATTCATGGAAAGATTCCATGTCAAAATAAGAACAGCAATATATGATAATATACATCCGATAAATGTTATTTTTTTACTGATTTTTTCAAGATAGAAATATTTATTAATTTTTTCGATTCCGGTTCCAATCATTATGTATCCCCAAATACTGAAAACGGACAATGGCAGAGAATAGTAATAGAGAGTTGTTCCGCCAATGTAGATTCCCAGGAAAAGAAATCCGAATAAGAAATATATATTGAGCTTTTCATACCAACGGTTTTTCCTGCTGAATAAAATGCAAAAGAAACCCAGTATGACAGGTGCAAAGTAAACAACGTTATCGATAATCAGCCAATATAAAATTTTGGCAAGGTCATAAATTTTCGTTCCGATACTTATTTGGTCTTTGAAGTATAAATCACTGTACAGAAAAACGTTACAGTACACATAAGCATGATACCAATCGTCAAGGGCTTTATGCAATGCAAAATAGATGAGCCATGGAATTGTGGGGAGTAACATGCCGGATGGAAATACTATAATGTTGAGTAATGCCTTCTTCCAATTTTGCTGATTTAGATTGGCGAGAATTATCATAGATATCCATGCAATATGTAATCCCAACAAATTAAATTTAATCAGTAAAATGCATCCTGCAAAAAAACCATTTAACAGGACAATTCTTTTTGGCATGGAACGTGGATAATCTTCTTTAAAATATTTGACGGAAAAATAAACACTCCAGGCAAAAAAAGGAAGACAAAATTCTTCTGCACAACCTCCCCAATAGAAACTTTTTGAGACAAGTACGGAAAAAGCTGTCAGAGGGAGAATGAACATGGAAAATTTGTGGTTTAAATATAGATTGGCGATTTTATATACTGCCAGTAAAAAAATGGTAAATGAAATAATTTCTATTAAAAAAACTCCTGAAAAACTCGTGTGAGATAATAAGTATCCAAGGCCGTATATGAAATAAAGCAGAGGTCCTTTTTGGTCAAAAAGATCGCGATATATGACACCTCCATTCATCATCATTTTTCCCATTGTGAAATAACTGTTGGAATCGTCCCAGTTATTAAACAGATAAATGAATGAGGATCTGCTGCATATGGTGAGAAAACAAAATGAAATAAAAAAAGCAAAAAAAATACGTTGAAATACTTCTTTTTTCATGGATAAACTCCTACTGTTTGTACAATATTAGGTTTTGACATTTTATCTTATGTGGATTAACTGAAAGTTAAGTAAAAAGTTAATTTTCAGTTAATCTTTTTTGCTATAATAGTAGGAAGTATAAATGAAGTTAAATTGGAGGAGTCTGCCTTGTTTCAGATATTGGTTGTGGAAGATGATAACAATACGTCTACGCTTTTGCAGTGTATCTTCGCACGTGCCGGATACCATGTATTTGTCGCGGAAAATGGTAAAAAGGCATTAGAGATAATGGATAAGAACTATATTGACATTATCGTTCTTGATGTAATGATGCCGGAAATGAATGGGTTTGAATTTACAAAGTGTTTACGTTCTTGCGGAAATCTTACACCTATTCTTATGCTTACGGCAAAGCATCTGCCGGAAGACCGTTGCAAGGGCTTTACACTGGGTGTGGACGATTATGTGGTAAAACCGATTCATGAAGAAGAAATATTATTGCGCATTAAGGCTATTTTGCGTCGCAGCCGTATTGCCAGCGAACAAAAATTGCATGTTGGCAAAATTGTGTTGGATTATGAATCGCTTACAGTTACACGTGAAGGTGTTTCCCAGACACTTCCGCAAAAAGAGTTCTATCTTTTGTATAAGCTTCTTTCTTATCCAAATAAGATATTTACCAGAATACAATTAATGGATGAGATATGGGGGATGTCTTCAGAAACAATAGATACTACGGTTAATGTTCATGTAACAAGATTGCGGCGCAGGTTTGAGGGATGGCCGGAATTTGAAATACAAGCTATCCGTGGAATCGGATATAAGGCGGTGATAAATTATTATGAATAAAAAGTTTTGCCATATCCTCCGGAATGTAAAGCTGACAAAAATATTTTCATTTTCCATATGCATCATTTTGTTTTTTACAGCTTCGCTTACATTTGGCGGTATATTGGTATTAAAATATCTGGGAATTGTAGAAGTAAACTATCCTTTAATGCCGATGCTGCTGTTTGAAATAATCAGTATCATTATGGGAACAATTGTAGCATTTTATGTCAGCCGTAAAATTTTAAAACCGTTATATACGATAATTGCCGCCACAGAGCAAATTGCAAAAGGTGATTATGCTACCCGCGTACATTTTGATAAGGTTTACGAGTTCAGGCAGCTTGCAATGAAGTTCAATTGTATGGCGGAAGAACTGGAAAATGTCGAAATGCTGGGAAGTGATTTTGTGAATCACTTTTCTCATGAGTTTAACACACCTATAAATTCCATTCAGGGGTTTGCAGCAATGCTACAAAGAGAAGACCTTTCCGAAGAACAGAGAGAAGATTATCTGAACCGGATTATTAACAGCTCAGACCGACTGTCCAATCTGGCGGTTAATGTTTTGAATTTGTCCAAGATAGAACAACAAACGATTCTTACTCATAAAGAAAAAATAAATGTTACGGAACAGATACGTCAGGTGATTGTAATGCTGAGCTTCCGGTGGGAACAAAAAAATATTTCATTTGATTTTAATTGTGAGGAACATTATCTTGTCGGAAATGAAGAATTTCTGGAACACTTGTGGAGTAATTTGCTGGATAATGCAATAAAATACTCTCCTCCCGAAAGTGTGATATCAATAGATATCCGGGATACAGGGGAAAATATTGTAATAAAGCTGACGGATTACGGAAAAGGAATAGCACCGGAGGCACTTCCACACATTTTTGATAAGTTTTACAGATCGGAGTCTTCAAAAGCTGTTCCGGGTACAGGACTTGGACTGGCAATATCTCATAAAGTTGTAATGCTGCATGGCGGAAAAATCGATGTGGAAACAGGTTTGGGAAAAGGAACTACTTTTTCAATTACATTACCCAAAGCATAAATTTTAAAATAATAAAAGCTATAACAAAACAAATGAATTGTATGTTTTGTTATAGCTTTTACTTATAGATGCTTTCATAGTCATAATTGCTATAAAACTCATATTCCTGTCTGAGTTTTTCTTTATAGTTACTTTTGGTGACAAGACCTGTGTCTTCAGAAATCCAACGTAATATTTGTGAATTGATTTCACCGCTATAATGGCAGGGATCACTGTAATTGTCAGGATTGCATATGATTTCATATTGGTCAAAAAAATTATATAATTTTACGTTTGGACATTCCAACAAAAGCTCGGTGGCTACCTGTTCGGCTGCAAGCTGTTTTTCAAACATTTCTTCAAGGCAAAGGGCATCCCAGTAACAAATGCTGTAAGGAGAATAAAAAATATAAAAAGTTACATCAGGATATTGATTTGCCAAAGTGACAAAATTATCTGTAATTGTTTTTCTTACATTGGCGTCATCTGCCGGAGTGTATGTGCTGTCCGGCGTAGGAGAGAGGCTGTCTCTGCTGTAGGAATATAATATGGTTTGTAAACCGCATTCTCTTTCCCAGGAAGAGTATTCATCCATGGTAGTGCCGGGACTGCCGGTAAGCGTAAGTGCCAAATTCGGCATAATACCATGATAGAGAATGGATTTGTTGAAAAGGTAAGGTGCGTCATTCAAAGGGTTTTCATCGTACAGGTAAGCGGGATATTCTTCATATTGCTTCCAGTCATATGCCCGTAAGAGTCCGTTGTAATCAAGGGTCCAAAGAACTGTATCCACAGAATCGTTGCGGGTTAGAGCGCGTGCCAGATTTTGGGTGATTTCTTCGTATCCGGCACCGGGGAATGGCTGTTTGATGGAATTTGTGCCGAACAAGGCGTCAAATTCGCTGGGCTTAAAATTCTGCGACATGGATGTGCCTGTAATGATGGCGTCATAATTAAAATGACGTGAAATGCCATCGTTAATGTAACGTTCTTCATATAAACGATATGAAAAAGAGGAAAACGGTTCGTGATAATGAAAGTAAGGGTCCATAATGATAACAACGCCGGCAATCAGAAATAATAAGGTGCCAAGTGTTATTATGCATTTAATAAACCATTTTTTTGCAGTTTGTTCTTTCAGTTCCGTTCACCGCCTTTCGATATATTTGGTAAAATTGGTTATCTTAAAAATTAAAATATAAAAATTCGCTGATTTCGGAAAGAGATAAGATGCTCCAAAGCA
Source organism: Lachnospiraceae bacterium (assembly GCA_017434885.1). GTDB lineage: Bacteria > Bacillota > Clostridia > Lachnospirales > Lachnospiraceae > Suilimivivens. The sequence continues at coordinate 303,101 of JAFSGE010000005.1, read as the reverse complement.
TCAAAATCACTACTGTAATCAGTTTGAGGTTTGTCAGCTTTAGCCTTGTCACTTTTTCCTGGGTGTTGCGCATGGTGTGACATGCGGCATAGGAAACACCGGCAAACAAGGCGGGAAACAGGAACGGATAAGAATCTATAATGTTTCCCAATCCTACGCGGTACAGAAATTTCATTTCAATCAGTTCATTGAATTTTTCGGTAATGGGTTCATAAACAGGACCAAATTCACCACTGAAAAGTCTGCTCCAAAGCAGGAAAGCATCAGAAATCGATTCTGCCCGGAATAAACTCCATGCCAGAGTGACTAAAGCAAATGTCACGCCGATTTTAATAAACTTTGGAATTCTCCATTCAGCTACTTTTAATAAGTGCTCAAATACTTTACAGATGCCGTGAAGTGTTCCCCATAAAATAAAGGTCCAGTTGGCGCCATGCCAGAATCCGCTGATTAGAAAAACAATCAGGATATTACGGTAAGTGTTAAAGGTACCTGCTCTGCTTCCGCCAAGAGGAATATAGACATAGCGGGTGAAAAATCTTGTCAGTGTCATATGCCATCTGTCCCAAAACTCTGTAATGGAAGCAGCCTTGTAAGGAGAATTAAAGTTTTGGGGCAGTTCAATGTTCATCATGTATGCCATACCGTATGCCATATCACAGTAACCGCTGAAATCAAAATAAATTTGCAGGGAGTAGCAAACCATGACAAGAATAACACTGGGAGTATTCAGGTCGGAAATATTGCCGTATCCTACGGTTACTATTTTAGAAAAAGTATCCGCAAGCAACACTTTTTTGGCAAGACCCAGGGAAAAAGCATATAATCCCTTACTTAAATTGTCAAAATTAATACGTTTTTTGGCAGGGTCTCGGAATTGCGGAATCAATTCACTGTGATAAACGATAGGGCCAGCAACAAGCTGCGGAAAGTATGACACATAAGCGGCATATTCCAAAAAACTGTAGGATTCGCACTCATCCCGATAGACATCAATCACATAGGAAAGCTGTTGAAAAGTATAAAAACTGATTCCGAGAGGCAATGCCAGCTTTAGCAACGGCAACTCTGCTTTTAATGCCGCATTTATATTTTCAATAAAAAAGTCATAGTATTTGAAATAAAGTAAAATGCCGATGTTCAGGAAAACGCCGGCGAGCATAAGAAAACGCCGCATCCTGCCTGCCTTCAGACATTTCATGCGGTTTGCTATTCCATAATTTAAAATAATGCTGACAATCAGAATGGCTAAGTAGTAAATGTTATTGTACCCGTAAAACCAAAGGGACATGCCGACCAGAAATGCATGTGCAGCCTTGTATTTGCGGGCATAACTGAGTCCAAAGTATCCGATTAAGGTCAGCGGAAAAAACAAAAAGATAAATATATAGGAATTAAATAACATGAAAATTTCCTTTCCGGATGCTGGAACGTTTGAAAATTAAAAATATTATAAGCCGACAAAATACATTTTACAATACAATTTAAAAATTTGCCAATAAATATAAGATATGATATAATTTTTGCAACTATGTTTACAAGAAAATTGACTGAAGGATTAGAAGAAAAAGCATGAAAAAAGTAGGTTTACTCGGCAAAATCAGAGGCATTTTTGACCGAAAGCAAAAGATACAGCTTGTGGTTTTGGGATTTATGATATTTATCGGCGGTATTTTGGAGACGCTGGGTGTCAGCGGTATGATTCCTGTGGTGACTGCACTCCTGACGCCGGAAGAATTGCAACGTTACGTGGAAGAATATGAATTTCTCGGAAAAATTTGCGATTTTCTGCATATTGAGAGTGTGGGACAGATTACAATAGCGCTTTTGATTGCCTTGATGGCAGTGTATGTGATTAAGAATTTGTATATTTTGTTTCTGACTTACAGACAGAATACCTTTATTACACATAACAGAAATAAAATGATAAGCCGTGTAATGGCAGAATTTTTAAACAGACCTTATGAACAGTATCTGGGGGCGGATATTCCTACCGTGTTCCGTATTACGGACAGCGATATTCCGCAGACTTTTTCCCTGATTCTGGCACTTCTTTCTTTAGCTTCGGAGGTTGTGGTTTCCCTGCTGATTTTCCTTGTGCTCTTGCTACAGGATTTTGTCATGACCATGTTCATCATATTAGTGTTTGGCTGTATGACCATTTTGATTCTGAAGGTATTAAAGCCTAAAATGAATAAAATCGGTGCCCAAAACCAAAGCATCCAGTCCAGAATTGCCAAATGGCGGTTACAGGCAATTTACGGATTAAAGGATGTTAAGGTGTTAAACAGGGAAGAGTTTTTTATCAGAAATTATTATCAGACCGGTAAAATCGGAGCGGATGTAAGCAGAAATTATGCGGTGCTGAATAATACACCCAGATTGCTGATAGAGACAGTGTTTATTGTCAGTGTTTTGTCGTTTGTTGCTATTTATATTCAGGGAGGCGGTGCAGCCGCCAATATGGTGACAACCATTGCAACATTTGGCGTTGCGGCGATTCGTGTACTTCCAAGTGTAAACAGAATCAATACGTACATTACGGAGATTGCTTACACGCAGCCAAGTCTTGACTTTGTGTACGAAAATCTGCAGGCAAGCATGAAAACGGATGCCATGCTTGCGGAGCGTAAGGCGAACTCTCAGAAGGAAAAACTGAAACTGGAAGATAAGATCGAACTGAAAAATATCAGTTTCCATTACCCGGATACAGACAAAAATATTTTTACGGATGCAGGCATGGTGGTGCCCCGCGGTAAATCGGTAGGTATTATCGGTGCATCCGGTGCAGGAAAGTCCACGATTGTTGACATTCTGCTTGGCTTATTGCATGCGCAGCAGGGACAGATTACCTGTGACGGTGTGGATATTTTCAAAAATTATGAGTCATGGCTTGCACAAATCGGATATATCCCCCAGTCTATTTATCTGGTGGACGAATCCATCCGTGAGAATATCGCGTTTGGTATTGATGCTGATAGGATCAGTGATGAGCGTATCTGGCAGGTGCTTGAGGAAGCACAGCTGAAAGAATTTGTAAAGGAACTTCCCGAAGGACTGGATACATCAATCGGTGACAGAGGCGTGCGTCTTTCCGGCGGACAGAGACAGCGTATCGGTATTGCAAGAGCATTGTACAATGACCCTGAAATATTGGTGTTTGATGAGGCTACCAGTGCCCTTGACAATGACACGGAGGCAGCGGTTATGGAAGCGATAAACAGCTTCCACGGTAAGAAGACCATGGTAATTATTGCACATCGTTTAAATACTATTGCGAAGTGTGACATGATTTATAAGGTTGAGGATGCCAAACTGGTAGAAACTACCTTGTAAAAGGACAGGAAAGGAATGTGCGCGAGTAAAACCGTGCAAGCAAAAATTATGATAGGAACAGAATTTCTGAAAGGGCAGGGACTGGGAAACCAGTTGTTCTGTTATGTAACGGCAAGAGCTGTTGCAGAAGAAAACGGGTATGAATTTGGGACTGCAGGACAGGAAATTTTTGCAGTGAATATGCATAGCGATAAGGGCATGTATTTTATGGACATGGACCTTGGACATGTGATTACACAGCAAGAAAAAAAGAACTTTAATATATATAATGATGATGATACGCGTTTGTTTATCGGTAATTCAAAGCATGATATGCAACATGGCTGTTATGTAAGCGGTGCGGACGAAGAAATTCATCATGTTAAGGATAATACCTTGATTTATGGGAATATGCAGGATGAGTCCTACTTTATCAAGTATATAGATAAGGTGAAGAAATGGCTACATGTAAAACCGGAGTATGACTCTTACGAGTATAGCAGGGAGAATCTTTGCATTATTAATATGCGTGGTGGTGAATATACAGGAAGTCCGGAACTCTTTATTGACAAGAAGTATTGGATTCACGGGATGAAGGAAATGAAAAAGATTCGTTCGGATATGGAGTTTATGATTATTACGGATGACGTGGAGTCGGCAAATAAGATGCTTCCGGGGATTGAGGCCCATCATTTTGATATTGGTAAGGATTATGTGACATTAAAAAATGCGCATTATTTGCTTTTATCAAATTCTTCCTTTGCCTGTTTGCCGGCACACACCAGTGATACACTTAAATTTGCCATTGCACCTAAGTATTGGGCACGACACAATGTTTCTGACGGATATTGGGCATCAGAGCAGAATATATATAGTCTGTTTCACTATATGGACCGCAAAGGCAGACTCTTTACGGCGCAGCAGTGCCGGGAGGAATTACAGCAGTATAAGAAGACTTCAAAGAAATATGCGAAACGAAATGTGCGTCCGGGAAGGGTAGGTCATCATATTCAGAAAATGCGAAGTAAGTGTGTGTATGGCTGGTTTTATTTAAAAAAAGTTCAAAGAGCAGTTATCAGAAGGCTGAAGAAACAGTAAAGGAATGACAATTCATGAGTAGCAGTACAAAGCAGAAACTTAAACTTCCCAATGTTACCTTGGCAGCAATGACCAGTGTGAAAGTATATGAAACCATTAAGGCTTTGGAATACAGTATGCAGGGAATTGAATTCGGAGAGGTGGTATTGATTACCCACAGAAAGCCATTTTTCCTGCCAAAAGGAATTACTTATAAGCAGACTTCAAAATTAACGGATATTGATTGCTTTAATTACAAGATGGTTTATGAACTTGGGAATTATATCGATACGGATTATGTGCTTTTGGTACATTATGACGGTTTCGTGATTCATCCCGAAAAGTGGCGTGATGAATTTTTGGACTACGATTATGTAGGCTCCCCGTGGCCTATACCAAAGGAAGGAACGAAGCATTGCTATCATGATGTGTACGGGAATTTGTGCCGTGTAGGAAACAGTGTCTCGCTGCGAAGTAAGCGCCTTTTGGAGTTTCCGAGAAAAGCAAACCTTACCTGGGAAAAAGATGAAGACGGCTTTTACAACGAGGATATTTTCATTTGCTGTATGAATAAGCACAAGCTGGAAGAAGCCGGAATGAAAATTGCTCCGGTGGAAGTTGCCAAATATTTTGGACATGAGCATTTGGTGCCGGAAACAGAAGATGTGGATGCTCCCTTTTTATTCCATAAATGGTGGGGAAAAAATGTGAATTATCCCAAATTTGAAAATCCTTATACTAAAGTGTGGCGAAAATTCAAGGACATAGTAAGGCCTTTTCTTTTCTGGAGACGTCTGAAAGGTACAAAATAAACAAATTCATCGCAGGGCACGCTCTCGCTACATGTCGCTCGTAGCGGTACATAAGGTGCTAAAATACAGCACCTAAGTACCGACGGCGCCAAAGTACCCTTGCTCATGAATTGGTTTATTTTGTACAATATACGCTATGAAAGGATAGATTGATGGTATACGATTGCATTCCGTTTTTTAATGAAATAGATATTTTAAAGTTAAGACTCCACATTCTGAATCCAATCGTGGATAAATTTATTATCGAAGAGGCTACGGTGACGTTTTCCGGGGAGCCGAAGGAGCTATGCTTTGAGAAAAATAAAGAGCTTTTTAAGGAATTTTTACCTAAGATAGAATATATTGTGGTGGATAATTCACCGGTGGATACTACAACTCATTTGAGAGATAAATTTCAGAAGAATGCATTGGTAAAGGGGCTTTCGGATGCTACGGATGATGACGTGATTATCTTAAGTGATGTAGATGAGATTCCCAATCCAAAAGTACTTCGTGAGATTATTGCAAATTTTGATAAAGATAAGATTTATCATCTGGCGCAGAGAATGTTTTATTGTTTTTTAAATATGGAAGAGGTGTCCGGCAATTTGCTGTCCATTACAGGAGAGTTCCCCGGTGTGGAGCGGAGATTGTGGCTTGGAACGAAAGTATTCAGCAAGAAGAGCATTCCTGCAGACGGAATCATTCAGCTTCGGGAAGCGTCAGTAACTTCCCCGGATGCGGTAAGAGTATCCGATGGCGGCTGGCATTTCGGATATATGGGAAGCACCAGTGAAAAAGATGTGGCGAAACGTATCGGTACCAAGGTGGTGGCAGCTGCTCATCAGGAGTACAATGATGATGTACTTCTGGCAGAAGCGGCAGACAGGTTGCTCCTTGGACAGGATATGTTTGGAAGGGATGCCAGATTTGAACGTGTAGAAGTGGATGAAAGTTATCCGGAGTATTTGCTTAAGCACCGTGCGGAGTATGAGTATCTGATTATGCCGCCGGTAAGCAAGGCAAAAATCGCATGGATTAAAACGACAATGAAGGGAAAACGCTTTTTGAGAAGAGTATTTCGGAAAGTAAAGCGTTTGTTTACAAAATAGGCATACAGACCGGATTGGCAGTAAGGCTTTGCCGCGGAGGCATATTATGAATCAGAAAAAAAAGATAGTCGAAGTATACGGACTATGGTTTGCGGATTTGGTTGCCATCGGAATTTCTTTTATCTTGGCAACGTATATCCGTTTCGGGAATTTCAAAGATATGGGAGATAAAGAGATACATTTTCAGGTGTGTCTTGTTTTTCTGTTGTTTTGTACTATTTACTCCTTCTTTATTGACTGGAACCGGAACTTTTTGAAGAGAAGCGTATTCAAAGAGTTTTCAGCGATTTTGCAATATAATGTAATTATGATACTGGTTACCCAGACGATTATGTACTTTTTGAAGTGGGCAGATGTGTTTTCCAGATGGGTAATGATTTATTTTACCGTTATTAATGTTTTGCTGTCTTTTATTCTTCATATGCTGATAAAAAAGGTAATGAAGATGCATTACCGCTCGGAATTATCCAAAATAAAGGTACTTGTTATCACCCAGAAAAATTTGGAAGAGTCTGTGAAAGAAAAACTGGGACGTAATCTGGATATCAATTATGAGATTGTGCAGACAGTGCTGATTGAAGATATGGCAGAAGATTTTTTGCAGAAAGCTACGTTTATGGCACTTGATGAAGTGTTTATTTATGCGCCGGAATTATCCCAGAAGCGGGTACAGCAGATGATAGAGAGCTTTGATGAGATGGGAGTTATCTGTCATTACTGTTTGGAAATACCGGGAACTTACGCAGACAGAAGCGAAGTTCGTAGCTTTGGACACTACACTGTAGCTACTTATACCAGATTTCAGAGCAGTTACAAAAGACTACTAGTTAAGAGAGTGATGGATATTGTCGGCGGATTTGTGGGAATGGTAATTACATTACTTTTTTTCCCGTTTGTAGCACTTGCCATTAAACTGGATTCGCCGGGGCCGGTGTTGTTTTCTCAGGTGAGAATCGGCCGTAACGGCAGAAGATTCAAGATTTATAAGTTCCGCTCCATGTATCTGGATGCGGAGGAGCGCAAGAAAGAATTGGAAAAGCAGAACGAAATGCAGGGACTGATGTTTAAGATGGAAAATGATCCCCGCATTACCAAGGTGGGAAGATTTATCCGTAAGACCAGTATTGATGAGCTGCCTCAGTTTTACAATGTGCTGAAAGGTGATATGAGTCTTGTGGGAACAAGACCTCCCACTGCAGATGAATTTGAAAAATATAACCAGTATTACCGCAGAAGAATCAGTATGACACCGGGCCTTACCGGCATGTGGCAGGTAAGCGGACGCAGTGAAATTGATAATTTTGATGATGTGGTAAAGTATGATTTGGAATATATTGACCATTGGTCACTGACACTGGATATTAAGATTCTCTTTAAGACCGTGTGGGTTGTTTTGGCAGGACGAGGCTCTAAATAGGAAATGCCATGCTTCGAAAATTCTGCCGGCGGTAAGAGGTGGCAATGAAGAAACCGAAAGTTTTGATGATAGGTCCTGCAAGAAGTGTACATGGCGGGATTTCCGGTGTGGTAAACAATTACTATGAAGCCGGGCTGGATGAGAAAATTGAATTGTGTTATATCGGAACCATGGTGGAAGGTTCCAAACCAAGAAAATTGCTTCAGGCGATGCTTGCACTTGCAGTGTTTTTGGTGAAAGTGCCCGGCTATGAAATTGTGCATGTGAATGTGGCTTCCGACGCCAGCTATGTGAGAAAGTCTGTATTTATCAGAGTGGCAAAGTTATTTGGGAAAAAGATAGTCATTCATCAGCATGGCGGTGATTTTGAAGGATATTATGAAAAGCAGCTTAACGATAAGGGCAGAGCAGGAGTGAGAAAGGTGCTTTCCATGGGAGATGCTTTTCTTGTATTGGCACCTGCGTACAAGGCGCTTTTTGAAAAGATTACCGGAAGAAAAGATATTCTTGTATTTCCCGATTCTATAGAGATTCCCGCAGTTTATGAGAAGGAATACGGACAGAAGAAGATTTTGTTTTTGGGACGTTTGTGTGAGGCCAAGGGAGTCAGAGAACTTTTGAAGGCGATGGATGAAGTGCATTTGCGGTTTCCGGATGCCCATCTTTACATGGGAGGGATTTGGGAAGATAAGCAACTGAAAGAACTGGCAACAGAGCGAAGTGACTATGTGACTTATATTGGATGGGTCAGCGGAGAGGAAAAGAAAAAATACTTAAAAGAATGCGATATTTTTGTACTGCCCTCCTACTTTGAAGGCCAGTCTGTTGCTATATTGGAAGCGATGGCATATTCCTGCGGCATTGTGGCATCTGATATTGGCGGAATTCCGCAGATGATTACGGAAGGAGAAACCGGTATCTTAATTCAGCCGAAGGATGCGGATTCCCTGAAACGGGGACTGGAAAAGCTTTTGGAAGATGAAGAACTTTGCAGAAGGCTTGGCAAAAAAGCCAGAGAAAAAGTGGAGAAGGAATTTTCCATTGAGCAGAATATGAAACAGCTTTTAGAAGTCTATCAACAAATTTTGCGATAATAAGATAAAGTGAAGGGAAGATAGTAATGAAGGATTATAAGGTTAGTGTGATTGTGCCTGTCTATAATGCGGAAAACTATATAAAAAAGTGTGTGGATTCCCTGACAAACCAGACTTACCGGAACCTGGAGATTGTGCTTGTGGATGACGGCTCCAAGGATAACAGTGGAAAAATATGTGATGAACTGGCGGCGAAGGATGAGCGGATTAAGGTGATTCACAAAGAAAACGGAGGGCTGATATCCGCGTGGAAACGGGGCGTTGCAGAAAGCAGTGGTGATTACCTGAACTTTATTGACAGTGATGACTGGGTTGACCTTAACATGATAGAAGAGATGGCAGAGTATCTTACCGGAGATGAAAGGGAGATTATTGCCAGTGATTATGTGATTGAGAAGGATGACGGAAGCAGTCGTCCGGTGTATCAGCAGCTTCCTCCGGGAGTCTATGACAGAACAGCTATCGAAAAAGATGTGATTCCCAATCTGCTGGGACGGGAAAACCGTTATATCACCATTTCCAGATGTATGAAGCTGATTGGCAGAAGACTGATAGAGGAAAATTGTAAATATACAAATCCCCTTGTGGTGACAGGGGAGGATACCACCATCATGTTGCCGGCCTTGATTGATTGCAACAGACTGGTGGTGATGGATCATAAGGCTTATTATCACTATCTGTATGTGCAGGAGTCTATGATTCACAAGTATAATAAAGGATTATACGAAAATATTCTGTTGCTGATAGAAACGACACAGCAGATTGTAAGAGATAAATTTGTCGGAGAGGAGCGTTCTCTCCGTTTAAAACAGGTAGATCAGGAAGCAGTTTTTTGGATGATGCTTGTGCTGAAAAATGAAGCCAGAGGAAATCCAAAAGGGTATCGGGATAATATTTTAAAGGTTTGTAAATCGGATAATGTCCGAAAACTGATAAAAGAAACACCTGTTGAGGTGAAAGAGAAGTCAAACCGGCTTCTTTATCTGGTGATGAAATATCCAAATCATTTAACTGTGAGCCTGCTCAGACTGGCTATGATTTGGTATTACAGAAAGTAATGGAAGTAACGTGTAATGGAAGAGACAATGCGCCCTTTAATCAGTGTAATTGTGCCTGTGTATAATGGGCAGGATTACTTAGAAAAGTGCATAGAGAGCATTGAAGCCCAAACCTATGAAAATCTGGAAATCGTGATTGTCAATGACGGCTCCACAGACGGAACCGGACAGGTTTGTAAAAGGCTTATGGAGCGGTATGAAAACATCCGTGTGATAACCACAGAGGATGAAGGGGTTTCTGCGGCCAGAAATGCCGGACTGGATGCGGTCAAAGGGGCATTTGTTACATTTGTGGATGCGGATGACAGGATTCGTCCCAAAATGCTTGAAACCTTGTATCAGGGAATTATGGATACAGGATGCGACATCTGTGGATGCAGCTTTTATTCCTGGAAGACAGAAGAAGAATGGCAAGCGTCTTTAGAGATGCGGCATAGAATAGAGAGCCCTACGGTGTATAAGCCGGAAGAATATTTGGAGAAACAAGTGCTAAACGGAAACAGCAGATGTTGGAGTAAGCTTTACAGGCGCGGTGCCATAGGGAAACAGCGGTTTCGTTATGGCCTTACTATTGGTGAAGATATGTTGTTCTTGGTGCAACTGTTGCCATACCTTCGCGGAGTAGCTGAGCTTGCTTACCCCGGATACGGGTATTATCAAAACCCGAAAGGCGCCATGAACAGGGCCTTTTCCCCCAGATATATGGATCAGATTACCTGTTGGGAACTGGCAAGAAGCAGTATGCCTGACAAACCGGAAATTCAAAAGAGAGCTACTACAATCTTAATCGTTGCCATTATGCTGACAGTGGGAAAACTTGCCATGCTCAGTGGATGGGAACGCAGAAAAAATAAAAAGTATGTGGATATTTGTCATGAAAAGGTAAAAAAGGAACTGGAAGCGGAAGGGGCATTTGAAGGATTATCCGGTGGCTATCGGATGAAGGTGAAGCTGTTCCGAACATTTCCAGGATTGTATCTTGCATTGTATCATTTCAAAAAGTATAAAAAGTAAAGGTGCGGTTATTTGTGAACAGAAATAAATTGATTATGTATATGCATGCGGGCAGCGCCAATCACGGTTGTGAGGCTATTGTAAACAGCCTGTGTCACATGATAAAAGAAAAAGCGGTGCTTGTCAGCTATTTCGGCAGGGAAGACGAAGCGTACACATTAAAGGATTTGTGTACGGTTATCAGTGAACGCAGATTTGAAGACCACAGGTTGATGCATGTGCTTTATTACATTTACCGTAAGCTGACAAAGGATGAAACCAGCTTTATCAGATATCGCTATCACGGTATTTTTGGAAAAGAAATGTCTCCCCTTGCCATATCTATCGGTGGTGATAATTATTGCTATGATTCCATGTTACATGACCTTCAGCTTGCCAACCGGGCTTTTGAAGAAAAAGGCGTAAAGACCATGCTTCTTGGCTGCTCTGTGGAACCGGAGCTTTTAAAAAGAGAAGCCATTGTAAAAGATTTGATGAAATATCATACCATTATTGCCAGAGAAAGTATTACTTATCAGGCACTTGCGGATATGGTGGCAGAATATATCGGGCAACAGGATCTGACAGAATCCCGGATTCCCCGTATTTTATGTTATCCGGACCCTGCCTTTACTCTTGGCAAAAGGGAACTTCCTCTTCCGAAAGGATTTGCAGAAGGGAATACCGTTGGAATCAACATCAGTCCCATGATACAGGATAACGAGAAATCAGCAGGAATTACCATAGAAAATTATCGTGAATTGATCCGGCACATTATCGGAGACACGGATATGCAGATTGCATTGATTCCCCATGTGGTGCGGGCGCAGAATGATGACAGAAAACCCATTCATCAGTTGTATGAAGAGTTTAAAGATACGGGCAGAGTCATAGAAATTCCTGATGGAAGCTGCGAGGAATTAAAGGGAACTATCAGCAGATGCCGTTTCTTTGTGGGGGCAAGAACCCATGCAACCATTGCGGCATATTCTACCTGTGTTCCTACTCTGGTGGTGGGATATTCGGTAAAGGCAAGGGGAATTGCAAGAGACTTATTCGGTACGGAAGAAGGCTATGTGCTTCCGGTGCAAAGTCTTAAAGAAAAGGATGATTTAAAGAACGCCTTTGGATGGCTTGTATCCGCCGAGGAAGATATCAGGAAGAAATTGGAGCAGATGATGCCGGAGTATAAAGAGAAGGCATTGCTTACAGGGAAAGAAGTAGACAGACTATGGGAAGAGTGCAGTCAGCCGCAAAGAATATAGCCTTTGGGCAAATCGGTAATTTAATAACCCAGATATTGGGCTTCATCTTAAGAACCGTATTTATTGCGCATCTGGGAGATACCTTAAACGGTATCAATGCCCTTTATACCAGTATCCTTTCCGTGCTGTCCATGGCAGAGCTGGGAATCGGAACGGCGCTGAATTACAGCCTTTACAAACCGGTGGCAAATAAAGACTATGAGAAAATTAAGTCTTATATGCAGCTTTATAAGCAGGCTTACAGGGTAATCGGTATTGTGATTGCAGTAATCGGTCTCGCCATTTCGCCGTTTTTGCCCTATCTCGTAAAACAGCCGGAAGGCGTCAGCGTGCGTGATTTGACACTGTATTACTTTATCTTTTTGTTTAATACGGTAAGTTCCTATTTTGTGGCATACAAATACAGTCTTGTAAATGCGGAGCAGAAGAACTACATTCAGACCAATGTAATTACAATTACAAAAATGATTACGGTATCATTGCAGATTGTTGTGATTCTGACTACCGGTAATTTCTACTTATATTTGCTGACAGCCGCTACAGTAGAGCTTTTGCAAAAAATATTTGTGAGCCGTTATCTGGATAAGAGATATCTGTATCTGAAAGATAAAAATGTGACAAAGCTTTCCAAGGAAGAGACAGGAGAAATCGTTACCAAGACAAAGGCGCTGGTGTTTCACAAGGTGGGGGATGTTGCAAGACTGCAGACGGACAGCATGATTATTTCCGGATTCATCAATGTTACCTTAAGCGGTTTTGTGGACAACTATAATATGGTCATGAATTCTGTGGCAAATGTGGTGAATATTATTTTTAATTCGGTGCTGTCCAGCTTCGGAAATCTCATTGCCACAGAGTCTAAAGAGAAGCAATATCGGATTTTTAAGGTTTACCGTTTTGCGGCGTGTTGGATTTACGGATTTGCAGCCATCGGATTTTCCATGCTGTTAACGCCTCTTATCAGTCTTTGGATGGGGGAGGAGAGAACCCTTGCATTTGCGGTGGTTATTTGTATTTTGATTGACTTTTATTTTAAAGGGGACAGAATCGTGCTGTCTAATTTCAAAACGGCAGCAGGCGTGTTTGAGCAGGATAAATATCTTGCTCTGATACAGGGAGCGGTGAATCTGGTGATTTCCATTGTTCTGGTGCAGGAAATCGGACTTGTGGGCGTGTATATCGGCACCATTATTTCCGGTTTGATTGCCAATATTACCAAACCGGTGATTATTTATCGTGTGATTCTTGAGAAGGATGTAAAAGAGTACTTTGCGGACTCGTTAAAATATGTTGTGGTATTGGTGGCGGTATTCGGACTGCTGTCAGCAATAAAAAAAATGATAATGCCGGAGGTAACAATTATTACCTTTGTAATCATGTTTGTTATTATTTGCGTAGTGTTTAACGGAGTATTTTTGGCATTGTTCGGAAGATGTGTGGAATTTAAATATTTGTGGGGACTTGTAAGCAAAAAACTGAAACGATAAGAAGGGAGAATGCCCATGCTGGAAATGGTAAAGGAAGCAGAAAAACAATTACTGGAATATCCCAAACGGGGAATGGGTTACAGTATCAAGAGAATACTGAAAATGTTGTCAGGCAGAGTTGTGGAGCCCAAGGACAAAATCAATTGGCCGAACGGTCTTCTTGCAAAAAGTCTGGCTGATTATTATAACGCCAACAAGAATTCTGAGGAAGCCAGAATAATTTTGGATATTCTTAAGAAATATTATGACAGATGGATTCGCAGCAATCACAAAATGTATTATCTGGATGATGCGTTCAGCGGTATGGCGCTGATTGATTTGCACCAGATTACAGGCGAAGAAAAATACAAAAATGCTGCTGATGCAATAGCGCAGTTTTTGTTCCATCATGAGACTGACCAGGCAGGAAGTCTTCCCTACAGACCGAAGCAGGGAAATGATTATATTTTCGCAGATGCTATTGGGCTTGTTTGTCCCTTTTTGTGCAAATACGGAATTACATACGGGGATATGAATGCGGTGAACCTGGCAGTGACACAGATTCAGAACTTTATTGATTTCGGTATGGATGCAAAAACCGGACTTCCTTATCATGGTTATCATTATGAAAGCGGTGTGAAATACGGAATTATCGGTTGGGGAAGAGCTGTGGGCTGGCTAATGATCGGTATGTCGGAATGTCTGGCATACATGGAGCCTTCAAGACCAAGCTATGAGTCCATTAAACAGGCATACCGAAGAATGGTGGACAAGGTAGAGGCGTATCAGTTAGAGGGAGGACTTTACAGTTGGCAGCTTGGAGCCAAGGAAGGTCCGGTAGATACTTCCGCAACGGCTATGATTTTATATGCGATTGCACGCTCTTTGGAGACAAAGGTGTTAATCGGAATTCATAAATCCAGAATGGTAAGAGGCCGGGAAGCTCTTTGGCATTCGGTAAAAGAAGGACAGATTTTCGGTTGCCTTGCTGAATGTCAGGGATTTTGTATGTACCCGCAGGTTTACGGAGCGTACCCTTGGTCTTTGGGGCCGGCACTTTCACTGTTTGTAATGACAGAGGACAAGAATTAGGAGTGGAAAGGAAACGGATATGATTATCGTACAGGTGGCAGGCGGACTTGGAAATCAGCTTCAACAATATGCTTTATACAGGAAACTGGTACGAATGGGAAAAGAAGCAAGACTTGACCTTTCCTGGTTTGAACAGGCGCAATTTGCAGAAAGCGGGAAAACGAAGGGAAAGAATGAAAAGCCTGTTGTGACCAAGAGGGAACTGGAACTTCGCTATTTTGACAGATTGGTTTTTGAAGCCTGCAATGATGAAGACAGGGTGCGTCTGATAGGGGACGATGATTTGAAGGGAAAACTTCGCAGGAAGATGTTTCCGTTTACAGTGAAACATTTTCAGGAAAGCAAAATGTATCATCCTGAAATATTTACCTTTGATGATATGTATTTATCAGGCTATTTTGCCTGTGAAAAATACTATGCGGATATTCTCTATGACTTAAGGGAAAAAATACAGTTTCCCAAAAGCGACAATCCGTTGAATTATCAGATGGCAGAGGAAATGGAAAACTGCTGCTCCGTCAGCGTGCATATCCGCAGAGGAGACTACTTAAATCCCGAAAATACGGCAATGTTCGGAAATATTTGTACGGAGAGTTATTATGAAAGTGCTATGACCGTAATAAAAGAACAGATGCCGGATGCACATTTCTATGTTTTTTCGGATGATGTGAATTATGTCAGGGGGAAATACACAGGAGAAGAATATACGATTGTAGATATTAACCATGGAAAAGACAGTTTTTATGATATGTGGCTGATGAGCAAATGCAAGCATAACATCTGTGCCAACTCGACCTTTAGCTTTTGGGGAGCCAGATTGAACGGAAATGAAAGCAAAATAATGATCCGTCCCACCATTCACAAAAACAGTCAGACGTTTGTGAAAGAAGAGATGGAGGAACTGTGGCCGGGATGGATGTTTGTAAGTCCGGAAGGGAAAGTTTACGGCTGACGCCAAAAGGATGGAAAAAGTAAGATATGAGTGTGGAAAAAAGAAAAGAATTAGCTTCAAAAATTGCTTTATACAGTTTTTATCTGGCAATTATTATAGAAGTTCTGATTGTGATTGTGGATAAAAGTGCATGGACAAATCCCATAGAAGGAAGATTGTTTCAACTGACCTTTCTCTTATGTTTTATTAAAGTATGCCTGACGAGATATTCATGGAAAGAATATCTCGTTCTTGCGTTATTTTTGGGGCTTGGAGCAGTTTCTTATTTTGTTACCGGAAGAAATGAAATTGTCAGAGCTGTGATGCTGATTGGAGCCTGCAAGGACATTGATATGAAGAAGTGCCTAAAACTGGTATTTTACATGACTCTGGCGGGGTGCTTGCTGATTATGGGATTGTCCCTGCTTGGAATCGGCGGAGCAGCAGTGCTCACGCAGGATTACGGACGCGGCACTGTGGAAAGCAGATATACGTTGGGATTGGGGCACCCAAATGCCCTTCAGTGTATGCTGTGGGCGCTGACCACATTGGGACTGTATCTGTATTATGAGAAGATGAAGTGGTATCAATATTTGTCGGTGCTTTTAGTGAATGTGGGATTTTTCCTGTTGACCGGTTCTAAAACGGCTTTGCTGGTAACTGTGTATACCATTTTTGCTTTTGCGATAGTGACGTTTTTAAAACAAAAGGTATTGATGATAATCTTTTCTGTAGGAAATATTTTATTATGTGCAGCCAGCGTTTTGTTGTCTGTGTTAGCGGCTAAGGATGCTATGTGTATGTATGAGTATTATACGCAGGGGATTGCGACGGAAAAAGCGGTATTTCTTTCCAAGCTGGATGGTTTTTTGACAGGAAGAATTGCGTCCTTGTTTGGAACGACAAACTTTGAAGGTACCATGCAGACATGGAGCCTGTTTTCGCGTCCGGAGAATAACTATTTCTTTGACATGGGCTGGGTGAGACTGTTTTACTGGTACGGAATTATTCCTGCAGGTATCGCTATTCTTGTGTTGTTTGCATTTTTGTTTTACTTTGTCAGGAAAGGCAAACCGGCAGAAATTGTATTAATAACAGCGTTTGCGGTTTATACCATAGTGGAAGCCCATGCGGTTTCTGAGTACATGGCAAGAAATTATGTGCTTTTTGTGATTGCCATGTACTGGTGGCAGATTGGCAAAAGTAGCAAAAATATATCATCTGTGGTAAAATATATTAGCGCGAGTTTGCGAGTATGGTAACAGGAGAAAATCTGGTGAATAGAAAGACAGAAATGGCTGAAATTGCATATTTTTTATATTTTACGGTGATGTTTGGTGCAAGGGCGATTGGTTTGTTTGAAGGAATGCTTATTTATAACATTTCGTTGGTAATCGGCATGCTGTTGTTTGCGGTAAAAGTGGCAATGACAAAGCACACTGTTCTGGAGTATTGCTTTATGGGACTTTTACTCCTTATCAGTCTGGTTGTGTATTACAACACCGGAGAAAAGGGACTTCTTTTGTACTTTACCATGATGCTTGGCATGAAGGGCGTTTCTGTCAAAAAAGTGTTTAAGTTGGGAACGGTTATTTTGGGGATGGCTTTTCCATTATTGGTATTACTATCTATTACAGGACTGAAAGAAGAAATTATTTACGTAAAGGAAAGGGCTGGATTTGGGAATGTTATTCGCCATTCTTTAGGATATCCTTATCCCAACACGCTTTTTACTACGTATATTGTGTTGATGGTGCTGATTACTTATATAATGGGAAGACAGACAAAGAAAAATCTGTTTTTGACAACACTTTTTATGCTGATTGGAACAGTATACATTTATATTTATTCCTGCTCCAACACAGGACTGATTGTAGGAATGTTTTTCCTGATGGCAAACTTGTATCTTCAACTTAGAAAAGATTTGACAAAGTTTGAGCAGGTAGTTGCATGGTTGGTGTATCCGGGATGTTTACTGCTTTCTATTGCGGGACCGCTTGTGACAAGCGGAAAACTGTTTCAATTGTTTGATAAAGTACTTCATAACAGATGGGCGTACTCATTATATTATCTGACTAATGAACCGGTTACCTTGTTTGGTGTCAGATTTAAAACGGCACCTGATCCGAACTATATGATAGACAGTTCCTTTTTGTATTCCTTTTTACAGATAGGAGTGATTCCTTTCCTAATATTGACAGGTTTGTATCTTGCTATGATTTATGATTATGCAAAGAATAAAAAGCGGATAGAACTTGCAATTATTGTCAGTTTTTGCGTGCTTGGGCTTTCCGATCCGTTTTTGTTTAATTTATCATACAAAAATTTGATGTTTCTGTTTGTGGGAGAGTTTGTTTACCGGAAATTAAAGGTGTTGGAAGAAAAGGAACTCGGCTTCTTAAATCGGACGATTCAGATTCTGTCTATAGGCAGCAGGGAAGTAAAACATAGCACAGCACTGACAGAAAAGTGTGGTAAGATGGGCGCAGAGATTAGAAAAACCATCAGACAAAAGAGTGGATTATTTACAGCAATTTATCTTGTGACAGCAGTTTTGATTACAGGAAGCTTGTACATTGCCTTGCATGGAACATATCTTGTGGGAAAAGCAGATGAAATCCCGGAATGGGAGTACTTGAGAAATATTATGAGTGCCGGAGTTTTTGGCGGAGCACTTATGGTACTGATTGTTGTGCTTATTAAGATAAAGCAAAGAAAGAAAACAGCGGATTAAGGGAGAAAAATGATGAAAATAATGCCGAACCGAATGGACAGAGGTTTTGAGAAGTATCAGGAAGAATTTGAAAAGAAGGCTGTTGAGGTGTTGCGCTCCGGCTGGTATGTTCTTGGAAAAGAAGTGAGTAGCTTTGAAGAGGAGTTTGCCTCTTATATCGAAGGAAACTATTGTGTTGGTCTTGCCAGCGGGCTTGACGCACTTTGGATTGCTTTCCGCCTTCTTGGTATTGACCAAGGGGATGAGGTTATCGTACAGGGCAATACTTATATTGCCAGTGTGATGGGGATTACCATGAATGGGGCAACCCCTGTGTTTGTGGAACCGGATGCTTATTACGGAATTGACGCAGACAAAATAGAAGAAAAAATCACACCAAGAACCAAAGCGATTCTGGTGGTGCACTTATACGGTGTGGCATCCCGTATGGACAAGATTGTGGCATTATGTGAAAAATACAATTTGAGGCTGGTGGAAGACTGTGCCCAGTCTCACGGTGCGCGCTTTAACGGGCAGATGACGGGAACCTTTGGTGATGTAGGGTGTTTCTCCTTTTATCCGTCCAAGAATTTAGGGGCATTTGGTGACGCCGGTGCGGTAGTGGTAAAGGACAAAAAACTGGCTGATAAATTTAAGGTATTCCGCAACTATGGAAGCGAAAAGCGCTATTACAATAAGGTGGTAGGTGCCAATTCCAGACTGGATGAGTTGCAGGCGGGTCTGCTTAGGGTAAGACTTCCCCATTTGGATGAGTTAAACAGGGAGAAGGAAGCCATTGCAAACAGATATACGGAAAAGCTTAATAATCCTAAGCTGATACTTCCGAAGATTCCTAAGGGCGCTACCTGCGTATGGCATCAGTATGTGCTCCGGTGCGATGAAAGAGACAGACTGATTCAGTATTTGGAAGAAAAGGGAATAGGAACAATCATTCATTATCCCATTCCGCCCCATTTGTCGGAGGCATATGCTTATTTAGGACACAGGGAAGGATTTTTACCGATTACGGAAGAGTATGCAAAGACGGTGCTGTCCATTCCTATGTACAATGGCATGACACAGGAAGAACAGGACTATGTCATTAAGGCACTGAATGAATTTTAGCAGAGGAAGGATATGTATGATTTCTCAGCAGATTCCGTGCTTTTGGTACTTGCCAGCACTCACTATGACGGAAGTGAGTATATCCGTGATTATGAGGAATATCTGAAAGAGGTAGAAAAATAATGGTTACATTCTGTACATTGTTTGACAGCTATTATCTGGACAAAGGGCTGACACTTTACCGCTCTTTGGAAAGCTGCTCGGATGACTTTAAATTATATATTTTTTGTTTTGATGATAAGTCCTGTGAAGTGCTTAAGGATTTGCAGCTGAAACATGCAGTCATTGTTCATCATTCCGAAATTGAAGATGAGCAGCTGCTAAAGCTGAAACAGGAGCGTTCCAAGGCAGAGTACTGCTGGACATGTACGCCGGTGGTGATTGAGTATGTGCTGAATCATTATGGCGAGAAAAATTGTACTTATATTGATGCTGATCTGTATTTTTTCAGAAATCCTCAAATTTTATTTGATGAAATCGAAAATGTCAAGGCGAATGTGGTGATTACGGAGCATCGTTTCTCTGATAGCCTGAAAGACCGCAGATTACTTAAAAGAAGCGGAAAGTATTGTGTGGAATTTAATTACTTTGACCGTTCCGAAAATGCAAAAGAAGCACTTACATGGTGGAAAGAAAGATGCGCGGAATGGTGTTTTCATTTATATGAGCCGGAGCGTATGGGGGACCAGAAGTACTTGGAAAAATTTCCGAAGTTGTTTAAGGGCGTGCATGAATTGCAGCATCTCGGCGGTGGCACGGCACCCTGGAATTTGGGACAGTATGAACTGGAAACGTTGGAGAAGGATGGTCCTGTTTTAAAAGAAAAGAAAACCGGAAAAACATTTCCACTGGTATTTTACCATTTTCAGAATATCCGCTATTTAAGTGAAAATATGGTCAATGTCAGCTCGGGAACTCATTCCAAGAAGACCAAAGATGCCATTTACAGACCGTACCTTGCAGCCATTGAAAAGAGCCGCATGGAATTGAAAAAATACGGCATTACATTTAGTGTAAAGAAAATATATTCCAGTAATAAATTGATTGCCTTCCTGCAGGGCAATGTTTTGCGTTTTAAAGTAAAGAGTCTGTCTGATGTATATAAACTGGAGCAATTCAGGTAAAGCAGCAGAGTCCAATTTTGAAGAGGTGTGGTTAGTAAATGAAAATAGTGCATGTATGTTTATGTGGTCTTTATATGCCCGGCTGGAGTTATCAGGATAATATGCTTGCTAAATATCATCAACTGTCGGGCAATGAGGTGACGGTACTTACTTCAAAGTGGGTATATAATCAAAACGGTGAATATGTATTGTGGGACGGACCAAGCATTACCGAGGATAATGGTATAAAAATTATACGATTAGAAATAAAAGGGAATAAGTCATTCCAATACAAGTTTAAGCGGTATATAGGGCTATATGAAACATTAGAAAAGGAACAACCACAAATCATATTTCTTCACAGCTCCCAATTTTTGGATGCTGATGTTATTTCGAAATATGTAAAAAAGCATAAAGAAGTAAAGCTGTTTTTTGATAATCATTGTGATTTTAAAAATAGTGCTACGAATCTATTTTCTAAGTATATTCTTCACAAAATGTTTTGGAGAAGAAGTACCGGGATTTTGGAGAAAGAGGCAGAAAGAATATATGGAGTAACACCTGCGAGAGTTGATTTCTTAAGTGAAATGTATGGAATAAAGAGAGGCAGAGTAGAATTATTGCCATTGGGAGCAGATGATGAAAGAGTACAGCAGGCGATTGCAACAAATCAAAGAAATTTAATAAGAAATAAATATATGGTAAAAGAAAATGATATTTTACTTCTTACGGGTGGAAAAATAGACCATAATAAACCGGAAACATTAGAGCTTATGGAAGCGGTGATTGCATTAAACAGAGATGATGTTAAATTACTGGTATTCGGCTCGGTTGGAAAGGAATATCAAAGCAAATTCTTTGAACTGGAAAAAAGCGATAAAATCATCTATGTGGGATGGATACAATCCGATGAAGTATACAATTACTTTGAGGCAGCAGATTTGGTGGCATTTCCGGGACTGCATTCCGTTTTGTGGGAGCAGGCAGTGGGAGCAGGTAAGCCATGTGTGTTTAGGGAAATAGAAGGATTCCGACATGTAGACATAGGCGGGAACTGTGCTTTCTTTCATGAGGTTACTGCGAATGGAATAAAAGAAACCATACAGACAATTCTTGATGATTCCGTTCTTAATAAAATGAAAGAAATTTCAGAAAGCAAAGGCAAACGTTTCTTTTCTTATAAGCGTATTGCAGATGATTGTATTAGTAACAAACAAGAGTAATTTTGAAATGCTTTATGGAGTGGAAATATGCTGGATTTTTATTATTCTATATTAAACTCTTTCTCAGACAGGGATGGAGTGATATACAGATATCTTTATAAAATATTAAAGGTCTTACTTAATATTTTTTTCCCCATAGGATATAAGAAAAAGGTACCTATGAGAGGAAAAATATGTGAAGATGAAGTGATAGTTTCTGTTACCACATATCCGGCTAGGATTGATACGGTTTGGCAGACAGTGTATACATTATTAAACCAGTCAGTGAGAGCAACGAAAGTTATTTTATGGTTGGCAGAGAGCCAATTTGAATCGTTTGAAAGTTTGCCTTACAGTTTGAAGCGACTAACTGATTATGGCTTGGAAATCAAATTCTGTGAGGATTTGAAATCTCATAAAAAATATTTCTTTGCAATGAAACAATATCCAAATGCTATTGTGATAACAGCAGATGATGATGTTTACTATCCAATGGATTGGATTGAAAAAATCTTAGAAAAGCATAGACAGTATCCTGATGCTGTCTGTTGTTATTGGGCACATAGAATCGTTATTGAGAGCGGAAAGATTGTATCGTACAATCAATGGGAAAAATGTATTAAAGACGGAAATACAGAACCATCAGATTTAGTGTTGCCGGTTGGATATGCAGGTGTACTGTATCCTCCGCATACATTGGACGAGAGAGCATTTGAAAAAGAATTAATCAAGGAACTTAGTTTAAGCGCTGATGATTTGTGGTTAAAGGCAATGTCATATTTAAACGGGAAAAAGGCAATATTGGTATTTCCCGATCCGGTGAAATATTTTGCCGTAATTAAAGCGCAGAGAACTTCGCTGTTTCAAACGAATGTAGGACAGAATGTGAATGATACTGTATTAAATAATATACTGCAGCATTTTGAAGAGTTAAACAGTTTTACAGGAAAAAATCAAGAGAAACAGTAGAATTGGTGAGAAGGAAGAACATATAAATGAAGCAACAGAATGGGGATATTTTCGTGTCTGTTATAACTGTATGCTATAATAGTGAGAAAACAATAGAGCGTACTTTACAGAGCGTGTTGCAACAGACATATCAGAATTATGAGTATATCATTATTGATGGAAAGTCTCAGGATGATACTTTGCGAATTGTAAAATCGTATGAGGAGAAGTTTTGCGGGAAAATGCGCATTGTTTCAGAACCGGATAATGGTATCTATGATGCAATGAATAAGGGAATCCGTATGGCATCAGGAGAGCTTATCGGTATGATAAACAGTGATGACTATTATGAAACGGATGCGATAGAAGTAATGACCAAGGAATATAGCAAAGAAAGAGAAAAATATGCTATATTATATGGTTTTCAAAGAAACTATGAAGAAGAAAAAGAAATCAGCTGTGTGTTATACCACCATGATTGTTTAAAGCGACAAATGATTACGCATCCTACCTGCTTTGTCACCAAGGCGGTATATGAGGATTTTGGAGCATTCAATTTAAAATATAAAAGTTCAGCAGACTATGAATTTATGATGCGGATATATGATACGGGAAAAGTGCATTTTTATCCGGTGTATCGAGTGATTGCTAATTTTCAAATGGGCGGGATGTCAAGCAGTCAAATCGGATACAGAGAGACTCTTGCATTGCAGTATAAGCACGGAGGACTATCCAAGAGCCGCTATATCAGAACCGTAATAAAAAGTCGGATATATGAAATGATTCATGGCCGTTAATAGGCCGGAGGTAAATAAATGCTTGGTACGTTGTACAAAATTATTTTAAAGCTTACAGGTGTAAAATATGGGAAACAATTAAAGTTAAAAGGAATCCCCGTAATTTTTAACAAGAAAGGTGCAAGCATCACAATTGGTGATAACTGCCTGATAAAAAGCTCCTTTTTGTCCAATCTGGTGGGATTGTATTCCAGAACCATTATTGTGACGAGAGTGGAAGGAGCCACTATTTCTATTGGGAATAACGTAGGAATTTCCGGGGCAACGATTTATGCACGCAAGGGAATTACAATCGGAGACAATACCAATATTGGCGGGAACACCAAGATTCTTGACAATGATTTTCACCCTATAGACCCGCAGGCAAGAATTGCGGATGACAAGGATAAAATCGGTACGGCACCTGTTGTAATTGGAGAAAACTGTTTTATCGGATGTAACGCTTTGATATTAAAAGGAACTCAGTTAGGTAATAACTGCGTGGTAGGCGCGGGTGCTGTTGTCAGCGGTAAATTTGAGGACAACTGTGTGATTGCCGGAAATCCTGCCAAAGTAATCAGAATAATTGAGCCTGAAAGGTAAGCAACATGAAGAAACCTTTTACAAACCGTATATTGGGAGTGAATATTGCCATTACCAATATGCAGGATACTGTAAAATTAATCGTAGAACAAATAGATGAGCTGAAGGGTGAATTTATCTGTCTTTCCAATGTACATACCACAGTGATGTCACAGAAGGATGAGGAGTACAGAAAGATTCAGAATTCGGCATTTTTGGCGTTGCCTGACGGCAGTCCCCTGTCTTTGGTGCAGCGGCTTCGCGGATACCGCATGGCGGAGCAGGTGGCAGGACCGGATCTGATGCCGGCTTTGTGGAAAGCCACGGAAAAGACAGAGATTTCCCATTATTTTTACGGAAGTACGCCGGAAACTATAGAAGCCTTAGAAAAGAAACTGCGAAAGGATTATCCTGAATTAAAAATTGCAGGAATGGAAGCGCCTCCATTCCGTCCGCTTACGGAAGAAGAGGATGCGCAAGCAATTCAGAGAATCAATGATTCGGGGGCAGCAATTGTCTGGGTAGGACTTGGTGCGCCAAAGCAGGAAAAATGGATGTACGAGCATAGAGGAAAGATAAATGCGGTTATGCTTGGCGTTGGTGCCGGATTTGACTTTCACGCCGGAACCGTAAAGCGCGCTCCTGCATGGATGCGCAATCATTATCTGGAGTGGTTGTATCGTCTGATACAGGATCCAAAGCGTTTGTGGAAGCGCTATGTGCAGACCAACGGGAAGTTCCTTTTGCTTTCCATTAAGGATGCCTTTGTGTGGAAAAAATATGTGGATGAGGGGCGTAAGAATCTGCTGATTTATGCACATTATTATTATCCGGATGTGGCATCCACAGGGCAAATTCTGACGGAACTGGCGGAAGGACTTAACGATACCTTCCATACCACTGTTATTTGTACAGTGCCTTCTTATACGGGAAAGATTTCCAGGTATTACAGAAAACATAAATACTATTATGAAAATATCAATGGTGTGGATGTACTGCGTATCCGCGTGCCGGAGTTCCGTAAAAGCTTTGCACTGAGCAGAATTTTTAATATATTGTCCTATTTCTTCTCAGCTATTTTTGCTACCTTCCGTGTAGGGCACCAGGATTACGTGTTTACCATATCGCAACCTCCGGTGCTTGGCGGATTGCTTGGTGTAATCGGAAAACACATAAAAAAGGCAAAGCTGATTTACAATATACAGGATTTTAATCCGGAACAGGTGATGGCGGTTGACTTTACTCATAACAAACTCATATTAAATACAATGATGATGCTTGATAAGTACAGCTGCAGGCAGGCAAGCAAAGTAATTATTGTGGGACGGGATATGATAGAAACCTTGCAGAAGCGTTTCGAAAAGATGGTTCCCTATGCCCATATCAATAACTGGATTAATGAAGAAGAAATCTATCCTTTGCCGGGAAATGATTCCGGTGTTTCGGCGTTTAAAAGAAAGTATGGTCTGGAAGACAAATTTGTCATCATGTATTCCGGGAATATCGGATTATATTATGATTTAGCCAATATTTTGAAAACGATAGAAAAGTTTAAGGATGAAGAGCGTGTGGTATTTGCCTTTATAGGAGAAGGTTCTGTTCTTGAGGAACTTCGCACTTACAAAGAAGCAAATCAGCTTTCAAATGTGGTTTTTATTCCCTATCAGCCTAAAAGTGATCTGATTTACAGCTTAAATGCCGGTGATGTGCATTTTGTGGTAAATGCAAAGGGAATCAAAGGTGTTTCCGTTCCAAGTAAGTTGTACGGCGTCATGGCGGTAGGAAAGCCTGTTCTCGGTATTATGGATGAAGGAGCAGAAGCAAGACTGATAGTAGAAGAGGCTGAGTGCGGTATCAGTGTAGAGCCGGGAGACTACAAGGCAATCGAAGCACTGATAGGAAAATATATAAAGCTTCAAGGCTCAGAGAAATTGGCGGAGATGGGAGCAAGAGGCAGGGAATATTTGATCAGAAATTTGACGCGTAAGGTATCTGTGGAAAAATATCGTGATGAGATATTGTCCTGTCGTTAAATGAGGAGTCTTTCATGACATTATTTTTGTTTTTAAAACAAATTGTAGATATGCTGTATCAGTACAGAATCCTGGATTATATCATGGTAATCTGGGTGGTTTTGCTGTTACTTTATCAGGTGGCACTGGTGCGTCCCGACATCAGAAAGAATGTGACCCTGGCAGACGGGATTGTGTTGCTTTTGGGGACTTTGCTGACAGTAAATTTTGTACGTTCCCAAAGCGGTTATGAGATATATTTCAAAGTTATGTCCGCGTTTTTGATGTATTTTGTAGGACGGATTTATTACGACAGAATCAAAGAATGCTATGGGGCACTTGTGACGGCATCCTATTTTATTGTATACGTCAGCCTGGCAGAGCGGATTCACAGGTTTGGATTTGCACTTGGAACAGTAAGGGATGCGGGCGGCGGTTTTTACTTTTATGACACTGATTTGGCATTTGCCATGATTCTTGCTATGGTATTTATTGCCATGTTTGGAAAAAATTCAGTATTTAAGCTGATTACTATTTTTATTGTCTGTCCCTATATGGTGATTTTCTCCGATGCAGGAATACAGGTGATGTTGATGTTTGCGGTATATGCCGTGATTGCAATATACGTGATGGAACTTATTTTTCGAAAGAAAAAGATGTTCAATTATTTATTGACAATTATTGTTCTGGGGCTGATTGCAATTGTAATATTTATTTATCTTCCTGTATTTGGTGTGGACAATAATGTGCTTATGGCAAAGATATTTGATGGACATTTTTTAAACAGCAGTAGCATGAATGACAGGTATGCAGCATGGCAGGAAGCACTTAATGAAATCGAAAAAAGCGGTATTGCCGGAAGATTATTTGGTGTCGGCATGGGTGCAGAAATTACTATTAGAAGTTTATACATTAAAATTTTTTATTCTATGGGAACTGCAGGATTACTTTTATCAGCTATGCTGATTGTCGCGGTAATGTATTATGTGACAAAAGTAGATGACAGAAAAACCTTTTACCTGGCAGTGATTATGGCAGTGGTGCTTCTCGGAACCGGTGTTACCGTGAACAGTATGGAGTCCACTCAGATGAGTTGGTTTCCGCTGTTGTTTGCCGGAATGGTGGTTTCATCGGCACAGGAAGAGAAGGATGAACAGCTTTTGCAGGAGGAATAAGGATGCTTGCCATTATTACAGGAACCATCAGACCCGGCAGAGCAATGGGACAACTGATGTTGAAAAATGAAGCAGAAAGACTGCAGCAGTATAAAAATGCACTGCAGTTTATGATACAGTCAAAAGCATTTTCCAAAATTGTTTTTTGTGAAAACAGCGACTATGGAACGGAATGCTTTACCGATATGCAAGAGGAAGCTGCTAAAACCGGAATCAAACTGGAATTGATATCCTTTATGGGAAATGCAGAGGAAGTTTTAAAACACGGAAAAGGCTACGGCGAAGGCGAGATTATGGATTACGTCTTTGCGAACAGCAGTTTATTGCAGGATGAACCGTGTTTTGTTAAGATAACAGGAAGGCTTAAGATTGTAAATATAAAGGATATCTGTGAGCGGATAAATCAGAGAGTATGTTATTTTAACATACCAAACCGAACCATCCGTGACTACTATGATACGAAGCTGTATGCCATGCCCACAGAGATGTTTAATAAGCATTTCCGAAAGGCATACGATAAGGTGTGGGATGATAAGGGAATCTTTCTGGAGAAGGTATATACAAAGATATTGTTGGAAGAGAAAATAAAGGTGAAGAACTTTGCGAGATATCCGAGAGTGCTTGGCATACAGGGGTCTACGGGACTTGATTATGGATATACTGAGTGGAAATGTAAAATAAAAGATGTGGTTAGTAGGCTTGGTGGATATAAAGTAAATGAAAGATAAAAGCTTGAAAAAAAATTATATTTTAAACTTAATATATCAGCTGCTGACGATTATTTTACCGTTTATTACGACACCTTATGTGGCAAGAGTGCTACAGGCAGAGGGAAGCGGTGCTTATGGTTATACATTGGCAAATGCTAATTTTATAGGAATATTTGCCATAATGGGAATGGACGTATACGGGCAGTTGCAGGTGGCAAAGTATAGAGGGGATAAAATTGCATGCAGCAAAATCCTTTATGGAATCAGCTTTGCCAAGTTATTTACCACTGCAATAACAATATTGGTTTATTTTGCATTAGAGCCAAAGATAGGAATGTATAAAAACCTTTATTGGATAATGATTATCTTTTTCCTGTCACAGGCGGTGGATTTCACATGGTTTTTCCAAGGAATAGAAGAGTTTGCTTTTATTGTCACGAGAAATGTTCTTGTAAAAATAGTGGGAATTGTTTGTGTTTTTGCTTTTGTCAAGGTGAAGGAGGATGTTGTAATTTATGCAGTGATAATGCAAGGGACAGCATTTATCGGCAATTTGATTGTTATTCCATATTTACGCAAGTTTGTGTCACTGATACCGATTACACAGATACACATATTGCCGCATATAAAAGGGAGCATGATATATTTTATACCGACCATTGCAACATCAGTATATACGATGCTTGACAAGGCAATGATAGGGTGGGTTACCAAGTCTTCCTATGAAAACGGGTATTACGAGCAGGCATATAAAATTGTGCAGATAGTGCTGGTAGTTGTAACCTCGTTGCGTACAGTAACATTACCGAGGGTGGTTCATTTATATAGTGAGAAAAATTATAAACAGGTTATGGAAATGGTGGACGGCACGATAAGATTCATATTACTTCTCTCAATGCCGATGAGTGCCGGGCTTATCATGGTGGCACCACAGTTAGTGCCGATTTTTTTGGGAGAGGGTTATGAAAAGTGTATTATTATTGTGAGAATCCTTGCAGTATTAATTGTAGTTTTGGGACTTAGTACATTGATAAGCGGACAGTGTCTGACCGCCATGGGGAAACAGAAACAGGCAAACAGTTGTGTTATTGTAGGAGCTGCTATTAATTTTACAATGAATTTGGTGTTAATTCCCAAGTGTGGTGCGTTGGGAGCGGCGATAGCTACGGTGACTGCTGAAACCATTATTTTAGCTATGTTTATTGTTTTTGGAGCGGAATACATTAGGTTAAAAGAAGCAAGTAAATATTTTCTTGAGTATTTGCTGTGTAGTTTGGTGATGGCTGTATGCATTTATGGATTAAGGTATACAGGACTACAAAATATGGGATTATTCATCAGTCAGATAGCAGTAGGAATAGTTGTATACTTTGCAATATTATTCTTAATAAAAGATGATATGATTATGAATTTTATTCACAATATAAAAAATAAAAAAAGGCTTGATTAAAATCAAAGATATGATACGGGGAATGCAGTTATGAAAAAAATCCGCGAGAGATTAAAGGAAAATACAATATTACATTTTTTTGTAAAAGCATTTAAGCATATAGGTGACAAAGAATATTTGGAATTTTTTATTAACAGGGAGAATGCCCCGCTTTTGCTGGAGTTTGAAACAAGAGGGGAGAACTGCAAAGGAGACTGCATCTATCTGATAGAAGAGGTGGGAGAAGGATATGGTTTTTTTGCAGAATTTCACACGATGCTTCAAAAACTTATCTTTGCGGAGCATTTCCATTTAAAGCCTTATGTGCATTGGGGAAAAAACTTTTTATATTATGATGAAGAGATAGAAGATACAGCGAATGCATATGAATATTTATTTGAAGCAATTAACGGTGAATTGGGGGATAAGATTGGTAAGGCTGATTTGTTAACCATGGCAAAAATGGGACAGGCAGGATGGGTAGAGGAAAGATATCACAGAGGATATGATTTGTCGCCTGAGTATTTGGAACAAGCGGCGGATGTATATAAAAGATACATACGCCTGAATGTAAAAGTTTCTGAAAGAATACAGGAAGAAATCAGTGGTATATTAGGTGATAAGAAGACTTTGGCAGTTCATTACAGAGGAACCGACTTTAAAATGAACTATGATAATCACCCGGTATGTGTAACCATTGAACAGGAACTTGAACTGGTTCAAGCGGCAATGAAGGATGAAGGTTTTGAACAGATTTTTTTGGCAACGGATGACAAGGCGGCAATCGCAGCTTTTGAAACAGCGTTTGCCGGAAAAGTAGTTTTTTATCGTGATGTGGTACGTGGTGATGATACGACATCGGTTGCATTTAGTGAGAGTGACAGAAGGGGACATCACTATTTGCTTGCTTACGAAGTGTTACGTGATATGTTAACATTATCATCATGCGAAGGGTTAATTGCAGGTGTTTCCCAGGTGACTATATGTGCGCGGATTGCAAAGGCGTCTAAAGGGAAAACGTATCGGTTTTTACGGATTATTGATAACGGGAAAAACTATAATAATAAAAAATTTAAATCACTTAACAAATAAAGCAAGGCTGATGATATAGAAATACAAGTTGACGAGATAATTAGCTTGATGTATCATAATTGATGATAAAGAACAAATGGCATTAAGCTTAGAAAAATAGGAAAAGGAGAAATATTTTGATAAACGCTATTTTTTATATTGCAAGCTTCTTTTTTGCTGTTATTATGATAGCATTATTGCCAAAAAAAGAACAAAAAATTA
Organism: Lachnospiraceae bacterium; assembly: GCA_017434885.1. Classification (GTDB taxonomy): domain Bacteria; phylum Bacillota; class Clostridia; order Lachnospirales; family Lachnospiraceae; genus Suilimivivens. The sequence continues at coordinate 272,422 of JAFSGE010000005.1, read as the reverse complement.
ATGCTGTTACAGATGTCATGTTTGCTTATGTTACAATCCTTTGCGTGACATCGTTATTAGCTTTTTTGATAAATTTATTAGGTGTGCCGATTAACTTATTGTCCATGGGTGGCATTTACCTTTCTCTTGGCATATTTGCATTGATATTTATTGCCGGTAAAAAGAATATCCAGCATCATATCATACGTAAGATAGACGTCATTTCCGTGGCGCTTTTGGTATCTACAGTAGGAATAATGATGCTATTTATTTTTACTCCTTATATTCATTTTAATTATTATAATCAAGTAGATCCATGCAATCATTTTCTTTATGCGAGTGATATTGTACATTCTGAAAAATTGGGTGGAATGTTTTTTAATTCCTTATATAATGCTATGTTTATGGAATTGCTAACGTGGGCAGTCCCACCATCATGGTTGTATAAGGCTTTTATTTTATCTGATATTTATCATCTTATTTTAGAGTTAATATTTTTTTATGCATGTATTGTTGCTTCAAAAGAAAAAATGAAAAAATATACTCCTTTAGCATGGAGCATGTTTTACTGGTGGTCGTTTCTCCTGTTTAGCTTTCTGTGGGGATTTATCTATTGGAGTATGGCAGTAATGCTTGTTCAATATGTCATCTTACTGATAAAATTTCAAGAGGAACATAAAGAGAGAAAAAAAATGTTATGGGCTTTAATGGGAGTCGGTGTTTTTGCAATCACCATGTGTTATATTGAATTTACCCCCGGTATAGTCTTAACATTGCTGGCTATCATTATCTATAATAATTATATAGACGGAAAAATTAAGTGGAATATAGCAAATGCAAAATATCTTGTAATGATCGCTATATTGTTTGTCATTGTTATGATTGTGGGATACCACTATGTATTTCAGGATAGAGGCATTACTTTCCTTGATGCACTGAAAATGGGAAAACAACAAAATATTGGTCTAGAACTAGTGCTGATGTTACCTCTTGTTTTGATTATTATATTAAGGTCTGTGCGGGAAAAAAGAAAGCTGACAGTGTTGCAACTGGCATACTTGGCGAATGTATCTGTTCAGATTTTATATACGATATTAGCAATATGTCATGTTATCAGTACCTATTATTTGCAGAAAACATTTTTCATCTTATTCTTTTTATCCATTGTGGTTATTTTAGAGGGATGTACTGCATGGAGCCGAAAGATGTACCAATATATAGGAATAGCTGCGTTGTCAGTTCTTTGCTTTTTTGTTCTTTCATACGATGGAGATGATAGTAAAACATTTAGTTTGCAACAAAGTACGTTGATACAAAATTTGAGTATATTATCAGAACATAACTTCTCGGAAGGAACATTAAGCGATAACGGAAAGATATATTTGATGCAATATGCAATGGAAGAAATGGGAGAAGAAAATGAAAGCATACCATTGATTATATCGACACCGATTAATCGTGGGATTGGTTCATGGCTTGAAGCGACTTATAGAGACTCATCTTTTATTTGGTTGGAAGATATAGTTTGCACTGAAGAACAAATGACTTCAATGCTCCAAAGCAAGAACGCTACTCATTTTATTATTTTCTTTGATGATTTGTTATATATTTATGACTTGCACGACTATTTTGATTCTTTTGAAAGAGTTTACCGGAATGATGCAGGTTTTATAGGTGAAATTTCTTGGGAATAAAAGGGAAAGTATGGGTAAAAAGAGACTTGTTCAGGTAAATACGGTATGTAATACCAGTACCGGAAAAATTATGGAATGTATTCAAAAAGAAGCGATACAAAGCGGGTATGATACCTACTCCTTTGTAGGACGAAGAAAGCCTTTTTCCCATATGCCATGCGAAAAAATAGGGAATGCAGTATCTTTTTGGATTCATGTGGCAATCACAACCTTTTTTGATAAGCAAGGATACGGTTCGTACTTTCATACACGCCGTATGATTAGAAGAATTAAGCAAGAGAATCCCAGTATTATTCATCTGCATAATCTGCATGGATATTATTTACATTTACCACTTTTTTTTAGGTATTTGAAAAATGAATATAAAGGAAAAGTATTTTGGACCTTCCATGACTGTTGGCCTTTCACGGGGCACTGTCCTCATTTTTCGTATGTAAAATGCGAACGTTGGAAGGAAGAATGTCATCATTGCCCCAGAAAACGGGAATACCCTATTAGCTGGTTTCTGGATGGATCGAAAGGGAACTATAGCATTAAGAAAAAATTGTTTTTGGGAATACAGGATTTATCTGTGATAGTTCCGTCTAGGTGGATGGAGGGCTGGGTCAAAGAGTCTTTTTTTAAGGAAAAGCCGGTTTATGTAATACCGAATGGAATCGACTTGACAGCCTTTAGATATCATTTGGATGAAAGTGTGTACAGGAAATATAGTATTTCAACTGATAAGAAGATTTTATTAGGGGTTGCCAGTGTATGGGATGAGAGAAAGGGTTTAGACGATTTTATCGAGCTGGCGAAGGCGATTGATAATAATAATTATCAAATTGTTTTAATAGGATTGTCGCCGCTTCAGATAAAGCGATTACCCCGGAATATAGTAGGGATTGCCAGGACGGAAAATAAGCAGGAACTGGCTTCTTTGTATTCGCGGGCAGATATTTTTATGAATCCTTCCAAGGAAGAGTCTTTTTCGCTTGTGACGGTAGAGGCGATGGCTTGCGGAACTCCGGTAATCGTGTTAGATACCAGTGCAGTGAAAGAATTAGTGGATAGTGAATGTGGAATTGTATTAAGAGACAATAGGACGGAAACATACCTTGATGCAATTCAGATGGTAGAAAAGAGGAACTTTAAGAGAGATACTGTGCGTTTGTGCGCAGAAAAATATGATCAAAAAAATATGGCAAAACAGATAGTAGCCTTATATGATGAATAAACTATAGTAGAGATTAATGAGAGAAAAGTATGAAATCAGGAAAAGTATTACTTATTATCCCGGCTTATAATGAAGCTAAAAGTATTGAATCGGTTGTGAATAATATTATTCAAAATTATCCGCAATATGATTATCTTATTATTAATGACGGTTCCCGTGATAATACAGCAGAAATTTGTGAAAGGAACCATTATAATTATGTCAGTTTGCCCTTGAATCTGGGAATCGGAGGCGCAGTGCAAACCGGTTATTTGTATGCGCTGAAAAATAATTATTCCATTGCGATACAAATTGACGGTGACGGACAACATGATATTCAATATGTAGAAAAAATTATTGAACCGTTGTTAAAGGGCGAAGCAGATATTGCCATTGGGTCTCGTTTCATTACGAAGGAAGGATTTCAGTCTTCCGTATCTCGAAGATTGGGAATTCAGATTTTAAGTAAATTAATTTTGTTAGTTTGTTTTAAGAATGTGAAGGATGTTACCAGCGGATTTAGGGCAGTTAATCAACGATTTATCAAAATTTATGCAGAAAATTATCCTAATGACTATCCGGAGCCAGAAGCAATTGTAATAGCATTGGTTCATGGGGGAAAGATAAAAGAGATTCCGGTAGTTATGTTGGAGCGGGAAAATGGGACAAGCTCTATTAATTTTTGGAAATCTATCTACTATATGATTAAGGTAACATTGGCAATAGTGGTAAGTAGAATAAGCTTTGGAGTTAGGAGAGGAAAGAAGATATGATACCATCAACTCTTAGGACGAGTCTGATATGTATTCTGATTGGATACTTTATATTTATATTAATATTTTTAAAAAAGAAAGCAATTTCACTGAAATATACGTTGCTATGGCTGTTTGCAGGCTTTTGCATGGGAATTATGGTAATATGGCCCCAGGTTTTGACGTGGATTATCAGAATCATAGGAATTGAAAGTAATATGAATGGTCTTTTCGTTTTGGCTATTGGATTTTTGATGGCTATTTTGATGTCGATTACATCTATTGTTTCCAGACAAAGCGAGAAAATTAAGTCATTAGTACAGCATATTGCAATGTTGGAGAAGCGGATTAGAGAATTGGAAAATGATCATGGGGTAGAATCGTGAAAAGAAATAGTGTAGCACCGTTAATTGTATTTGTATATAAAAGAATGGAACATACCAGACAGACATTGCTTGCTGCCAATCAAAATATATTGGCTGAGGAAACAGAACTGTATATTTTTTCTGACGGACCAAAAACAAAGGGAGATGAAGAAAAAGTAAATGAAGTGAGAGCATTCATACATGAATTTAAAAAAGACAGTCGTTTCCGTACGGTAACGGTTATTGAGTCAGATGAGAATAAAGGATTGGCAAATTCGATTATTCAGGGGGTTACGGAAATCATTTGTCGGCATGACAGAGTAATCGTGCTGGAAGATGATTTGGTAACCTCGCCATATTTTTTGACTTTTATGAATGACTGTTTGGATTATTATGCGGAAAATTCTAAAGTATGGTCTATTGGCGGAACTACTTTTGATTTGCCTTCGCTAAAAGATTATAAGAAAGATGTTTATGCTTGCTATCGTGCATCCAGTTGGGGCTGGGCTACTTGGAAGAATCGGTGGGAACGTGTGGATTGGCAGGTATCAGATTATCAGGAATTTATGAGAAGTCCCAAAAGGAAAAGACAGTTTCGGTTAGGTGGTCAGGATACGGTCACAGAGTTAAAGAGACAACAAAAAGGTGAAATTGATGTATGGGCCATCAGATGGTGTTATCAGGAGAGTAAAGAACAAGCAGTGACGATTTTACCGGTAAAAAATTTGGTAAGAAATATTGGCTGGGGTGGTGATGCCACAAACTGTGACGTGGATAGATTTCATACCAATATCGATAACCGAAAATTTGATTATACATTGGAAAATGTTGAGATTAATTCCAGGCTGATGAAAGAGTTTCGAAAGTATTATTATCGTCCATGGTATAGACGCGTGATGGACTATATGTATGTAACGATTAAAAAAGTAGTACGGTGGTAATTGATGCGATTTTGTGATAGACTAATTACAATTAAGGATGTGAAGCAGTGAACCAATGCCGATTTTCAATTATAACAGTATGTTACAATGCAGAGCAAACAATTGCGAATACCATACGTTCTTTGCTTGAACAGACATATACGGACTATGAGTATATTATCAAGGATGGAAAATCAACAGACAGAACGGTAGAAGTGGCGCAGCAATTATGTGACGGAAATCCTAACGTTAAGATAATTTCTGTTCAAGATGACGGAATTTATGATGCAATGAATCAAGCAGTACAACAAGCAAGCGGAGAATATGTCTTTTTTCTCAATTCAGGTGATTTGTTCTGTAATGAAAAGGTTCTTTGTAATGTAAATCAATTTATACAGAAGCAAGAAGCACAGATTTATTATGGAAATGTGATTGAGCAGGATGAAGATAATAGGAGCGTCAGAGTATTTAATAAGTATAGTTGCAGTAAATTGAATTATTTACTTGGTTCTTGTATTTGCCATCAGGCAATCTTTGCGAAGCGCTCATTATTTGTGAACAAACCATTTGATTTAAATTATCAGGTGTGCGCAGATCGGGAATGGCAACTTTATCACTTGAAGTCAGAGGCAAAATTTTTGTCCATGAATTTCGAGGTTGCAGAAGTACAGGTGGATGGCTTTAGCAGACAACATATATCGGAATTTGTGGATGAAACAAAGCGGTGTCTTCGGCTGTATTTTCCGAAGCAGCATTTTATTTATTGCTTTTTGATATTTATGAAAGGGAACAAGGTATTACAAAGAGTAATTACCAAATTTGACAGAACAGTCTCTACCAGGAGTTGTAAAGATGAGGAAAAATCCTAAGATAACAATTGTAACTCCCATATACAATGGAGAAGAATATATTGAAAAGTGCATACAATCTTTGATGAATCAAGAGTATGAAAACTTTGAACACATTATTGTTGACGGTGGGTCTACAGATCAGACGATAGAGATCATAAAAAGATATCAGGGAAAATATTCTATGAAATGGATATCGGAACCGGATGAAGGAATGTATGATGCAATTAACAAAGGCTTTAAAATTGCATCAGGAGAGATATTTGCATGGCTTAATGCTGATGATTTTTACTTTCCATGGACACTTAGCGTAGTTGCAAAAGCATTTGAAAAAAAGCAGATTGAATGGTTGACGGGAATTCCCTCTAACACCAAGATATACGATAATGTCAGTGTTACTTTTCAACTCCCCAATCTTCCGCCGGTATATTGTACACCCCTTATCAAAATGGGAGCGTATGATGGTACCAGAATAAGCTTTGTGCAACAGGAATCCTGTTTTTGGACAAAAAAATTATGGGAAATATGTGGTGGAATTGATAGCAGATATAAGATGGCAGGAGATTATTTTTTGTGGAAGAACTTTGCAAAGTATGCAAAGTTATATTCTGTTCAATGCAATTTGGCATCATTTCGAATTCATCAGGGACAGAAATCGAGCGATTTGAATCAATATCATTATGAGATGGGAAAGAATAGAAATGTCCATCCTTTTTCGATGATTTACCCAATTTATGCAATTGTCTATTCACTTGTACGATATAGAAAGTATGTCATTAATTTAGACAATCTGTACGGTGATAAAGGGAAATAATACTATGGATATGAAACTATTTAATCAAATAGAGGCTAAATATGATTTGTTAAATACCGAAATAGACGGATACTATTTTTGGAATTATAGCAGATGGAGATTGGCAGACTTTTACGAGTTAAGAAAATCCGGAGGATATACATCCGGCGCAAGTGCCAAGGAAACAAAAACTTCAATTTTAACAGTTCTAAAAAATATAAAAATACCTGTTAAAAGTTGTGATATGTTGGTCATCAATCATCCAAGAAGAGTAATGATAGATGGTATTTATGAATGTATCTATACAGACAAAATTGTGGAGCAGATAGGAAATGCAGTGGTGTTGGAGGAACCTTATGAGGGAAGTCATAGCAAACCGGTTCATACACCCAATTTGTTTTATACGGATATTATAGGTCTGCAATGCTATTTACATTGTGTGATGACGCAGGTTTTTAGACCTAAAGAATTTGAAAGAGTAAAAAATGAAATCACGGCTAGAATTAATAATCCTATCAAAGAATTGAATGAAGTTTATCATGTGGAAATAAAGCCGGATATCATTGTAAATGAAATGATGTACGGGTATTTTATGTATCAAAAAGAATACCTATTTTATAAAAAAATAATTAAAAGGCTGCGTCCGAAAGTCATTTTAGAAGTGGTATCCTATAATAGAGAATGCATGGTGGTCAATGAAATTGCAAAAGAAATGAATATTCCCACCATAGAGTTGCAGCATGGTATTATCGGCGAGGAACATTCTGCTTATAATTTTCCTCAAGGATATGATATAAAACAGTTTCCCCAATATATTTTTCTTTTTTCCGAATATTGGAAAAACAAAGCTAGTTTTCCTATTGCAGAAGCAGAACGGATTGCCACGGGATATCCGCATTTAGAAAGAATGGCAAATAGATTTATATCCTATAGAGAAAATAGAGCAAAGCAAAAGACAATCCTTTTTTTATCATCAGGACCAATAGGAGATAAGCTTTCACAAATAGCAGTTGATTTGAAAAAGAGTTTGGATGCTGATAAATTTCGTATCATCTACAAATTACATCCAAAAGAATATGTGACATGGCAACAAGATTATCCCCATTTGATAGAAGCAGGTGTTGAAGTTATAGATACAAATCAAATAAATCTTTATGAATTGTTTGCTATAAGTGATGTTCAGGTGAGCGGGTATAATTCTACTACTGTTTTTGAAGGTCTATATTTTAATTTACAGACATTTATATTAAATTATGCTACTGCGGTAGAAATAGATGATTTATGCAAGAAAGGAGTTGCCTGCTATTTTGATGATGCCACTGAGTTGGCTGCTTTGCTAAACTCTGATATGAGCATAGATTTGCCAAAGAATAATTTCTGGCAGAGTAATGCTCTGGAAAATACTGTAAATGAAATATATAAAATAATGAACGACTAGAGCGACTAACGATAAGGACAAGGTTGATTTGTACAATGCATAATATGTAAGAGATATGAGGAGAAGTATAGGTATGAAATATTGTAAAAAATGCGTTATGCCGGATACGAGACCGGGAATTACTTTTAATGAAGAAGGAGTTTGTTGCGCCTGTATTAATCATGCTAGGAAACAGTTTACCAATTATGAAGCAAGATTGAAAGAATTAGAGGCAATTTGTAATAAATATCGTGGAATGAACGGTGTTGGTTATGATTGCGCAATAGCTGTTTCTGGAGGAAAAGATAGTCATTTTCAGGTGTATTTTATGAAAGAGGTCATGAAAATGAATCCGATTTTATTTTCTGTAGAGGATAATTTCCCGATGACAGAAGCAGGAAAACATAATTTGAAAAATATTTCAGAAGAATTTGGTTGTCCAATCATTTCATTAAAACCTAATCGAAAATTACAGAAGAAATTAATGAGAAAGACATTTGAAAAATATGGTAAGCCAACATGGCTATTGGACAGATTAATATATACGTATCCATTGCAGATGGCGTTGAAATTTAATACACCCTTATTGGTATATGGAGAAAATGTAAGCTACGAATATGGTGGCACGGATGCAATCGAGACATATTCTGCAAAAGAGATATTAAAGAATGGTGTTGCTTCAGATATTCCGATGAATGAGTTGATTGATGAAGAGATAACGGAACAAGACTTGTGTATGACTGTTGCGCCAACGGAAGAAGAATTAAATAAATTAGATCCGATTTATCTTAGTTATTTTGTAAAGTGGAATAGCTATGAAAATTATATCTTTGCTTCTAAACGAGGATTTCATGATTTGCAAGGCGAATGGGACAGAACTATGAATGTTGAAAACTTTGATCAGATTGATAGTGCTGCATATTTAGTGCATGCTTGGATGAAATATCCCAAGTTTGGACATGCGTGTGCGACAGATTATTCAGCAAGATTTGTAAGGTACGGTTTGTTATCAAGAGAAGATGCAATCGAACTTGTAAAAAAGAAAGACCATGCCTTAGACCCAAGATGTATAAGAGAATTTTGTGAGTTTTTGGGATATTCAGAAAAAGAATTCTGGGATATTATAGACAAGTATTATAATCAGAACTTATTTGAAAAAAATGAATTTGGCGAGTGGAAATTAAAAAATCCGATATGGATGAAAAAATAACATTATAATATCAGTGTGAGGACAAAATGCAATTATCTAAGTACACTATTGATTCAAAAAGTAACATTATTGCGGCGATGGAAAAAATTGATAAAAATTCAATAGGAATGATATATGTCGTTGAGCATAATGTGGTGCTAGGTGTAATAACGGATGGTGATATCAGAAGATATCTTATAGGAGACGGTAATTTAGATAGCAATGTTTTAGAAATTGCGAATAGGGATTTTATCTGTTTACAAGAACATGAGATATGTAAAGCAAAAGAAATAATGGAACAAAACGGAATACGTTCTGTTCCGATATTAAATGCTGAGCGTGAGATTGTAAATATTTGTTTTAGAGATGAGGTTAAAATAGAAGAAAAAACACAAATTGATGTTCCGGTAGTTATCATGGCAGGGGGAAAAGGAACACGACTAAAACCATTTACGGACATATTGCCTAAACCATTAATACCTATTGGAGATAAGACTGTTACAGAGAGAATTATGGATCATTTCCATGAGTATGGCTGCGATAAAATCTATATGATAGTGAATTATAAGAAAGATTTTATTAAAGCCTATTTTTCAGATAGTATCTATAAAGAATACATCAGTTTTATAGATGAAGAAGAATTTCTGGGAACAGGAGGAGGATTAACCTTATTAACAGGAAAAGTAGAAACTGCTTTTTTCCTCTCTAATTGCGATATTATTATTGACGCTGATTATTCTGATATATGGGCATATCATTGTAATCAGAATAATGCAATTACAATGGTATGTGCTGAAAAAGAATTTAGTATTCCCTATGGTACAGTGGAAATTGATGAAAATGCCCGGGTAAGAGGGCTTGTTGAGAAGCCTACTAGTACATATCTGGTCAATACCGGCTTGTATCTGGTGGAACCGGAAATTACTGAGCAAATTCCTTCCAATACGTATATTCATATTACAGACATTATTCAGAACTGTATTCGGGATGGGAAGCGGGTTGGCACCTATGTAGTCAAGGAAGACAAATGGATGGATATGGGACAATTTGAAGAAATGGAAAAAATGAAACGGAAGTTGGGTATATAACCATGGAAATGAATAAAAAAGTATTAGTTACAGGTGCAGATGGCTTTATAGGTAGTCATTTGACGGAAGAATTAGTAAAATCGGGGCATGAAGTGAAAGCGTTTGTGTATTATAATTCTTTTAATACATGGGGATGGCTTGATACTTTACCTAAGGAAATTATGAAACATATTGAGGTCTTTCAGGGAGATATACGTGATCCACATGGGGTAAAGGAAGCAATGAAGGGCTGTAATGCAGTATTTCACTTAGCTGCATTAATAGCAATTCCTTTTAGCTATCATTCACCGGATGCTTATGTGGATACCAATGTGAAAGGAACACTTAATGTATTACAGGCGGCAAGAGAATTAGACATAGATAGGGTATTGGTAACCTCAACATCAGAAGTATATGGTACAGCGCAATATGTTCCTATTGATGAAAAACATCCATATCAAGGCCAATCTCCATATTCGGCAACAAAGATTGGAGCGGATAGATTGGCAGAGTCTTTTTATCGTTCCTTTGAATTGCCGGTTACAATCGTCAGACCATTTAACACATATGGGCCAAGACAGTCAGCAAGAGCTGTTATTCCGACTATAATTACTCAATTACTTGCAGGAAAAGAGGAACTTAAGCTGGGTTCATTAACACCGACGAGAGATTTTAATTATGTGAAAGATACTGCTCAAGGATTTATTGAGATTTATAAGAGTGATAAGGCAATTGGCGAAGAAATTAATATTGCAACACAACAAGAAGTTTCTATTGGTGAGCTAGCAAAGGAATTAGTTTCGCAGATTAATCCAAAAGCGAAAATCATATGTGACGAACAAAGGTTGCGTCCGGAAAAGAGTGAAGTGAATCGTTTACTTGGATGCAATAAAAAGATTATGCAATTAACAGACTGGACTCCACAATATAATTTGGCACAGGGACTTGCAGAAACTATCGAGTGGATCAGACAGAATATGAACCGATATAAAACAGATATTTATAATATTTAAGGATAATACTATGAAAAATATTTTGATAGTTGGTGCATCTGAAGAATTTCTTTCTAATGCAGTGCTGGAGCAAGTTTTTGAAAATATAAAGGTAAATCAAGTGACCCTTCTTGTACACCATAAAGAGCAAGCGAAACAGTTTGAAAGATTTGGAAAGTGTTATTTTCGGGAAGACGTTGCGCAGGGAAGATATGAAGATGATATGCTGGATATGCAAAATAGCATACCGCTTGATGATGTCGTGTTTGACTATATGGCACCTTATGTATTGGAGATATTGAACCAGCAAAGAAGATTTGAAGAGTATCATGCTTTTCAGATAAGTGATACGCTGGAAAATCATCGAATCATTTATATGAGAAACTTGTTCTTCTGGTTTAATTTGTTGGAAAGAGAAAAGATTACACATGTGTTTTTCTCTTGTCTGCCACATGAAGGATATGACCATATTATTTATCATTTGGCCAAAATGAAGAACATTTCCATCCGAATGATTTATAATTCCACCCTGCCAAGACGATACTATGAGCTCACCGATTACCTACATCCGGAGAAGGAATTGGGTGAAGTGTATCATAAACTGCAGGAGGACTATAGAGATACAAAGGATATTCCGCTATCTCAGGAAGAAGAAAAAATATACCAAAAATGGAGTACGCTGGAACCGGCCAAAATGAAGCCTTGGTATATGGAAGGCGACCCCTTGAAAAGACGTTTTGAAATCCGGTTTGGGACAACTAATATTTGGTCGGCTGTTTATCAGGAAATTGGAAATGTATATGTAAAGTATAATTATCGCTTTTGTGCGAAATTTGTTTTTGATTGCATTAGAAACATACCGAAGTTTTTGAAGGTTATGTTTAAAACGGCTGCAAGATGGATACGTACAAGAGGTGTTTGGATAAGAACAAAGCAATTGAACCAATTTTATGATGAGTTGGCACAAATGCCGATAGAAGGTGAAAGATATATCTATTTTGCACTACACTATCAACCGGAAGCATCTTCAAATCCGCTTGGCGGTTATTATTTTGACCAACTTCTGGCGGTTAATCTGTTGGCAAGAAGTGTCGGAGAAGACACGAAAATTTATGTCAAAGTACATCCGGAACAGTTAGCACCTCTACGAAGTAAAGACTATTATACGGATATGGTTAAAATTCCGAATGTAAGGCTGATAAAGACGAAATGTGATACTTACGGGCTTATTCGTAATGCCGAAGCAGTATCCTCCTTGACGGGAACAGTATGTTGGGAGGCACAGTTTTTTGGCATTCCGGCTATTTTGTTTGGACATTCCCACAAAAATCTGGCACCACTTTCGTATGCGGTTAGAACCTATGAAGAGTGCTGTGATGCTGTGAAAGAAATCCGGGAGCATAAAAAGACTGTGAGTGAAAAAGAACTTCGAATATTTGTCAAAGCAATGTATGAACAGTCCTTTGCGGGAGAAGATAAAGATATAATGCTTCCGCAGATTTTGGGGGCTTTTTTAGCCAACTGATTTTGAACTATGTATTATGGTATGATATAATGAAGAGTAAGTGCAAGAAATCAGGTCGAGGTATTGTGGTATGTTAAATAGTATTAAGGTTATCAAAAAAGAAATTGGAAAATTATTTTTTGTGTTAAGCAGGGAGCAAAAAATATATGGAATTATTGTTTTTTTTCTGAGTTTATTGGCTGCCGGTCTGGAGGTAGTCGGAGTAGGTATTATCCTTCCTCTGGTAACGGCTTTTTTAGAGCCTGATAAGCTTATGAGTAATTCTCTTTTGGTAAAACCTATACAAATATTTCATATTCAGGATGCAAAGGCTTTAATTGCGGTGATTACAATAGCCGTAATTATTGTGTTTGTTATTAAAAATATTTTCTTTACCTTTCTTTCATGGGTAAGAATAAAATACAGCTGCAAGGTTTCCAGAGAATTATCAGCACAGATGATGGCAACTTATATGAAAAGAGGATATGAGTTTTTTTTGATAACCAATACCGCAGAACTGTCCAGAAATATTGGCGCAGATGTTTCCGGTGTTGATACCATGTTGACGCATCTTTTAAAAGCGATTGTTGACATTATGACTATTGCTTTTATAATTATTTATATGACAGCTACGGACTGGATTCTGGCAGTCTCAGTCATGATACTTGCATTTGCCTGCTTACTGTTAATCTATTTTTTGTTCCGTACACAAATGCGTAAAGCGGGAGAACTATTTAGCACATACAATAAAATCACAAACAAATATTTACTTCAGGCATTACATGGCATTAAAGAAGTTATGGTTATGAATAAACAGGATTTCTTTGTGAAAAATTACGTAGATGCTAATATTCAAAAGCAAAAAGGTTCCATTAGACAGACTGTTGGCGCCGAAAGTCCTGCATATATGATAGAGGGCATATGCATTTCAGGCCTGTTGGGAATGGTTTGTATTAGAATTTTATTGAACGATCAAGGAGCAGCTGATTTGGTTCCCACCTTATCCGCTTTTGCGGTAGGAGCATTTCGTATTTTACCCTCGTTGGGACGCATTTCCTCAGCGGTTAATACAGCAATTTATTTTATCCCCTCCTTAAACCATGTATATGAAAATTTACATAAGATTCAGAACTACAATGAAAATCATGGGTTGGAAATATTAGATGAAGAACCTATTAAGGAATTTCATCATGAAGTAGAGTTGAGAAACGTTTCCTGGCATTACAGTGGTTCTGACAAGTGGATTCTTTCTAATCTCAATTTAAAAATTGAAAAAGGAAGTTCTGTTGCGTTAATTGGATTGTCCGGCGCAGGTAAAACCACCTTGGCTGATATTATGCTCGGACTTTTGCCTCCTCAGAAGGGTCAGGTATTGATAGATGGACACGATATTTTTCGTGCGAAAGGAAAGATTAGTCATATTATGGGATATGTACCGCAGTCCGTTTATCTTACGGATGATACGATACGGAATAATATAGCATTTGGTATAGAGCCTGATGAAATTGATGATGATAAAATATGGCATGCATTAGAACAGGCTCAGCTGAAAGGATTTATAGAACAACAGCCAAAAGGATTAGATACCTTCGTGGGAGATCGCGGAGTACGTTTTTCAGGAGGACAAAGGCAGAGAATTGCTATAGCAAGAGCACTGTATTTGGAACCGGAAATTTTGGTGTTTGACGAAGCCACTGCATCATTAGACTCAGAAACAGAGACGGCAGTTATGGAATCTATTCAGGCATTGCAAGGGCATAAGACCTTAATTATTATTGCGCATCGTCTAACTACGATTAAGAATTGCGATAAGATTTATGAGATAGAGAATGGAAATGCGATTCTTCGTACCTATGAAGAAGTAATGCCGGAAAATTAGGAGAAGATACAAAATGAGATATTTAGTAGTTATCCCGGCGAGGGGAGGATCAAAAGGAATTCCTCATAAAAACATATATCCGGTTGCCGGAAAACCATTATTGGAATATAGTATAGAGTGCATACAGGCAGTAAATTACGAAGGAGATTTAGTTGTCAGTACGGATGACAAAGAAATTGCGATGGTTGCGCAAAAGTATCCGGAGGTTATTGTAATTGACAGACCTGCGGAGATTTCACATGATACAGCGAAGACAGAGGATGCCTTGATACATGCGGTGCATTATATGGAACAGCAATATCACAAAACCTATGATGCGGTTGTTACATTCCAGGCGACTTCTCCCCTGCGGGAAAGCAGGACAGTGCAGGAGGTCTTTGAAGAATATGAAAGAAATGCAGAGAAATATGATGCTTTGCTGACACTGACAGAGGATCGAAGTGACTTCTGGGTGCAGCACGAAGATGGCAGCTTTGGCAGACTAAAACCGGATGCCCCCCGCAGAAGACAGGAACGCAAGCCACTATATGTCGAAAATAGTGCTGTTTATGTTACTCAAACAAAGAGCCTGATAGAAACGGGTTCCGTGTTAGGGAAACAAGTAAATGGTTATGTTATAGATGAAAAAGAAGCTGTAGATATTAATGAGTTTAATGATATTTTGCTTGCTGAAAGCTTACTAATGCAACGGAAAGGTGAAAAAAGATGAAAAAAATACAAATAAATGATGTTATGATTGGAGAGGGATGTCCTACATTTATTATCGCAGAAGGCTGTGATAATCATATGGGAAATATGGAAGCAGCAAAAGAGATGTGTAGGCGTGCAAAGCTGGCAGGAGCTGACTGCATTAAATTTCAGCATCATTTACCGGACGAGGAAATGCTAAAGGATGTTCCTATGTCTTCCAACTTTGATATTCCTTTATATGATTTTCTGAAACTCCATGCTCTGACATTGGATCAGCATGTGGAATTGATGGAGTACTGTAAGCAAATTGGGATTATGTACTTGTGCACTCCGTTTAGTCTTAAAGCAGCATATGAATTAAATGAAATTGGTGTCGATGCATTTAAGATTGGCTCCGGAGAAATGACAGATATTCCTACCTTAAAAGCGATTGCAGCATTAGGAAAGCCGATGATTGTATCTACAGGTATGTCAACAATGGAAGAAATTGCGCGTACATATCATGCGCTTGAAGAAACCGGAGTGCCATTTGCATTTACTAACTGCTTGTCTGAATATCCGCCTAAATATGAGGATGTAAATCTGAATGTGATAGGAAAAATGAAAGAAGCATTTCCTAAGGCTGTTATAGGGCATTCAGACCACACACCTGATTTATATACTTGCTATGCGGCAGTGGCTTTAGGCGCTAATATTATTGAGAAGCATGTGATCTTGAGTAAGCAAACACCGGGGCCTGACCAAACAGTATCCATTGATTTTGATGATTTGTATCATCTGGTTGATGGTATCCGAAAAATTGAATTGGCATCCGGATGCGAAAAGGTTGTTCATAAAAATGAGAAGGATATTCGAGAATGGGCTTTTCGTAGCATTGTTTCCTTGTGCGACATTCCAAAAGGCGAAATCATTACGCAGGATATGATATGGTCAAAAAGACCCGGAACCGGTATCCCCTCACATCAAATGAATGAAGTGATTGGAAAGCGTGCAAAAAAAGACATTTCCGCTAATACATTACTGAAATGGGAAGAATTGGAGTGAGAGTATAAAATATGAAGAAAATAATGGTAGTTACAGGTTCCAGAGGCGAATGGGGATACATCAGACCATTACTTCATCTGATTAATCAAAGGGATGATGTGGATTATATTTTGGTGGTAACCAATATGCATTTGTTACCGGCATATGGAAGCTCGTATAAAGAAATAGAAAATGATGGCTTTAAAATTCATTACAAAGTGCATATGTCTTTGGATGGTTATAGCCATGTTACACAGGCTAAGTCTCTCGGTATTTTCCTGAATGGACTTCCTGATATTATAGAAAATGAAAAACCGGATTGGATTTTACTGGCAGGTGACAGAGGCGAGCAACTCATGGGAGCAATTGCCGGTGCCTATACGTATACGCCGGTGGCTCATATTCAGGCCGGAGAACTGTCCGGTAATATTGACGGAATGACCAGACATGCTATAGGAAAATTGGTGCATTTACACTTTGCAGCGAATCAAGATGCAGCAGATCGTTTGATTAAGTTGGGTGAGGAGCCTTTCCGTGTTCATAATGTGGGAGCTCCACAGATAGATGAAATGGTAAATTCACAATTTACTGCAGTGGAGGAAATAGAAGAAAAACTGTGTGTGAAATTACATGAAGGATATATTCTGGGAGTAATGCATCCTGTGACAGAAGAAGCAGATAAAGCAGAAAAGCAGGCAGAGGTGTTTGTAAAAGCATTAAATCGGTTCTCACTTCCTAAAATTATTATTTTACCCAATAATGATGCGGGTTCTAAGGGTGTAAAAACAGCCATTAGTAAATATCGGGAAGGTCAGTACCATATGTACGCCAATCTTAAACGAGAAGATTATTTGGGCTTACTTAAAAATACGAAGTGTATTGTGGGAAATTCCAGTTCCGGTTTATTGGAAGCACCAACATTTTGTGTGCCTGCAGTAAATATCGGAAGAAGACAGAATCAGAGATTTCGCGGTATTAATGTAATTGACGTACCTTTTGAAGAAGAACAAATTGTGGCGGCAATAGAAAAGGCAATGAGCAAGGAATTTACGCAATACTTACAGGAGGAATGCGTTAACCCGTATGGGGACGGACATTCTTCTGAACGTATTTTGGATCTTCTTCTTAACACTAAGATAGATCAAAAATTAATTGTAAAGAGTTTGACTTATTGATAGCAATATAGAGGTCTGAAAAGATATATTGATGGAGAGAGAATATGGATTATTGTGTGAAGGAATCGTATACCATAAAGGAAACATTGGAACAATTTGAGAGCAATAATGATAGAGTTGCAATTGTTGTTTCGGAGAATGGGAAAGTGGTAGGAGTAGTCAGCCAGGGAGATATTTTACGTGCATTGTCAGCCGGAATGGGAATGTATGTGCAGATAGGACAGATTATTCAAAACTCTTTTTTGCATTTGACAGAAAAAGATATGGAAGAGGCATATCAAATTTTCAAAAGAAAGAAAATTACTTTACTCCCCATTATTAATTACAATAATGAGCTTGTTGATGTGATAACATTAGATGATATTTTTGCTTTTTTAGAAGAGAATAGGAATTGAAAATAGAATGCAGCAAAAAATAACGTGTTTATTAAAGAAAAAGATTAATATTTCACAGAGTGATGTGAGTGCATTTTTGATGCTTTTTTTTACAATAATCCCTACCATGGGAATACTTGTTTTGCAAATCAGAAGTGACCATATTCTGGAAGAAAATAATAATTATAGAATTTATGTGATAACAGGGATTGTTTTTTTGACACTATTGTGTATGATTGGTGCATTATGCAAGCGTTTTGCTCGTGAAATTATGATGCCTCAGATTACAGTGATATTTTTTTGGATGATGTATGGTTTTCTGTTGTACCTGCTTGTGAAAAGTTATTCGAATTTATTGCATGTATATCCTCATTTAACAACCGGGTTATGGGTTCCGTGGCATAGTGTAAGCAACAAAAAAGTATTTGGGTTATTTACAATAGCAAGTGCAATAGGACTCTTTTTGGTGGCATGGCTTGGAAAAAGGAAGAGATGGGTAGAAATAGTGCGATATCCGGTATATTTAGGCGCGGCTGCTTTGGGTGGAATTGCCGTATACTGTGATAATATTATGGCAGAAGATATCCTTCACGGAAATACTTATTATACTTCTGTATATAATGCTGTTATGGGGGCACCGTTTGATTATTGTAATCAGAGTATTTATGGACATTATGCGATGTTTCTGAAATATCCTGTGAAGTTGTTGGGCGGAGATATGACGGCGTTTAGTATTGTGATTTCATTTCTCGGAGCGTTCAGTATTTTTGCAGTGGCTTTAGCCATGGATTTATGTGTGAAGAACCATGTGATTTCCATGATAGGAGTATGGGCTATTCCGGTTATGTTTTTATACTATAAGCAAAATCATTGGCAAATGTTTCCCCATAGAATTTTGTTTGCAGGCATTACTTTGTGGTTGCTTGCGCTTCTTTTCCATAAAAAGCACACATGGATAAATGTGCTTGGGTATGTTGTAGGAGGCATGTCTTTTTTGTGGAATGTGGAAACCGGAGTGGTTTGCCTGGCAGTGTGGGCATTGGCTTGCATGGTGAAAGAAATCACGGAACAAGAATGCGGAATATCCTTCATGCTGAAATGTGGTATAAAAAATGTGGCATATACGATTGCAACATTGTTTGGAGCATTGGTTTGCTTTAATGTTTATAACATATCATGTGGCGAACAATGGCATGGTTTCCGATTCCTTTTATTCCCCTATATTGACAGTTGGAATATGCCGGAGATATTAGAAGTCCAAGCAGCATCCATTTCGCAAACGTCAGAATACCTGGCGATGGAAAAACTTCAGGAATGGTGGGAAGCACTCAATAGTACATGGATATCAGCAATGTCTTTATCGCCGTTGCCGTATAAGGTTAGTCCGTTTCATCTCGTAATACTTTTATTGGGAATTGCTGTTGTTCTTATGGAATGGGCGATGATTTATAAAAAAGCAAGCGCAAACTGCATGGTAATGGGACTTGCTGCTATCATGGCATTGGGACATCTAATATATTATTTTAATTATGTTTATTATGACTATCTGGCAATTGCTTTTTTTGAGGCAGTGCTTCTTCTTGCAATAATGGCAGATGCAGAGCCAATAAAACAGCTAAGAGGATTTATTGTTCCTTACCAAAAAATTGCAATTGCAATTCTTTCCAGTCTGGTTCTGTGTACCATATGGCAGGGAGATTTCCGATTAGGCACAAGGATAGCAGAAGGATATTATGATAAGAGCAGAGAAGAGGAAGTTATTCAGGAAATTCGAAACGCTGTACCGGAAGATACCTTTGCATTTGGCCATGGGATTCAGGAGATTTACGCTCAGCTTGGCTGGGATACGGGCTGCTATGTAATTGACAGTGCCAGCATGGGACAAACAGATTCATGGAGCGAACTTATTGTACAAGTCTCGCAACACGAAAGTTGTGTTGTTTCCATTCGTAATAAATATAACAGAGAGGCAATAACGATAGATAAATTTCTGTCGATGCTGGGTGTTGAATCCAATACTATTTCAGTCAAAAATTATTGGGATTTGAGGACAGATGATATTTGGTCGTGGGATATTTATTATGTAGAAATAAATCATAACATGGAAAATGATATTTAAAAACATAGAGAGAAATCGAGTGAAGAATAAAGTGAACAATATAAATGATACAGTGATAAAACAAAAGAAAGTATACACAATTTTTTTTCCGGAAATTAAAGCTCAGCAAAAGGTGGCGTTTTTTACCGCAATCATTGCTATGGTGGTGGCTCATTTTTATGTTTTTACAAACAAAATAGTAAATCACGATGATGTAAACAGATTGCTAATCGGAGATACCCACGAAGCGAAAATCCAGCATGGAAGATGGGCGGCTGTATTATTTGATTATGCCAGTGGGAGCTCGGCGAGCATTCCTTATGTTATCGGCATGATTTCGTTAGTGGCATTTGCAGGAACCTGTGTAGTAGTTTCGGCACTATTTAGAGTACAAAAAAAGATTACTACAATCTTGTTGTGCGTTATACTGTGTACTTTCCCGGTGCTTGCTAATATATTTCTGTATAATTATATTGCGGACGTTTATTTCATTAGTTTGTTTTTGGCAGCTTGGGGAGTTTGGCTGCTTGTAGGGGAATGTAGGGTTCAAAAGATGCTAGGAATAGTTTGCCTGACATTATCCTGTGGCTGTTATCAGGCATTTTGGTGTTTTGGAATAGGATTACTGTTTATATATTTATTGCTGAAGTTTTTGGAAGAGGATAAAGCTCTGAAAACGTATGTGTTGGAAGTATGCGTGACTTTACTTTTGCTGGCGGTTTCACTGATACTATATTTGCTGATTAATATGATTGTCCAGAGAGCAAGCGGATACGGGGCAACAGGATACCAGGGAATCAGTAACATGGGGAACTTTGGCAGTATTAAAAGACTGATATATGTTACCATAGTGTCTTATTTTGAGTTTGTTAAGTTTTTTTATTTAAAAGGCGGATTTACAGATTCTGTTCTCATGATTGCTGTTAATCTCTGCTTAACTGCCGCAAGTGTATGGATGTTAGTAAGATATCCGATAAAGAAAAGAAAAGGGAATTGGATAATTCTTGCAGGACTTATTTGCTGTATTCCCTTGGCATCTAATCTGATTTCGGTAGTAAGTCAAAATGAGACACACGTATTAATGAAATACGCATTTACAATTCCTTATATATTATGCTTGGTTTTAGTTGAAAGAACGGATTTGCAAATGGAGAAAAGAAATTCCGGTTATTGGAAGATACTCTCTTTTTTGATTGTGTTTATGATTGGCGGAATCGCATACAATGGGTATATTTTAGGAAATGAAATCTATTTTAGGCAACAACTGAATTATGAGGCAACTTATTCTTACACGTTGCGCATGTTGCAGCGTATTGAAGAAACAGAAGGGTACTCTCCGGATATGGCGGTGGCAATCGTGAATGAAAATCCGGGATATAATGATCATATTACAATTATGCAGGAGAACTATCCGGATGAGATGGCACATTTTGATTATTTGAATGGGATGATAGGAACAGAACCTCATAGCTTCGTAAAAAGGATAAATGATATCGCAGACATGTGCAAGCACTATCATGGTTACGATTTGCAGATTGTCGATAATGCCATATTGAAAGACTTAATTCAAACAGAGGAGTTTGCGCAGATGCCTGTTTATCCGGCAAAAGGTAGTTTGAAGATTATAGATAATGTATTGATGATTAAAATTTCGGGGGATGTATATGAACAGTCAGAAGATTAGCATCATGATTCCGTGTTATAATGAAGTGGAGAATGTAGAGTTAATGGCTTTAACAGTTGCCAACGTAATGAATGAAGCTTTATCCAACTACGAATATGAGATCTTGTTTATTGACAATTGTTCTGAAGACGGCACTCGGGATGTATTAGAACGAATATGTGCCAAGGACAAGCATATTAAAGCTATTTTCAATGTAACAAATTTTGGACAATTCAATTCTCCTTTTCATGGCCTTTGCCAGACAACCGGGGATTGCACCATATGCATGAGCTGTGATTTCCAGGATCCGGTAGAAATGATCCCGGTATTGGTGGAAAATTGGGAAAAAGGGCATCGTATTGTTAGTTGTGTCAAGACCTCCAGCAAGGAAAGCGGATTCATTTACTTTTTGCGGACCATGTATTACAAAATGATTAAAAGCATGTCCAGTGTAAAGCTAATAGAGCATTTTACAGGATTTGGGTTATATGATAAAACATTTATATCAATACTCAGAGAATTGAATGATCCGATTCCGTTTCTGCGTGGTATTGTAGCGGAATACGGAAGTGGATTTAATATGATTGAGATTGAATATGAGCAGCCTAAAAGAAGGGCAGGTAAGACCCATAATAATTTTTATACTTTATATGATGCGGCTATGCTGAGTATTACATCCTATACAAAGATAGGCTTACGCTTAGCGACATTATTGGGGTTTGTCTCTGCAGGCATCAGTATGTTGATTGCTCTAATCTATTTGTTTTTGAAGATTGCCAACTGGAATGAGTTTCAAGCAGGCAATGCACCGGCAACGATTGGTATATTTGTATTAGGCTCTTTGCAACTATTTTTTATTGGTATATTGGGAGAATACATTTTAAATATTAATACACGTGTAATCAACAGACCGGTAGTGGTGGAAGAAAAAAGAATTAATTTTACGGATGATAGTGAAGATGGAAAATAAGCAAGAAAAGATTTCTGTCATCGTTCCTTTGTACAATGTGGAAAAGTATGTTTCGCGCTGTATTGATAGTATTTTAAGACAAACCTATTCCGAACTAGAGATTATTCTTATCGATGATGGCTCGAGTGATGCAACTGCGCAGATATGTCAGGAATATGTGAAAAAGGATCAGCGAATTTCATATTTTTATCAGAATAATGCGGGACCGGACTACGCCCGAAAAAAAGGAATTGAAGAAGCTGGCGGAGCTTTACTTATGTTTGTGGATGCAGACGATTATATTGAAAGTAACATGCTACAGACCCTGTATGAACATATGAAAGTATCTAATGCAGATATTCTCTGCTGTCAAATGGCAAGGGTGGATGATACAAATCAGAAGATAACGAATAGCAAGATGACTAAGGAATATATTGATTGCTATTCTGTTAAAGAAAACCTTCATCATTATTTTGCTACAAGATATATTAACAGTTCTTACGGAACAAAACTATTTAAGAAAGAGCTTCTTCAAGGATATGAGTATTTAAAGGAATCCGTGATTGGGGAAGATGTGTCTATTGTTTTGTACTTGCTTCAGCAGACCGACAGGTTAAGAATTATTAAAGATGAATTGTATTTATATTATTGGAATCAGGACAGCATTTCACATTCCGGGTATAGTGCAAGGCATTATAGTTCGTTGTTAAATTATATTAAGGTTAAAGAGCAATTGCTGAATCAAAATATAGCAGAAGCCTCGGAAGTAAACGGATTTTTTGCAGAGTATGAGATGGCTGTTGCAACAGCGATGAGTAGAACTTGGACCATAGATAAAAACGCCATGAATGTTTTACGGCAAGAACTGAAAGATGATTTATCCAGCATATTGAAAAACAGATATACGCCGTTTTATATGAAAGTATGTATTGCCATGTATGTTTATTTTCCTTATCTGTTTATGGGTATTTATCATGGGATATACAAGCTCACAGGGAGATAGCGATTTGAAAATTACAATTGTAACAGTTTGCTATAACGCAGAAAAGACAATTGAAAGGACGATAGAATCCGTCATTTCACAAAATTACCCCAATATAGAGTATCTGATTATTGATGGCAAATCAACAGACGGTACCATGGATATTGTCCGCAGATACGAAACGATTCCATATATGCGTATTGTATCTGAAGAAGATAACGGTTTGTATCACGCTATGAATAAAGGCGTGAATATGGCGACGGGAGATTATATTCTGTTTTTGAATAGTGGCGATTTTTTATGTGATAATAAGGTTATAAAAGAAATATCCAAAGAGTTATGTGCGGACATAGTATATGGTAATGTGATTCGCCAAAAGCAGTATGGAGAAGTATTAGAAAGATATCCGGGCAAATATAAAGTGATGTGGTTGCTTCTGCAAGGAAAGATGGTATCTCATCAGGTCATATTTACTAAAACATCAATCATGCGGCAATTAGGGTTTGATGAGTCGTATAAAATTACAGCAGATTACAATTTTCTGCTTCGAGCAAAGAAAAAGCATTGTTCTATGCACTATGTTGACCGAAATGTCAGTGTAGTGGAAAATGTGGAGGGAATCAGCTCCCAACATGAGAATTTAGACTTAATGAGAAAAGAAGACGATAGGAGTCTTAAGGAGTATTTTCCATTTTGGTATTTGGTTTTATTCCCCATAAAGTATATAGCAAGAAGAAAGAGAATGTGATTTGAGCAAATGAAAGATATTGTGTGTTCAATTATTACCGTCAGTTATAATAGTGAGAAAACAATAAAAAAGACAATTGAAAGTGTTTTAAACCAGTCATATAAAGGTTATGAGTATATTATAATAGATGGCAATTCTACAGACGGAACTGTCAATATTATTAAAGAATATGAATCCCAATTTGACGGGAGAATGAAATGGATATCAGAGCCTGATTATGGGATATATGATGCTATGAATAAGGGAATACGCATGGCATCAGGACAATTGGTAGGGATTATTAACAGTGATGATTTTTACGAAACGGATGCAGTAGAGCGGATGATAGAGGCCATGTCGGAGCAACCATATCAGATATTATATGGTGCAATTCGCACGCTTCATAATGGAGTTGAGAAAAGCATAGGTATCAATTCTCACCTTTTTTTACAAGAGAGCATGATTGGTCATCCGGCGTGTTTTATTACCAAGCAGTTATATGATGATTTGGGAGTCTATGATACGCAATTTATCAGTGCAGCAGATTATGATTTCATGTTAAGAATGGTACAGGATAATAGAGTGGTATTTACACCTGTCTACAGAGTGATTGCAAATTTTTCAACAGGGGGAATGTGTGCCTCTCCCAAAGCTTATTATGATTTGCTGAAGGTAAGAAAAAAACATAATCTTATTTCGAGCAGTGAATATAAAAAAACAGTTATCAAATGCAAAATATATGATTTTTTGCATGGACAGAAATAGAGAGAGTATATGAAGACAATAACGATTGTAGTACCTACTTATAACGAAGAATTAAATATCCAAAATATATATGAAAGAGTGAATGAACTGTTTCAAAATCAATTGAAAGAGTATGAGATGGAATTATTGTTCATAGACAATGCTTCAAAAGATTCAACGCGCAAGTTGATTGAGGAATTAACCCAAAAAGACAAACGGGTTCAAGCCATTTTTAATGCAACTAATTTTGGTTTTTCCAAATCTTCTTTTTATGGATTGACGCAGGCAGAAGGAGATGCTGCAGTCTTAATGTATGCGGATATGCAGGATCCGCCGGAAGTAATTCCCAGGATGGTAGAAGAATGGGAAAAGGGACACAGGATAGTTGTCGGAATTAAATCTAAGAGCAGAGAAAGTAAAATAATGTATTTTGTCAGAAGTATATATTATAAGCTTTTGACAAAGATATCAGAGACAGAACATATAGAACATTTTGATGGATTTGGTTTATATGACGCTTCTTTTATAAAAGAATTACGCAAATTAAATGACCCATTACCATATCTTCGCGGACTGGTAGCTGAAATTGGATATGAGAGAGCCGAAGTAGAGTACGAACAAAACAAACGTGAAAAAGGAAAAACCAGTTTTAACTTTATGCGTTACTATGATGTGGCAATGCTGGGACTGACCTCGTCATCGAAGGCTGTTTTGAGAATGGCGACTTTCCTTGGAATGGGACTTTCGGCAATTTGTTTTTTGCTTGCAATTGTGACACTCATTTTAAAGTTAGTTGATTGGAGTTATTATGATGTTGGTACCGCTGCAATTATTATCGGCATTTTCTTTGTAGGTGGTGTGCAGATATTTTTTCTTGGATTTTTGGGCGAATATATTGCCAATATTAATATACGGACAATGCAGCATCCGATTGTGCTAGAAGATAGAAGAATTAATATGAAGCGTAATAATACAGATGCAGAGTAATTTGCTAAGAGGATAATATATGCAAAAAGTAGTTATTACCGGAGGAACCGGTTTTATCGGCTCATGGCTGGTAGAAGAAATGTTAGAACAATCGATAGAAGTAATTATGTTAGTGCGAGAGGCCGCTCAATGCAGTGTTACTGATAGGGAAGGTGTAAATGTTGTTGTATATTATTCTGAGGAATACGAAAGATTAAAAGAACAAAAAGAACCAATTGATGCGTTCTATCATTTGGGCTGGGGTGGTGTTGCTACCCAAGATAAAAATGATTGCAGGCTTCAGATGAACAATATTTCATTTTCCATGGAAATGTTAGACTATGCATATGAGATTGGTGCAGCAAAATTTATTGGAATTGGTACAGTGGCAGAATATTCGTTTTGTGAGAGTATCATGGATGTAAATGCAAAACAGACGCCAAATGATATGTATGGTGCGGCAAAAACAGCGGTTCATTACTTGTTAGAGACACGCGCTCGTCTTTTGAAAATGCAATTTATATGGACGGTACTTCCCAGTACGTTTGGAGAAGGCCGCAGAGATAATAATATCATAACATATACCATACTATCTTTGTTAAGAGGCGATATTCCGGAATATGGGTATTTGACACAAATGTGGGATTTCCTGTATGTGAAAGAAGTAGTAAGAGCTCTTCGTTATATTGGTGAAAGAGGATTTGCAGGAAAAACTTATGCTATCGGTAGTGGTGTGTTCAAGCCATTGAAAGACTATATCATAACAATACGTGATATCATAAATCCAAATCAGGAATTGGGAATAGGCGTAAAACCTGAATTATCAGATAAGGTATTTAGTTCCTGTGTGAGTATATATGATTTAACAAAGGATACAGGATTTATACCGGAGATTTCTTTTGAAGAAGGAATCAGAAAGACTATAGAATATTACAGAAATCTTCAATATTAGTTTTTTATGGAGGCAGAATAATTAGAAATAAAAAGGAAAGATGATTGATGAACATTAAAATTCTCCATATTACAACCATAGATGTGGGTGGTGCTTATAAAGCTGCCCAGCGAATCAGGGAAAGCTTACAACAACAAAACGTTGATTCAACCATCCTTTTTCGAAATAAGACAAAAAAAAGTACGGAAGGTATCGAATATTTAGATTCTTTTTTAAAACAGGCAAATTCAAAGCTGAAAAATTGTATCAATTTGTTACTTAGCAGAAATGGAATCATTATCCGTGAAGCTTTAGGAAGCGATATATCCGGGCATCCCAGCTTGAAGGATGCAGACATTATTGTTTTACATTGGGTTAATTCTTTTTTGTCGCCTAAATCGCTAAAAAAAATTTTAGCATTAGGAAAACCGGTAATATGGATTATGCATGATATGTGGCCGTATACCGGGGGATGTCATTGCGATATGTATTGTGGCAGGTATCAGGATACATGTAAAGAATGTCCGTTAGTAGTGCATAAATGGGGAAAAAGTGTTAGCAGCAAAAACTTTAAGGACAAACAGAAAGTATATAGTCAATTTAATTTTTACGTTATTGGACCAAGCAGATGTAGTGTGAAAAATGTTCAAGACAGTCATCTTTTAAAAAATAAAATGATTTACTATATTCCTAATTGCATTAATACGAAAGTATATTATCCCAGGAATAAGGAACAAGTAAAAAGAAAGTTGCAATTACCGTTAGAAAAAAAGATTGTTTTGTTTGGTGCAGATAATGCAGGAACAGAAGACAAAAATAAAGGCTTTGCCTATCTGCTAAAAGCACTTGAATGCTTGGATGACAAAGATGTTTTCCTTTTGATTTTCGGCAGAACAAGTGAAAAGACATTACAGAATATTAAGCAGAATTATAAAACAGTGGGATATATTGAAAACGAAAATGAAATGTCTGAAATATATAGCGTAGCAGATGTTATGGTGACTCCGTCTATACAAGAATCTTTTGGATTTACCTGTTGTGAGGCTTTGGCATGCGGAACTCCGGTTACGGCTTTTGGTGTAGGAGGGCTTTTGGATCAAATTGAGCATAGAAAGAATGGATATTTGGCCGAATTATACAATTCGAAGGATTTAGCGCAGGGAATCAGCTATTGTATTAGTCATTCAGAGGAGTTAGGACAAGCAGCATATAAGAAAGCGCAACAATTTTCATATGAGGTAGTAGGAAAACAATATAAGGAGTTGTTTGAAAGTGCAAAAAGCAATTATTACAGGAGCGACCGGTGCAATAGGAATAGCACTAATTCAAAAACTGATTAAAGAAGAAATAGAAGTAGTTGCAGTGTGTCATAAAAATTCTAAGCGGATAGATTCGATTCCAAATCATCCGCTTGTTTGTATTATGGAGTGTAATTTAGATGCGTTATGCGAGTTGCCTGCAATGATAACTCATAACGGAATCGATATAAAAAACGCTGTTTTTTATCATTTTGCATGGGATGGAACTTTTGGCAATGCGCGTAACAATGTAGAAGGACAGATTAGAAATATTCAATATACGATAGATGCTGTTCAAGTGGCGAAGGAGCTGGGATGCAAGAGATTTATCGGAGCAGGTTCGCAGGCGGAATATGGCAGAAGCAATTTCCCTTTAACATCAAAGACGCCTGTATTCCCGGAAAACGGGTATGGAATAGCCAAGCTTTGTGCCGGAAATATGAGCCGTTTAAAGTGTGAAGAGCTGGATTTAGAACATGTGTGGACGAGAATCTTAAGTGTGTATGGACCGCATGATGGTGTAAATACGTTGGTGACCGGTACGATTAGAAAACTGCTGAAAGGAGAACATGTTTCCTGTACCAAGGGAGAACAAATTTGGGATTTTCTCTTTGCAGAGGATGTAGCGAAGGCGTTTTACTTGCTTGGTTGTGCGGATGGTGATATAGTAAATGGGAAGACTTATGTAATAGGAAGTGGTCATGGAAGACCGCTGTATGAGTATATAAGCATAATAAGAAATATTGTGAGTCCGGGTGCGGAAATAGGTTTTGGAGAAATTGCGTATTCTCCTAAACAAGTGATGCATTTGGAGGCAGATATCAGTGAATTGAAACAGGATGTGGGTTTTACGCCTTGTATTTCTTTTAAAGAGGGAATTGCCAGAACACTCACGTGGATAGTAGAAAGGGATATGGATTAAAATGAAAGTAGTTCTTCTTGCCGGAGGTGCCGGCACACGGATATCAGAAGAAAGTGAGATGCGGCCAAAGCCGATGGTTGAGATCGGAGGGAAACCGATCTTATGGCATATTATGAAAGAATATTCTTTCTATGGGTTTAATGAGTTTATAATTTGTGCAGGGTACAAGCAGGAGTATATCAAAGAATGGTTTGCAAACTATTTTCTTTATACTAACGATGTTACCTTTGACTACACTAAGGATGGTGAAATGACAATTCACCGCGGCGTGGCGGAACCATGGAAGGTTACAGTAGCAGATACCGGTCGTGAAACGATGACAGGCGGACGAATTAAGAGAATAGAGCCATATATAAATGGTGAAACCTTTATGATGACTTACGGAGATGGGGTTTGTGATGTCAATATTAAGGATTTATTGGCATATCATCAATCTCACGGGAAAATTGCAACGCTCACATCCGTTGTACTGCAACAGGACAAAGGGGTTCTTGATATTACGGACATAGGTGCAGTACGTTCCTTCCGTGAGAAAAAAACGGGAGATGGCATGCCGATTAATGTTGGATATATGGTATTTGAATCAGAAATTTTTGATTATTTAAAAGATGACAGTACGATTTTGGAAGCGGAACCTATGGAGAAGCTTGCCGGTAGTGGGGAACTGATGAGTTATCGCCATAATGGTTTCTGGCAATGCATGGACACTCTGAATGAGAAAAGAAAATTGGAAAAAATGTGGAATGCAGGCAAAGCGCCTTGGAAAGTCTGGGAGAATAATGCATAAGAGACAAAGGTTGTATTGTAGCATAGGGTAAGGAAAAAGTAGTGTCATGGACGTCAGAAGAGAATATAATTATGATTTGTTGAGAATTATCAGCACTATAGCGGTGATAGGTATTCATGTAACCAGCACATGGGTAGGGGCGATGACCAATGAGAATTATTTTGGAGAACTATATCAGGAGGGGATTTTAGTAACCTGTATTTATGATGTATTAACACGTTTTGCGGTGCCGTGTTTCATTATGTTATCAGGAGCTTTTATTCTGGCAGATGATAGAAATAGAAACTTTAATTTCTTTTATCAAAAAACATTTATTAAAATTGGTATTCCAACAATGATATTCAGTTTGGGATATATGTTATTTTATGTTATTTTGGTAGTTATTACAACAGATAGAGGAACTGTGTTTGATCGAATTGTTGCCAGTTCGATACAAGCGATTCAAAGTTTATTACATGGAGTACCGTACTACCATATGTGGTATTTGTATATGATGATAGGAGTATATCTTTTCGCACCGGTTTTGTTACTTTTAAAAGAACAGATTGGTGAAAAGTTATTTGGAAGAGTCTCTTGGATATTTCTTGCATGTGCTAGTTTAGGATATTTGACGAGTACAAGCGGATTGTATTGGGATGTTGGTTTTTCGTTTCGTTATGTAAGTTATTTTATGGTAGGGTATGAACTGCGAAAAATAGGAAATAAGAAGAAAAATAATCTAAAAGGGATAATGTGTATTGCAGCAAGTATTGTGATTGGAATAATTGTAATAATGATGAGATACAATCAAGCATTACAAGGAGTGACGGACGAAGAACTAAAATATCAGCTTATTCTTCCGTTATGCCCATGGATAGTTGCTTTTTCAGTTTGTTTGTTTGCAGGTTTTTCCCATTTAGAGATTAAAAAGAACGTTAGTCGCTTATCTTCCTTGACTTTTTTTATCTATTTATTTCATGCAGGAGTATGGGATATTATGTCTAGGATTGTAAGAAAGAAAGGGAGCGGATATGATAATCAAATTATGATTCCAATATGTATTATTACAGTATTCTTGTTTTCCCTTTTGCTAGCTGTTATATATGAGACCATGCAGAAACGAATAGGACAAAGAGTGCAATCGCGGAAAGTGCGCAAGAAGTTATATAAAGAAATGCAAAGTAATCAATTGTGATTTAGGAATGTTAAGGAGAAAAAATAGTATGTTTGAAAATATGACAGAGCAGGAAGCGCGTAAAGAAATATTAGATAGAGTAAGTGAATATTGTAAATTATATCACAATAAACCCAAAGCATTTAAGCCGGGAGACCGCATTTCATATGCTGCCCGTGTTTATGATGATGCGGAAATGATCAATCTTGTAGATTCTTCGTTAGAGTTTTGGCTGACATCAGGCAGATATACCGACGAATTTGAGAAACGATTGTCAGAATATCTGAATGTAAAATACTGCTCGTTGGTAAATTCCGGTTCTTCTGCAAATCTGCTTGCATTCATGGCATTGACATCTCCGCTGCTCGGCGAAAGAGCAATTAAAAGAGGCGATGAGGTCATTACCGTGGCTGCAGGATTTCCCACAACGGTAACTCCGATTATTCAATATGGTGCTGTGCCGGTGTTTGTGGATGTTACAATAGGACAATACAATATTGACGTAACAATGTTGGAGCAAGCCTTGTCAGACCGGACCAAAGCAGTTATGATAGCTCATACCTTGGGAAATCCGTTTGATTTAAAAACCGTAAAAGCGTTTTGTGATACTCATGGGCTGTGGTTGGTTGAGGATAATTGTGATGCACTGGGCTCAAAATATGTGTTGGGTGGTAAGGAGTATTACACAGGTACAATTGGTGATATAGGAACCTCCAGTTTTTATCCGCCGCATCATATGACAATGGGAGAAGGTGGCGCTGTTTATACCAATAACTCCCTATTAAATAAATGCATTCGTTCTTTCAGAGATTGGGGACGCGATTGTGTATGCCCGTCGGGATGTGATAATTTGTGCGGACATCGGTTTGATAAGCAGTATGGAGAACTGCCACTTGGATATGATCACAAATATGTCTATTCTCACTTTGGATATAATCTGAAAGCGACGGATATGCAGGCTGCAATCGGATGCGCACAATTAGATAAGTTCCCTCAATTTGTGGAGAAGCGTAAGAGCAATTTCGCAAGACTAAAGAATGGACTTGCGCATCTCTCCGAAAAGCTGATTCTTCCGGAAGCCTGCGAAAATGCAGACCCCAGTTGGTTTGGATTCTTGATGACTTGCAGGGAAGGGATTGACCGCAATAAAGTAGTGCAAAGACTTGAAGAAGCCAATATTCAGACGAGAATGCTGTTTTCAGGAAACCTGATAAAGCATCCTTGTTTTGACGAGATGCGAAAGAGCGGAGAAGGATATAGAATTGTTGGCGAACTAACAAATACAGACCGGATTATGGAAAACAGCTTTTGGATTGGAGTATATCCCGGAATGACAGATGAAATGATTGATTATATGATACAGATGATAGAAGAAGCAGTCATGACACAATAGGTATCATACGTGGTGGTAAGAAAATGAAAGAGATGGACATGCAGCAATTTTACAAAAATAAAGTAGTGTTGGTGACAGGACATACCGGATTTAAGGGGACGTGGCTCTGTAAAATATTGAAGATGATGGAAGCAAAGGTAATCGGATATAGCTTAGAGCCTCCAACAACCCCCAGCCTTTTTGAAATGACGAAGATGAGCGGGGATATGGTAAGTGTTATTGGAGATATCCGGGATTTTGACCATTTAAATAAAATTTTTGACATGTATCAGCCTGAGGTTGTGATTCATATGGCAGCACAACCTTTAGTCAGAGAATCCTATTTAAATCCCCGATATACTTATGAAACGAATGTAATGGGAACTGTCAATATATGTGAAGCGGTCAGAACCCATTCATGCGTAAAATCTTTTCTGAATGTGACTACGGATAAGGTCTATCAGAATCGGGAATGGATATGGGGATATCGTGAGGATGATGCATTGGATGGATATGACCCTTACAGCAACAGTAAAAGCTGTTCTGAGCTGGTTACGCATAGTTATATAAATAGCTTCTTTATGGAAGCGGGTATTCCGGTGTCCACGGCACGCGCCGGTAATGTAATTGGCGGTGGTGATTTTGCAAAGGACAGAATCATTCCGGATGCAGTCAGGGCAATTGAAAATGTTGCTGTGATGGAAATCAGAAATCCAAACAGCACGAGGCCGTATCAGCATGTTCTGGAGCCTCTGTTTGTTTATCTGACGATTGCATACAGGCAAACAATGGATGGTCAATATGCAGGTTACTATAATGTAGGTCCGGATGAATGTGATTGTATTACAACAGGTGAACTTGTGAAATTATTTGCTGAGAAATGGGAGCAGCTGGGTGCTAAAGAAAAGAAATTTCAATATCGGATTGCATCTAACAGCAATGGACCTCACGAAGCCGGTTTTTTGAAGCTGGATTGCAGTAAGCTGAAAAATACGTTTCATTGGAAGCCAATGTGGCATATTGAAGAAGCGGTTTCCATGATTTGTGAATGGAATAACGTGTATTTCAAAACAGAGCATGATGCAAAAGAGCTCCAAGCGATTATGGAAAAACAGATTAGATCATCCGGTATGATTTGATATAAACGTAAGGAAAAACCTTATTGACAAGGAGTAATTTATGTTAATAGCATTTGTATTATTATATACGCTGTTAGCGAAGAAAGAAATTGTAGAACGATATATTTATGCCGTTATTTGGTGGACGCTGATTTGTTATGGCATGACAGAGATTTTGTCCTGTTTTTGTGCAATTACAACTCGAAACTTATGGTGTTGCTGGCTGTTTTTGGATATAGCTTTGCTGATTTTGATATTTAGGAAATTTCCAAATAGGCTTTCTGCAAAAAGTGTTATTTCTGCAGGCTTGAAAGTGTTCCATAAAAAAGAAGTTATTCTATTGGTTGTATTTGCAATAGGGCTTCTTTTCTTGGCAATTAGAACAGTTCCTTACAATTGGGATTCCATGACATATCATCTTTCGCGCCTATATCATTGGAAACAAAATGGTTCGGTTGCTCATTACGCCACTTCAATTGACAGACAGGTTGCCAGTCCCGTTTTAGGCGCATTTGTCAATCTTCACGTGTATGTAATGTGTGGCGGAAGTGATATTTTGGTTAATTTATTGCAAGCGGTGTCGTTTTTGACAAATGGTATTTTGATATATATGATTGCAAAAAAACTGTCATGTGCAAAGAGATATTGTGTTTTTGCTGCGGTGTTATATTATACAACGCCTATTGCTTTTGCGGAAGCATTAACGACACAAGTAGATAATTTTTCAGCATTATGGATGCTGTGCTTTGTGTATCTTTTGTTAGAATTTCTGAATTTGGAGAATAAAATTATCAGAAACAAAGCATGCATGAGCCGTGTATTTGCGTTAAGTGTGTGTATAGCTTTTGGATATCTGACTAAGCCATCTGTGTGTATCAGTATGGTATTGTTTGCGTTCTGGCTATTTCTTATTGTCATAAAAAGAAGAGACAATTGGCTGATTCTAATGTGTTATCTGCTTGTATCAGGCGGATTGATATTCATGTTGCTATTACCGGAATTATTACGTAATATAAGTACCTTTGGAGCGATATCCTCACCGGGAGTAGGGCAACGTCAGTTGATTGGATCTTTATATTACAAAAATGTATTATTAAATGGTCTGAAGAATTTTACTTTCAATTTGCCATCTGTCTGGATTTATGGCGGTACTGAAATGCTGTGGAAGCTTGTCGAATGGGTAGCACAGTTTGTAGGTGTAGATATCAATAATCCTGCCATATCTGAGGATGGAAAAGAGTTCTATATGCATGGACCACAGACTTATGGGCATGATACAGCCGTGAATCCCATTGTTGTTACGCTAATGATTATTTGTGTAATATTTTTTGTTATACGAAATAGAAAGTGGTCTGCGGCAAAGCGCCAATTGGGAGAAATGCGGAATCAATTTTTTGTTGTTACTGTCATTTCATTTATAATCTTTTGTGCTGTTCTTCGCTGGGAACCATTTGTGAGCAGATATATGATATCTTATTTTGCTATATTGTGTCCTGCTATATCAATACAGGTGGAGTTATTTTTTTCGGAGAAAAAGAATGACAAATGGGATAAAGGACAGAGCTTCCTTTCGATTGTGTACTTCGTCTGCATAGTGGAACTTTATGGTTTGATTTGCTGCCATGGAAAAATCGCGCTGGCAAGTGACAGACCGGAGGGGTATTTTCGCAATAACACGTGGATTATGGAAGACTACAAAGCAGCTGCAAATTATGTTAATGCGAACTCCAATAAAAGTGTAGGCCTTTGTTTGGGAGGAGATACTTATGAGTATCCGTTGCTACAGCTATTGGATGAAGATTTGCATATTGAGCATGTAAATGTTGCTAATTACACGAAGAAATATGAAAATACGGATTTTTGTCCGGATACAATTATTGTGATTGATTTAGAAAATTCAAAAGATATATTGGATATAAATGGGGTTCCCTATGCTGAAAAAAAGGTGATAGGTGAAAAAATACGAATTTATGAAAAGTAACACGAAATCGGAGAATGCTGTTATGAGGGTTTTATTTGTTGGGGTAGGTTCTATTGCAAAACGTCATATAATAAATTTGAAGACCGTTTGTAGAGAAAAAGGGATATCTGTCAGGATAGATTGTGTCCGGCGAGTGACGTCGCTCCCCCTTCCACAGAGCATTGTCCAATGGATTGAGAATATCTATACGGATGAAGATGTGCTACCAACAAAATACGATATAGTTTTTATTACAAATCCTACCAATATGCATTTAGAGGCATTATTGCATTATAAGGATTACACGGATAGCTTCTTTATTGAGAAACCTATTTTTGATTTAGTTACACTTAGGAAATGGTACGCATCTGCCCTTTTTGATACTTTTTCCCAAAAAAGAGTTTATGTGGCATGTCCATTACGGTATAACCAGGTCATTCAGTATATTAAAAAATATGTAAATGTAAGAGATATTTATGCGATTAGGAGTATTTGTTCCAGTTACCTTCCTGAGTGGAGACCCGGGACAGATTATAGACTTAGTTATAGTGCCGATACAAAGATGGGGGGCGGTGTCAAAATTGATTTGATACATGAATGGGACTATCTGCAATACTTATTTGGATATCCAATAAAGATACACTGTTTGTCCGGAAAGAAGTCTGATTTAGAGATTATTTCGGAAGACTTAGCTGTATACGTTGCAGAATATCCCAATATGATGATAGAATTACATTTAGATTATTTTGGAAGAGTGGCTAGACGAGAACTGGAGATTTTTACAAAAGAAGATACGCTCATTGCGGATATTAACCATGGTACTATTCGGTATTTAAAATCAGGTGAGCAAATTAATTTTTCATTGGACAGAGACGACGCTCAAAAGGCAGAATTGTCATATGCGCTGGATATCTTTATGAATAAAAGAGAAAGTGACAATGATATTTTTAGGGCAATACGGACACTGGAATTAACGGAGGGGATACTTAATGAAAATACTGTTTACGATATGCGGAAGGGCTGGTTCAAAGGGAATTAAAGGAAAGAATGTGCGTTTGTTTTTAGATTATCCGCTAGTATATTATACACTCTCTGCAATTGAATTGTACATTACAGCGCATCCGGAGCACCAAGTTGATGTTGCCTGCAATACAGATAGCGATGAATTGGTAAGGCAGATAAGTCAATATAAAGAAATAAATGTGATTTGCTTGAACAGAGCACCTGAGCAGACAGGGGATGCTGTAGCGAAACCGGATGTAATACGAGATACTTACGTTAGGATGTGTGAGCAAACAAAGACGATATATGATGTTATTGTAGATGCGGATATTACATCTCCGCTCAGAACATTACAAGACATTGAAAATTTGGTTGAGCGATTTGAAGAGACAAAATGTGAAATAGTTTATTCTGTAGTTCCTGCCAGACGTAATCCTTATTTTAATATGGTTATGAAAAAGGAAGTGGGATTTGGAAAAGTGATTCCATCCAATTATGTGGCAAGGCAACAGGCTCCTGATATTTATGACATGAATGCATCCTTATATGCATATTCACCCAAATGGTTAAGGCAGAAAAACAGTATGAATGATGCATGGTGTGAGGTGATTATCATGTATGATACCG
Organism: Lachnospiraceae bacterium; assembly: GCA_017434885.1. GTDB lineage: Bacteria > Bacillota > Clostridia > Lachnospirales > Lachnospiraceae > Suilimivivens. The sequence continues at coordinate 235,267 of JAFSGE010000005.1, read as the reverse complement.
GTATTTTGGATTTGGACCATGAGCAGGATTTTGAACTGATGGAAGTGATTGCCGGATGGTTATATTGTAATAAGGAAGAATTTGGAGTGGTAAGAAAACAGCTTGAAAAAAGTGTGTGAAAAGAGTAAGGAGAGCGGTTTGGAACAGATTATTCTAATTGGTGCCGGAGGACATGCAAAGACGGTTATTGATACCTTAGAAAGACAAAATCAATACGAGATTGTGGGTTTGGTAGATAGGGAGTATAATAAGAAATTCTGCTATCGTGGTTATGGAATTATTGGATTAGATAAGGATCTGGAGAAAATTCATGAATCGGGAGTCAGAAATGCCGTCATTACGATAGGGGATATTGCAATTAGGAGCAGATTGTATAAGATGGCTATAAATGCAGGATTTCAGATGCCGGTGATAGTGGATAACACTGCGGTTTTGGCGACTGATGTGCAAATCGGAGACGGCACATATGTAGGAAGAAATGTAGTAGTCAATGCGGATGTTACGATAGGAGAAAATTGTATCATTAATACCTCATCAGTAGTAGAGCATGATTGTAAGATAGGAAATAGTGCACACATTGCAGTAGGTGCCACTCTTTGTGGCGGTGTTGCCGTAGGGAGTGAATGCCTGGTGGGGGCTAATGCAACAATTATTCCAAACATTCAAATTGGTGCTAACTCTGTTATAGGAGCCGGAGCCATTGTTACAAAATCGGTTGACAGTGGAGTTGTTATGATTAATAAGGTGACAAAATTTTTATGGAAAAAGATATGATGAATAGAAAGACTTTGATTATAGCAGAAGCAGGTGTAAATCACAATGGAAGCTTACAACTGGCATACAAAATGGTGGATGAGGCAAAAAAGGCCGGGGCAGATATCATTAAATTTCAGACAGCAAAAGCTGAAAATATGATTTCAAAATTTGCTGAAAAAGCAGAATATCAAAAGCAGACTACAGATGCAAAAGAAAGTCAACTTGATATGGTTCGAAAACTCATGCTTTCATTTGAGGATTTTAAAGTGCTGAAAAAGTATTGCGAGAAAAGCGGGATTAGATTTTTATCGACACCATTTGACTTGGAAAGCATCAATTTTCTTGACGAGCTGGGATGTGACTTTTGGAAAATACCGTCAGGGGAAATCACCAATTATCCTTATTTATGTGCCATAGCAAAAACACACAAACCGGTTATCTTATCTACCGGTATGAGCAATTTACAAGAAATTGAAGAATGCTTGCAAGTTTTACATGAGCATGGTACGCATGATGTTTCATTACTTCACTGTAATACGCAATATCCAACGCCGTATGAGGATGTTAATCTTTTGGCAATGCAAACATTAAGAGAACGGTTTGGTGTGAAGGTAGGGTATTCAGATCATACACAGGGAATAGAAGTGCCGATTGCGGCTGTAGCAATGGGGGCGCAAATTATTGAGAAGCATTTTACTTTAGACAGAATGATGGAAGGGCCGGATCATAAAGCGAGTTTAGAACCGCAGGAGCTATGTAGTATGGTAGCGGCCATTAGAAATATTGAAAAAGCCATAGGAAGTGGGGAAAAAGAAGTTTCTTCCTCGGAACAGGCGAATCTATCTATTGCAAGGAAAAGTATTGTTGCCAAAAGAACAATAGTAAAGGGAGAAATATTAACAGAAGAAAATATTACCACAAAAAGACCCGGTAACGGAATATCACCTATGCAATGGACAAATGTGTTAGGCAAAGCTGCCATAAGAGATTTTCAAGAAGATGAGTTACTTGAAATGGAAGGAGAAAGTATAAGTCAGAAATGAAAACGATAACGATATTAACTGCAACAAGAGCAGAATATGGTTTACTATCACCAATAATTCATGCATTAATGAAGGTTGATAAGCTAAGGATAAAAGTTGTGGTAACAGGAGCGCATCTTTCGCCTGAATTTGGATTGACATATCGTGAGATTGAAAATGATGGTGTGGTAATTGATAGAAAAATTGAAATGTTATTAAGTTCAGACACACCTTCCGGAATTACAAAGAGCATGGGAATGGCTATGATGGGGTTTGCCGATTATTTTGCGGAAAGTAAGCCGGATGCATTATTGGTGTTAGGAGACCGGTATGAAACCTTGGCAGTGTGTTGTGCAGCCATGAACTTTGGAATTCCGATTATTCATTTATATGGTGGTGAAACAACGGAAGGTGCGGTAGATGAGGCAATCCGCCATGCTATTACAAAAATGAGCTATTTGCACCTGACAAGTACAGAAGAGTATAGGAAACGCGTTATTCAGTTGGGAGAGCATCCGGACAGAGTGTTTGCGGTGGGCAGTATTGGAGTTGAAAATGTGTTGAAGCAAACACCTATGAGTAAAGAAGAATTGGAGAAGAGTATAGGGATGCCATTAGATAAGCCCTATGCAGTAGTTACATTTCATCCGGTGACATTGGAAAACAACAGTGCAAAAGAACAGTTTGAGCAGATGTTAGAAGCATTTGATGCTAATAGTGATATGAATTATATTTTTACGAAAGCAAATGCAGATTGTAGCGGAAGGATAATTAATCAAATGATTGATGAGTACGTATCTGTACGCGATTATGCAGTTGCGTTTGATTCTCTTGGAATGATTCGTTACCTAAGTGCATTGCGTTATGCACATATGGTTATTGGGAATTCGTCCAGTGGACTTGTAGAGGTGCCGTCATTTAGAATTCCTACGATAAATATAGGAGATAGACAAAAGGGGAGACTGCGGGCGGATAGTGTTATTGATTGTTTGCCTGAAAAAGAAGATATTTGCGCAGCTATAAGGAAAGCTGGCAGTGACGATTTTCGAATGGTCTGCAGGATGGTAACCAATCCCTATGGAGATGGAAATACAAGTGAAAAAGTGGTTGCAGCAATAAAAAATATGATACTTACTGATAAGATTGAATTGAAAAAGAAATTTTATGATTGTTATTAAAAGGATAATGCGATGAAAGTTATTGTTATTGGCTTAGGATCAATGGGAAAAAGAAGAATTCGTCTCATGCGGCAAATGGATTCTGATATAGAGATAATCGGTGTGGATTCCAGAAAGGACCGCAGAGAGGAATTGGCGGATAGCTTTGGAATAAAAACTTATGATACATTGGATGAAGCTGTAGTGGAAGGAGTTGATTGTGCATTTGTGTGTACCTCTCCACTCTCTCATTCTAATATTATATCCGGTTGTTTGAATTATGGTTTACATACTTTTACAGAGATTAATTTAGTGTCGGATAAGTATGAAGAGAATATGGCTTTAGCGGAAGAAAAGAAAAGAGTACTTTTTTTGTCTTCCACTTTTTTATATAGAAAAGAAATACAATATATAGAAGATGCAGTAAATCACGCACATTCATTATTGACATATTCTTACCACGTTGGTCAATATTTACCTGATTGGCATCCATGGGAAAAATATACAGATTATTTTATCAGTGATAATAGAACCAATGGTTGCAGGGAACTTATGGCTATAGAGTTTCCATGGATTCATCAAGTGTTTGGGGAGATTGTGGATATTCATGTAAGGAAAGGGAGAAAAACCGGCTTGAATATCAACTATTCTGATAGCTATGTTCTTTCTGTGGAGCATAAAAACGGTACACAAGGAACTATTATGTTAGATGTCGTTTCGCGAAAAGCAGTTCGAAATTTAGAAATATTTGGAGAAGATTTGTACTTGTCATGGGATGGAAGTGCAAATGGTCTTAGAAAATATAATTTTGAGGACCGTAGGGAAGAAACGGTACAGCTTTATGAAAAAGTGAATAGACAATCAGGCTATGCAGAATATATTGTTGAAAATGCGTATTTGGATGAAATCAAAGCATTTTTTGAGGAAATTCATAATGGTAAAAAAGCAAGATATGGGTTCAGGGAAGACCGATATACTTTGGCATTAATAGATAAAGTTGAATAGATAGCAAACCTACTTGAGGAGAAAACGTTATGCAAAATATAGCTGTTAAAACGAAACCAGATAAACTTGATGAACAGAATAATAACGTCAATAAACGAAGTACATATTTAGATGTAGTTAAAGCGTTTGCTATTATATGTGTTATTTTTGGACATTGCATACAATATGGATCGGGAAGTAATTATTTAAAAGGTGATTTGTTTTTGGACAATATTATTTTTAAGATAATATATAGTTTTCATATGCCTTTATTTATGCTTGTTAGCGGATATTTGTTTGCCCATTCAGTAAAAGGAAAAACATGGACCAAAATTCTGATAAATCGTATTAGGACACTTTTACTCCCTATATTGATGTGGATGGCACTCCCTTTTATTATTGTTATGATATATGCCCTTGGGAATTCTAATGTTGAATGTATTGCTGCCCTGAATAATTGTGTTTCAACATCGTTATCGAATTTATGGTTTTTATGGGCTGTTTTTTGGTGTTCATTAGTAGTTACTATAGTCAGTAGGTTCTTTAAAGATTCAAAAATAGTTTATTTATTGGGTTTTGTGTTGACATTTTTTGTGCCGGATATTATGTATTTAAATTTATACAAGTTTATGTATCCATATTTTGTTGTCGGATATTTCTATAATAAAGACGGTTATGTGAAAAAGCTTAATAAGATATGTAATTATCCATATACACTGTTGGCTTTAGGAGTAGTATTTGGTATACTATTGTTTTTTTATGATAGAGATGCATACATTTATACAACCGGGTACTGTGTTTTGGGTAAAGGTGTGTTAAGACAGACAATTATAGATATATATAGATGTACAATAGGTTTTATTGGAAGCGCATTTGTGTTACTCGTTTTTTTGCGTTTAAAAGATAAATTTGTAAGAGTATCTGAAAAAATATTAAAATTTATAGGTGTAAACACATTAGGTATATATATAATTTCGGGATTTATTTTCACCTATGTGTTTAACAGAGTTACGGAGAACATAGTAACCATAAATTATATTATGACGATAATAGAAACAATTATAGTATTGGTTGTTTCCTTAGTATGTACATGCATAATTAAAAAAAATAAATATTTAAATATGCTTCTGCTTGGCGGCAGGACTTGATATTAGAATAATTCTATACTTGAAAGGGGATTTATCATGTTACAGAACTATATAAATAAGATTTATAGAGGAATATTAAGATTAACTAAGTATAATACGTCATATTTTTCTGGAAATTATAAATCATTTGAAGAAGCAAGTAAAAGATGTAGAGGGTATTCAGATGATATCATAATAGACAAGGTAGAAGAGGCTATAAAGGCAGTTTTAGAAGGTAAAGCGAAATACGAGAGAGACTCATATTTGTTTTATAATGAAAGATATGAGTTTTCATTATTATCAAGTTTATTGCTTGCATATAGTGATTGCGATTCGGAGAAGGCGTTTACAGTAGTTGATTGGGGAGGGAGTTTAGGGAGTTGCTATTTGCAGCATAAAACTATTTTTGATAAAATATTCAAAAAATATAAATGGGTTATTGTTGAACAATCTAATTATGTGCAGAGAGGGAAAGAAATATATTCAAATGATCAAAATATAATATTTATTGACTATGCAGATGCTGATTTGAAGAGGAAAATTGCAGAACTCCATCCTGATTGTGTGCAGATTCGTAGTGCGCTTCAGTATATTCCGGTATGGAGAGAGGTGTTAGATATTATAAAAAGAACGCAGGTAAAGTGGCTTTTGATAGATCGTTTGCCTCTTTATTACGAGGATCGTATATGTATTCAAAAAGTACCAGAATATATTTATGATGCTGAATATCCAATACACTTATTTGTTAAAGAAGACTTATTATCAGCATTATCTGATTCATTTACATTTATACAGGAAGAAACAGATAATATTGAAGCGGATGAATATTTAGATGGAAAAATAATACAATATAGAGCGTTACTGTTTAAAAGAAAGTAAGGTGACATGTAGAATATTTTATGAGCCGTTGTTTTGAAGGATGGGAAAATGCGAAATTATATTCTTTAGAGTAACAGGCTCTTTTTTATGGTAAGCGTTAAATAATGAGCGCTTACTTTTAATGGAACAAATTATACATGAATTTATATAAGTTCTATCGTTTGGCAGACTTGGTAGTATGTTAGTTGTTAGATTGACCAGACAAAAGGGGGAGAAGATGTTTATTTCAATGTAGAAATAGCAATCTTATTATGATACAATAAAGTTGTTATGGCAAGTTTTTGGGAGAATGAAACCAATCTGGAATTTATTTAGAGATTAAAGGTGAAAATATGAAAAATATAAAAACTTTTTTTAGAATGTATAAGCAGCTGTTGCAAATTCTTAATAGTAAGCAGAAAAGACGAGCTGTTTTTGTGGCACTTATGGCAATTTTTAGTGCTTTATTGGAAACGATGGGAGTAAGTGTTGTTTTACCATTTATTTTGGCAATGCTTCAGCCAAAGCAATTGATGGAGAATGCTTATTTAAAACCTTTTTTTTTATTGCTGAATATAACTGATGTGTCTGATATTCTGATTTTAACAGCAATATTAATAATTTCAGTATATATTGCTAAGAACATATTTATCTTACTGTTTAATTATATTCAGCTAAATTTTCGAAATACATTAGAAAGAGATTTATCAGTTTTGATGCTGAAATCATATATTTATAAACCATATAAGTTTTTTCTGGACATCAATAGTGCAGAAATTATTAGGGGTATAACGGGAGATACTGCTGGAGTGGCAACAGTTGTAGATAGTTTTTGTGGTTTGTTTAATGAAGTCCTGACCTGTATATTGTTAGGCGCCTTATTGGTTGCAATTAATCCTCTTATGGCAGTAAGTTTGTTGTTCCTTGCAGCAGTTACTGCACTGATAATGATTCTGGGCTTGAGGAAAAAAACTGCTGAGTGTGGAGAAAAATGCAGAAAAGCTTTTGCAAAACGTTACCAGCATGCATATCAGGCAGTTAATGGTATCAAAGAAATTCATGTGATGAAGCGTCAAAATAATTTTTTGAAGTTCTTTGAAAGTGCTTCTGAAGTGGCATGTGATTATAATACACAGTATTTATGGATATCTAAATTACCTAGCCGCGTAATAGAAACAATATTTATTTCAGGCTTGATTTTTTTGGTCTTATTAAGTATGAAGCATGAGAACGACTTGGCAGTTTTAGTATCTCAATTTGGTGCAATTGCAGTAGCAGCTGTAAGAATATTACCATCTATATCCAATATTGCAAATGCAATTAATTCGTTAGTGTATCAAAGACCAGCACTAGAGAGTGCATATGAGAATATTGTAAATTTTGAATCGCATATGAGTAAGGAGTTGATGCCAGAAAAAAAATATGTGCAGAGAACAACGGATTTTCATGAAAAGATTTGTATCAAGAATATATCTTGGAAATATAGAAATGAACTTCCGAATATATTGGAAAATTTATATATTGAAATCAAACCGGGAGAAGCAATTGGACTAATTGGTGAATCGGGAGCTGGGAAAACAACTTTAGCAGATATACTATTAGGATTATTTCAGCCACAAACTGGAGAAATAACGGTTGATGGCAAGGATATTTATGATGCTAATACTAATTGGCACAAATTAATTGGGTATGTACCACAAAATGTATTTCTTATGGATGATAATGTTAGAAATAATATACTTTTCGGGGTTGATGAAAAGGATGTTAATGAAGAACGAGTATGGAGAGCTGTGGAACAAGCACAGTTAAAAACATTTATAGAAGATCTTCCGCAAGGACTTGATACTATATTAGGAGAACGTGGTATAAAAATATCAGGAGGTCAAAGACAAAGGATTGCTATTGCTCGAGCTTTATATTATGACCCGGATATTTTGGTGTTGGATGAAGCAACATCGGCTTTAGACAATGATACAGAGGGGGCTATTATGGAATCAATTAATATATTACATGGTCAGAAGACTCTTATTATTATCGCGCATCGTTTGACGACAATAGAAAATTGTGACAAAGTTTACGAAATTAAAAATGGAAAGGCAATACTGAAATAAATCAAAATTATATGAAGAACTTTAAAAATAAAATGGTGTTTTGTACTCTTTACAACAGTGGATATCTTGATAAGGGATTAGTGCTTTATGATTCATTATCTGCGGTGAGCAATAATTTCAAATTATATGTTTTTGCGTTTGATCAAAAAAGTTATCACATTTTAAAAGATTTGGAGTATCCTAATTTGGTTCCGGTAAGTTTAGAAGAATTTGAAGATGAACGACTTTTGACGGCAAAAAGCAATCGTACAGAACAGGAGTATTGTTGGACCTGTTCTTCTCATACGATTAAATATGTATTGGAAAAGAAAAAAGAAGATAACTGCACATATATTGATGCGGATATGCTTTTTTATGCGGATCCGCAAATTTTATTTGATGAAATTGTAGAAAGCAAATGTGATGTTAGTATTATAGAGCACAGATTAAGCACTAATTTGGAAAATAATCGTGTATTGAAATTATCAGGAAGATTTTGTATAGAATTCAATACTTTTTTTGCAACTGAAAACGGTCTTGCTATATTGAATTGGTGGTGTGATAGATGTATAGAATTATGCACGGCAACACCTGATGGAGTTCACTTTGGAGATCAGAAATATTTAGACGATTGGGAAGAACGTTTTAAGGGGGTGCATATTTTACAGCATTTGGGAGCGGGAGTGGCGCCATGGAATATTGCACAATATAGGTTGAAGAAAATAGAGAATGAGAAAATATATATTCTGCATAAAAGAACAAGGACCTTGATACCATTAGTTTTTTATCATTTTCAAGCGATGAAGTATTTGGCAAATGGAATGGTAGATATTGGAGTCAATATGTACCCTGGATATGCAGAACCGAAGTTGTGTAATGTTCTTTATCAAAATTATATAAATATAGTACAAAAAAAACAAAATTGGTTAAAAGAAAACTACGGATTGGATCTGTCTAAACAATATAAAGAAGGATTCAGTAAAAAAACATATTTTTTTGCAGACATTTTAGGTGAACGAACTCCGTTTGTTATTTTAAGAAAACTGTGGAGAATGTGCATAAGAAAAAATAGAGATTACTTTAGTGTCAAATGAAAAAAATATGTTATTAATTTCTGGTTGGAGACAGATTTGATAACAATACTGATTATATTGAAGCGAGGAGGGAATTTAATTTGACGCATGACAATAGTTATGATTATAATGAAATAAAACTATGAAAATTTTTTATAACAGTTATAATGCAAGCGCAAGGGAAACAATATAATATAATAGAATGGAGATAGAGATAACAATGAGATATGCTTTAATTGGATGCGGAAGGATTTCACCAAATCACTTGGTGGCGGCTAAAAATAACAATTTAGAGATTGTTGCAATTTGTGATATTAATGAAGAAAGCATGAAAGATAAAATATTAAAATTTGAATTATCTGAAAGTATACATAAGTATACAGATTATAAACAGATGTTGGAAATAGAAAAACCGGAATTGGTGTCAATCGCAACAGAGAGTGGTAAACATGCTCAAATCGCATTAGATTGTATTAGTGAAAACTGTAATGTAATAATTGAAAAACCGATAGCGTTATCAATTGAAGATGTTGATAAAATTATTGACTTGTCCGAAAAAAAAGGAGTTAAGGTATGCGCTTGCCATCAAAATAGATTTAACAAATCAATACAAAAAATACGAGATGCAGTTGAAAAAAAAAGATTTGGGAAATTATTATATGGGACGGCACATATTAGGTGGGCAAGAGATTATGATTACTATTCCAGAGCTAATTGGAGAGGCACATGGGAGCAGGATGGTGGAGCATTAATGAATCAATGTATTCATGATATAGACTTATTAAGGTGGATGATGGGAGATGACATTATTGAGGTTGTAGCCATGACAGATAGGTTGAAACATCAATATATAGAAGCAGAAGATTTGGGATTGGCACTGATTCGATTTGCAAATGGAGGATATGGAATAATAGAAGGAACTACTAATGTATATCCTAAAAACCTAGAAGAAACATTATATTTATTTGGAGAAAAAGGAACAGTAAAAGCAGGTGGGGAAGCGGTTAACATAATTGAAGAGTGGAAATTTTCTGATTATTTAGATGAATCAAACACTGTAAAGAAAGAATGTAGTGAACTCCCACCTAATGTTTATGGATTTGGACATTCAAAATTATTTGCAGATATGATTGATGCAATTCAACAAAATCGAAATCCCTATGTTGATGCGAAAGCAGGAAAAAGAGCATTGGAGCTTGTTCTTGCTATATATAAATCTGCACAAACAGGAGAAAAAGTTTCTTTTCCCCTTGAAAAGTGTAGCACATTAGATTTTAAAGGAATGTTTGATGAATAATGAATGATGATAAGGTATATATCAATATGAACTGCTTTGTACATGAGTCTAGTGAAGTTGGTAAAAGGTCATATATTGGTGAATCAACAAAAATATGGCAAAATTGTACTATTTTAGACGATGTAAAAATTGGCTGTCAGTGTAATATAGGACAAAATGTTTATATTGAATCAGGTGTAAAGATTGGAAATAGAGTGAAGATAAAGAATAATATTGCAATATATCAAGGGGTTGTGTGTGAAGATGATGTCTTTATAGGACCGAATTGTGTATTCACAAATGTTATTAATCCTAGAAGTTTTATTAATAGGAAAGCAGAAATCAAAAAAACTATTATAAAAAGGGGAGCTACTTTAGGTGCAAATTCTACGATTGTGTGTGGAAATACAGTTGGAGAGTTTGCTATGGTAGGTGCAGGAAGTGTAATCACTCGAGATGTGAACCCCTTTGAGCTGGTATATGGAAATCCGGCAAAGGTAAAGGGATATGTGTGTATATGCGGAAGTAAACTGGAAAAAAGTAGACAAAGAGAATGGATGTGTAATATTTGCAAACGCGAATATGTAATAGGAAATAATGGGTTAGAATATAAAGGAGACGATGATGGAGTATATTAATTTGCATGCGCAATATAAAAAATTAGAAAAAGAAATAAACGAGAATATTAAGATAGTACTGGAAAACTCAAACTATATTCTTGGTGAGCAGGTTCAACTTTTTGAAAGTTGCCTAGCGCAATATGTTGGAAGAAAGTATGCTATTACATGCTCGGATGGAACTGCAGCATTGCAGTTGATTTATATGGCATATGGGATTGGAAAGAATGACGTAGTGTTTTGCCCAGACATGACGTTTATTGCGTCAATAGAACCGGCAGTAATGTTAGGTGCTGTTCCGGTGTTTTGCGACATTGATAAAAAAACTTATAATATTGATCCGGTGTGTCTAGAAAGACAAATTATAGAAGTAATAAATGAGGGAAAATATGTACCTAAAGCGGTTGTTGCTGTAGATTTTTTGGGAAATCCGGCAGAGTTTGATAAAATTAATGATGTGGCAAAAAAATATGGATTGTTAGTGATAGAAGATGCTGCGCAAGGAATAGGGGCACAAATCGGAAAACGTATGTGTGGTTCGTTTGGCGATATTTCAGCCACTTCCTTTTTTCCGTCAAAGCCATTGGGGTGTTATGGTGATGGTGGTGCTGTTTTTGTGGATGACGATGCCATAGCAAATACAATTATGTCGTTGAGAAGCCATGGAAAAGGAATTGATAAATATCATAACATTCGAATTGGGATAAATTCACGATTAGATACAATACAGGCTGCTATTTTGATTCCTAAATTAAAGGAATTACCAATTGAAATGGAAAAGAGAACTGTATTAGCGGATTATTATTCGAAAATATTAAATGATTATGTTATAACGCCATTTGTTGCAGAGAATAATATCTCATCCTATGCACAATATGTAATTCAAGTAGAGAGTAGAGAGAAAAGAGATGAATTACGAAAAGTATTAGAAAAAAATGGAGTTCCTTCATTAATATATTATCCATGTCCTATGCACAGCATGCCTGTGTTTGAAGATGTGCCGACGTATAACATGAATTATGATAATTCGACACATTATAGTGAATGTTCCGTGGGAATTCCTTTTTCACCATATATTACTAAAGAAGAACAAGATTATGTTTCAAAATTAATTATCTCTGTCTGCAAACAGTAATGATTCTATGTGGGAGAAGGTAAGATGCGGTGTTACAGATTACTGGAAATAACAACAACATATGAAGCGTATTTGTTAAGTTATTATAAAAAAAATACAATAGAGAACTTATCCTATCAAGAGGCATATGAACAGTTTGTTAATGATTCATTTGCGGAATCTGATTATATTCACAGGTATTTAAAGGAAATGGGGATAGAGTCTAAAGTGATTTTTTATAATAATAAAAAATTGCAGGAAAAATGGAATGAAAATTCTAATTTTAAAACTCCATTTGATATAATGATGGCACAGATAAAAAGGTTTAAACCTGATGTAGTATATATATCGGATATGTATCTTTTTTCTAAAGATGAATTGGATAGAATCAGGAATTATGAAACTGGTAAGGTCGTAAAGATTGTTGGGTTTCATTTTGTAGTATTAAATGACTTTACGAGAAGTATGCTAGGGTATTATGATCAAATATATACAGGTTCACGGTCTTTTGTTGAATTGTTTCAGCAGGAAGGTATTAATGCCAAACTTTTAAGACATGCATTTGATAAATCAGTTCTTCAAAAAGTAAGCGATGTGAATAAGCAGAATAAAGTTATTTTCCCGGGAAATGTGTTTGTAGGGAAGGATATGCATTCAAATAGGCTGCAAATGTTATTAACTATGATGCAAGAGGAAATCCCATGCTCATTTTATGGAAATATTTATTTGCAGGAAAGACAATTTCGGACGATACTGGGGAAATGGAAAAATAAAATATTATACCGAAAAGAATCAGAAATAGTAGATAAAATCAATGGAAATAGTAATCATTATGGCAACATATATGGGGTGGAATATTATAATGTCCTTGCCAGTAACCTTATATGCATAAATAGCCATGTCCCCATTATAAAATGGGGAGCTGGCAATATGAGAATGTTTGAAGCTACAGGAATGGGGACATGCTTATTAACAGACGATAAAAAAGAGAATCAGGAATTGTTTGAGATAGACAAAGAAATTGTTACATATGCAAATTTAGAGGAATTTAAAGATAAATTAAAATGGTTGATGAATTGTCCAAATGAAGCCGAAAAAATTGGTAAAGCGGCTCAAAAGAAAACGTTGGATGTTCATACATACCAAAATAAAGCATATCAGTTAAATGAATATATACAGGAATTGTTAACAGTTTAGGTGAGGACAAGATGATGCTGTATAATGTACGTGAAAATGTGTTGGATACTTTTACGCTTGAAACTTATCAAAAGACCATGGGGGAGGATGTGCCATATGGGAAATATATTCTTCCTTCTGTAGAACATGGAAGTTATAAAATAGAAGAATATATTAAAAGCAAAAAACCTTTTGCAATTGCGCGTCTGGGAGAAACAGAACAGAGGGTAATAGGTTATGGACTGCTTAATAGTGTTCCAAAATGGAATATATTAAAACAAAGACGTGTATTACAAACAGAGTGTGCCAATTGGTGTGAAGGGGCTGGCTTTTTTCCAAAGAAACTTGGCTTGTTACCTAAGTTTGTAGAGACGTATATAGATGCATTTAAAGAAATAGATATGTTAGCTATATGGGGACAGAAGTATGAACCATATTTGCTGAATAATTATATGCCAAATGCATGCATTTGTAGAGCGAAGAGTTTAGCAGTTGTAGAAAATGAAATACCTTGGACAAGACAATTGAAGGGAATGAGAGTGCTTGTTGTTAGTCCATTTGCAGAATCTATAGAGAGACAATATGAAAAACGCTTACTTCTGCATAGAAATAATGAATTGCTACCCGAGTTTGAACTAAAGACACTCAAGGCAGTTCAATCGCCAAGAATAAGTGGAAAAAAAAGCAAACACAGTAATTGGTTTTGTGCACTTGATTGGATGTATAATGAAACCATAAATATAAATTATGATGTTGCATTATTAGGGTGTGGCGCATATGCATTTCCTTTGGCTACATTAATTAAATCAAGTGGACACGGAGCAATAACAACTTGCGGAGGAACCCAACTAATTTTTGGAATTATGGGTAAACGGTGGGATACTTCAGATTATCGAGAATTGCTAGGGGTAAATGAGAATTGGGTGTATCCTAGTAGGGATGAAATCCCACATCATTTAAAAAGGGTTGAAAATGGCTGTTATTGGTAAAAAAATGGGGAAATATAAGTTTAAAGAATTATTTAGTATATTAATAACCATAATTTGTTTTATATGTATGATATATAGAGTGCGTTATGGAGTCGATTTTTCAGATGAATCTTGGTATGTCGCAGAGCCGTATATAGTTTCGCAAGGTGCGACACCCTATGTCGACCTATGGACACAAGCATCCGGATTTACTTTTCCTCTTTGTTTTCCAGACTTGTTTATGTGATATGGACATTCAGTTTGGGTTTTGTAACGTATATTCTAGTAAAGAAAATCCCCTTTATTTTCTATTTACCTTATATAATGATTGGGGTAAATGCACTTTATGATATTAATTATAATACAATTGGTCAATTCTATTCATTTTTAGTATTGGTAGTTCTTTTTGTTAGAGAAGATTCGAAATGTCATAAAACTAATTGGTGGATTGGATTATTAACTGGAATATGTATGGCGCGTTCTATAATTGGTACGCCATACACAATTATTGTGTTTGTGATGTCATTATTTTTTTGTTCATTAAGAAAAGATGTAGCACTCTGAGCGGATTTGTGATGGGACATATTTTGATGGCTATTGCAACGATATCGTATTGCAGTATTAAAGGAGATGGAATATATAGTATTTATTACGGATTAAAATGTTTTTTGTTAGATGGTGCATATCAAAATATTACTCCTCATTATGAGCTGATTGACGCATTGATCCAACAGTTTATATGATATAAAAATATGTGGATTTGCTTACTGTTATTGGGATTTGTAAAAATTATTTTTATGTTTATGCCTATTAGTGATAAAAAAGAGATTTTTCTTCGAATCAGCGAGGCTATTATATTAGTATGCTTTTTGTGGGGAATATGTAAGGGCTTTAGATATAGTAATTTGAATTATTTAGTATATGAAACATTTTTCTGCGGTGTTTTTTTATATTTATTTTTAGGTAGAGAACAAAAATATGAAGGTATTGCGACTATTATATTTATTAACGTGCTTTGGTACTATTTAGCTTCGTTAGGGAATATATATGGTTTTTATGGGCGACAATATATTTTAATGTTAAGCACTGTTGCTTCTTTGTGGGGAGTGTACTTATTATGCAAGGAGCGGAGTGTGCAGATAAGAGTCGGAGTTTATTGTTTGGCAATTGCTTGTTGCATAATGGTAATTTGTTCAAATTATAACAATGTATATAGAGATGAAGAAATGATTAATCTTGACTCGAAAGTTGAAGAAGGAGTCTGGAAAGGTTGTTATACTACGAAAGAACGTAAAGATGCAATAACTTTTTTTGAAAGAAAAATAAAGGAATTAACGAATGCGGGAGAAAAAATATTGTTTTTAGATTGGGCATCATTTGGATATCTTATATCTAATGGACAACCATTTAATTCGTCAACCTATGACACAATGTATTATTCATATTCTGTAAATAATTCTAAAATTATGTATGATTTTTTTGAGTTAAAAAAAGATATACCAGATAAAATCATATATATTGATTACGGAAGAGATGAGAAATTAAGTATAGAGGATAATCATTGGCAATTTAATGAGTTTGTAAATAAATTATATGATTATGCCGCAATGGATTCAATAAATGAATACCGTATTGTTATGTACGAGAAGAAGAATGATATACTAAATTATCACTAAATGAATGAACATAAGGAGATAGTGTTATCTATGTGTAAAAAAGTAAAAGAGCATCCCGAGTTGCTGGGAATGACAGCTGTGATATTTATGTATATAGGCTGGTGTTTTTTTACAATATCATATCGTTCTGCTATGTATGTAGTAGTAGGCGCTTTTGCAATGGTATTTTCAGGGGCACTCTATATTAGATTATGTTATATTAGTAATGAAATGCGCATAGTCCGGCAGATTAAACTTATAAATAACGGAATTCTGGTAATAAGCCTAATCATGTTATTTACATTATTTAGGCAGAACACTGCTAATGAAAAGAAGATTATTGCAGTAATATTTCTTATATGGATATTAGTAGCAATGCTGAGTGCTTATATAATAAATAGAAAGTTTTCTGTTTTATCTCTCCAAAAAACATGTGATTTTAAGAGGTTTGATTATGCACATCTGACAATGTATATATTTTTATTGATTGTTATTTTTTTGTCATTTGATGGAAATATGTATCAATTTAAATGGGATGGGAAATTATATAATGTCACCTGTCAAAATCTGAATATGACATCGATTAGTAATTTAGCAATTTACGGACATATTGCACAGGCATATGGTGCTTTAGTTAAAGTAACTAGCTTACTCACAGGAGATGTGGGATATGCAATGATATTAAACAATATTGGACTATTAGCTTTTAGCATATTCTTTGTATATAGAATTTTAAAATATATTGTACCAGGAAAAAAAGAATACATATATGTAATGTGTACCTCTATATATGCCTTTTCCCCCTTTTTATTAGGAATGGTTAATTATCATAGTCTTGATTATTATTTGATATGTTTACTTCCGGCAGTGGTATACTTTGCATTGACACAGAACTGGATTTTGCATTTTACTTCGGCATTATTTTTTTGTTTTACGAAAGAACCGGCAATAATTATATACGCTATGCTATGCATGGGAATATTAATAAATGATGTTTGGGAACTAACTGAAAAAAAAGCTTTTCGTATACGTTTGATTTTCATTAGAAAACAATATTATTTAATGATTTTAGTAGGGATTTTGTGGCTTGCAACGTATAAATTGCTAGGACCGTGGAGTGCGGGAAATGGAGGATTTGAATTCGATATAGAATATATCATAAATAAAACAAAAGTTTTGTACATTTTAAACTTTAATTGGTTGTTTTTTTGTGGAAATATAATTATTTTTGTGTGGATGTGTATTAAAAAAGAAATGAATAAAGAACGTTATTGGATAATGCCCGTTCTTTGTATTAGCATTGGGTTTGGTATTTTTAGCTTAATGTTTGCTACTGTAAATCATGCGCGGTATATCGATAGTAATGTTTTAACTTTATATCTTCCGATATTGGTTTGGTTGGTTAAGTTGAGTGATAAAAGGATGGTACGTGTTTTGATGGTGGGGATGTCATTTATATTGTTAGTATCTTCTTATAAAACATTGGATCCTATTAGCAGGAAAGTATTTAAAGTAGTTAATGTTGGAAGTGAAAGTCTTATTAGTACCAGTGAAAGCCTTTTCGGAGATGCAATGATATATAATAAACAAATGTTATATATGGAGTCTGTGATAACGGAAGGATTTAATGTAGCAGTAAATAATAGTTTTTGCGTAGGGATGCCAATAGTTGATGAATCAACATATAATTTTGATGGAATTTTGAATGTTCAGTCAATAAAAAAAGGATTTGTTAAAGAAATACAGTATTTTGATGAAAGTAAATATATTAGAACAACTACAAATACAGGAAATATGAAAGCTGTTGATGTCTATTCCCTTGGAGAAGAAAGTATAGATATGATAAGAACAGTATTAGATAAACCAATGATATATTTATATATGGACGGAATTGGTGATGAGTTAGTAAATGAGATTGAAAATACATGTATCGTTATGGATAAATATGTGTTTGAAAGGAATGGATGGATATTAAGAGCGATTGTTTTTGAAACATGATTGACAAGATAGGGTAAGGGAGTTAATTAATGTCTTTAGAATTTGCTGTTACGCCAGAAAATGAGATGTTGCGTAAAAACTTTGAAGAAGGTAACTGGAAAATTATAGAAGGATATAATCCGGAAAGTAAGTTGTGCTATATTGTTTTTTCAGGGAATGGAATATATTGGCCGAATACAGTTGAAAATTTTCAAAAAACGATAGATATTGATTATTATGAATGGAAAAAAACGGTCTGTTCAGAATATATATTAAATCGTGTTGCTAGAATTATTTTGGTAAGAGATTTGTTCAAAACATGGTATATTGCTGGTATTAATAAGGAATGTGATAGCATAGAAAAGGTGTGTCTGTTACTCCAAAAGTTGACTACAGGATATAAGGTGGTTACAATAGGGAATTCAGCCGGTGGCTATATGGCATCAATTGTTGGGACATATTTGAAAGCTGAACATGTATTGAATTTTGGAGGTCAATGGACACTTGAAGATGAATTGAAAGAGGAGAATATTAATAAGAATTATTTTCTGAAAAAAGGTATGAAAGAAGAGAATATAAAAAAGTGGTTTAACATATTGGATTATGTTAGCGATACTGTACCTATTTTTTGGTTTTATTCGTATTATTGTGAGAACGATAAATTTCAAGTAGATTATTATAAAAAGTACAACAGTGGTAATATATATGATTTTGCTATTAATTCATCAACTCATGGATATCTTATGTTGCGTGAGTGTAATGACATAGTTGTGTCAAAGGGAACAAATGAATTAATTCAATTGCACAAAAGATATGAAGATAAAGTAATTGATATGTTGGAGATGGCACGGAGTATACTCCCGTTTAAGCGATTTTACAAGGCGTTTTGGGAGTATTTTGAAGAACGGCATAAATCTATTCGAATTTTAAGAATGTTTTTTATGCGTGTTAAGTGAGGGCTAATACTACAAATTTAGGAGAGATTCAAATGCGTATTTTAATGATGGTCAGTTGGTATTCTCCAAAGAACGAACCGATTAATGGTGGAATTTTTCATTACGAGCAAGCAATGGATTTGAAAAAATATTGTGATATGGCGATTTACTACCCATATGATAGAACACTTGTGGGAAAATATTCAGATGAAGAGGAACATGGAATAAGAACCTTTCGTTCTGCTTATGATTTCAAACGAAAGATATATAATCGCCGTAACATGTATTCTGCCATGAAAAAGATTGTCAGAGATTTTAAGCCTGATATTATTCATGCGCAGGTTTCTACTGAGGTTGGTAGGTTTGCTATTATATTAGGTGCACTATTTCGTATTCCGGTGATGGTTACAGAACATTCGACAGTAGAAGCTTCCGGGATAACAAAATTTCCCTGCTATTGGTATGGTAAATTTGTTTTTAAATATAGTGAATGCAATGTGTGTGTATCTGATAAGTTAGCTGAGAAGCTACAAGAAATATTTCCAAAATATTCTTTTAGAACAGTGTACAATGGCATTGCTACGAATCAATCTGAAACACCTGCCAAAGGGAAGTATAGAGTGCCGGAACATATTAATATTGCATTAGTTGCAGGCTTATATGACAGATATATTAAAGGGATACCGACTCTTCTTAAGGTGATTTCAAGATTACATCAGGAAGGGAGAAATATTATTCTTCATATAGTAGGAGATGGAGAATACAGAACAGAGTTTGAACAAACAGTAGATGATTTGGGGATTGCTAAGCAATGTATATTTCACGGGCAATGCACAAGGGAATGCGTGCAGGAGATAATGCTTGAGTCAGATTTTCTGGTTTCGGCAAGCATTATGGAGTCATTTGGGTGTTCTATCGCAGAAGCACAAATGCTTGGCATTCCGGTGGTGGCGACACGATGTGGTGGACCGGAATCTATTGTTACACCTAAAACAGGGATATTAGTAGATAAAGGAAATGAAGAGGCATTATATCAAGGAATTTTAGAGATGATAAACAATTATCCTAAGTATAATTCAGAAGAGATAAAACAATATGCAGAAGAAAAATTTTCATTAGCTACTATTAGTAAGCAGTATTATAAAATTTATCAGGAGATTGCTAAGAACAAAGATAATGAATAAAAAAATAACCATTATTGATAACACAAATAATATCAGATTAAGACTTGCAGAACATGGAGATAACGAATTGCTGAGAACTTGGAAAAATAATAATAAGAGAAGTTTCTTTTACCAGCAGGAAATATCTCCAAATCAACAGAAAGAATGGTTTTTTGCGTATCAAAAGAGAGAAAATGATTATATTTTCATGGTAGAAGAATTTGTGGATTTAAAATACGAACCGATAGGTTGCATGGGATTTCGAGTGAAGGACGAGGAAATTGACTTATATAACATTATACGGGGGAAAAAGAGTAGAACAGGCGCTTCCATGCATAGGGCAATGCACATAATGTTGAACTATATCTTATTAAAATATGATTTGCCGTTAAAGTGTGACGTTTTAAAAGACAATCCGGCAGTCGATTGGTATAAGAAATGTGGATTTGATATTTTGAGAGAAATAGAGTATTATATAATGCAAATAGATAAAAAGAAAATTGAGAAAATAATATTAAAAATACATGAGGAGGAATCACGATGATTAATGTATTTGGTTCAAAAGTAGGAAAAGAAGAGATAGAACAGATAACTGATAGTATATCCAAGCAGTGGATGGGAATGGGACCTAAAACAAAAGCTTTTGAGGCACAGATGGCAGAGAGGTTATCTACAGATAAATTTGTTTTAGTTGATAGTGGATCGAATGGCTTATATATGGCATTGACGTTACTTAATCTTCCGGCGGGAAGTGAGGTAATTGTTCCTTCATTTACATGGGTATCATGCGCACAAGTTGTTATGTTAGCAGGATGTGTTCCTGTTTTTTGTGATGTAGATTTAGATACCCAGAATGTGACGGCAGATTTGATTAAACCACATATTACAGAGAAGACAAGTGCTATTATGATAGTGCATTATGCCGGACTTGCTGTAGATATGGATCCAATCATGGAATTAGGATATCCTGTTATTGAAGATGCGTGTCATGCTATTGATTCTACGTACAAGGGAAGAGCATGCGGTACAATTGCAGACGTAGGTGTCTACAGTTTTGATGCTGTTAAAAATTTATCCATGGGCGAAGGCGGCGGTGTTGTTTCTAATCATAAGGAAGCACTGGAACGTGCCAGCATTTTAAGATATTGTGGTATTGGGAAGTCCGGATTTGAGGCATCTACTCATGGCAGAGAGCGTTGGTGGGAATACAATATTGTGGAACCATTTATCAAAATGAATCCATCTGATATAGCAGCGGGTATTGGCTTGGCACAGCTTGGTAAACTGGATGATATGCAAGCATATCGTAAAAAGATTTGGGATATTTATCAAGAAGAATTTGCGGAAATTGATTGGATTAAATGTCCGGTTGAGGCCAGTGAAGGAGATAAGCATTCTTATTTTACTTATTTCATGAGAGTTCCCAGAAGAGATGAACTGGCAAAGTATTTATTTGAAAAAGAAATTTATACTACTTTGAGATATCATCCTCTACATTTAAATCCTATTTATAAGAGTGATAAAGTGTTACCAAACAGCAATGAACTTAATGAGACAGGAATTAATATTCCTTTGCATCCAAGCTTATCAATGAATGATGTTGATAAGATTGTAGAAGAAATAAAAGAGTTTGGAAAACAATTATAATTTACTGGATAGGATTATCTTTTAAGAACTTTGCATTAGGATGGTTACAGAAAAAACAAAGAATATATCCAAAGAGGAATCTTAGGATTTGCAAATGTTTATTGCATTGAACAGGAGAAAAATCTCAGTTGGTATGAGAATTTCATGGCAGTAAGAGAAAAGATATATGAAACTTCGAGTGCTTTATCTATACTGAAGATGATAAAGGATAGTATTAACGGAGGACAGAATGATTTTATCAAAGTATAAGAGGGCTTTTAAAATAATAACATATTGTTTGGTAAATATATTAATGTGTTTACCGTCGATAATTATTACCTTATATACTTATCCGGTTCAAGATGATTTTTATAATACAACTGTTATTTTAGCGGAAATAGCACAAGGGAAAAATGCGTTTTGTGCAGCATGGAGCAAGGCTATAAATGGATATACAACTTACAGCGGATATTATTTTTCATTGTTTTTAACTTATTTTACAGATGCTATTGTTCAATGTGATGTATGGGGAATACGAATCGTACAATTCGTTATGTCAATATGTTTTTATTTAGTAGTTTGTTGGTTTATATATAGTGTTACAAAGAAAGTAATGCTATATAGTACAGAATGTGCATGGCAAGTGACCTCTTTTTTTGTTGTATGTATAACATGTTTGTATTATTATTCAGAACATGAGGATTTTTATTGGTTTTGTGCTTCTGTTATATATTTGATTCCTATAATATGTATTATGCTGGGAAGTATTTTACTTATATACGCTATAACTTATAATAGTAGAATATTGTTAATTCCAGTTGTGCTTTTAGGCTTTTTATCCGGCGGTTCTGTATTAAATATAGCAGCATTAGGCTGCATTTTATTTGTTATGATTGCATATTGGGGAATAGTTGTTAAGAAGAGGATAATGATATCTTTAGTAGGGAGTATTCCCATGGTATTGGGAGGAATTATTAATGTAGTAGCTCCGGGAAATTTTGTGAGAAAAGGTAGTGCTATTTCTGGAGATGAAGTGTTTGCGGTGTTAAAAGGAACATTTCAGTATACAATTGAACGGTATGAACTTTTCTTGACTAAATTTCCCTTATTTCCAGCAATATTAATAATATTATTCCTTTTATTATTACATACAGATTGTTCAAAGTATAAATATAAATTCTATGTGCCTATTTTGTTTACAACAGTAAATTTCCTTTCAATAATGATTATTATATTCCCTGTTGCACTTGGATATGGAATGGATGTGTATGTATTAATGGAACGTAGTAATTTTATATCAGACTTTGCTATATATTTTTTTGCATTTTTAACTCTTTTCTATTGGAGAGGGTGGTTGGCTGTAAAATATCCAAAGATGGTTATTAAAGGTAGAGCAATGATAGTAATGTATATTGCAATCATAGGTATAAGCTGTTTGGTGTTTATGAAAATTGATATTCGAGAGATAGTGCCGATTCGATTGGCAAGAGAATTAATAAGCGGAAGAATAAAAAATTATGCGGAGTGGAATGTATCCATAATTGAAGAGATGAAGAATGGTGAGGGAGATATTGTTAAGATAGAGACAAGTGATTTGGAAGATAAGACCTGTCTGATTAACCCGAAATTCTACTATGGAGAATACAATTATGAGGAAGAATTTGCAAATCGTTCCATGGCAAAATTTTTTGGTAAAAAAGCAATATATATTTATGATATTAAGGAGGAATAGCGTATGAGAAAGAATGGCCAATGCAAAAAGTACAAACACATTGTGAGCTATGTGGTGGCTGTGGGCGTTTTGTTTTTATTTAGTATGGTTATTCATATGATGGTAAATAATGTGGATTTCTGGTATGATGATGCAGTATATTGGTGTCTGGGAAAGGCCTGTGGATGGAATGTTAAGAATATGGCGTGGGGATTTCGTGGATGGTTGCTACCATTTATTTATTCTATGTGTTATAAATTTGGAATGATATTTGGGAGTGAACTGTTCGGATACCGAATATTTTCCTCTTGCATTTTTGCATTGTTTTTTTCAATTATATTCAAATATTTACTTGAAATATTTAACTTCAAATGTTCCACAAAAAAAACATTAGTAGTGGGAGGAATTTGTGGTGGCTTATTTTTTTTGTTTTTTCGTGGCTTATTAGTGTACACATTATCAGATTTCTATGCGCTCACAATATCGCTTGTGGGTCTTATTTTACTGTATAAAATAGTTACATGCGAGCAGAAAATATATATAAAAGCAGTAGAAGCGTTTATTTTTGGAATATGTATATATGGCGCCTATAATATTAGAACGATATATTTGTTCTTCATGATAGCATGTGTTTTAATTTTAGTTATTTGGAGTTTATGTGATAGAAAATGGCTACAGATGATTATTACAGTGCCAGTTAGTTTGGGGGGGATTTTTGTCTGTTCAATTCCTCAGATTATATTAAACCATCATCTGCATAATAATTATTCTATGGCGGTTCCTACAGAAGGATTAATGCTAAGCCAACTCCAGTGGGGAATATATTCAGGACGGTATGCGACATACATTGGTGACAAATCCAAATATGCGGAAGCTGGAATGTTTTTTGTTGACAAAATTGGACAGACAATATTGGAGAAAGAGCAGATTGCCGAACTGGTATCTTATGGAGATTTCTTTAAATTAGTGCTAAAATATCCATTAGATTTTATTGGAATTTATGCTAGGCATTTTTTAAATATGTTATATCCGTTTTATCCAAATCAATATATAAAAAGCATAGAGAATGATAAAACTTTATTATTAGTGATTTTTTATACAATATTATTTATTGCGATTTTTTATTTTATTCACTCATTTACAATAAAGAGTAGCCGTTGGATATGGATGGCATTAATGCTGATACCATGTGTATGTATCTTGCCCGGAGCAGTAGAAATCCGTTTTTTCATTACATTACACTTAATCATTTATATTTATGCGGTAATGGGGATGAAAAAATTCGTTATATGCTTTAGGACGAATTGGGTGAAATATTTATTGATATATGTAATAGGTTTTGTCTTATATATTTCGTATGCGGGTGCATTATTGGCAACTACCAAGGATGGAATAGCAATAATTAACTAATAATTTTATCTAAAGGAGACATAAGTGAAAATATCAGTTATTATACCGGTGTATTATAATCAGGATAATTTACTCCCGTTATATAAGGATATTCAAGAGAAAATGCTTTCTCACGAGGAATATGAATGGGAAATTGTAATGGTAAACGATGGTTCAAAAGATGATAGTTATCACGTAATGCAGGAATTGGCGTCAAAAGACGATAGTGTAAGAATACTTAGTCTGTCGCGTAATTTTGGCTCACATGCGGCTATTTTATGTGGACTTTCAAAATGTACCGGAGATTGTGCTGTAGTAAAGGCAGCGGATTTACAAGAACCTACAGAAATGATATTAGAGATGGTAGAGCGATGGAAGAAAGGCTATAATGTTGTTTTGGCAGTTCGAGAGGAACGAGAAGAGAGCAAGAGGCAGACACTATTTGCTAATTTATATTATACGATGGTTCGTAAGATGATGTTAGAGACTATGCCGAAAGGTGGCTTTGATGTTTATCTTGTGGATCGTAAAGTGATTAATGTATTGGTGGCTTTGGATGAAACAAATAGTGCATTAACAGGGCAGATATTGTGGAGTGGATTTAAGACTGATAAAGTATACTATACAAGAGTAGCACGAGAAATTGGTAAGAGTAGATGGACACTTAAAAAGAAAGTGAAGTTGGTTGCAGATACTTTATTTAGTTTTTCTACTTTGCCGATAAAGGCGGTTTCAATGATTGGATTTTGTTCTTTTATAGGTTCTATTATATGGGCAATGATTGAAATTATATTTAAATTACAAGGTTTAATAGAAGTGAGTGGATGGACAACCTTATTTATCTTCAATTTATTTAGTTTTGGGGTCATTATGCTTACATTGGGGATTTTGGGAGAGTATATTTGGAGAATATTCGATGCATCCAGAAACCGTCCGCCATACATTGTTGAAGAAGATAATTGGGATAGTAAGGAATGATAATTGATGGTAGAGTTACGTGAACTGCGTGAGACAGATGCAGAAAAAATGATAGAATGGATGTTAGATCCACAAATAAAAAGAAGTTTTTTGAAAGAAATGTCAAAGTACACGCTTGAGGATGCCAGGCAGTTTTGCAGGGAGGCAATAATGGCGAAAGATAGTTGCCACAACGGAAACATACATATGGCTATAGTGAATGAAGATGATGAATATCTTGGTACAATAAGCCTTAAAAATATTGATCGTATTAATCAGTCGGCAGAATTTGCAATTGCTTTGCGAGAGAAAGCAAGAGGGAAAGGAATTGGTGTAAAAGCATCAGAAAGATTGTTGGATATTGGGTTTGGTGAGATGGGATTGCATCGTATTTACTTAACAGTTTTTGCAGATAATGAAGCGGCGATTCGATTATATGAAAAAATAGGTTTTACCATGGAAGGGGAATTAAGAGAGCATATATATCGCGATGGAGAATATGTATCATGGCGAATTTATGGGATTTTAGACAATGAATATAAACGGATTTGTTAAAGGATGATATTATGGATAAAATAATGCCAAACAGATTAGATAGAGGATTTTTAAAATATCAGGATGAGTTCGAGATGAAGGCATTGGAAGTATTGCGTTCGGGCTGGTATGTATTGGGAAAAGAAGTAAGTGCGTTTGAAGCGGAATTTGCAAATTATATTGAGGCAGATTATTGCGTAGGACTAGCTAGCGGCTTAGATGCCCTCTGGATAGCCTTTCGTGTTCTTGGAATTGGTGTTGGAGATGAGGTGATTGTACAAGGCAATACTTATATTGCCAGTGTTATGGGGATAACTATTAATGGTGCTACCCCTGTATTTGTTGAACCGGATGAATTCTATAATATTGATGTTTCAAAGATTGAAGAGAAGATTACTGAGAAGACAAAGGCTATTTTGGCTGTTCATTTGTATGGACAGGCTTCTAATATGGAACCTATTTTGGAACTGTGTAAAAAATATAATTTGCGGTTGGTGGAAGATTGTGCGCAATCTCATGGTTCAAAATATGAGGGGAAAGCAACAGGAACATTTGGAAGTATTGGGTGTTTTTCTTTTTATCCGTCGAAAAACTTGGGAGCATTTGGAGATGCAGGTGCAATTGTTACAAACGATAGTGAGTTGGCAGATAAAGTTCGAATCTTTAGAAACTATGGTAGTGAAAAAAGATATTACAATATGGTAGTGGGGACTAATTCGCGTTTGGATGAAATACAAGCCGGATTTTTGAGAATCCGTCTAAGTCATATGGAAGAATTGGAAGAAGAGAAGAGGAAAATAGCGACAAGGTATTTGAAAGAAATAGATAATCCAAATATTATTTTGCCGCAAATCAGATATAATGTGACGCATGTATGGCATCAGTTTGTCATTCGCGTTCGTAATCGGAATGCGTTAATAGAGTATCTAGATGAAAAGAAAATTGGGACAATTATTCATTATCCCATACCACCTCATTTGTCAGAAGCTTATGAGTATTTGGGACTTTCAAAAGGTAGTTTGCCCATAACAGAAGAGTATGCTGATACTGTTTTATCAATCCCACTTTATAATGGAATGACAGAAGAAGAACAAACGATAGTAATAGAGGCACTTAATTCTTGGAGGTAGATTTATGCATAATATGAATAAAGTGAAAATGATTGAATTGCCGCAAGCAGGTGATGAGAGAGGACATCTAGTAATTGTAGAAGGTGGAATAGATATTCCTTTTGAGATTAAGAGGGCATTTTATATTTATGGCTCTGATAGGGATGTCATTCGGGGGCAACATGCTAATCGTAAAACAGAATTTGTATTAATTAATGTTGCAGGAACAAGTAAGATTAAAGTAAAAGATGGTGAAGGTAATGAAGCTATTTTTTGTTTGAATAGACCGCATACGGGAGTTTATTTGCCGACAATGGTATGGAAAGATATGTATGATTTTAGTGAAGATTCTGTATTATTGGTGTTGGCTAGTGAGCATTATGATTCTGGAGAATATATTAGAGATTATAAAGTATTTGTGGAAGAAATAAAGAAGGGTTAAAGTAATAAAAGACGATATATATAGCGATATATTAGGAAGGGTATAAATATAATGACTGAAGAACCTTTTGGAGGTAAGAACAAAAGGCGTAAACCGAGAACCTTAGAAATTGAAATGCTTCGGCTATGGTGTACTATTGCAGTATGTCTGCATCATTTGCGGTATTGCTCAGAAGCACTTCCGTATGGAGGAGGTTATATTGCGGTGGATTTTTTCTTTATGGTAAGCGGTTTCTATTTACGTCAAAGTTATGTTCATAAAAAAAACGCTATAGGAGTGTTCAAATTTATAAAGAAAAGATATATTAGATTATATAAAGATTATGTGATAGCTTTTATAATAGCATTTTTTATTAATTTGTTTATATTTAAAATTAACATAAGTGGTAGCATATTTGGGTATATTAGTGAAGCATTTATGTTGGAAATCGGAAATTTAGAGAGCGGGTTGAGAATAAATCCTCCGGATTGGTACTGCGGCTATCTATTATTTGCGTCTGCGGTAATATATGTATTTCAGAAAAACATAAAAAGATGGATTGGAAGTTTTAGTTTATTTTTAGGTACTATATTATATTTTTTATTGGCTATTAACCAAAGACACCTTTGTATTTTTCCATTACGAGAAGGTGTTAATGAGATGGCAGTTTTACGAGCTATGGCAGGTCTGCTAATAGGAATTTTTATATTTGAGTTATATAAGAAGAATGAACTAATAGAAGTTCCTAACGTTGTTTTGAAAACAGTTTTCTTTGGAGGGATTATATGGATTTCTTATATGATCTTCTGGGATACAGCATTCAGTGTAACGGATTATATCGTTTTACCCGTATTTGCAATTTTAATATATATATGCCAGTTTATAGAAATAAGCTGTTTGATGAAAATTAATAATACTATATGGGAAGTCTTTTCACAGCTAGGATATATTGCTTTTTTAAATCATTATGTGGTTGTAAAAATGATAAATTACTATAATTTATTTAATTATTTGGACTGGAAGGTTGTTTCGCTGTTATACATATTTATTATTTTTGTATTTTCATATTTATTATTGAGAATAAGAGAATTGTTAGAATGGACAATGAAAAGATGCTGCATGAAGCATGAAATCATAGACAAGATATAGAGGAAATTAAAGAGTTTGGAAAACGATTATAAATTATTGGATAGGAGTCCGGTTTGAAAAGAGCCCCTTTATTAATTACAACATTATGTCGGTATGAACATTTTAAACAATGTGTAGAGTCTCTCGCGGCAAATGCGCTTGCAAAAGAAACAGATTTATATATTGGATTGGATTATCCTTTGAGAGATTCACATTGGGACGGTTATAGAAAAATCAAAGAGTATATCCAAAGAGGAATCTCAGGATTTGCAAATGTTTATTGTATTGAGCAGGAGAAAAATCTCGGTTGGTATGAGAATTTCTTAGCAGTAAGAGAAAAGATATATGAAACCTACGAGTGCTTTATCTACACCGAAGATGATAATGTGTTTGCATCTGGTTTTTTGACATATATGAATATGTGTTTAGAAAAATATAGGTATGATGAACGCGTTTATGCAGTTTCCGGATATTCTTATCCTATTCCGGATACAGATTTTTCCGGAAATGTATTTGCTTCTAAGATTTATTTTTCTGCTAGCGGATATGGTGTATGGAAAGCAAAAGAGGATGTCATGTATTCTCAGATTACAATGGAGAATTTTGAGAGACTTTTTGCAGATAGCAACTACATGAGAAATGTAAAAAAAGCAAGTAAGAATCAATTCTGCAATTTTGTTCGCGGCATGCTCCAATATAAAAGTGAACTGATTAAGAAACAAGACATTCAAAAAATAGACCTTTCTTTCGGGTTACAAATGTTTGCAAATGGTCAAGTAATGATGATGCCTTGCAAATCGTTGGTAAAGAATTGCGGATATGACGGAAGCGGTGTGAATTGTGGGGTTGTACAATTTACAAATTCAGATAAGTATAATCATCGCAATTATGATTTTGCAAATCAGCCGATTGATGAAAGCAATATATGGGATGAACTGAGTGAGGTATCAGCGAAAGAAACGATATATATTAATCAGCTTATTGATAAATTCTTTGAAATTCCATTTGTTGAGTATGTCAGAGCATATATTTGCTATATAAGTGTTTGCATATTAGGTTTAAATCGAATCAGAAAGATTATTGATAAGTTAGTGGAATTATAGCAGAGTAAATTGACCTTTGTAATAGTGTTCTAATTTAATCTTTTCCAAAGTAATTATGAGCATTATTTAATTTTTAAAAAGATGTGTATTTTTTGTATTAGTAGGTTGTAGCCTGATGCTTTTTTTAATATTTCAATACATATAGAAACCAGTAGACATATTACTGTCAAAACGAGAAGTATTAACCAGTCTTTAGTGAATGAGAAGATGAAATCTGTGTAAAAGTAAAAATAAATAAATGTATGTGTTAAAAATATATTAGTTGCATGTTTCCCAATGAATTTCAATGTGTTATTCAAAATAGGAATGTAACATATTAGTTCAAACACGAGTAATGGAATCAAAAATGCAAATATATAACTGTATGTTAGGCTGACAGCTCTATATACATGGTAGGAAATAATTAGTCCGATGACTTCCGTACAGATGCGAAGAAGCTTAATATATATGTTGGAAGTAAAGTTATGTATTTTTTCAAACCAACCTTCATATGCAAATGCTACACCCAATAACACACTTGGAAGTAAAGTGGAAAACATGACAGTGTTTTGTAAAATAATTAGTGACAATAGGCAACCGGCAGGAAGAAGAAGATATCTGAACTTTTTATATGCCATGTATATGTAAGGCATTGCAACAATAAGTAGTATGGCATATGTCAGATACCACCATGTTACATTAATTGTTGGCGTGTCAAAATATTGAGCTAAGCCTAATGAATCAATGGACATATATATTATATTAAAACCATTGCCACAATCATATAATTCACGAATAGATTCTTTGATGACGAAACGTTTGTATAAAATTGCTAAAACATATATAATGAAAATGTTGGAGATAAGTCCGATAAGGCGTCTGCAAACTAATTTTAAATAATCATTAGGGGAAGAGCTGGAAAGGTTATTGAAAGAATGAGTTATTCCAAATGCAGTTAAAAATGCAAAACCGGATATACAGATTTTAAAGAATGTACACACATAAAGGAAAAGAGATTGATTAGTCATAGTTATATTGATAGAATATTGCTCAACAAGATTGGAAGTAAATATGTGATGCATGAGCATCATGAGTACTAAAATTCCCTTAGTGATATATGTGTGTTCTTTAGTAAAGGTAGTTGAGTTATTCAAAATTATATGCCTCCACAGCTATTTGGATAATAGTTTTTCTTATAATATCATTAAATCGAATAATAATCAAATCTAAAGTTTTATATATGAGTTTATGGAAAGGAAGTGTAAACTGATAATGGGGGAAAAAATACATTTTGAAACAAAAGAGACTTTGAAAATGTATCTATATGCAGTTCTTGTAAGCGCAGTATATTTGGTTGTTGCGTTGAATAAATGCAAACTAGGAATGCATAGTGATGAAGTTTTTTCCATATCACTAGGACATATGTTTTCGCAAGAATCAAAATTTTTTGTTGATTGTTGGACAAGTTTGCAATTGTCGAGTGTATTTACCTATCCAGTAACAGAAATTTTTTTATTAGTATTTGGGAGTACGCAAGGAATATTATTATTTTTTCGCATTTTGGCAATATGTGTACAGTTAGTTATTTCTTTATACTTTTATATGACATTTGCTAATGAAAGAAACTGGCATTACGTATTAGTGTCTATGATAGTATATTTACTTTATACAGCTGACTTTGCTTCGTTTACATATAAGCAAGAAGTGATATGGTTCGTGATGCTTCAAATTATCAGTTGTTATAAGCTGTATGTTCATAAAAAGAGATGTTATGTGATTTTATTGGGAGTATGGTTGTCGTGTTGCGTATTGGCTTATCCAACAACTGTAATCCTTTGTCCTGTTTATTTTATTATTTTCTGTTTGATTGATAAAGAAAATGCGGTGAGATTAAGTGCAGAATTGATGATAATATGTGGAATCTGTGCTTTTATTTTTTTGGGGAGTGTAATTAGTCAAATAGGTGTCGATAAATTGATTGAAAATTTCCCGAAAATGTTACATGATGAAAATTTAGATACTAATTGGATAACAAAATTGGTACATCCAATTGGTAAACACATTATATTAGGTATAATAGCATTATTACCTATTGTAGTATGTCAAAAGGTAGAAATAGTAAAAAAAAATTTTGAAAAATATGGGATTCCTCTTGTTGCAATTTTATATTCCTTAGCTTTCTTTATGCAGGCATATGTTCAGCGTAGGGGAATTACTTGGCATTGTATTACATATGCGTATGCTCTATCACTTTTTTTCCTTATATTTTGGAAGAACACTGTAAAGGCAGAAATGAATGAAATTATTAGAATAATATTTTTGTTTCCTACAATCGGTTTGATTTTTTCATTTTCAATAGCATCAAATCAAGGAAATATAACAAGTATGTATGCAGGAATTTTCCCGACAATGGCTATTTTATTGCTATTACCTGAATCAAAAGGTGAAAGTGTAATTTTTAGGAATGAAAAGGAGAGCAGAGCAGTTGCAGGCACTTTGTTAATAATTTCTTTACTTACATATACGATACCAGTATATGAGCAAGAAGCAACCATCCCTGAATTGATGGAAGGACATCGAACATGGTTTTCGGAAAGAACAATGGTTGAGGAAGGACCTGCCCAAGGTATTGAGTTGGGAGAAATATCATATCGACAATACAATGAGATATGTGAAGTGATTGATTCATATGTAAGGGAAAATGATAAATTGTGTATTATTGACAGTAGTTATGTTAGTTCATATGGATATTTGAAAGCAAACTGTGAATATAGCACATATTCTCCCTACGGAGGGTTTGGGATAGGTCTTTCAACAAGAATTGGAGATTTTTTTCGTCAGAATGATTATAAGAAACCAACAGTTGTATTAATAAATATGAATTATGTACAAATGTCGTTATACGATTATATGTCTACTACTGATTTTGGAACTTGGCTTACAGAAAATAATTATTATTTGATTGCAGAGGACAATGGATATGTAGTGATGCGGTGATAAATTGATGAAGATGGAAGATATATCCGGCATTAGAAGACAACAACGCAATAAGAGAATTATTCTGTCTGGAGCATTTCCTGATGGTGATGAGATTTATGAGGCATCTTTGTTGAAGGCTTTAGTAGTGTATTCCAGGGAAATAATTAAAAATGGTTACACGCTTGTTTTTGGGGCGCATCCTACCTTTCAGAAGCTGATATTTGATATTGGTAGTTTGTATGCTTCGGATATAAAGTATTCTATAGAAATGCATATGGATAAAGCCTATATAAATCAGTACGATATTGAAGATTTGCAGGAGAAATGTACGCTTGTTTTGGCAGATGGTCTGCAGGAAATGCGGGAAAATATGATTTGCAGAGATAAGGGCGAAATATTGATTTGCATGGGAGGGAAAGTGAAACCTGATAAATCACAACAAGGTGTAGATATTGAAATGGACTTTGCAAAGAAAGCCAATATTCCTGTGGCATTGGTTGGTACCGTGGGAGGACGTTCCAGTGAGTATGCCTTTGAAAAACTTACAGAAGGTGATTGGTCAGATTTGAATCCGTGGGAAAAATCGTTAAACGAGGCTTTGTTTTATAATATGAATCATCGCCTGATGATAAAGAAATTATTGAATAACATAGAATTATTTTGAATAATTTAATTTTTACTTTAGAGAAAAAGGATGGCGTTTCAAGACATTATTAAAAAATCTATAGTTAGAAGGTTTCGATCTTTCGGGACTAAGCACTACGAAAATTGCGTTAATATTGAGCATTGCGGTGGCAAAATGATTATCAGGAATAATATAAGTGGGAGGACTTGCGGGACTAATGAGAAGCATGCATGAAATAACTGAAAAGAATAAGTGTAGAAGCGCAAGAGAATTATATATAGATATAATTCGTGTATTGGCAGCTTTTTTAGTTATTTTTACGCATACCGGCGATATAGGGTCAAAATTGTATGCCTTTAATGACTATGGTACGTTAAGGAACGGGATATATATTATGGCAGACGTGATTAGATGCATAAATGTTCCGTTGTTTTTTATGGTTTCCGGTGCTTTATTGTTAAGAAAGAAGGAATCATATAAAGAACTGCTTTATAAAAGAATTTTTAAATATGTTATAATACTGGTGGTTATGTCATATTTTTATTTTGTTATTTTCTATGGAAATAGGTGGAGTGATTTTGGATTATTCTTTGAGCAGTTATGTACACGGTATGTAACCGGATTGTACTGGTTTTTATATGAGTATATCGGATATTTATTGATATTGCCTTTTTTGCGTAAAATTGTGGCAACTATGGAAAAGAAGGACTATCAATATTTATTAATAATGGGAGTTTTCTTTAAGGGAATGCTAAATGTTGCAACAGGCATATTAGGTTGGGGAAATATACTGATACCATTTAGAATGTCTGTAGATGCAATTTTTTATCCTTTAATGGGAGATTATATTGCAAATTTACCTTGTGATGTACATAAGGAAAGTGGTAGGATAAAGAAAAATATAATTTTTGGTCTTATTGCTTCATGTATCTGTGTTTTGGCAGCAACCTATATGGTACATTGGGAAGCGTATAAATTAGGTGGATATAACGAATCGCGCGAAACGTACTTGGCTAGTTTTAGTGTAATACCGACAATATATGTATTTTATGCGATACGAGTATGGTGTGTGAATTTACAAATGCCGCCTATTGTTTCAAAAGTCTTTCATTTTATAGGAGAGAATTCCTTTGGCATATATTTGTTCAGCATATTTGCACAGGTAAAAATGCTGTTTGTACATGAGAAAATAAGCGCATTATTGCCAGGCTTTCCGTTGATATCATGTTTGATATATATAATGATTGTGCTGATAGTAGAGGCTGTTGCAGTTTCGTTGCTAAGAAAAATTCCGTGTATGAAACGAATTATATAATATAATCGGGAAAGGATGAAAAAAGATGAAGATAAGAATTGCAGATTACATAGTAAATTTTCTTGTAGAGCGAGGTGTGACAGATTGCTTTACGGTGGTAGGCGGCGGTGCAATGCATTTAAACGATGCATTTGGCCATAACAATCAAATGCGCTGTACATATAACCATCATGAGCAGGCATGTGCCATTGCGGCAGAGGCATATGCACGTTTAGAAAACAAAATTGCGGCAGTTTGCGTTACAACAGGGCCGGGAGGAACTAATGCGATTACGGGAGTAGTAGGAGGTTGGCTTGACTCTATACCGATGTTTGTTGTCAGCGGACAAGTTCGTTATGATACAACAGCCAGATATGCAGAAAAGCTCACACCGGGATATTCACTTAGAGCAGTAGGAGACCAGGAGTTTGATGTTATAAAATCTGTTGAGTGCATGTGCAAATATGCTGCAATGTTGGAAGAACCTACGGATATCAGATACATGTTAGAAAAGGCATGGCATTTAGCGACTACGGGACGTCCGGGTCCGGTGTGGTTAGATATTCCGGTGAATTTCCAGGGAATGGTGATTGAAACAGATGATTTGAAGGGATATGATCCGGTGGAAGATGCAGCAGAATTGCCACCGGCTGTCACAGACGACATTATTGACAAAGTACTTAGTGAAATTGCAAAAGCAAAAAGACCTGTTATTTATGCAGGAGGAGGTATTCGCCTTTCAGGTGGGTTTGAAGAATTCCGCGCGGCGATAGAAAAACTGGGAGTTCCGGTGGTTACTTATTGGAATAGTGTAGATTTAATAGAGGATGCCCATCCGCTTTATTGTGGAAGAGGCGGAAATATGGGGGATAGAGCCGGCAATTTTGCTGTACAAAATGCAGACTTGCTGTTAGCAATCGGTACGCGTATTAGTATCAGACAGGTAGGCTATAATTGGAAGACATGGGCAAGAGAAGCTAAAGTAATAATGGTAGATATTGACCGTGCTGAATTTATAAAGCCGACAATACATGTAGAGATGCCGATATGGGCAGATGCAAAAGACTTTCTGTCTGCAATAAACAGGAAGTTAGCCGTAGCAGATGGTTTAGTTTCTAAAGAAGAGCAGTGGAGAGAGCAATGCCTGAAGTGGAAGCAGAAGTATCCTGTAACATTAGAACGTCATTGGGAAGAAAACGGTGAAACAGCGAATGTTTTTGCATTTGTAAGATATTTGAGTGAAAAACTCCCAGAGGGTAGTTTGACGGCAGTAAGTAATGGGGCGTGTTGCGTTGTCGGACATCAGGATTGGTGTATAAAGAAGGATACAAGATTTATTATTAATAGTGCAATCGCCAGTATGGGATATGGACTTCCGGCTGCAATAGGGTTGTGCCGTGCAGCAGGCGATAAGAATACCATTTGCCTGGAAGGTGATGGCAGTATTATGATGAACTTACAGGAACTTCAAACTGTTGTAACAAATAATATGCCGATAAAAATATTCTTAATAAATAACGAGGGATATCACAGCATCCGCCAGACGCAAAATAATTTATTTGGAGAACATAGTAAGGTTGGAATCGGACCGGAAAGCGGTGATTTATCATTCCCTAATTACCAAAAGATAGCAGAGGCGTTTGGTTATCCGTATTATAGCGCTCATAGCAATGAGGAAATGAAAACTGTAGTAAATGAGGTGCTGAAATGTGACGGATTTGTATTCTGTGAAATCTTTACAGATACTAAGCAGGTATGGGAACCTAAAAGTGCAACGAAACGTTTGCCGGATGGGCGTTTAATTAGCCCTCCGCTTGAGGATTTGGCGCCTTTCCTGAGCAAGGAAGAACTGGCAGAAAATATGTTTATTGAGATGGTAGAAGAGTAAGTTTCTTGACGGGGATTAGAAACAGAAATGACAGAGAGAAAGAGAAAATCAAACCTGGAATTGCTGAGAATTTTGGCAATGGGATTTATTATTTTAATACATTTAGCTCCGGAAATTGATATGAATAATCTGGGACTGACGGGAACTTACGGATATGTTTTGGGCGGCGCTATTGTCGGAATCTGTAACATTGGTGTGTCCTGCTTTTGTTTGATTTCCGGTTATTTTGGTATCAAATTCTCCATGAAGAAGTTTCTTAAGATGGAAATTATGATGATTATGCTTTCTTTGCTTGAAACGGTGGTGCTTTACTTTGCATTTCCGCAGGAGATGCAGGGCGCAGCGCTATTGGAACAACTTGCCAAATCGTTGTTCCCGTTTGTCAGCAGAAAGTACTGGTTTTACTCCTGTTATGTCTGCATCTTTATTTTTAGCGGCTTTATTGAAAAACTGATTTCTGCGCTGGATAAGAAGGAAATGAAGCGACTTGTCTTGCTTTTGCTTCTGGTATTCAGTGTATTCCCCACCATGTTTTATTTTGAAATTATGCAGGATGCCGGAAAAGGTCTTGTGCAGATGTTCATGCTGTATCTTGTAGGGCGTTATATCCGTTTATACCGCGACGTGAAAGTAGATAAATTAAACGCGGTGGTGGCATTAGGGGCACTTTGGGCAGTAAATACCATATCCATTATGAATCCGCTGATAATAGGCTCCATTACGCATTCCCTGTGCAGGGACAACAGCATTACAAACATTGCAATGGCTGTGATTTTGCTCTATATCTTCAAGGATATTGATTTTTCATCTAAATGGGTGAATAAGTTTACGGCAAATATGTTTGCCGTATTTGCGCTTGAAAATTCCGTGGTGACGATTGGGGCGGAGCTGTTGACACGCAGCGGCTTTAGTTGTGAAAATGCGGTTGCAGGGACGCTGATTTTACTCGGAATTGTAGCGTTGATTTTTGTAGTCTGTATTGTAATTGGTGGTCTACGGGAACTGATTTTCGGCAAATTGGAAAAGAAAATAACTGCCGCAGGCGAGGATGTTTTTGAAAAAGCAGTCAGAAGGGTAAGGTTGTAATATGCGGATAAAAGCCGGAGCGTCGTTACAGTTTGTGAGAAAGCCATTAGTAGCATTAGTGATGGCTTTCCTTGCGATTAGCATATGTGCTATTGGATATAAGCTGATTTCGCAAAGCAATGTCTATCAGATTCTAATCGTAGGTGACTCTATCGGAAACGGCGAAGGCTGTGATGACTATGCCAATAAGTGGTTTAAATTTATCGGTCCACATATGGAAGAGACGTATAACAGACAAGTAGAAATTACAAATGTTTCTATGGGTGGAAATTCCAGCTACGCAGGATATGCCAGAATCATGATGTTGGAAGAAGATACAGACTATGATTTAGTTATTGTCTGCTATGGGCAAAATGATAAGGAGGAAGGCTTTTCGAGATATTATGAGTCAATTTTAAGGGCGATTAATCAGAAGTATCCTTCCTGCGGAGTGATTTCCATTTTGGAAAGTTCACAGCAGACTTATACTGCCAAAATGCAGATAATTCAGTCCTTGGCTGAGCATTATGGGGTATCTGTTGCAGATACGATTAAAGCCTTTGCAGAAAGCGGAAAAGCATATGAGGAACTGACCAATGACGGCTGTCATCCCAATGATGAAGGACAGAGGCTTTATTACGAAACGGTCATAAAGTTAATTGATGAGATGTACGTAAAGCAGAAACCTGAGCAAACGGAGCGCTCGGATATTCCACCGGTAAACGATAATATGGAGCAATTCAAAAGTTTTACTTATTATCCTAAAGAGAAGTTTCGTACAGTGGACCGGTTAACATATGAAGTTGATGTAAAGAATATTTCAGGAAGCTTAGGAATTAACTATTATTTGCCGGAAGGTGAACATAGTATTACAGTTAGTGCTGACGGAGAGAATATCTGCGAAAAGAAAATGTGGTGTGACAATCCCCATATGCAGGAATGTATAGAAGTTTTGGCAGAGGATTGTGCGGTAAAGGAAACAATCAGGTTAAGTTTTTCAGATATAGAAGTGGCAGATGCTTTTAAAGGAATTTGCATCAATACAATGCCTTAAGAAAGGGATTACAAGTTGGAAACAATAAAAATGCAAAAGAAAAATGAATATTTATTGGCAGGGATACTTTCTTTTTCCTTCATTTTTTTATTTTTTATTATAACCGGGATTCTTTTTTCGGGATTGCATCTGGTAGATGACCATGAATGCTTTACTTTTGCTGCAATTTTAGAGGAAAAAGGATTTTTTGAAGGGTTTAAGCAGATTTTTGTACATGATTTTACAATACGATTCCGACCATTATATATGATTGTTCGTATTCTCAAAGTACATTTTTTTGGAATAAATATGGTGGCATGGTATATTTGTAATATAGCAGAAGTTGCGTTGGCACTGCTTTTCTTTTATATATTTGCAAGGGAAATGAAGACAAATGTATTCTTTTCCGTAATGTTTGCTGTGCTCATTTTGACAGGAGGACAGTCCGCTGTCTGGTGGAGATTAGGACCACCGGAAAGTTTGGCAACAATGTTATTTTCTGCCGGTTTGCTTGCAACATTATATTTGAGTAAAAAAAGAACAAAGAAATCGGTTGCGATATTTATAGTTTCACTAACATTAATGTCGTTACAAAAAGAAGCTTTTCTCATAAGTGTGCCGGGCTTTTACCTTTTGCTGATGGCATTTGAGATTCGGAATGAAGAAAATAGAGTTGATTTGAAAGAAATAATTGTTACATTCTTCAAAAAACATATTTTTGAAATTGCAGTGATGGTTATTGTTGTGCTGATAGAACTATATGTGACTGTTTTTGTAGTGGGAACAAATCAGATAGGTTATGCGGGCTTTCCGGCAGATTGGGGATTGAAGGATTATCTTGCAGGAATTTGGAGCAACCTGATGAACGGTTGTGTTACACATATGATGTTGGCATTGATAATGCTGTGTATCATGTTCACCGGCTTTAGAAATTGTGTTATAACGTGGGCAGAAATTTTGGAGATTTTGTTTTGTATATTTATATTTGTAGCGCAACAATTTTTGCATGCCAGAAGTGAAATGTTTGAAAGATATTTTCTGCCATGGGTAATTTGCATTTGTTATTTTGCAGTTATAATAGCTTATCGGTTTGTGCAGAAAAATAGGAAGGCTGTCATTGTGGCAGGAGGTGTTTTACTATTGTTTTGCGCCTATTATTTTGATGAGGCGGTAACAATTGGCGTAAAGTTTGCAGAACGGGGTGAGCAGCTAACGGAATGCATGGAGTATGTTGCTGATAATTGCGAAAAGGATGCAAGAATTGTTTCTACCATAGGTATTCATGAAGAAGATTTATCGATTGGTATTTTCCTTGAAGAGCTGTATGGATATTCTGATATAAGTAATATTTGTTTAGTTGAAGACCGTATCGAAGAATGGAAATCTGCGGATGTCTTATTTGCGAGAAGTGAGCAAATATATGATTATTTATCGCAAGTTGAAGATTTGTCTTTAGATGATTTTGAACTGTTTGAAACGGAGCATTACGAGGTTGCAATCAGAAAGAATGTCCAATAGACCGGATTTATATTGGTTCTTAAGCCAATACATTAAGAATATCGGACTGATTTATCAGCATATTGGTGAATAAGTACCGGGAAAAAGAGGATTTATATGCAAACAGTCTCTTTGATTTTGACAACTTATAACAGTGCGGAAAATCTTGCAAGAACTTTAGAATCCATTGATATGCAGGACTATTCAGCCATTGAGGTGAATATTAAGGACGGCGGCTCGACGGACGGGACACTGGACATCATTAAGGAATACGCAGCGAAAAGCAGATTTTGGGTAAATTGGACCACAAACTCCGACAAAGGCATTTATGATGCCATGAATCAGGGATATGCATTGGCAACGGGAGATGTCATTGTATTTTTTAACGATTTGTTTTTAATGCCCGATGCCGTATCTAAGATGATGAAGCTGATAGAGGCTCATACAGGCTGCGTAGGCGCCCATGCAGATCTTGTTTATGCCACGGATGAAAAAGTAGTCAGATATTGGAAAATGGGGCCTCAAAAGAGCTTATACGCAGGTTGGATGCCGGGGCATCCGACTTTGTTCCTCAAAAGAGAAGTATATGAAAAATATGGTCTGTATGATGATTCCTACAAAATTGCGGCTGACTATGAGTTTATGATTCGTTTTTTGAAGGATAAAGGCAATCGGTTGGCATATTTGCCGGAAACCATTATCCGCATGTATTACGGCGGAACCAGTACCTCAAGTACAGGGAGTTATATGGTTTCCCTAAAGGAAGGACACCGTGCACTGAAAAGTAACGGTTTTAAGATGGCATGGTGGATTGACGGACTTAGAACATGCAGGGTGCTGTTGCAGTTTTTGATTAAAAACTAGAAAAAATTATCCTGTTTTCACAACTTTGTCACGTTTGCGCGATAACTTAACATATTTCCCCTCTGTAATTTATTGACTTTTTTGTCAAAAAATGCAAATATACTTGCAACTACTATTTTTTACGCTACGAAAGGGGGAATGTGCTATGTTGTACATGCATTATTGTAAGTGTTGTAATCGTGTTTTTATGTTGAACGGACACAGAATGATTTGTCCAAGATGTGCAGAACCGCTGACCGAATTGAAAATTTCATATTTGGATTATGTGCAGCTTAATGTGCAGGAGCGGGAGGAGTTCAGGGACGCTTGTGCAGATGAAGAAAAACTGAAAAAATTGCGTAGAAGGTATAGAATGCACAAATATTGCCAATGGTATAAGGAGCTTCAGGCAGAAAATACCGAAAATGTTCCTGTTACCACTTTGTTAGCTGAAAAAGAAAGAGCAAAGCAGGAAGAGCGAATTAGGAAGCAAGAAGAAGCCGAAAAAAACAGAAAGAGAAGACCTAATGTTTAGTACATAATACTTGTAAGTAAAACCTTGATTTGCGAGAATTTTCTCGAAAAAAGGGATTTTTATAAAAAAATTCGGTGTTTAGCCGAATTTTTTTCGT
This sequence comes from Lachnospiraceae bacterium, assembly GCA_017434885.1. GTDB lineage: Bacteria > Bacillota > Clostridia > Lachnospirales > Lachnospiraceae > Suilimivivens. The sequence continues at coordinate 193,506 of JAFSGE010000005.1, read as the reverse complement.
ATAACAGCAAATATCCGGCACAGAATACTTGAATCAAAGCCCGAAATCATGTAAGATGTATGTGAGAAAAGGCGACAAGTTTTGTATCGGCTTTTGTAGTAAATGGAAAGACATGGCAAAAGAAATTAAGAAGAATGCAAAAATTAGAAATATAGAAAATAATGAGAAGATTTTTGCGGAAAAAGATTAGCCGGAGACTATCGTAGTGGTTTGAAACTATCGCGATAGTCTTTGCTATATGGAAGATTATGGAAAAATGTCCTAAAACAGGACAACAAAATTCCAATAATATAATAAAATAGTCGTGTCAAATATTAAAGAAAAATGGAGAGGAAATTATGGCACGAGTATTAGACTGTATTGTTCAGAACATTGTAGGTGACAACGTAAAGAAGTATCGAATTGAGCGTCATTTGAGTCAGCAGGAGTTATCAGATAAGTTGGAAACATATGCTATTTATGTATGCAGAGGCTCTATTTCCAGAATAGAGAGGCATGAAAGAACTGTAACTGACTATGAACTTCGTGCGTTTGCTAAGGTGCTTGATGTGCCCATTGAAGATTTGTTCGAGGACAAGTAGCAAAAGATTACCAAAGGGATTGAGTGAGAAGCATATGAAGAAGGCTGTACTAATAGTAGAAGATGAACCTAATCAGCAGATGTTATTGACGCAGATAGTAGAGTCAATATCAAAAGAGATTGTCCTATACACAGCAGATAATGCAGCAGAAGCATATGCAATTCTGATGGACCATACGATAGATGTCTTTTTGATTGATATCGTATTGGATAATTCTGCGCGCATTGACGCCTCAGGAATTCAGCTTGTCGAAAAATTCAGGAAAATTCCTAAATATATGTTTACACCGGTTATATTTGTGACATCACTGGAAGATCCCACCCTGTATGCATATACCGGGCTGAACTGCCTCGGTTATATTGAAAAGCCTTACGAAATACCGCAGGTGAAGTGTCTATTGGAAAAGGCGCTTAATTTTACGACTATCAGAGACAAGGACGGTTCCTTGTCTTTTCGTAAGGAAGGTGTCTGGTATTTGGTTAAAGTAAAAAATATTATATACATGGAAGTTATTAAGCATGCCATGTTCATTCATACGTCCAACGGTTCTGTTTTGGATATCCCCTATTTAACGTGCAAGCAGGTATTGAAAGATGACGATACGGGTTGCTTGGTGCAGTGCAACAGAAGTACTATCATAAACAGAGATTTTGTTCAGTGCGTAGACGGTCCGAATCAGTATATCACACTCCAAGGCAAGGCGGAGAGCGTGACCATCGGGAAAACATTTAAGAAAAAAATAATGGCGGAGTTTTAGTATGGTTGTTAGTTTATATTTGTTGTTTGAAGTGTTGGCAGTTATATTTTGCTTACACTATTTGTATGATGAAACAGTACGTTTCGATGCGCCGACAATTGTATTGATTTTAGTAGAATTACTTTGGATGAATGCAATGTATCAGTTGGAATGGAACCAAGGGCTATCATTGCTAATTTATCCGATGATTATGATATATTGTGGAATAAAGTTTGGATTTGATATTAAGAAATTGATTGTTAATAATGTTTTGTGCTTGATATTACTTGCTGCATTGCAAGCAACTATAACATTATTGGTATATGTTGTAAATCATAAAAGCGTTATGGATATTTATGAAATGATTTTTATTAATTGCACGATGTGCCTGATTGCAAAATGGGGATTGAAAAGATGTAAGTTAGAAAAGCTATCAAAAGTTTTCCAAAGTAATGAAATGTTAATATGGGCTTCGATGGCAGTAATCCTTGTTAGCACGGTAACACTAGTTGTAAATTATAAACAGGAAAAGCGATTTGGTGATTTGTTTTATACAATATTAGTCGTAAGTATTATATTAATTATTATTGCTATAATTGATATTGGGAAACATAAAGTTAGAGTAAAGGAATTTGAGGCAGAATTAAGGCTTCATAAGCTATATGAAAAATCATTTCAAAACTTAATTGATGATATTTGTGCGAGACAACATGAATTTGACAATCATATTAATACCATTTATAGTCAACATTTTTTACATAAAACATATGATGAACTGGTGGATGCACAGCGTAAATACTGTAAAAGTATTGTTGAAATGAATCATTTTAACAAATTATTATCAAAAGGTAATCCTATTATCTTAGGATTTTTATATGGAAAACTTTCAGAAGCTGAGAAACTGGGGATAGATGTAACTTATAAGGTGAATATCGGACAACTGGAAAGTGCTGTTCCGGTTCATAAGATAGTCGAATTGCTGGGCAATTTACTAAATAATGCAATAGAAGCGTTGGAAAAGGATAAGGATATCAATAAATTAAAATTAGTAATGATAGAAAATCCGTATGAAATTGCTATTAATGTAAGTAATGAATGTAAAGATATTGGATATAATGATATTTCAGATTTCTTTAAAAAAGGATATAGCAGAAAAGGGGAAAACAGAGGATATGGATTGTACAATGTGAAGAAAACTTGTGATGAGTATGGAGCGGTATTAGAGACAGTGTTAGATGATGAAGAAGGTTCAAAGTGGGTAAGATTTATGGTTATAATAAATAAAGGGATATAAAAAAGTTGTTGTTCATGTTTTTTTGACGTATAATAATATAGATAAATGGTTTTATAAACGAGAAAGGATGGAATGCTATAATGCTCTTAAATGATGTTGTGGAAAATGTAAGAGGCTCATTTGCAATGGAAGATATGCATATGTCTCCGGAAGATGAAAAGCGGGGAATAGCTTTGCTTACAGGAAAAATTAGTATTGAAGAAGCAATAGAAGAAATTAAGAGCAAATACGCGCCTTTCCATAAGAAATTATGAAAGACATTGATTACAGTTACGAATATGAAGATGGCGACGGTAAATACTGTTATCCCAAAACTAATGTGCTGAGAAATAAGTTTGATATAAAAAATATTGAAGAACTTCGTTCGGCAGAACGTGAGTTAAGTATGGCTCGATACTTTTCAATGGAAGCTAAAGGCGTAACAGGTGATTTTTCGTTAGAACATTTAAAATCAATTCACAAGTGGCTATTTCAAGATATCTACACATGGGCGGGGGAAATTCGTACTGTAGATATATCAAAGAGGACTATCTTTTGTTTGGTCCAATTTATTGAGCCGCAATTTGAAATAATATTTCAGTGGCTTACTACGCAAAACTTTTTGGCTGATGTCAAAGATAAGGAAGAAATGAGCAAAAAAGTTGCATATTTGTTAGGAGAATTAAATATGATTCATCCTTTCAGAGAAGGTAATGGAAGGACACAAAGAATGTATATTGAACAAATATGTAAAAATAATGGTAGGTTTGAAATTAATTTTTCGAGAGCAACCAAAGAAGAAATGTTGCAAGCCAGTATAGATACATCTCTTTGCGATTGTTTATCTATGGAAAAATTAATCTATAATTGTTTGCAGGAATTGTAAAAGGTCACTAAAATCAGAAGGAGAGTCCTGCCGTTAAGTGGAATTAATAAGAGAGTTTTCCGTTGCGACGGATAATGCTATGGGGTGTGCATTTATTTGTATGTCCTCTATTGTTGTGGTAAAGGAATGCCAATATAGTGAGAAAAACGCAACGGATTTTGATTAAACCATTGCGTTTTTTTGTATCGTTTAGTGTTTTGCCTTTTATTCATCAATATTCTGAGGATATTCGTATTCACCTAATAAAATAAGTGATGGCAGATCGCTTCCAATCCAAAAAGAGTATGCCATACAAGCACATAATGCTGTTCTTGTCCAAGCAATTAATTTCTGTTTCATGTTGTTTCTCCTTTCTTCCGTATTTTTGCATAAATAAGCTGCAAAGAATGTACTATTATAATCCAGAAACAAACAGATATATATTTGTTTTCCGGTATAATACAACAAAATAGCAAGAATGATAAGATAACGATGAGGGCGCGGATGCGTCCTTTTTTCTTATTTTCTTCGCTTAGCGGTAAATGGATATCCGATGTAACTGGCCCTAATTTCCAGTTGACTACCATGCACAATACAAGAAGCGGTATTTGCAGATAACCGGGAATGAGTAAAAGCGGTAAAAACATAATGCATATAAGCATATATAAAAAAGAAGCTAATAAACAGGTGAAATAAGTTTTACAATGCAAGCCGCCTGTCGAAGTTCTGAGTAATAGAAGCATCACCACGGCGACGAGATAAACGTCAGGCTGCGAGTAAAAGAATAATCCGATAATAACTAATTTACTAATTTCGGAAAATAAAGTTTTACCCAAATACCCCAACTGGGCAATTTGATAATTAGAAAATCCATAAGTGCTTTTCAAAAATTCTTTCATGAAATCTCTCTTTTCCCTCTTTTGTTCACGTATAGGCGTATTATAGGTTCGAAAAAAAGCGATTTTATAAAAATAAGATGAATGGAGAAAATGATGGAAAAGTCAGATAAATAAAAAAATAACCTTGTCGTAAATGCCGTTCAGTAAAGAAAAAACGCCATTCGGCAACAAAATTCATAAATCGACAGATTTTGTGAGATAATAAAATCCCAATAAGCGAACGATAGGTATAAATATTCGGAACTATAGACCGTTTGTAAAATGGGAGAAAAATTGTAAAATTTTGTAAAAGGGGAATAACGTGCGATGACACAACGTGATGTTGGCGAGAGGATTAAACTTCTGCGGGAAAGTAATAATTACACCAGAGATGGTTTTGCAGAGAAGGTAGGTATTTCACCGAAGTTCCTGTATGAGATTGAAATGGGGCGTAAAGGATTTTCCGCAGATACTCTTGTCAAAATATCAAAGGCAGTATCTGTTAGCTGCGATTATATTATGTTAGGCACTAAGGTGAACAGTAAAGTCATGGATGATGTCGTCTGTGAATTGGAGGGATTCAGACCGGAGCAAATGGGGCAGGTCAGGGATATCCTTAAAATGATTAAGAAACTGAACGTTTAGAATAAAAAATACAAAGGGGAAGACTTATGAAAGTAACAGTAGCAATTTTAGATCAGGATGCAGCTTTTAGAGGTGTTTTATTGGAAAATCTGATGAAGCTGGCTGATAAAAATGATTTGGAGATGAAGATTACTACGTTTGAAACGTTGCAAGAGCTTGACAGGTATGAGTTCTCGTTTGATTTGCTACTGATGGATACGGACTATAGCGGCAGGCTGAAGGATGGAATTGATTGGATAAGAGGTCAGAAATATAGTGGATTATACGGAAGCCTGATTTATGTATCTGATCATGAGGAAAGAGTATTTGAAGCAGTGCTGACGAGTCCGCTTGCATTTGTCAGAAAGGCAAATTTGGAAGAGGATTTGAGAAAAGCAATCGTAAAGTTTACGATTAAGATTACGAATTTACCTGCAATGGTAGTAGTTCCGGAAGGCAGAAGACGATATTTTATCATACCTGAAGATGTAATGTATTTCTATTCCAGTGGTCACTATATTGAAGTTACTTCGCCAAAAGGTGAAATAACATTGATTCGCGGTAAATTGGCAGAGCTAGAGAAGATGTTTTGCGGTTATGGATTTTTGAGAGTTCATACAAGCTACGTGGTTAACTTAAAATATGTTAGTCATGTTGAGAAGAAAAAGATTATTTTTTCTAATAAAACATCGTGTTATATAAGTGATAAATTTAGGGAATATGCGTGGGAAAAGTTAGGAATATATAAATACGAAAAAATAAATGATGAAGGTGCGGATTAATAACCGCACCTTTTACTAATGATATATCTGGGTCTTCCTTTAATTTCATCATAAATTCTGGAAATATAATGTCCGATAATTCCAAGACTGATCATAAGTACACTGCCGATAATCAGCAAAAGCAGAATAACGGTAGTGAAGCCTTCCAAGGCAGTACCGGTGAAATAACGGTATAAGGACTGGATGGCAAAAATAAAAGAAAAAATAAGCATCACCCATCCCATAAATGTTACAAATTGCATGGGTGCGCCTGAAAAGGATGTAATATTGCGGATAGCATATTTAACAAGACTCCACATGGACCATTTGGAAGTACCCACTGTACGCTCCTGTACCTCAAAGGAAACGGTAGCTGTCTTAAAGCCTATCCATGAGGAAAGGGCACGGAAAAAGGGAGTGCGTTCCGGCATAAGAAGCAATGCCTCTATGGCACGCCTGTCCAAGAGTTTAAAATCGGAAGCATTTGTCATGTCGATATCGGTTAATTTGCTGATAATGCCGTAAAAACTGTTTGCGCAAAACTTGTGAATAGGTGTTTCTTTGCCACGGGAGGATTTGACACCTTCCACAACATCATAACCCTGTTCCCAAAGTCTGTACATTTCCACAATGGTAGCCGGCGGATGCTGTAGGTCGCAGTCCATGATGACACAACAGGCTCCGGCAGCACTTTCCAGTCCGGCAAAGATAGCAGATTCTTTGCCGAAGTTTCGGGAAAAGGAGATACCCTTGACTTCTGCGTTGCTATCGGCAAGTTCTGTAATATTGGCATATGTCATATCTTTGGAACCGTCGTCCACAAATATAATTTCAAAGGGGATGGAAGCTCCGTCCATGATTTCTTTTACGGTTTTGAAAGTTTGGGCAATCATATCCTGCTCATTGTAAGAAGGAATGATGACCGAAAGTAATTTATCGTTTTGCATAAGATGCCCCTTTCTTTAAGCGAACCATAACCATAGTATATATGAGAAAAAAACGTTTGGCAATGTTTTTGAAAGGGATATCTTTGAAATGATTGCGGAAATGTTATAAAATGTATTTGCAATAATCGTTTTATTGTTATATAATTTCGTTAATATCTAAGGCGTCTTTCTTGACAAGCCTTATTTATTTTACAGTGTGACCTCTTTTGCGCTGTATCATGCTTCCTTTAGGAAGCTCCGGCAACTTTGTCCGGCAGTTTGATTTTGCCGGCAGTCTCGCCGTATTTACTCAATCTTTTAATTTTACTATGAAAGGAGATTTTGCCTATGATGCAAAACAACAATGAAATTGTTACGAAACGTGAATTTCGAAAACTGGAGGATTTGAATGTAATTGACAACTTCCTATTTCAGGAACTGCTGATGCAGGAGGAGGACGGTGAAGAGTTTGCCAGAATCCTTTTGAAAACTATTTTGGGGAAACCTATCCGTAAGGTTAAAATTGTTCCTCAAAAGAACATTCCGGGAATTGATACGAACAAACATGGTATTCGTTTAGATGCCTATATTGAGGAAGTGGTGGATGAAGATGGAAGCAAAATGTCTGATGTGGAAATCCTTCCGACTATTTATGACATTGAGCCAAACAATACTTATGAAAAGGAAACACTTCCCAAGCGTATGCGCTATTATCACGGACTGATTGACACTAAACTTCTCTCTACAGGTGCCGGTTATGGCAAACTCCCAAATGTTTTTATTATCGTTATTCTGCCATATGACCCCTTTGGGAAAAACCGTATGGTGTATACAGTGGGAAACCGTTGCATAGAGGATACTTCCATTCCTTATGAAGACGGAGCGAGAAAAATTTATCTATATACAAAAGGAACAGAAGGAAACCCTAGTCAGGAACTGAAAGATATGCTAAAATACATAGAGAAATCTACGGCTGAGAATATCACCAATGGAGATATTGCATCCGTTTCAGAACTTGTTGATAAAGTAAAGAAACGCAGAGAGGTGGGTGTCAATTATATGAAGTCATGGGAAATAGAACAAATGGCCCGCGAGGAAGGACAGAAGGAAGGAAAAAATCAAATAAACCAGTTAATTATACTGTTAGCTGAAGCAGGGCGTACAGAAGATATCATTAAGGCGGCGGTTGACACTGATTATCAGGATGTACTTTTGGCGGAATTTGGGTTAAAATAGAAAACGGCAAAATACAGTGTGAGAAATCGGCGAGGTAGCATATGAAAGCATTAGACGTAAATAAAACATATCTGATTACCGGAGGCGCAGGATTTATCGGATTTTTCCTGACAAAGTCTCTTTTGGAAAAAGGAGCAACGGTAATTGGCGTTGATAACCTGAATGACTATTATGAGGTATCTCTGAAAGAGGAGAGATTAAGAATTCTGAGTGGCTTTGCGGATTATACATTTATGAAGGCAGATATTGCGGATAAAGAGGCAATGTTTCATATTTTTGAAGAGTATAAGCCTGATATTGTAGTGAACCTTGCGGCGCAGGCAGGGGTGCGTTACAGCATCGACAATCCGGATGCCTATATACAGTCAAATTTAGTGGGATTTTTTAATATTTTGGAAGCCTGCCGGAATTTTCCGGTGGAGCATCTGGTATTTGCTTCCTCCAGCTCTGTATATGGCGGAAATAAAAAAGTGCCTTTTTCTACAGAGGATCAGGTGGACAAGCCGGTGAGCCTGTATGCGGCTACCAAGAAGTCGAATGAACTGATGGCATATTCGTACAGTAAGCTTTATCGGATTCCGCTTACAGGGCTTCGTTTCTTTACGGTATATGGTCCCATGGGAAGACCGGATATGGCATATTTTAAGTTTGCAAAGAAAATTATGGTGGGTGAGCCCATACAGATATACAATAACGGGGATATGCGGCGGGACTTTACGTATATCGATGATATTGTGACCGGGGTGGAGAACATTCTTTGTAATCCGCCTGCGGCAGATGAAAATGAAGCTTTTTACAAAATTTACAATATCGGGAACAATCAGCCGGAAAAATTGATGGATTATATTGCTGCGCTGGAGAAATGCCTCGGAAGAGAAGCAAAGAAGGAATTTCTGCCGATGCAGCCGGGGGATGTTTATGAAACGTATGCGGATGTCAGTGAACTGATGAAGGATTTCGGATTTAAGCCGTCCACAACGATTGAAGAAGGGCTTTCTAAGTTTGCGGAGTGGTTCCTTGCTTACTATGATTTTTTCAAATAACCGGATAGTTCTAAACAAAAAAAGAGCGAATAAAATAGTATCAGAAGAAGGAGATGCATTTATTAAGAATTCATTAAGGTTACCGAAAGAATCCTTAAAAAGAATGAAATCGGCTATATTTTTGAAAAAAATGTGATATGCTTATACGAGAAACGATACAAAAGCGTTACTTTTGGAAAGTGGAAAAGGAGCGGGATTATGAAAAGATTAAAGAAAAGTATAAGTATTTTTACCATAATGATAATAATGGCAACAGTGTTTGCCGGATGCGGAAGTCAGGTGGAAGAACAGCCCGATGATAATGTGTTGTCAGATAATATTATTTTGACGGAAACGGGTGAAACCTTAATTTTGCCTCAGAAGAATGAGCAGGACAGTCCGCATATGCAGCCTGCCGAGGAAAAAACAGAGCAAGAAACACAGTCTGTGCAGGAGGAAGCTGCTTCACCGAATATTGAAGCGGATAATTCGGCGCAGGAGCAGGCAGTCACTGCCGAAGAACAGGCTGAACAGGGCGAAGATAGGCTACAGATAGTTTTTTTGGGAGACAGTATTTTTGATAATAACAGAGACGGCACAGGAGTTCCTTATCTGACAACAAAACAATGCAATGCGGATTGTTATAATATGGCAATCGGAGGAACAAGCGCGACGATAGAACTGGGAGAATCCACAGAAAGTGAAACGTGGGAGTCACGTTCTATGTTGGGAATAGTAAAAGCAATGAAAGGAGAAATTTCCACCGATATTTTTGAAGGAACCAGAGCTAAGGAAATTCTGGATGATCCTGACATGGATTTTTCACAGACGGATTATTTCATAGTAGAGTACGGAATTAATGACTTCTTCCGTGCTGTTCCGTTGGATAATGACAATTATTATGATTATACTACTTATGCGGGAGCACTCAGATATGCATTGGCTGAACTGAGTGAGATTGCAGTTGATGCAACGATTATTGTTTGTTGTCCCCACTACTGTCAGTTTTTTAATGATGAAGGTCACTTTATCGGAGACGGTAACGTGCTGAATACCGGTTATGGTACACTGGTTGATTACAAAGGAGTTTGTAAGTATGTAGCCAAAGAACAGCAGGTGAAATATTATGATGCATATGTGGATCTGGGAATTAACGGATATACTGCTGAGGAATACTTGGAAGACGGAGTACACTTGACAGAGGCAGGCAGGCAATTATATGCAGACGCACTTGCAGCAAAAATTATGAAAATTGAAGAGACAAAGAATAATTAGAAGAATAAAAAATAATATAAGAAGTCCTTCGCGGTTTCCCGTGAAGGACTTCTTGACGCTTCTTGAAATAGGTGTTAGTATTAAAAAAGCTGAAAAATATTTTGGGAAAATGAAAAGGAGATTGTTATGCCGGTTAGATATCATAATTTCGGAGGAAGACTTGGATGGGAAATGCAAAAAAGAATTCCAAAGATTTCCTCTGAAGGTTATTTAAAATTACAGTTTCTTACCAGAAATAAGATGCAGCAGAAATATATTGATTATTTTATGAACAGTGAAGAGACACCTATGCCTTTGGTGGTGAACTTAGAGACAATTAACCGCTGTAACAGTACCTGTTCTTTTTGCACGGCAAATAAGAATGCGGAAAAGCGTCCTTATAAGCGTATGGAGGATTCTCTGTTTTATAGCATTATTGACCAGCTCCATGACTGGGGGTACAAGGGACATCTGACACTGTACGGAAACAATGAACCGTTTTTGGATACCAGAATTGTTGAGTTTCACAAATACTGCAGGGAAAAACTGCCGAACTGCTTTATTTTCCTGTCAACTAACGGTTTGCTCCTGACAGTAGATAAACTGAAAGAAATTGTACCTTATGTGGATCAGTTTATCATTAATAACTACTGTAGGGATATGAAGCTTCATGACAATGTAAAAGAAGTTTATGAGTATGTGAAAGCGCATCCGGAAGAGTTCGAAAATGTGGATATTCTGATTCAGATGCGTTATATGGATGCGGTGCTTACCAATCGTGCAGGTAGTGCACCCAATAAACAGAACACGCAGAAAGTAATTAAAGAAACATGTTTGATGCCTTATACGGATATGTTTATCTTCCCGGACGGAAGAATGGGTATTTGCTGTTGTGATAATTTTGAGGTGACCAATCTTGCAGATTTGAATGAGATTTCCTTAAAAGAAGCATGGAGCAGCGAGGCTTACAAAGAACTCAGAAAGGCTATCAGGACAAGCAGAAGTGATTATGGCTTTTGTAAATATTGTGACTTTATTGATGCAGGACTTCGTATGGATGCAGTAGACGATACTTTAAAGAACCGTGAAGCTAATCATGGTGCGAGACAGTCTTTGTTTCGCAAATAGGGGAATGAGATGAAACAGAAGATAAAAGAAAATCTGTTTGAAATCATGATGATAGTGCTGTTTTTGGGGATGGCTGTTTTGGTTTGTCCTCATAACAGCATTAATTTTGATGAATTTTATACGGTATATTGGTGCAAGTGTGAATGGTCGGAATTTTTGTATCAGGTGCTTCATGATACGTCGCCGTTTTTATATTATTTCATGATAAGACCTGTTATGGTACTGACGGGACAGAGCATTTTTATAGCGAGACTGTTTTCGCTTTTGTCGCTCCTTGTTATGCTGCTGGTTGGTGTGGGCTTTGTGAAGAAGACCTTTGGACAAAAGGCTGGCTTCTTTTTTATGGCGATTTTATTTTTAAATCCGTTCATGCTTCAGAAGTCTATTGAAATCAGAATGTATGGCTGGGCTTCGGCGTTTACGGTTTTAAGCGGTGTAATGTGCTATCGCCTGTTAAAAAAGCCGGAAAAAAAAGAATGGATTTGGTTTACCGTTTTCAGTCTTTTGGCGGCGTATACGCATTACTATGCGGTGCTTTCCATGGTGTTTCTTTATCTGGGACTGCTTTTCTATTTCTTGGCGAGTCACAATAAGAAGGAGGTTAAGAACTTCTTTATTTGCGGAATTGCAACAGTACTTGCCTATCTGCCGTTTCTGCTTATTGCGATGGCACAGATTAGGGAATCCAGCGGAAATTGGATACCGATACCGGATTCAAGATTGCAGGCGCTAAAGGAACTGTTCTACAGTGAGGTTTCCTATTCGGAATTTTTCTATTTGGGACTGATGGCAGCGGCGACAGTATTTGCATTTATTGTGTTTTTGAAGAAAAGATGTGTGGAGAGCTACTGGTCACTTGTATGTTGCAGTGCGCTTTGGGGAATTGTGGCATTTTGCGTTGTGTTCGGTGAATTGGTAAAGCCGATTATGCTGAGCAGATATCTGATTATGCCGGTTTGCCTTTTGTTTCTAGGGATGTCCTTTGCGGTAAAGTATATCAATAAATATGTGGTATTAGTGATTTGTCTTATTATGGCATTGATTGCCGGAATCAGATTTACATATGTATACAAGGCAACGGCAGCGGATGAAACGGTAAAGATGTTGGAATTTGCCGAAGAAAATATTGCTGAAGGAGATAAGGTGGTTTTAATCAGTAAGGATGATTATCTTTACAATTGTGTAGATTATTTCATACCACAGGCGCAAATTATTTATATCGGCGATTTTGATGCAGAAGTGTTTGAAAAAGAAGAAGCGGATGATATCTTCTGGTTTTTGGATAACGGTGAGTTTATAGATAAAAAAGCATTGGAAGAAAAAGGTCTGATGATTACAGAATATGGCTGGTATCAGTTTGGATATATTGATATGGAAGTTTATCAGATTCAATAAAATGACGAAATGTAAAAAGCAGAAGAATAAAGGAATGGAAAAGGGCTGGCGTAAAAATCGCCAGCCTTTATTGCACCTTTATTGTATATTTGGTAACCGCAAGCGGGCGGTCACTGTGGCGAGTTTCCAAATTCCCCACGCAGCCATCGGCACGCACAGTACGAAGTAACCAAGACTGTATCTGCCACCGGCTTCCCATATCAGGTGGAAAAAGTAGCCGCCGAATACGCAAAGGGAAAGCAGGGTATTTGCAAGCTTCTTTTCGCGGATGCCGTAAAATGCAAAGATACTGCCGCCAAAAAGAATTATGAAATGGTAAAGATTCATAAGTGCTTCCACTAGGAATCTGCCATTGCCGTAAATTAGGTAGAGAGCCAAATCAGAATGGTCATCGCGATGACGGCTGTACCATTCAATGGTGATTTGAGACTGATATCCGGGGTCGTTCCACTGGGAAATAAACTTCTTATAAAAGAAGTGAAGACCGGATTTCGGAGCGGAAACAAAGGAAGAAACTGATTCCTTGATGGAGGAGATACAAGCCTTGGTAGTAGCGGCTGTATCGTAATTGTTTTCGGTATAGATATCCCAGTTATAGCTGTTGTACCAGCCGTTTTCGATATATTCATTTTCCTGTAATCCCATGGCAATCCAGGCAACCTTAGGGATTCCGTCAGGAATCCGGTCAAGGCCGGAAATATTTGCGTAGTAAGCGTTAATTCCGTTACTTGCCAGTGAAGTCCCCAGGAATAATGCTGCGGCAAAAAACAACGCAAAGAGGTCTTTGGTTTGTAACATATGCAAAAGTAAAATCAAAACAACAGCAACCAAAAGAACTGTATTATTGGATTTTAGCGTGATAGCCAGTGTCATGCAAAGAACTGCCGGAACTACATAACGTTTTCCTTTTGTGTTTAAATAGCGGATTGTATAGTAAATCGCGGGAACTGCAAGTCCCAATCCGGGAATATCACCGTAAATAAAAGTAGAGTACAGATACAGGGGGAGCATTCCCATGCAAAGGATGGAAAGTAACGCCTGTATTTGTGGATTGCGGAACAATTCATCGGTAATGCGGTGTAAATAGTAAACGGTACTGAAAATGGCAACAACGTTTAACAACTGAAGAACGATAAAATTATCGACCCCAAATACGGAATAAATTAGCTGCAGAAGACTTACCATCCCCAATTGGTGGGGGTAATGCACCAAATAACCATCGCCGGTGAGGGCAGAATAATCTCCGTTTAAAAAGGCAATGGCAATATCGCTTAAGTACTTGCTGTCACAGGATACTCTGACACGGAAAAGAAAAAGGATAAAAAGGCTTAGCAAAACACTAAAGGCAAGGGAGGTTTTTTCAAGTAGAACGGCCAGTTTCGGTGTCATTTCTTTTTTTCGTAAAAACAGAATGCACAGGAAGAGAAACAGTGCCGTAACCAGAAGCAGTATAAAAGGAGAGTCTGCTTTGTAAAGTGGTTTTTCCGTATCCTGATACAGCTCCATATAAGTGGTTTGAAACAGGGAAAACAACATATTAGCTGAAATCAGTACAAAAAAGGGAACCAAATACACTAAAGTCAGTGTAGATATAAAAAAATCTTTTTTATTATTTACGTTCATGAATAATAATATCCTTCCGGGTGATAATCGGTCATTCGAAAAAGGGGCTTTTTCTTATCAATAGTATAGTGGTTTGACATGGGTTTTTCAAGCAGTTTTCTTGACCAATATTCTATATCGTGATAACATTTAAAGGAGTATGCGAATCAATATTGGGTGAATTTTGAATGGAAAAGATACAAAGCAAAAAACAATATATTATTGGCACTGTTTTACTGGCAGCATATCTGTTATTTAATGGGATTTTGCTGGCAGGACATGAGCTTTGGCGCGATGAGGCAAACGTATGGCTGATTGCAAGGGATATGACACCGTGGCAGTTGTTTCAGGAGATTAAATACCAAGGGCATCCGTGCCTGTGGTATCTGATTGCCATGCCCTTTGCCAAAATAGGTCTGCCTTTTCAGACGTTAAGTGTGCTCAGTTTTTTAGTGATGGGTGCTGCAGCAGGGTTTTTTGCATACAGAGCACCGTTTCATCCGATAACGAAAGCGGTGGTTTTACTCAGCCCCATCATGACATATTACTATCCGGTAGTGGCGAGAAATTATTGTCTGATAGCGCTTATTTTGATGTTGCTTGCATTTTTTTATCCGAAACGGAATGAAAAGCCGATGCTTTACGGATTGCTCCTCGGACTTTTGGTACAGGCAGATACCATAGCACTTGCCACGGCAGGACTGATTTCCTGTATGTGGCTTTGGGAGTGTGTGCATACAGCCATGAAAGAAAGGACAAAAACACCGTTTATTACAGGCGCAAAAGGGGTGTGGATTCCGGCGGCAAGTCTGGTTTTATGGATTTTTCAGTTTTATCAGGTGTCGGACAGCCCGGAGTATGAAATGAAAGTATTGTCAGCAGGTGAAATGCTTTCGGAGATAAAAAATTTTTCCTACCATATTCTTACGAGAATGACAGGGCAGGGGCAGAAGTTTGATTTATTGCTGATTTTATTATTTGTGACAGCAGGTGTGTTGCTTTCCGTTAAGATAAAAAATATATGGCCGTCAGTGGTAATGTCGGGGGCTTTTTTGTTTGAAGTAATTTTCAGCATTATGGTATATCAGCTTCACATCTGGCATTATATTGCGATTTGCTTCTCCCTGATTTGGTGTTTTTGGGTATATCTCGAAAGCAGGAAAGAGAAGCTGCAGAACGCGGAAAACAATGATGCTGCGGATGCGGAAAGCGGCAGAAGTGTTTGGGGAAAATATGTGGCGATAGCGGGCAGGATTTTGGCAGAAGGTCTGCTTGTGCTGCTTGGAATTACAATGTTTGGCAGGTGGAATGCACCGGAGGAAAACTCCAGTCTTTCCAATGCATGGAACGGCCTTTATTCCGATGGGGTACATGTAGCGGAATATGTCAAAGAGAATATAAAGCCGGAAGAATTGATATTGTCTACTGATGTGGTAGAGGCGGCAACAGTGCAGGCTTATTTGGGAAAAGAGTACACATTCCGTTTCGCAGGAACGGGAGAAGCGGTAACCTATGCCAACTATACAGAGGAGCAGAGCAGGCAGATTACCACAGAGGCACTTGTGGGTTGGATTTCGGAGAATTACCCGGAAAAGAAATATTTTTATCTGCTTAAAAGTCCCACAAACTGTGTGACGGACTTTGATGAACAGGTAACGGATTCATGGGAACTTCTTTATCAGACCGGGGAAAAGACGGCAAGAGGGGAAGAATATAGTCTCTACAGGATTACAGTGCAGGAGTAATACTTTATGGATAACAGATATGACAGAATTATAATCGGGGCAGGCTTATACGGGTTATATGCGGCAAAGTTCTGCGGAGAACGGGGAGAAAAGGTGCTTGTTCTTGAGTACGACAAGGCGCCTTTTGAGCGTGCTACCTATATTAATCAGGCCAGGGTGCACATGGGATATCATTATCCCAGAAGTCTTACCACGGCTGTGAAGTCGGCAGGATATTTTAAACGGTTTGTAGAGGATTTCGGTTTTTGTATTCATGATAAGTTCGATCAGGTGTATGCTACTTCGGATAAGTTTTCATGGACCAATGCGCAGCAGTTTATGGATTTTTGCAAGGCAGCAGGAATCCGGTGTGATGAGGTGGCACCTTCCAGATATTTTAAAAAGGGTATGTGTGACGGTGCCTTTATGACGGAGGAATATACCTACGATGCAAAGATTCTTCAAAAGTATTATGAGGAAGAACTGGGCAAGCTTTCCAATGTAACCTTCCGCTATGAAGCAAGAATTGAAAAAATTGTAAAAAGCGGAAGTTGCTTCGAAGTATGGCTTAAGGGAGAGGAAAAAACAGAAGCACCGTTTGTGCTGAATGCAACTTATGCATCGGTGAACCAGGTGATTGACAAGGTAGAAGGAATTGATAAGGAATTTTTTAATATCAAGTATGAGCTTTGTGAGATTATTCTCTGCGAGCCGTCAGAGGTGCTGGCAGGAACCGGAATTACGGTAATGGACGGACCCTTCTTTTCCATTATGCCGTTTGGAAAAACCGGGCTGCATTCCCTGACATCGGTAACCTTCACGCCACATGTAACCTCTTATGATGCGGTGCCGACCTTTGGCTGTCAGAAGGGATTGGAAGAAGGAGGGGATTCCTGCACGGGAAAGTATCTCGGCAATTGCAATCTCTGTCCGCATAAGCCGGAATCGGCATGGCCTTATATGTCCCACCTTGCAGACAAATATATGAAGGATGAATATGCTTATACTTATAAGGAATCTTTATATTCCATGAAACCGATTCTGAAATCCTCAGAGGTGGATGATTCCAGACCTACGGCAATCCGTGTAATGAGTGAAGGACCGACTTTTATCAGCGTGTTGTCGGGAAAAATTAATACGGTGTATGATCTGGATGAATATTTAAGGTAAGGGAAAGAGAAGGAACTGCAAAATGCAAAAGGAAAAGAAATTTATCTCATTAGTTGTTTATCTTCATGACGTGGAGAACTATATAGAATATTTTTTGGACAAGGTGCTTCCGGTGTGCGACAATCACTTCCAGGAGTTTGAGATTGTCTGTGTAGACGACGGATGTACGGATGATACCATTAAGGTTTTAAAAGAGTATATTGAGAAAAAGCAGATTAAAGCCATGGTAAATGTGGTGCGAATGAGCTTTTTCCAGGGGCTTGAAAGTGCCATGAACGCAGGAAGAGACATTGCGATTGGCGATTTTGTCTATGAGTTTGACGATATATTTGTGGACTATGAGCCGGACATGCTTCTTAAGGTGTACGAAAAGTTACTGGAAGGATATGACATTGTAGCGGCAAGAAGCAAAGGAAAGCTCAGACTGACATCCAAGGTCTTTTATGCAATTTACAACGCAACCAGCAGGGCAAAGGGGAAAATAGGTCCCGAAACATTCCGCCTTGTGTCAAGACGTGCCATTAACAGAATTAAGTCCATAGGGCAGTATATTCCTTACCGCAAGGCGGTATATATGAACTGCGGGCTGAAGAACACTACCATTTCCTATGAAAGTAAGGATAAGGACGCCAGGGTAAAAAATAAAATCGTGACATCTGAAAGAACGGCACTGGCACTGGACTCCTTTATTTATTTTACCAATGCCATGGAAAAAATATCAGCCATTTTAAGCGGAGTATTTTTATTTGTGACGGTATGCATGGGTGTATATGTTATCAGTGATTTTTTCAATTCCAATAAACCGGTAGAAGGCTGGCTTTCTACCATGAGTTTTTTGGCACTTGGTTTCTTTGGTGTGTTTGCACTGCTTACCATTATTTTGAAATATTTGTCGGTTATGCTGAATCTGATTTTCAGGCAGCAGAGATATCTGGTTGCAGACATTGAAAAGATTGTAGTGAAATAAAGCAGGGTGAGGAATGAATATGCCAAAAAAAATGCAGCTTTGGGTGATTGTTGCCTCTCTGCTATTCCTGTTTTTCTTTGTGAATTATGAGCGGATTATGACGTGGATTGGCAAGGACGTCATTTCTGTCTCCGTAAAATCCGAAGAGGTGTTATCTGAGCTGGTAGAGGGAAAAGAGGAGATAGCCGGTGACAGTGACTCCTTACGCTTTGACGAGAACATGATAGCTTATGATGAGACGACCAATACGATTTTAATTCCCCAGAACATGTCAGACGATTACTGGAAGGGACAATTAAAGCTTCTGACAAACAGCGGGGAAATTTGTTTTGCCGAAGATGATTTATGGAAGAATAAGAGCGAAGCAATCCGTAGCGGGCATGCATTTGCCTTGTACCACATAAAAGAAAAAGAATATAGTATGTTCCGTGTTGTGTTCACGGGAATGCCGATTATGAATCTTTGTACAACGGAGCAGATTGGTGCTGAGGAAGACAGAACATGGAGCGGAAAGGTTATGGTGTATGACCAGTACCGGACAGCGGAGAGGATACAGCATGCAGAGTGCCAATACCGTGTCAGGGGCGGTTCCTCAAGAGAACGTGAAAAATCAAGTTACAAGCTGGAATTGACAGATAAGAAGCTTTCATTTTTGGGATTACGGAAAGATGAGGATTGGATTTTAAATGCTTTGTATGATGATACAGGACTGATTCATAATAAACTTTCCTATAGTGTGTGGCAGGAAATTGCAGCCTATAATCAGGTGCCAAATGATGAAGGGATTTCCATAGAATATATTGAAGTTTTCCGTGACAATGAATATCTTGGTGTATATGCGCTGACAGAAAGAATTGACCGGAAAACCCTTTCCATGGATAAGAATGATATACTTTACAAGTGCCGGGCAGACAGAATACCGGAGGAGCATAATTATACGAATGAAGACACAGATGATTTGCGTCCGATTTTTATTTTGAAATATCCCAAGGAACCGGAGGACAAGGATTGGGAGCCGTTAAAAGACTGGGTAAACTATTATTGCAAAGAACAGTTTGAAACCTACGAAGAGGGTGCGGCACTTCTGAATATGGAAAATGCCATTGATTATAATTTATTTGCGCTACTAATCGGTGGTTATGATAATATCAGAAAAAATGTATTTCTGATTGCAGAGTATCAGCAGGACGGAAGCTATGTGTTTAAGAAAGTACCTTGGGATTTGAACTCTACCTGGGGGAACCCGTGGGTATCTTTTGAGCCGTATTCCATTACCGACAATTCGACCTGGTGTACGGATATCAGTACGTTGTACTTTTATGATGAAACCAAGGTGGCTGATTTGTTGCGTGTCAGATGGAAAGAACTGCGGGATGCCGGTGTTATTACCAAGGAAAAGATTTATGAAATGCTGAATGCGGAGTATTCTTATTTACATGATTCCGGTGCTTATCGGAGAAATTATGAGAAGTGGCCGTATATGGCGGAAGAATGGAATGATGAATGTGTCTATGAATTTGTAGACGGAAGAATTGATTTTTTGGATACGTATTTTGAACAATTATATACAGATACCGTCAGCGAGGCTGTGTATGACGGAGTAGATTACGCAGATGAGTTTGATGTGAGATATTATTGGCTTAAAAATTATGAAACTTTATCGGCAATATATCCGTATGACAGAAATCTTTTGTTAGAACATTATGTTTTATACGGAAAACCTTACGGATTACAAGGAAGGAAAACAAATGAACCAAGGTGAAATGAGCATTAATCTTTTGTTTCCGGTATTGAATGAGCGCTTGCGCCTTCGGAACGGAATCGAAAAGTCCATGGAATATTTAAGAGAGAATGTGACCATTCCCTATAGTCTTACGATTTTGGATAACGGTTCCGATGACGAGACTCCCGAAATCGGAATGGAGCTTGCAGAAAAATATCCCGAGGTTACCTATGTCAGAGTAGGAGAGCGCGGAGTGGGTGTGGCATTTCGCAAAGGAATTGAACTGAATGAAAGCGATATTGTAGGATATATGGATATAGACTTATCCACAGATTTAAAGTACTTAAGCAAGACTATCGAATTGTTTCAGGCTAATCCGTCGCTTCAATACGTGAACGGCAGCAGATTCAGCAAAGAGTCTGACACCAAAGGAAGGAAATGGTATCGCAAGATTACTTCCATGGGACTTGTATTTTTGCTGAAAACTATTTTTCATATGAAAGCTACCGATGCGGTGTGCGGTTTTACTTTTCTTCGCAAGGAAGCAGCAGAGCAGCTTGTGAAAGAGAGCAGCAATGATAATGGCTGGTTTTATACCATTGAATTTTTGCTCCGTGCAGAGCGGAACGGCATGAATATTTATGATATGCCGGTGGAGTGGCAGGAAGACTACAATACAACGGTAAAAATCTGGAAAACCATTAAAAATTATGTGGTGCGGATTTACAAATTGAAAAAGACATTCAGACAGGAAGATAAGGTGCGTAAGTCGCAGAAAGCGTGACGGAGTATCACAGCGCGGAAAGCAGAAAGAAGGGGCATATGTTAAAGAGAATTGATTTGACCAGAGATTATCAAAACCATAAAGAAGAGTATTTAAAAGCCATTGAAGCGGTTTGTGAGGAAACTGCTTTTTCAGGTGGCAGATTTGCAGACAAGTTCGATGAGGAGTTTGCAGAGTATTGCGGTGTTCCTTTTGCAGTAGGCGTGAATAACGGGACCAGTGCCCTTCATTGTGCAATGGCGGCACTTAACATCGGCGCAGGGGATGAAGTAATTGTTCCTGCCAATACCTATATCGCGACGGCATGGGGAGTAACCTACACAGGAGCGACTCCTGTGTTTGTGGACTGTACCGCAGACACATGGGAAATTGACCCGGACAAAATTGAGGAGAAAATTACCGATAAGACCAAAGCTATTATCGGGGTTCATCTTTACGGACAGCCATTTGAGTTTAACAAAGTAAAAGCAATTGCAGATAAATATGGTCTTTATGTGGTTGAGGACTGTGCGCAGGCACACGGTGCGTTATATGAAGGGAAAATGGTGGGCGGTTTAGGAGAACTGGGCTGCTTTAGCTTTTATCCCGGAAAGAATCTCTATGCCTTCGGCGAGGGCGGCAGTGTCACCTGCTATAAAAAAGAGTATTTCGATACCATGACAACCATGAAAAACCAGGGATGTCAGGTCCGTTATTATCATGATATGATTGGATATAATTACCGTTTGGAAGGGTTGCAGGGAGCTGTACTCAGCGTCAGTCTCAAATATCTGCCTGAGTGGATAGAAAAGAGGCGTGCTATCGGTCAGAGATACATTAAGGAGATAACAAATCCGCTCTTTACCATGCAGGTACATCCTGAAAATACCAATCCTGTTTATCATTTGTTTGTTGTGACGGTAGAAAATCCTGATGATTTGATTGCCTACATGAATGAAAAGGGAATGGAATGCAACAAGCATTATCCGGTTCCCTGCCATTTACAGAAGGCATATGCCGATTTGGGATATCAGAAAGGGGATTGCCCTAACGCAGAGTATCTGGCAAGCCATTGCGTGACCCTTCCGTTATTCCCTGAGATGACAGAAGAAGAAGTTACCATGGTAATTGATGCTTGTAATGCTTATACAGGAAAATAATAGGAGCAGACATGAAAAAAAGCAAAAATAGCATGCAAAATCTGTCATCGGTGACAGATGCTTTAGGAAAAAAATTTGCAAGGCAGATTACACCGAAGAGGCTTGCGTTTTTTCTTACAATTGTATATATCATCAGTCTGATTCCGCTTCTTTGGATTAGCTTTTATAATTACCCAAGTGCAGATGACTACTCTATCGGAAGTAACTGCAGACAGATGTGGGTAAGTAGTCATAACGTGTTTGCGGTTCTTTGGGCAGGCGTTGTACGCGCGGTGGAAGACTGGCTTTACTGGATGGGGTATTTTACTTCCAATTTTTTGATGGCAGTGCCGCCCAATGTGTTTGGAGAGCGTGTTTATGTGTTGACAGCATGGATTATGCTTTTTATGCTTAGTTTTTCTACATGGTATTTATTGAAAAACATTTTTGTTAAAGTATTTCATGCGGATAAATACATCAGTCACTGCATTATTATGTTTATGCTGTTTATTACTGTGCAGTGTATGGTGGGAAGAGTGGAAGCCTTTTACTGGTATGCCGGAGCAGCAAACTATATGCTGGTACACAGCATGAGCCTGTTTTTTTACGGACTTTTGATAGCGGCTGTTTATGATAAGGGAAAGAAAAGAGTCTTTGATATAACGGCGGCAAGTGTTCTTGGATTTCTGGTAGGCGGCGGTAATCAGATGACGGCACTGAATGCAGCGATTGTGATGCTTGTTGTACTCGGATTTGGTATGGTACTGAAAAAGTGGAAAGAATATAAAGCGCTGCTGATTCCGGTTTGCCTGACGCTGCTTGGTTTTGTGCTGAATGTGGCAGCCCCGGGAAACTGGGTGCGTGCGGCGGGAACAAACGGCATGAACCCTATAAAGGCGGTAATGGTATCCTTTTATTATTGTCTGGATTATTGTATAAGTGAATGGTCGGGATGGCCGGTGCTTTTACTGATGATAGTGCTGATTCCTCTTTTTTGGAAAGCCACAGAGAAAACAAAATTTCAATTTAAGTATCCTTTGGTTGTGGTGTTGTTCGGCTACTGTCTGGTGTCCGCTATGCTGACACCGCCGTTATTTGCGGTAGGTAATATTGAGTCTGACCGGTTACAGGCGCTGACATTTACTATGTATATATTGGTACTGACATTGTGCGAAGGATATGTGACAGGGTTTGTCAGAAGAATGTGGATGAAACAGGGAGTCAGCGAAGCCGAAATGACAACAGAGGCGGGATTTTCTGCAAGTGAAGTGTGGTGTATTCTTGGCTGCGTTCTTTTCTTTGCGGCGGCATCGGCGCTTACAGTGATACCGGAGCCTTATTATTTTACAGCTTCTTCGGCGATGACGGATTTGATGAACGGTAGTGCAAAGGCTTACGGTGATGCGCTGAAGGAAAGGGCAGTACTGTATAACAGCGGAGAAAAAAATATCGTGGTAGAGCCGCTTCCTGCGCAACCGGAACTTTTATACTTCTCGGATATCAAGTCAGACCCGGAAGATTGGGAGAACAGAGGATTGTGTAGATTTTACGGTTTAGAATCTGTTATGGTGGAAAGTAAGTAAGAAGGAATTGATATATGAAAAAGATGTTACTTGTTGTCTTGTCGGTGGTCTTTTTGGGACTTTACCTGATATATGACAAGGCAGAAATTTTCCGTGCTGATGCGGTGATGGAGGCAAAGCTGCTGACGCAGGAAGAAATCGACGCTTTGTGCGAGGGAAAAGAAGATGCATTCATGTGGCCGGAGCTTACTTTAAACGGCGGAGCTGTTCCTTATGATTTGGAACAAAATATGTTGCTGATTCCACAGAGCATGTCAGAGATGGGGTATGCGGGAACAATTGAGGCACCTGACGGGGAACTGTACTTTCTGACAGATGAAGGATTTGCGGACAAAGCATCTGCAATGAGTGAGAACAAAGTGTTCCGGTTATTCTGGATTAGGGAAAATATGTGCTGGATGTACAACGTTTACTTTACGGGAATGCCGGTGATGAATATTAATACGCTCAGCACTGAGGGAGAAATTACAACAGGAACCATGGAACTCCATGACCCTTACAGGAGTAATGCGCAGATGATAGGTGCGGAGTGCAACTGGCACAAGCGTGGTGCCACTACATTGCAGTATGAGAAGGCAAGTCTGCGTCTGACGCTTACGGATGAAAAGCGTTCGCTTCTGGGAATGCGTAAGGACGAAGACTGGATTTTACATGCGCTATATGATGATGACGGACTGATTCACAATAAAATGTCTTATGATGTGTGGCAGAGGATTGCGTCAGACAACAGCGTAAGCTATGACGAAGGCATTGCCATGGAATATGTGGAGCTGTTTAAGGACGGTTATTATCAAGGTGTGTACGGACTTTCGGAACGCATTGATGCTAAGGAACTTGTCTTGAACGAAAAAGATATTCTGTATAAATGCAAGGATCAGGAAGCGCCCGGAGAAGATGATTTTTACAGTGAACTGACAGAGGAGATGACGCCTACCTTTGAGTGGAAATATCCCAAGGATTTTGCCATGGAGGACTGGGAGCCCTTACGGAAGTGGACAGATGCCTTCTGTTTTGATAAAATGGAAAGCTATGAAGAAGGAAAAGCACTTCTCAATATGGAGAACGCAATTGATTACAATTTGTTTAATCTTTTGACCTGCGGCATGGATAACATTATGAAAAATATTTATTTCTGGGCCGATTATCAGGGAGGCGGAAACTACGAATTTATTAAGATACCATGGGATCTTAATATGACATGGGGAAATTCATGGATTGACGATATTAATTGTAAATTCAACTGCTATCAGGAAAAGAATCTGGATGCACCTGACGGGTGGACAGAGGACATGTATGTGCTGTATGGAGCAAACCCGGAAGAAATCGGTAAGCTGCTGGCAAAGCGCTGGCGGGAACTGAGGCTTGATGTGATTACCAAGGATGTACTGTATAGGATGGCAGATGAACAGTTTTCCTATTTACACGGCTCCGGTGCCTATACAAGAAATTATCAGAAATGGCCACAGGGAGCAGAATACTGGTCAGATGATTATCTTTATGAATATATTGACAAAAGGATTGATTATCTGGACAGCTATATCGGGCAGATGGGAGAGTAGCAGATGGAATACAGACATGAATTGAAATTTTTGGTTTCGGATGTTGAACTGGAAATTCTCCGGTACAGACTGAAGCCTTTGATGAAAGCAGACAGTCACCAAAATGGCGATGCTTACAGTGTGCGAAGTCTTTATTTTGATGATTACAGGGATTCCTGTATGAGAGAGAATGAGGACGGAATTGATAACAGAAAGAAATACAGAATCCGTATTTACGACGGGAAAGATACTGTTATCAGGCTGGAAAAGAAAAGTAAAGTCCGGGGAATGACAAAGAAGGTCAGCACTTCTATTTCAAGAGAGGACTGCATTAGCTACATGCAGGGAATACCTGTTGTGCTTAGACCGGATAGTACTGATTTGGAAAAGGAACTCTATGCAGAGATGAAAATGAGCGGCATGCATCCGGTCAGTATTGTGGAATATGAGAGAACAGCTTTTGTAGAGCAAAGAGGCAATGTG
The DNA here is from genome assembly GCA_017434885.1 of Lachnospiraceae bacterium. GTDB lineage: Bacteria > Bacillota > Clostridia > Lachnospirales > Lachnospiraceae > Suilimivivens. The sequence continues at coordinate 168,135 of JAFSGE010000005.1, read as the reverse complement.
CGAATTACCTTTGACAGAAACATCAGCGGAAGTGAAGCAGTTAGGTCGTTTTTGGATAAGCCGCCGCTGGTGCCGCTTCTTGAGAGGGGAAAGCATGTTTTGGAAGTAAAGTATGACGAGTTGCTTCCCGAATATATTGCGCAGGTGTTGGAACTGGGATGTTTGCAGCGGAGTGCTTTTTCTAAGTACTATTATGCAAGAAATTACAAGGAAATGTAACCCGCTGTTGTAAATCACCGGGGTTATAATAATAAAATGATGATAAGAGAGGATAAAATTATGAATTTTGGAGATGTCATTAAAAGTTCTGTTATGGAGGGATTTTCCTATGCAGACCTGTCAACAACAAAAATTTTGGTAACACTTGGAATAACCTTTGCCATAGCGGTATACATATTTTTTGTGTACAAGCTGGTGACAAAGAGTGCTTTTTATTTTAAGAGCTTTAATATATCCATGGCGATTATTTCGGTAGTTACAGCAGGAATTATTCTTGCAATGCAGTCCAGCATTGTCATTTCCCTTGGTATGGTAGGTGCGTTGTCTATTGTGAGATTCAGAACTGCCATTAAAGACCCTATGGATCTTTTGTTTTTATTCTGGTCTATCGGTACAGGTATTATCTGTGGTGCAGGTCTTTATAAGGTAGCAATTATTTTGGCTGTGATTATCACAGTGGGAATTTTAATTTTGGACATGCTTCCTGTCAGAATCAGCCCTTACCTTCTGATTGTCAATGCCGATTCCAAGGCAGCTGAAGAAGAAATCCTTGAATGTGCAAAGAAGTTGGGAGCAATGTATAAGCTCAAATCCAAGAATATTACAAAAAGCGGAATGGATTTGATTCTGGAAGTGAGAACCAAAAAGGAAAAGGAACTGGTAAATGCAATTTCTGAAATGAAAGGAATTACCGCAGTGTCTCTGCTTGCCCATGACGGAGAAGTAAAGAACTAATGTGATCATTCAGAAAGCAATGCCCGGTACTGTTTGCCCCTTTGGAATTTGTGTTTTTTGAGGATAAAATAGTCGCAGCCGGCATTAATGGCTGCCTGACCGTCTTTACTGAAACGGTCACCTATCATCAGAACATCCGAAGGATTATTAATGTGATACGCTTCCATGATGGTGCGAAGACCCTTGGGGTCCGGTTTCATGGCACAAATTTCTTTTTGACCGCCGTAAAAGCAGGGGACATCAGCAAGATTTAAAAAGTCTCTTTTGTCAGTAGCGGGATAGTCCGAATAAATTGCCACCTGTGTTTGCAGGTGGTATTTTTTTAGGATTTCAGCCAGTTTGTGGTCGCGATATCTCATCAGAAGGGTAAGCGGCATCTGATAAATCCATTTTTGAACAGCTTTTTCGATTTCTTCTGCGGAAATGCCGGTCTGCCCGGCCAATGCCTGATACTGTGCTTTATCCATGGCTTCGTCGGAGAGAGGAGCATCCGTCAAATCAGCTTTGTCGTTAAGAGAGCTGCTTTCCCAGTGTTCCCGTAATTTTCGGAACTTAAGCACGGTTATCATTTCGCGAAAACCACTTGGAGTGGTGCAGGAAAACAGCATTTTCAAACCCATATGAATTTGTAAGGGACGCTGAAAATAAAGCGTCCCATCCATGTCAAATAATATTAATTGATAATCAGTCCATTTTTTTTGCATATGAAAATGACCTTCCTGTTATTAGAGAAATATTAGCGACACAACTAGAAGTTAATCAGATACGGGTCGCTGAAGGAATGTAATGAGGGAATGTCAAGTATTGTTAAGACAACAAAGATAACAATGACAAGTCCCACAAGTAACAGTAATTTCTTTTCCCTATAAAGCTTTTCCGGTTTTTGTACGGCAGAATCTTCATTAAACGCCATCATAACATAGTAAGCAAACAAAGCAAACATAAAGGGCATTCCAACCACGTATTCGATGCGGTATTTTACAAGAAAGATACCGATACAGAAGGTGGAGCAGAGGGCATAAAAGAAAGAAGAGCCAAACAAAGTTTTTTCTGTGTAGTATTTAAAGGACTTGCGGTATAATCCGGCTACTTCGGGATTGCCAATCATGCGATACTCGGCAAGGCGTTTGGTTCCCATAAGGAAAGCTCCTGCCATCCAGTAGCCAACCAGAATACTGATCGGCGGAAATACGCTTTTTGTAATAATGAACCAACCGAGAAGCAGACGAATCATATTGTTAACTGATTCGGAAAGTACGTCAAGGAAAATGATGTCTTTGGTTCGGATTGGCTTTATGTTATAAAGCAGACCCATTACAAGAAGCCAGATTTCCGTAATGACAAACAGGTAATTGATGAACAGGGACAGAATAATGCCAAGCCCTGCAAAAATCAAGTATTCCACAATCACGAATTTGAATTTCACATTTCCGCCGACAACAGGTCTGAATTTTTTTGTGGGATGGAATTTGTCAAACTCCGCATCCAACCATTCATTAATGACGTAGTTGGCAGAGGCAATAAAGCAGGTTGCAAAAAAACCGATAATAATATGCAGAATATTAACGGAGCGCTGACTCTCATCCAGTAACAGGATAGCAACCGCAATACCGGGAACAATAAACATATTTTTTATCCAATGGTCAATTCGCGCAATTTTAATGTAGTCTTTCATATATTCCTCTCATTCTGCCTGACGGCGGTTAAGATTTTTTCTTAAAAAGATAATAAGTAAAATGGATTCCGCTCCATTCGTAGGGTTCTTCGCCCACTAATTCATAATGCTCCCAAATACACGCCGGATAGTCATCTCTTGCAATGACAAACTGTGTTGCGCCTTCAGCAACATAGCGTTCCTGCTCTGCAAACATTTCATCAAAAGGAATTCCGTTGGTCTGGAAAAATCTGCAGGTAGGAACAACTTCGGTTACAGTGTACAAACCCGCATCCAGACAACCGATATTCAGCAGAGTGGGATTTTCTTCCTGCAAAACAATGTCCTTAAAACGATAAAGGAAGTAGGAATCCTTGTCCTGCTTCATAAAGTAGGAATTCATGGAAGCGGTATAAGAAAATACCATACCGCATACCACTGTAATTATCATAAATGCGGGCAGGCATTTGGTCAATGCTTTTTCCGATAAAAAACGTTGTAATATGCTGCCGATAAAGGCAAAGCCCAATACGGCAAATACGGTTAACGGAATCGAATAATAGGGAAGCACGGAGCCGCCCACATAAATTCCTACAAACAAAAAGCTTGTCAATAACAGCAAATTTATCTTTTCATACCAACGTACTTTAAAGGAAAGCAAAAGTCCGAGCATACCAATAATGATAAAGCCAAAGTAAGAAAGATTATCAAGAATCAGCCAGTATAATATTTTGGCAAGGTCATAAATTCTTTGGAACAGACCGTTTCCTTCTTCCTGCAGGTTGCTGTAGAGAAATACATTATTGTAAATATAGCACTGATACCAATCGTCTAATGCACCGTTGAAACCGAAGAACAAAAGCCAGGGAATAGCAGTAAGCAGCATGCCGCCAAGGAAGGTAAAACAGCCTTTAAAAAAACCTTTGAAATCCTTTTTGGCAAGGAAAGCAAACGCCATCATTGCCATCCAGGCAAAATAAAAACCAAGCATTGTATATTTTACCTGCATAATGATGCCGGCTAAAATTCCGTTTATCAAAATCATTTTAAGGGCAGGGATCTCGTCGGTCTGCTCTTTAAAATATCTGACGGAATAATAAAAAGAGAATCCAAGCAACGGCAGGCAGAATTCTTCGGCTGCACCGCCCCAATAGAAGCTTTTTGAAGAAAGAATTCCTGCACCGAGAAGAGGGAGCAACAGTATAGACAACTGTTTGCTGCAATATAAATTCATCAGTTTGTAACAGGAATACAAAAAAGCAGTTATTGCAATAATTTCAAATACAAATACGCCTGCAAACGAGTCGTGGCAGAGTAGATAGGCAATTCCGTAAACGAGATAGAGATAAGGACCTTTCTGGTCATACAAATCACGGTAAATAATCTGTCCGTTCATCATACCCTTTCCCATGGTAAAGTAGCTGTTGGCATCGTTCCAATCATTGCAGGGATAGAGGAAAGAGGAGCGTGAACAGATGAGCAGCAACAGGAAAGCTGTTGCTGCACACCATAAAAGTATTATTCTGTTTTCGGAAAAAATATCTTTAAGCCTTATTTTCATGAATTAGTCTACTTCCGCTTCGTTCTGCTTGGTTTCTTCGTGATATTCTTTTTCGGTATTGACGTTCCAGATGTTGGACTTGTCTTTCTGACCGCTTAAAATATTTTTGACGGTTTCAAAAGAAGTAACCATGGAGTGATCGATATTGTTGTATCTGTGCTGACCGTTACGTCCTACGCAGTAAAGATTGTCAATGGATTTGAGGTAATCTACCAAAGTATCAATTTCATCATAGGTATCAAAGTAAGCAGGATATGCCTTCTTTACCTTTTCCATATGAGTATCAAGAACCACATCGGCACTGTCGATTAAGCCTAGTTTAATCATCTCGGAAATACCGATTTTGGAGAATTCTTCTTCGGTCATGTTCCAGAATTCATCACCTTCATTGACAAAATATTCAAGACCGATCCAAACGGTATTTTCCAAATCCTTAATCATGTAAGGAGACCAGTTGTTGTAAATCTGGAAACGTCCCAGCTTTACATTTCTGTCCTGAACATAAACCCAACAGTCGGGAACTATATTGCTGACGGTTTTAATATCGGTTTTGTTTACCAGATTAATCTTGGGAACAAGAACGCCGAGAGTCATATAATCGCGGTAGGGAAGTCCGGCTGCAATTCTTGCGGGCTCTGCAGGAACATCATTCATACCGGCAACCAAATCTTTCACGGGCATGGAGGAAATAATGTAATCGCCGTCCATGGTAAAGGCTTGTCCGTCTTTTTCGTAGGTAAGACCGGTAAGGATATTGTCAGCATTTTTATGAATCTTGGTGACTTTTGCGTTTTTGTAAATGGTACCGCCGAGCTTTACCACTTCTTCTGCGGTAACATCCCATAACTGGCCGGGACCTAACTTGGGATATTTAAACTCTTCAATTAATGAAGTCTCTACCTTGCGGTTTTTCACTTTAAAAATTTTACCGAATACATCCTTGATAATAGCAAAGATGGATAAACCTTTGGTACGCTGTGCTCCCCAAGAAGCATCAATTTCGCTGGGATGGCGTCCCCACAGATTTTCGGTGTAATACTCAAAGAACATGGAATAGAGTTTACGTCCAAAACGGTTGATATAAAAATTTTCAAGATTATCTTCCGGCAGTTTGTGTACGAGAGAACCGAGATAGCTGAATCCTACTTTTAAAGTTGTAAGAATTCCAAAATTCTTAAAGGTTTCCGGTTTTAGTGAAATCGGATAATCATAAAATTTGGAATCAAAAAGAATACGTGACACACGATGTCTTGTCAGCATGACACGGTCTTCCTTTTCAGGGTCAGGACCACCTTTGCTAAGAGGCATGGGACGATTTAATAAAATATCGTCATATGTGGGATGTCCCTGCATGGGAAGCATGTTGTCCCACCATGCGTTAACTTCGGGAATCTTGGAGAAAAAGCGGTGGCCACCCATATCCATACGGTTACCTTTATAATTTACTGTTTTGGAAATACCGCCGAAGCAGTCACTTTCTTCAAACACGATAACCTCAATGTCTTTGGATTTGGTTAATAGTTCATAAGCGGCAGTAAGTCCGGCAGGACCTGCACCGATGATAAGTGCTTTTTTCATATCGTATTTTACCTTTCGAAAAACATCTATTAAAGTTCATTTTAACACAATTTCAAACAAGTGTCTACAAAGGAGAAATTGTAAAATGATAATTGCCGGAAGATAATTCATATATAATTTTATTATTTGAAGTTCCTGACAAAACTACTCCTTCGGCATCAGAAATGTTTTTTCCACTTTCAACATAGACCTGTGAACCGGTAAGGGCAGGTAAAGATAAGGTTGCTGTGGTGTTGGCAGGAATTTCAAAAAAGTATTCATAGCCATTTTCAGTTTGCGACCAACTAACTCCGATTTTGCCGTATGTGCTGTCGTAGCTGCCGCTTACATGGGAAAGAGAAGCGGTGGGGTGAGGCTCTAATAAAATATGTTTGTAGCCGGGGGCGTTTTCGTCGCTTCTGATACCCAGAACGTCCGTGTATAAAAAGCTTGCCGGTGCACCGAAAGCGTAATGGTTCAGGGAACCGGAAAGGGTGTAGGTGCCGTCCTCATTTTCCTGATAAGCATTCCAAAACTCCCAGGTGGTGGTTGCACCGTTTTTGACCTGATAGAGGAGAGAAGGTGATTCCTCCTGCAGTAGCAGTCTGTATGCAGCATCAATCTGTCCGTTTTGAGACAGTGCCGGAAGCAGGTAACCGATTCCGGAAAAGCCTGCATGCATATGGTAGGCATTAAATTCCAAATTATTAATCAGACATGTGGTGGCACCTTCCTTTAGTCCTTCAGGGAACAAATCAAAAGCAAGTCCGAGGCAGTAAGCAGTCTGGGTATAGCACTCAATAGAACCATCTTCCAAAACAAAGGCTTCTTGCCAGGCTTCCTTAAAGCTTTCATAAACAGAAGCATAATAAGCGGCGTCCTGTGTCTTGCCGAGAGCGGAAGCCATTTTGGAGACTAAGTGGGCGCTATGGGCACACCAGGCAGTATCGGATAATTCAGGAGGTGTGGTTGCCAGTGCAAGATGATCACCGTAGCCGTTTGAATTGCGGATAAAATCATCACTGGTATTAACTAACATATCCACCCATTTGCAAAGGGCTTCATAATTTTCCTCTACAATAGTAATGTCGCCGTATTGCTGATAAAGATTCCAAGTAATGACAACAGGTGCATCGCCCCAGCAATTGTTGCTCATGGCACCGCCGGTTCCGTCAGGATTGGTACCGAAGTTTCTGGGAGCCATATCCGGGAAGGAGCCGCCCTGAGCCTGAAGCAGGCGCATTTCATCTAAGAATTTCTCATAGAAAGCATAAGTGTTTGCATGGTAAGAAGCAGTCAGTGAAAAGATTTGCGCATCTCCTGTCCAACCGTGCCGTTCATCACGCTGAGGACAATCCGTGGGGTTGTCAAGGAAGTTGCCCTGTTGGCTCCTTACGGTATTTTCATAAAACTTGTTTAAAAGTTCGTTGGAACTGGTAAAGCTGCCTGTTCCGACAAGATTGGAGGAGAGCACCAGTGCCTGAACATCTTCAGGAGGCAATGCGTCGTCAATTCCCGTAATCTGTAAATAACGGAAGCCGTGAAAGGTATATCGGGGTTCAAAGCTCTCCCCCTGTTTATCGCCTTTTAATACATAATAATCAGTGGCTTTTGCGGTGAGCAGATTTTGTGTCCATATGGTACCTACGGCATCGTCACGGTTTGCCAGTTGCTCGGTGTTTAGGGCTTCTGCATATCGCAGGGTAACTACCTGTCCTTGCTCTCCGGTGAGCCGGATACGACAGGTGCCTACAATATTTTGTCCGAAATCATAGACGAATACGCCCTCCTTGGGTTCGCTGACAGAAACAGGAGAAAGTTCCTTGATGCAAACAATGGGTTCGTTCTTTTTGGGCACTAAAGGAAGCGACAAATAACCGGAATCTACTGCAGATGTTTCTGCGGGTAACCAACTATCATCGGCTATAAAGCCGACGGTGTCAAAACCTGTCTTTTCATAATTGGCATCGTAAAACTCACCCTGATAAATGTCATCGCTTCTAACGGGACCGTCGGTGCAGCACAGAAAGCTTTCATCGGTGACAATAACTTCGGAACTTCCGTCCTCGTAACAGATTTCCAATTTACCGAGAAGCGCGTTTGTATCTCCCCAGGGATTTAGGATTTCCGGGTAGCCCACGGCACGGTCATACCAGCCATGCAGAAGGGTAAGACCAAGAACATTAGTACTTCCCTGTGAAAGAAGCGGTGTTATGTCATACGTCATGTAAGAAAGCTGCTGATTGAAGGCAAGCTTTCCGGGACTGAAATAATCATCGGAAACAGCAGTACCGTTTACGGAGGCCGAGAAGCTTCCGAGAGCAGTCATATAAAGTCTTGCACTTTTAACCGGTTTGTCCTGAACCGTAAATTCGCGGCGGAATAAAGGCGCCGGAGCTTCGTATCCGGGAGTCAGCAAAAAGCCGCTGCTTACCCGTAGCTGTCCTTCTGTAATGTTGGTGTAATAGGGGGAAAAAATAGTCGCTTCACTTTCAAAATTTTCGAAATAAAGGACATTTCCGGCAGAGTTTGTTACCGTAATATTGTCCAGCAGTGCAGAAGAATTGCTTCTTCGCTTATAGCATCCGATACTGCCGATAGGTGTTTCGTTGATGGGAAAGCTGCCTATTTCAGCATTGTTTATGTTTACGGTTAACAAATCCTTTTGGACGGAAAGAGATACCGCAAACTTGGAGCTGTCATCGGTAAGATGAGCCGTAATGTCGGTTTCCTGCGTGGAAGTATAAGCGCCGTTTGTCATTTCATGTATACGCAGTAAGGACTGCTCAACCTCATGAGAGATTTCGCAAATATAGAAATCTCCGTATTGGCCTTCCGTTGCACCGAAAACAAAGCCTGCGGAAGTATCACTTACGGTCAGTTCGTAGGTAATAGTATAGGTGGTAGGAGAGTAAGCAGTATTTTCAGTATCTGCAACGGGAGAACTTTTGATAGGAGCGGAAATCCATTTGGCGTTTTTCATACCTTCCTGCATTAGTCCTGTTTCAAACCAGGCATTTTCCACGCCGGTGATAAGGGTATCGGTTTCATCCCAAACAGATACCTGCCAATAGTAGCGGCTTTTGGGCAAAAGAGGCTCGCCCTGATAAGGAATTCCTACGGATTTATCGTCGATTACTTTGCCGCTGTCCCAACAAAAATCTCCGTCTGTAAGAGCTTCTTGTGACATAGCAACGGTAATACGGTAAGCACTCTGCATTGTTCCACGCCTTGTGCTATTCATTTGCCAACTGAAAGTGGGAGCAGATTCATCAAGACCTAACGGATTTACAAGGTGACATACTTTCAAGTCTGATACAAATGGTGAGACCGGGTCAGCAGAAACGGTACTGCATGAACGCATATACTGAAAAATGATAATAGCCGTAAGAACAATGAGCGCGGTCGAAATGCTCAGGAGAAAGGGAATATATTTTTTAAAATTATTCGGTGTTTTTTCTTTGGCAGTCATGATAGGGCTCTCCTGTATAATAATGGTAACTTTATTATATAAGAAAGATGAAAAGCAGGCAATGAGAAACGGGCTGAAAATGAAAAATATGCACTAGTGTTTGCAGGGAAATTAGTGTAAAATAAAAACAGTATGCATGGAGGGATAACAAATCATGAGTTTCATATTTTGGTTGCTTATTATACCATTAGGAATAGGGCTGTTGCCGGCAGCATTGTTGCCGGAAAAGGACAGAAGCGCCGGAACTGTATTTCTGGCAGGATATTTGTTCTACTTTGCTCTGTTTGAGCTGATAGGAATACCGGTGGTAATATTTAAGGTATACCACGGCTACTCCCTGTTGGTGTTATTATTTGCGGTTGCAACGGTGGTGCTGGCGGTGTCCGGAGTGATGTATACATGTTTTGCCTCCAAAAAGAACTATCGGCTTTCTTTAGTGAGCAAAGACCGTATGAAAGGAAGCAGTTTAGAGGATAAATTGTTTTGGCTGTTATTCCTGGTGATTCTGGCTTTTCAGATGTACATGTCCTTTACCATGGCCTCTTTTGACGGGGATGACTCTTATTATGTTGTACAGGGGGTAATTGCACAGCAAAAGGACACTTTGTATCGGATTGACCCCAATACGGGCATCAGTTTTCCGTTGGATGCAAGACACGACTTGCTCTGATTCCCATATGGGAGGCATTTATCGGAACTATGGGTGGCGTTCATGCTACTGTAGTTGCACATAGTATTGTTCCGCCGGTATTGTTGTGTCTCACCTATTTGGTTTACTACAAAATCGGACAGAAGCTTTTTGATGGGAAAAAGGACAGGCTGCCGGTTTTTATGGTGTTGATGGCTCTTTTCCAACTGTTCGGTAATGTATCAATTTATACCAATGAAACCTTTTTGCTGACGAGAACATGGCAGGGTAAATCGGTTGCGGGGAATTTAATATTGCCGGCGGTTTTCTGGGTGTTTTTCTGCCTGTTCGAAGCAAGAGATGAGGCGCGCAGGAAAACAGAAGAAATGGGCTATTGGATGATACTTACAGCTATCAATTTGGCGGCGGGAGTGAGCAGTTCCCTTGCGGTAATGCTGAGTGCACTTTTGGTAGCGGGACTGGCATTTTTGTTTATGATAAAAGAGCGGAAATTCGGCATATTGGTGAAAGCGGGACTAACCTGTATTCCCAGTGCACTATATGTGCTTGTTTATTTGCTTATCAGTCGATAAAGGTATTTGTGCAGAGAGGAAAAAGCCATGTTCGGAATTTTTATGGAAAGCCTTGTGATATTTAAATTATATACAGGACTTAAGTTTTTAGTTTTGCTGTTTGCGGCGGCGTGGGCTTATCTTTTACTTACGGAAAAAGATAAAAATATACGTCTGATGTTTGTGTATGCACCGGTTTTGATTCTGCTGTTGTTTTTGTGTCCTATAAGCAGAAAAGGGTTTGTGGCAATCGGCCTTGACGGGGAGACTTATTACAGAGTGCTTTGGACCATTCCCATGGGTCTTGTTACCGTTTACGGAGCATGCAGACTGTTTGGAAGGCACAAAAGAATCGGCCTTGCGGTGACGGCTGCCCTTATTATTCTTTGCGGGGACTATGTTTATGACAGCCCCTACATTTCAAAGGCAGAGAATTTGTATCATATTCCGGATGAAGTGATTACAATTTGTGATATGATTGCACCGGAGAAGGAAAACAGTCATGTGATGGTGGTTGTGCCGGAGGAACTGGTTTATTTTGTGCGACAGTATGATGCAAATATCAAAATGCCCTACGGGCGCGAAATGATTGCCAGTCAGTGGGATTATTACAATAAAGTGCATTATGCCATGGAAGAGACGGAAGTCATTATAATGGAAGATTTACTGGAGGCGACCCGTGAGGTTTACTGCCAGTATCTTGTGTTTTCTCCCAAACGGGAAACAGACAGTGACCCTGCGGATTATGGACTGGAACTGATAGGGGAAGCAGAAGGCTATCGTGTATATAAAGATCCTGTTACGGCAGCGGTGGTAGAGGAATGGGATCAATACTATGAAGAGGATTAGGAAACATGCTGTTTAATTCATATTTGTTTGTATTATGTTTTCTCCCTGTTTGCGTCTGGGGATTTCATAGTAAGAAAAAAATCGGAAATGAAACATCCACAAAGATTTTTCTGATTGTCATATCATTGGTATTTTTGGGATTGTCGGATGTGCTGAGTGCATTGGTGCTTCTTGTGAGTATGGGCATTAATTATGCGTTGTATCGTGGGATGTCACAAAGCGGGAAAAAGAAACCGTGGCTGATTGCCGGGCTGACAGTAAACATTTTGACATTATTTGTTTTTAAATATACAGGGCTTACATTTGTTCCGCTCGGAATCAGCTTTTTCACTTTTACCCAGATAGCATTTCTGATGGAGGCTTATCGGGGAACTTTAGGAAGGACATCCCTTGCGGATTACAGTGCTTATGTGATCTTTTTCCCTAAAATCATGCAAGGTCCGATTATGTTGCCGGAAGAGATGCAGGGACAGTTAGACAGTGTGATAAAAAAACGCGATTTTAACTGGGAGGCGGCATACAGAGGATTTGCTTTGTTTATTTTGGGACTTTCCAAGAAAGTGCTTCTGGCAGATACATTGGGAAAAGCCGTGGAACACGGGTATACGAATCTGTCAGCGCTTCATACAGGCGATGCATGGATTCTGATGCTTTCCTATACGTTACAGCTTTACTTTGATTTCAGCGGTTATTGTGACATGGCAATGGGCGTAGCGCAAATGCTGGGATTCTGCCTGCCGCTTAACTTTCATTCGCCCTACAAAGCGGAGAATATTATTGAGTTCTGGAAGGGCTGGCATATCACCCTGACCCGCTTTTTTACGAAATATCTCTATATTCCCCTTGGCGGAAACCGGAAAGGAAAAGCACGTACTTATTTTAACATATTGTTTGTGTTTCTTGTGAGCGGTATCTGGCACGGCGTAGGAGTTACCTTTGTTGTTTGGGGGATGCTCCACGGAGTGTTAAATGTCATAACCAGATGGTGGCAGGAAAAGCGAGGAAAAAAAGAAAAAGGCAGAATCGGACATATTCTGTCCGTTGCGGCAACCTTTTTATATGTAAATGTAGCATGGGTATTTTTCAGGGCAACGTCGGTGGAACAGGCGTTGGAAGTTTTGGGAAAACTGGTGTCATTTGAATTTGAAAAAATAAACAGAAATTTTGCAAAGAGCTTTATTCTGGATGAGTTTTGGTATGTGATAAAGGTGCTGCGGCTCGATAAATATGACTGGGCAGATTATATTTTGATGTTTGCGATACTGTTAGTAGCTCTTTTAATCGTTTTTTTTGCAAAAACAGCAGTGGATGTGTGCGGAAAGTTAAGGCCGACAGTGGTAAATACAGTGATTCTGTCGGTGCTGCTTACCTGGTGTATTCTTACCTTTTCCAATGTGAGCAGCTTCCTGTATGTGAATTTCTGACACGGAAGAATGCTTGTCAAAAGTGAATGTGTGATAAAAATTTACACAAAATGATTTGTATGAAATAATAATGGGCAATGTGCAATGCGAGGCATAAGAATATATGCGGAAGAAGAGAACAGATATTTGTGAAAATGTAAATACAGGCGGATACAAGAAGGCACTGATGGGGATAGTGGCACTGGCAGCGGCTTTTTGTGTGATAGTAGTGGCGCTGATAGTGTATGTGGACCCGTTTTTTCATTATCATAAGCCTTTGGAAGGTTTTCCTTATCAGGTGGATAATCAGCTTTGCCAAAATCCGGGCATGGCAAAAAATATGGAATATGACAGTGCGATATTGGGTTCCTCCATGACGGTTAACTTTAATACCAACTGGTTTGAAGAGCTGATGGGACTGGATACCATTAAGCTGAGTTACAGCGCAGCGTTTCCCAAAGACCAGGCCAATATTATGGAAATTCTTTTTGAGCATAATCCTGATGTGAAAAAGATTTTTCTCGGAATTGATGTGATTACTTATACCGGAGCGGTAGACCAGACCAAGTATCCTATACCGGAGTATTTGTATGACGATAATGTGCTAAATGATGTTTCTTACGTGCTGAATAAGGACGTACTTCTTAATTATGTGCTTCGCCCCATTGCAGACCCGGAACCCACGGATTTGGCTACCGTATATGCCAGCTGGTGGACGGAAGAATATTACAGTAAGGAGTGGGTGCTTCATAACTACACATCCCCTGAGCAGGTAGAGCAGGAGACGGCAGCAGATGCCTATATTCCTTCTGTGGAAGAAAATTTGGCGGTAAATATCTGCCCCTTTATTGAAGCAAATCCGCAAACGGAATTTGTGATTTTTTTCCCGCCCTACAGTATTTTGTATTGGAATGATGTTTTGAAAGAAAATCATTTGGATGCAACTATAGAAGAGTACCGTTATATTGCAAGCCGGCTTAACGCTTATGATAATGTGGAAGTATACTTTTTCCCCGATAGGGAGGATATCATTCTTGATTTGAACCACTATGCGGATTACAGTCATTATCATCCCGATTTTAACCGGTTTATGGCGGAATGCTTTGCTGACGGAAACTGTCTTGTGCAGAAAGAAGGAACAGACGGACAGGGGAAGCCGATTGATGAATACCTGTCCCATATGCTTGAAATAGTGGAGGGATTTGATTTTGCCGCTCTTTTAGCCGAGAAGTAAATTTAAAATATAACATTGCAACAATACCAAAGCCTATAAAACTTTATTGAAAAATCTAATCGGCACACTTTAAAGATGCAATAAACAGCCCATTCCAAAACTCGCTGTTGCTCAGACATGTTGGAATGGGCTGTACATTTTTTAAAGTGTGCCGATTGATTTTTTTCAAAAAGTTTTAAAAGGCTTTTGGGTATTTGTTGCAAGGTACGGCTTTGAGTTCTCGCACGGACAGTTAATAGACATTTGCAACAGTCGTGTTCGTAAAATCCCCAAAATTCTCATAGCCAATGATAGGCAAATTTCTTTCGCGCGGTATGGAAATGCAATACCTAGTTTCAAATGGACGATACACTAATTTGAAGAAACCACTCCCAAACGGTTGTTGATAATATCGGCGATACGATCAGCTACTTTCTCGCGTCCCTTTTCGTTAAGGTGGAGATGGTCACGCATGTATTCCTGATAGTTATCTTCGTTGATGGTGCCGTAGTAATTATCGATAAAGGACACACCACAGCTCATGGTTGCTTCTGCTTCTTTTACCACATAGTGATTTAAGGTTCCGTTTCCGATGTCCTTGGTAGTGCCGTTATGAAGATTTCCGTCTTCATCCATGTACTGTGCATAGGTAGGGGACATTACAAAAACACGGATATAAGGCCATGTGGTTTTGATGTTGTTAAGAGTAGCTCTCAGGCCGCCGGTAAAAGCTGTTACATCATAGGGGCTGTCCGGATTATCGGAAGGAGTTCCGTTGTTATAATCCGTACTGTCATACATGATAAGGATGATATCAACTTTATTCATATCCACGGTCTTCATCACGTCAACTGCTTCCTGATATCTGGGGTCTGCTTCATCTCCCGCGATGGAGTTGATTGCAGTTAAGTCATTGTTTCTGAAAGATTCCACTACATAAAATAAATTGAAATGGTCCTTAGTGTATTCCGGATTATAAATCGCATATTTACAAGCTGCGGAAGAATCGGGGAAAGCACAGTCATAGACAACAGAGTCAGTCTTGCGTGCAATCATGTTTGCAAGGCTCTGATCGCCACGGTCATCTGTGAAGGGATTATTACCCAGACAGAGAATTGTGGTAACACCGTCATCTTCGTGACCCTCCAGACGGGAGGCGTCCATGGGAATAATCATGTCAAGTGCTTCCACATCGAATTGAGAGGGGTCTACTTCCACACCGTCATCGGCAATGGCGGTACCCTGATTCCAGCGATTCAGGCGGTAAACGGAAAAAGCGGCAATCAGTAAAATTGCAGCGATAATAACAATGTGAAAATTAATTTTAAAACCCGTCTTTTTTGTAGTTTCTTCGGGCTGTTTATTTTCGTTGTTCATAAAAAAATCTCCTTCGACAATTTGCATTACCTTGTCATTTTACTATTATTGGACAAAAAAATCCACATATTCATAAAAAATTAATATACGGAAGGATTTTGCTGTGGTAAAATCATTAAAGAATTTGAAACCGAGAGGATGATAAGAATGAAAGGAAACATAAAAATTAAAGATATTTTGATGTTGCAGGCTGTTTTTTTTATTTACAGTATCAACAGTATTGTGGCAAAACTGGCATCTGAACAGGAGCAGTTTAGCTTTATGTTTATTATGTTTTACGGCTTGGAATTGGTGATACTGGGAATCTATGCGCTTTTGTGGCAGCAGATTATTAAGAAATTTGAATTGTCCGTTGCGTATGCAAATAAAGCAGTGACGCTGATTTGGGGAATGATTTGGGGGGCTTTGCTGTTTAAAGAACAGATTACGCCATCAAAGACAGCGGGTATTTTGCTGGTGATTGTGGGAATTGTAATATTGAACGGGAAAAAGGAGGAAGCGTGATGAGTATGCATATGATAGTTTTACTTGTTTCTGTGCTGATAGCTTCTTTCTCTCAGATTTTACTCAAAAAGAGTGCAGAGAAGACTTACAGCTCGTGGCTTAGAGAATATCTGAATGTTTATGTGATTTGCGGATACGGCATGATGTTTGTGTCGATGTTCATGACAATTATTGCGTATTCGGGAATGGAATTTACCAATGTGCAGATTATCGAAGCAACCGGATATATCATGGTGCTTATCCTGAGCTATTTCTTTTTTAAGGAAAAAATTACGAAAAGAAAGCTTCTCGGAATGCTTTTCATTTTTGCCGGAATTGCGGTATATTATCTGTAAAGAAGAAGGAAAAAGCAGATAGTAACAATAAAACAGACAGATGTTGATGTAAGGGACCGGTTTGTCAAATGAGACAATCAGGTCCCTGAATTATTTAGCGAATGTCACAAAATAAGACAAAAATAAATTTTTCTTCGAATATAATTGGAACAATAAACAATTCTCAGACATGATTTTCAACAAAATTATTATCCGATATGATGATACGGTAACTGACAAAGGAGGAAATTGTATGTTGCGTATCGCAATTTGTGATGACGGGGTTGAGTTTAGGGAATGGCTGGGCCGGGTTATTGAAAAATGGGCAAGCCAGCGACATTTAAACATACAGTTGAAAAAGTTCATTACCGGAGAAGAGCTGCTTGCGGATATAGAGGCCACCGGCTATTTTGATATTGTACTGATGGATATTGTTTTGGGCGGCGGAACGGACGGAGTGACCATAGCAGCCAAAATAAAAGAAATATATAATCATATCTGTTTAATCTTTATTTCTCAATATGACAACTATTATAAAGAAGCATTTAGAGTGCATCCGTTTCAATATTTTGAAAAACCCACATCGGAAAAGAAGATAATAGAAAATTTAGATCAGGCAGAAAAAGACTATCGTTTTTCGAATGAAAACTATGTATTTCGTTTCCGGGACATAACATATAGTGTGAAACTGTGTGAGGTACTGTACTTTGTCAGTGACAGAAGGGTAATTCGCATCTATATGGAGAACGGAGATGTTTATAAATTCTATAAAAAACTGGATGATTTGGAGGAACAGCTGAAGCGTTTTACTACAAGATTTCTTAGGATTCACAAATCCTATCTGGTAAATGGCAATCAAATATTGCAGTTTCATCCTAAATTCGTTGTGATGAGAAACAAACAACAGCTTTCTATCAGTGCGGAAAAAAGAGGCATTGTAATGCAGTACCATATGAACTTATTGGAAAATATGTGATAAAAATTACATCTGAAACAACAATTTATTACATTTGCGTTAAAAGAATTTAATATCTTTTATAATAAACAGGACGGCCGGGCTGTTCTGAATGCACGTGTAGATCTTGGATGAGGAGAGGAAAAGATGCCTCTCCTCATTGTCTTTTGTGTCGGGCGACGAATGCTTGCAGAGTAGGATACTGCATAATCAGAAATAAATCCGGCGAGAATAAAACTATATAAATAAAGTATTCTATCAGTTGATTTCCAAAAGAAGACTGTTTGGATAAAATATTTATCAGGTTATAGTAAGTGATACAGGTGGTGATGTGAGTGGCAATTGATTATATAGACTTAGGAATCAGAATCAAGCGCAGAAGAGAGCAATGTAATATGTCTCAGGCTGATTTGGCAGCCAAAGTGCATTTGTCCACACAGCACATCAGCAATGTAGAAAATGCCAAAAGTAAAATCAGTCTTGAAAAGCTGATAGAAGTTGCCAATGTTTTGGGCTGTACACTGGATGAACTAATTTGCGGAAGCATGAAAAAAGGGAAAACAGTGTATGTGGGAGAAATTGCCGAAAAGCTTGAAGTGCTTTCGGATACGGAGATAAGAATGGTTCCCGAAATGTTAAAACATCTGAATTACATGTACAGACTGATGGAAATCAGAATGAAAGAAGAAATGGAAGAGTGAAACCGCCGGAAGGTGTCATGGCTGAAACGTGACATAATCCCGGCGGTTTTTGAAATTTTTGGACGAATTTGGCGTCAGTCAGGTTTACACTCCCCGCGGAACTAATTATACTGTTACAAAGCAATGTGTTTTTGAACAAATGAGGAAGATGATGCTTAAAATTGCGATATGTGAAGATGTAAAGGAATTTGCAAACAAATTGGAAAGCAGTTTACGGATTTGGGCGACAGGAAGCGGAGTCAATATATCTGTCAGAAAGTTTAATGACGGATTACCGCTTTTGTATTGCATTACTGAAAACGGAATGTTTGACCTGATTTTTATGGATGTGGAAATGGATAAGATGAATGGTCTTGAGGCTGCGGCTAAAATCAGGGAAGTCGATTTTATCACGTCTATTGTTTTTGTATCCCAGTATGAGGACTATTACAAAGATGCATATAATGTACATCCGTTTCACTTCTTAAGTAAGCCGGTAAGTCAGAATAAGGTGGATGAGGTGATGAATGCTTATTTGAGAATGAAAGGACAGGATGACGAAACATTTTCTTTTCGCATTAATAAGGCACAGTTTACTATTTCGCTTGCTGATGTAGTGTATTTCAGCAGTGAGAGGAGGCATGTCTTCGTTGTCTGCAAGGACACCGGGTATTCCTTTTATGGGAAACTGGGTGATGTGCAAAAACAGATAGAAGATAAGAATTGTAAGTTTTTGAGAATTCATCAATCATTTCTGGTTAATTTAAAGCATATTAAAGAGTACCATTATTCGGAACTGACAATGAGTAATGGAGAAAAACTGACTATAAGCAAGGATAATCGAAAGAAAGTGCGTGAAATACATATGCTTATGATGGAGCAGTGACGAATTGAAACAGCGGGAATGAATGCTAACCACTTACAAGGAGCGTAAGTGGTTTTTTTATGAAAAGGTAAGATGCCGAGGGAGATGAAAAGTATGGAAATACAAATTTTTACATGGATGATGGATATCTTTTTTATATTTACGCTGCATATTTTGTATAGCCAGGTGCTGGGCGTAAAGGTAAAAAATAAACTGTTGTTTGTGCTGGGATGGTGTGGCTGTTTTGTCGCATGGAATGTGGGGAGTTATACGTCCAATGAACATCCGTTTATTAATGGTATGTGCAGTTTGGTTATTAATTTTTTTATCGTGCTTTTCTTATATGAAGGAAGTATACGGACTAAAGCAGTATTAGTATTTATGGTGGTTGTCTTTGGGGTTATTTCAGAGATGCTGGTGGGATTTTTCCTGACAATGGTAAATTGTGTTGGTAGTGGAAGAGAGGGAAGTGAAAAGAGTAGCTTTTATTTAGCAAGTGCACTTTCGAAGATAGTATGTTTTATCATTGTGAAGGCCGTTGCCTATTTATCAAAAAAGGAAAAACAGATTAAAGTTGGATTTGTGGAATGGCTGGAAATATTTGTGATACCGGTAGGAAGTCTGATTGTTTTTTATGTGGTTGCATCGGATGACTACCATAATGTGACTATTGGAAAAACAATAGTATTTACCGTTTTATTGGTTATTAATTTGCTATCGTATTATATGTATCAGAAGATGCAAGCAAATATTGAGCAATTGATGAATACAGAAATGATAAGGCAACAAAATGAATATTACAGAATGCGTTGTGAAAATGTAGAACAGCAGTGGAAAATGCTTCGAAGAATTCGTCACGATATGAGTAACCATTACATATTGGAACTTGGTTATCTGGAAGCAACGGAATATGAAAAGTTAAGAGAACTGTATAAGGAAAGAATAGGGGTTTTGAAGAGAAGCGCGGATATTATAAATACCGGAAATATAGGAATAGACTCAGCTTTGAATTATAAAGAAGAAATTGCACATGAAGCAAAAATTCAAGTGAAAAGAGATATTCGGACAAGGGGTGAAATCAACATTTCGAGCGGCGATATGAATGTGTTGTTGGGAAATTTGATGGATAATGCAATTGAAGCGGTAAGTTTTTTAGGTGAAGAGCAAAGAGTAATACATTATAAGCTGTTTTCTGATGATACTGCTTTTTTATTTGAAATTCAAAATGCATATAACGGAGAAATACATCATGATAAAGATAATGAATTGATAACGGGAAAACAAGATAAAGAAAATCATGGAATTGGATTAAAAAACGTGAAAGAAATTGTGAAAAAGTATAATGGTGTGTTTGAAGTAAATATGGAAAATCAGACATTCCAAGTAAAAACTTTTTTATATTATCCGGAGTTGGAAGGCTAATTATTACAAGCAGAAGGGTTAATTATTACAGGATTGTTTTTTAATACATCTTTTTATATTACTATCTGATATAAAGAGGTGATTAAAATGAAAAGTATGAGAAAAAGATTGGAAAAAGTTTTGACAGCAGTTTTAACCGGTATGATTTTAATTATGCCTTTATATACTTGCTTTTTTATTTTCCATCAGCCCGAAATGCCTGAAGAAATAAACGATTTCAGAAAATATGACAGATAATTTCTTCAGAAAAGCGGCTGCGGGTTTGGCAGAGAACGGAAACATACAGGAGAAGTATATAGAACTTTATGCCAAAGCAATGGAGGCTGTGGTTGCCATAGCGGTGAATTTCGGTTCGGCATTGCTTATCAGCTATTTGCTTGGTATGTGGTGGCACGGAGTTTTATTGCTTGGCATGTTTATTCCTCTGCGCTCTTACGCAGGAGGATATCATTCCGGCGGATATGTAAGCTGTTATTTTGAATCCTGTGCCTTACTTGCGACAGCCTTACTTACAATTAAATACTTTGCACTGAAAGGTAGTATGATTTCCACCTTGTGGCAGTTATTCTTTATTTCTGTGGCGGTGATTTTTATTCTGGCTCCGATGGCGGATAAAAACAAACCGATTTCGGAAAAGGAAGCACATATCTTCAAAAAAAGGACACGACTGATACTTGGGGCGGAAGTTATAGTTACAATGATTCTTGCTTATCTGCAAAGTGAGTATATGTTTTCCTGCATTATGGCAATTTCACTGAGTGCATTTGCACTTGTATTGCAAAGATGTGTGGAATATATGCATTTGCCTTGCGGACAGGAAGGACTCTAAGCGGAAAATGGTACAAAAAGTCAGCGGACAGATTGTGCCCTCGCTCAGAGTAAAAGGGGTAAAATGAAAGCTGCATCTTGTTAAGGTGCAGCTTTATTGCGTTGCGGGAAAACCTTAAAGACAGCGTGTTGTGATATTTTTTCAGATGTGTTACAATAATTAAATTAAAGAATATTTGTCGGGGTAAGGAATTATGAAGCTTTTAAGTGCAATCGTACCTTGTTATAATGAAGAAGAAAATGTGCCTTATTTTTATGAGGAATTTATAAAGAATGAAAGCTTTTTGAAAGCCCATGAGATAGATTTCGAACTTTGGTATGTAGACGATGGCTCTAAGGATGCGACGGTATCAGAAGTGAAAAAGTTGATTGAGAAAGATGCCAGAGTGCATTTGGTGTCTTTTTCCCGTAATTTCGGGAAGGAAGCTGCATTATACGCCGGCCTTCAAAAAGCAAAAGGAGACTATGTGGCGTGCATGGATGCCGATTTGCAGGATCCGCCAAGTCTTTTGCCGGAGATGTTTGAAAATATCTGGCAGGGATATGATATGGTGGCAACCAGAAGGGTGACTCGAAAAGGCGAGCCTATGATTCGTTCTTTCTTTGCAAGAATGTTTTATAAAGTTATGAACAAAATTTCCGATGCACAGGTTGTGGACGGAGCCAGGGATTTCAGACTGATGACCAGACAGGTGGTAGATGCCATTCTTTCTATGAAAGAGTATAATCGTTTTACCAAAGGTATTTTCGGCTGGGTGGGGTTTGAAACCAAGTGGCTTGAATTTGAAAATATTGAGCGCAAAAAAGGAGAGACCAAATGGTCTTTTTGGAAGTTATTTATTTATTCCATTGAAGGAATTACGTCCTTTTCCACAACGCCCCTTGCCATTGCGTCTGTGATGGGAGTTGTGTTTTGTATTGCAGCATTTTTGCTGATAGGAGTTATCATTGTCAGAACTCTTGTGTTTGGTGACCCCACATCCGGTTGGCCGTCATTGGTATGTATCATTTCGCTTATCAGTGGTGTGCAGCTTCTCTGTCTTGGTATTGTGGGACAATATTTGGCCAAAACTTATATGGAAGTAAAAGACAGACCGATTTACCTTGTGAAAGAGGAGATTTAGTTTGCATGCAGGAAAAACTTGTCAGCATTATTGTGCCGGTTTACAATGCCGGTGCTTATATAGAAGAAACCATTCGCATGGTAGAAAAGCAAACCTATCAGGAGTGGGAACTGATTTTGGTAGATGATTGTTCTTCAGATAACAGTAAAGCGGTTATTGAGGAATATCTTCAAAAGAGAAACAGCCTTGAGGAAGGTATGAGGCGACAGGAAATACGGTTACTGGTAAAGCAGCAGAATGAAGGTGCTGCAATGGCGCGAAATACCGGTATGGAGGCAGCAAAAGGCAGGTATATCGCTTTTTTGGATGCGGATGATATCTGGCTTTCAAAGAAGCTTTCCAAAGAAATGACATTCATGGAAAAGCAGCAGGCGTCATTTGTTTTTTCGGCTTATGAGTTCGGAGACGAAAATGCCAAAGGAACAGGAAAAATAGTACATGTTCCCGAAAAATTGACATACAGAAGGGCATTGTCGAGAACCGTTATTTTTACAACTACAGTGTTACTGGACAGAAAAAAGATACCGGCAGAATTGCTTTCCATGCCCAATGTAAAAAGTGAAGACACTGCTTTTTGGTGGAAACTGTTAAAAAATGGTATAGTTGCCTGTGGATTGGATGAAGTGCTTGCTATTTACAGAAGGCCGGCAAAGTCCTTATCCTCCAATAAGTGGGAAGCAATCAAGCGAATTTGGAATTTGTACCGGAGACAGGAGCAGCTTCCGGTAATTGCTGCCGCATATTATTTTGTGTTTTGGGCGATGCGGGCAACATTAAGACGATTATAGAGGTGCAGAAGTGAAACGTTTGGAATCAGTGAAAAGAATGATTGTATTATGGCTGAATTTTGCGGGCCTGATTTTCCATACAGCGGTTTATGCTTATCTTTGGTTTGCATATTATTATCCCGTAATCAGTAAAGATACGTTTCGTTTTAAATTTTACAAAAACGGGCATATGCTAATGATAGCCATTTATTTTGTATTGTTGTTCTTTTTCTTTCACACATACGGCGGACTCAAAGTGGGATATTTAAAGCCGATGGAGGTATTTTTCTCACAGGTATTTTCCCTGCTTTTTGTAAATGTGATTACCTATTTGCAGATTTCCCTTATGAATAACTGGCTGGTAAAGGCAGAATATTTTGTGGGAGCTACATTGTTACAATTTATCATAGCAGGGCTATGGATATTTATCTGTAATATGCTGTATCGGAAGGTATTTCCGCCACGAAAAATGTTACTTGTTTACGGAGAACGTTCTATCGATGATATATTACGAAAGTTTGCAACTCGTAAGGATAAGTACAACATTGTAAGCTGTATTAATATTTCTGAAGGTGTTGATAAAATCAAAGAAGAAATCGGTGAGCGGTTTGGCGCGGTGGTTTTATGGGATATTCCCACAGAAGACAGAAATAAGCTTTTGAAATACTGCTACGGACAATCCATTCGTGTGTATATGATGCCAAAGATACCGGATGTGCTTGTACAGGGGTCTGACCAGCTTCATTTGTTTGATACACCGATTTTGCTGACAAGGGAATATGCACTTACGGTAGAGCAGCGAATGACAAAGCGGTTTATCGATGTGGTATGTGCTTTACTGCTCATTGTAATTACTTCTCCGATTATGTTGCTTACAGCAATTTGTATCAAGTGTTATGATAAAGGCCCTGTTTTTTATAAGCAGGTGCGTTGTACCATGGGCGGAAAAGAATTTTGGATTATGAAATTCAGAAGCATGCGTGTAGATGCAGAGAAAGACGGCGTGGCAAGACTGGCTGCTAAGAATGACAGCAGAATTACGCCTATCGGTAAATTTATCCGGGCAGTGAGAATTGATGAACTTCCTCAGCTTTTCAACATTTTGTCGGGCGATATGTCATTTATCGGACCAAGGCCGGAACGACCGGAAATTATCAAACAATATGTGGAAGAAATGCCGGAATTTGTGTTCCGCATGAAGGTGAAAGCGGGACTTGCAGGGTATGCGCAGGTGTACGGCAAGTATAATACAACACCGTATGATAAACTGAA
The DNA here is from genome assembly GCA_017434885.1 of Lachnospiraceae bacterium. Classification (GTDB taxonomy): domain Bacteria; phylum Bacillota; class Clostridia; order Lachnospirales; family Lachnospiraceae; genus Suilimivivens. The sequence goes on along the minus strand of JAFSGE010000005.1, from coordinate 144,164 downwards.
ACTGGATTTATCTTATATTGAAAATTATTCCGTGTGGTTGGATATTAAGCTCATGCTTCTTACGTTGAAAATCTTAATTAAAGCGGAAAGCACGGAAGGTGTGGAGAGCAGTCAGGTGACTGCTATGAAGTCTTCGGACAAGACTGAGGAGTAGACTATGAAAAAAAATGCAGATTACAGTAAACAGGGAATGGATTTAAAGCGTCTGTTTCTCTGTATGCAGGGGAAAATATGGTTGCTTTTGATGGTAGTGGTGCTGGGTGCGATAATCGGCGGCGTCAGCTATCAGGTTGCAAGAGCAATGCGTATGCCCATTACTTATGAGGCTGTTTCCAAACTGTATATCAGTTTCGCTGTGGATGAAGGCGGAGAGGTATATCAGTATTATAACGGTTATACATGGAACGAGCTTTTGGACACCGACCCTATTATGAAAAAAATTGAAGCAAATTTGCCGGGAGGTTATAGCAGGCAAGAAGTAATTGAAGCAACTACGGCAGAAATTTTGTCAGATATCCGTCTGCTTACGGTGACGGTACAGGGCGCAGATGAGAAAAGCGTAAGAGAGATTCAGGCAGCAGTGGAAGTGGGGCTGATGGATTATGCGCAGGAAAGCGAAGAACTAAAGCGGATTGAAGCAATCAGAACGCAGGAGCCTGCCAGAGTTTATTGGGATGACCGGACTGTGACTGCATGTATCACAGGTGCACTTGTGATGGCGGTGATAGGAATGTTTGTCCTGACCATTTTCTATGTGATGGATGACGGTGTGTATGTGCAGGCGGATTTAGAGAAGATTTACGGACATAAAGCCCTTGGTATGATGATGAAAAGTCAGAAAGGCTTGCAGCCCTACGCAAGAGAACTGACATCCAACATCAAATATCTGTTGCAGGAGCAGAAAATGTTTGCCGTGATTGATATGGAAAATCATGCCGCTTTAAGGGTGGAAGAACTGGAAAAGCTGTTAAATGCCGGAGAAAATGAGTTCATCGGCGGTGACGGTGAAATGGGCGGACTGACATGGACACTTCCCAGACAGGAAGGCGAAGAGGAGCCTTTGGATGCATGGAAAGCAGTTGCATTTGATGAAAATATGATTACAGAGGATGCCTGTGAGCAAATCAGAGTGCTGGGAGGCGTTATCCTTTTGCTTCCTTACGGCATTAATGTCAGCAGGAAAACACAGCGTGTACTTTCACTTCTATCCAATCAGGATTGTAAGGTGCTTGGCATGATTATGACGCAGGCGGATGAAGACTTCTTGAATAAGTATTATAACTGATAAAGGAAAACAGAGTATGAAAATACAGGTATTGGCGGCAGCGGTTAATAAGGAGCCTAAGGCGCTGGCTTGTGACATGAATTTGAAAACAGATGCGATTATCGTGAATCAGTGCGATAAATATTTTTATGAGGAATTTTCCCGTGGTGACAGGAAAATCCGGTGTTTTGGTATGTCGGAACGCGGCGTGGGATTAAACAGAAATACGGCACTTCTTCACGCTGATGGTGATATTGTGCTTTTTTCCGATGAAGATATCCGTTTTTATGATGACTATGAAAAGCAGATAGCGGATGCGTTTGCAAAGAATCCGGATGCGGATTTACTTACATTTAATTTTAAAGTAGATGCTTCCAGGAAAACATATTATAACGAATCGGAAAGGCGGATTCGCTGGTATAATTACGGCAGATATCCGACTTTTGCGGTGGCGGCAAAGTTAAGTGCGCTTCGCAAGGCAAATGTGAGTTTTTCCCTGCTTTTTGGCGGCGGTGCAAAGTATAGTTGCGGCGAGGACAGTTTGTTCCTTAGGGATTGCCTTGCGGCAGGACTTCACATGTATACTTCCACGGCGGAAATCGGTGAGGAAGTTTATCGGGAATCTACCTGGTTTCAGGGATATCACAAAAAATTTTTTGTGGACAGAGGTGTGCTGTATCATTTCCTGTACGGAAAAATGGCAAAGATTTTTTCTTTGCGCTTTTTGTATGCACACAAGGCGGAAATGTGTAAAGAAATTTCTTTGAAAGAAGCTTACGGCTTTATGAAAGAAGGAATTGCGGAAGGCAGATTGAGGTAACTTATGGTTTTATATATTTTAGTAGCGGTAGTGACAGTTTGGCTTGCCATGCTGGTCAATAATCACTGCACGGCAGTAAATAACAGAATGAGCAGGCAACAGCTGCTAAACGGACTTTGTCTGACATTTATTTTTGTAATTCTGTTTGCCCTTTCAGCGTGTCGTCTGAATGTGGGAAATGATTATGCCAAGTATGTAGAGTTTATGCATCTGGTAAATTGTGATGCTTATGTGCCTACCGAAATCGGATTTAACGGAATTGTAAAATTACTTTATGCAATCAGCGGATTTGAGAATTATCTGCTGGTGTTTGCTTTTTTTGCTTTTTTTACGGCACTTTTGTTTCTTGTGGCGATGTACAAACAGGCTGATTCTTTCGGATTCAGCTTTTTTCTGTTTATGGCATTTGGTTATTACTTCCAGTCTTTTAATACGGTGAGATATTATCTGGCACTGGCGATTGCCTTGTTTGCCATTCCTTATGTGCTTCGCAAAGAGTGGCTGAAATTAGTATTTCTGATTGTGCTTGGTGCGACATTTCACAAGTCGATTCTTGTGGTGCTTCCGCTTTACTATTTGGCATCCCGCAATTGGAAAAAGTGGCAACTGGCGCTTGGAGCGTTGTTTTGCACGACCTTTTTCTTTTTACAGGATTTCTATTTGAAAGTAGTGGTATTTCTTTATCCGACTTATGAAGATACGGAGTATCTGGAGGGCGGAACCAGCTATGTAAATATAGCAAGGTGCTTAGGGATTTTGATTTTGGCGCTGATTTGTTACAAAAAGTCGGTGAAAGACAATGAACGGAACAGATTCTATTTTTATTGCAACTTAGGGGCGCTTGTGATGTACGTATGTTGCTCTTTCCTGCCGATTATTTCCAGAATCGGTTATTACCTGACCATTACCCATATTTTCTTCATTCCGGCGCTTCTTAGCGGTATTGAAAACCGGAAACTGAAGAAATTTGTGACGGCAGGTGTGATTATGGCGGGAGTTTTGTATTTCGCGATTTTCATTCTGATGAAGGCCGGAAATGACGGACTCAGAATTTTGCCCTATGAAACTTTTATGTTTCATGAGATGGTGCCGATTCTTTCGGACGTGAACTGATTTGCGAAAGATGGGAGAGAAAGCAATGAAAGGTGTAAGACCTTATTTTTCCATATTGGTAGTGTGTTTAAATCCGGGAGAGAAACTGGTAGGAACCTTAAACAGCATCAAAATGCAGAAATTCCATGATTATGAAGTCATTGTAAAAGACGGCGGCTCTAATGACGGAAGCATAGAGCGTGTGAAGGAGATGTTTACCCTGTGGCAACAGGAGCATGAGGCAATCTCCCTGCGGTTGATTGAAAAGAAAGATTCCGGTATTTATGATGCAATGAATCAGGCGTCAAAAGAGGCGGCAGGCTGCTTTGTATATTATTTAAACTGTGGAGACTGTTTTCGCAGTGACAATGTGCTGGGAGATATGGCACAGCATATAGAAAGAAGTATTTTGACTCATCCGGGAGCCCCGGGCATTTATTACGGAGATATTTATGAACGTGTAACCGGACAGGTGGTGGCTTCCAATCCAAAAATGGATGCTTTTGGCTGTTATCGGAATGTGCCCTGTCATCAGGCTTGCTTTTACAGCAGGGAGCTTTTGTCGGCACATCCCTTTGAAACAAAATATAAAGTCAGGGCAGATTACGAACAGTTTTTGTGGTGCTTTTTTGCAAGTGGATTTGAGAAAGGTGTTACCTTTGCTCATTTTGACCTGCTGATTGCGGATTATGAGGGTGGCGGATTTTCGGAGACCAAAGAAAACCGCAGAACATCCGCTGCGGAGCATCGTGAAATTACCCGGAAATATATGAATAAAACGCAGCTTTTCAAGTTTAAGGCGGTGATGATTCTTTCTTTGGCACCGCTTCGTACGTGGATTGCGAGAAATGAGAAGACGGCGGGAATTTACAACAAGGTGAAGAGTCTTGTTTACGCCCGGAGGAAATCATAGTGAAAAAAGTGTTATGGATTTGTAATATTATGTTGCCGGTGATTGCAAAGGAGGCCGGACTTCCCTTTAGCAACAGGGAGGGGTGGCTTACCGGTATTTTTCAGGCACTTACCGCAAAAGAGGATAGGGAAATTGCTCTCGGAATCTGTTTTCCGGTAGAAAAGGGAAGCATACTTCTTCAAAAGGAAGGGGCGGCGCTGACAGTTTGCGGTGTGCCCTGCTATGCATTTGAAGAAGATTTGCAGCACCCGGAATGTTACAATAGTTCTATGGAAGCGGCATTTCAGAAAATATATGAAGATTTCCGGCCGGATATGATTCACATTTTCGGAACGGAGTTTCCTCATGCACTGGCGGCGGCAAAAGTATTCGGAAAGCCTGAAAAAACACTTCTCGGAATCCAGGGATTATGTTATGAAATCGCAGAAGTGTACATGGCAGGACTTCCGCAGAAGGTGTGCGAGGCCGTGAGCTTCCGTGATTTTATCAGAAAAGATTCTCTAAAGCAGCAACAGCAGAAGTTTTTCCAAAGAGGAGAACGGGAAAAGGAGGTCATCCGTCTTTGCGGTCACATTACCGGAAGAACTGCTTTTGACCGGAAAGGAACCGCAAAAGTAAATCCGGGGGCGAAATACCACAGCATGAATGAAACCATGCGGAGCAGCTTTTATGAAGGTGTTTGGAAGAAAGAAAACTGTGAAAAACACAGTATTTTTTTGGGACAGGGAGATTATCCGCTGAAAGGATTTCACTTTTTGTTGGAAGCTATGCCCATGATTTTGGAAAGATATCCCGATGCCAAGGTTTATGTGGCAGGAAACAGTATTATAAAGAATGAAACCTTTAAAGATAAAATAAAAATTTCTGCCTATGGAAAGTATCTGCTCTCGCTAATTCGTAAGTACAGATTGGAAGATAAGGTGCAAAGTCTCGGTAAACTTTCTGAGGAGGAGATGAAGGAGAGGTTTTTACGCTCGGAGGTGTTTGTTTGTGCCTCTGTACTGGAAAATTCCCCCAATACCATAGGGGAAGCGATGCTGCTTGGTGTGCCTGTGGCAGCGTCAGAGGCGGGCGGTATCCCCGATATGATAACCCATGGAAAAGACGGATTTTTGTTTAAAAGCGGAAATCCGCGGGAATTGGCAAATGCGGTATGTACTATTTTTGAAGATGACGCAAAAAAGGGCGTAGATGTAGAAACAATATCTTGCGCTGCCAGGGAACGCGCAGGAAAAGTGCATGACGGCGCGACAAACTATCAGAGATTACTGGAAATTTATACGGTGATAATATGACAATTACTTTTTTATCAAATTATATCAATCATCATCAGATTCCCTTTTGCAATGCATGTTATAAATTATTGGGAAATGATTTTTTCTTTGTACAGGCAAGTCCCATGGAAGAAGAGAGAGTTGCCATGGGGTGGCATACCGATGGCATCACGCTTCCCTATGTACACTGTCTGTATGAGAAAGAAGAGAAATGTCTTTCGCTGATAGAAGAGAGCGATATTTTGCTGGCAGGCTGGAGTGAGCGGGAAGACTTAGTGCAAAAGAGGCTGCTTGCCGGAAAGCCCGTTATCAGGATTAGTGAGCGCATTTACAGGGAAGGGCAATGGAAGGCCATTTCACCAAAAGGACTTATCCATAAATACCGGGAGCATTTCAGATTCAGAAACGATAGGGCATATCTGCTATGTGCGGGGGCATATGTAGCTTCGGATTTTGCCCTGATTAAATCGTATCCGGAGAAAATGTACCGTTGGGGATATTTCCCGGAGACGGTAAAATACACGGATGAGCAGTGGCAGTCGCTGAAGGCAAAAGAGGGGATTCTGTCGATTGTGTGGGCAGGAAGATTTATGCCCTTAAAACATCCTGAATTTATGATACGTCTGGCGGAATATCTGAAAAAGCGGGATGACCTTTGGCAGGGAAAAGCGTATACGGACTTTTGTATCCACATGGTAGGAAGCGGCGAGATGGAGCAGGAGCTTTTGCGCATGGCAAAAGAGTCGGATGTGGAAGATAAACTGATTTTTTACGGATTCATGGAGCCGGAAAAAGTCAGAGAAATTATGGAGAAAAGCCATATTCATATTTTTACCAGCAATCATCTGGAAGGCTGGGGGGCTGTGGTAAATGAAGCCATGAACAGTGGCTGCGCGGAAGTGGCAAACGTGCAGGCCGGTGCGGTACCTTATCTGGTAGAGCATGAAAAGAACGGAATGATTTACCCGGATGGCGATTTTGATAAAATGGCGCAGGCAGTTTGTTTCCTGATAGAGAATCCTAAGCGTATGGAAGAGATGGGACGTGCGGCTTATGAGACCATTACTTCTTTATGGAATGCAGAGCAGGCAGCATCGGAGCTTGTGCGATTTGCAGAAGGTGTGCTGAAGGGAGAGGCAGTTCCGGCAGCAGGCGGACCCCTTAGTCAGGCGCCTGTGATTTCACCTGCAAAGATGTATCAATATTTAATGAAGAAAGACAAGGAAGGTAAATAGATGCAACAGATGCAACAACCGGTATTGGTGAGCGTAATTGTACCGATTTATAATATAGTGGAATGGCTTCCGCGGTGTGTAAATTCTATCCGAAAACAGACATATCGCAATTTGGAGATTATTCTGGTGGATGACGGGTCCACTGACAATAGCGGTGCCATGGCTGAAAAATTTGCTTTAGAGGATAAAAGGGTTCGTGTATTTCACAAGGAAAATGGTGGTGTTTCCTCTGCGAGAAATCTCGGTATTGAGAAAGCCAGAGGGGAGTATATAGGATTTGTGGACAGCGATGATTATATTGAACCGGAAATGTACGAAAGACTGCTTGCGGTGGCATTACAGGAAAATCTGTTGATGGTGCAGACATCAAGAGATGAGATTGATGAACAGGGAAACCGGATGGAGGATGTGTGTATTCCGCCGGAGAAACCGGAGCTGTGGGAATGTGATAAGTTTATGAGGGAGCTTCTTTTACATAAGGGAGATTGTTCTTTTTGTACCAAGCTGACTCATGCGTCACTGCTGAAAGAAAATCACTTCCCTGAGGGAGAACTGAATGAAGATTTCAGACTTTTGGTAAGCCTGCTTCCGAAGATTCCGGCGGTAGCAATTTTGCCGGAGCAGGATTACCATGTATTTTACCGCTACGGCAGCAATACAAGAACCAGGGACGAGGAGACATTTCCGAGGGTGTTTACGGATATTGTGCGCAATGCGGACAGAGTAGAGGAAGTTGTGGAGAAGGAATATCCTCATTTAAAAGAAGAAGCTGTGCGGTTTGCGCTGTTTCAGAGACTTGATTATTTGCTTCATATTCCGATTTCCATGATGAAGAAGGACAATGAATTTTATGTGCAGGTGTGCCGTTATGTGAAAAGCCACCGTAAGGAAATTCGAAAGAATGCATATTTGACAGAGAAAAACAGGAAATATCTGTTGCTGTTTTCTTATGCACCGGCATTTGTCCGGAAAGTACACAGATTGTTAAAAAAGCGGAGCAAAGAATGAACGTAATTAATTTGCAGGAAAAAAGAAAAAACAAAATAGGAACAGTGCTGCTATTATTGCTGCTGCTTTTGCAGATGATAACGTTGCTGTATTATGGCGGTCGCAAAGCCGGTTTTCATGAGGATGAGTTTTATTCTTATTACTCTACCAATAAGACTGCCGGACTGTTTGTGGAAGACAGAACCTGGCAGGAGAGAGATAATTTCCGCAATGATTTTGTGGTGCTTGAAGGAGAGCAATTCCGCTACAATATTGTAAAACAGATGCAGTCCTGGGATGTCCATCCTCCTTTTTATTATTATCTGCTGCATACGGTGTGTTCTTTCTTCCCCGGAGTATTCAGCAAGTGGTTGGGAATTGCGGTGAACCTTATTGCTTTTGTGCCGAGCTTCTTTTTGCTGTTTTATCTGGTAAAAGAGACACTGGGGATGAGAAAAAAGCAGTCTTTTGCTTACGCCTTTGCGGTGTGTCTGTTTTGGGGATTTAGTGCAGCAGTGATTTCCGGCGTGATGTTTATCCGCATGTATCAATGGCTGACATTGTTTATTCTGGCGCTGTCCTGTCTGCATGTGAGGGCATGGCGCAGGGAAAAATTTGGAGTTCCCTTTTATTTGCCGCTTGGGTTCATTGTTTTTTTTGGATTTTTGACTCAGTATTATTACATTATTTATCATATCTTTTTTGGGGCCGGTTTTTGTTTCCTGCTTCTTAAAAGCAAAAAAATAAAAGAACTGTTTCTGTACGCAGGAACTTGCGCGGTGGGACTTTTGGCAGCAATTTTGTATTACCCTTCCTCTTTGTCACATATTTTCAGAGGGTATAGAGGGACCGAGGCGGTAAGCGAATTCAGCAATGCAGAAAATACGCTTGGGAGACTACGCTTTTTTTCAGGGCTGTTTGATGACTATGTGATGAACGGAACACTTAGCATTTTTCTGCTGATAGTGTGTCTCGGATGGTTGACGGTGTTCTATAAAAAGAAAACAGGACATGTTTTGGAAGAAAAGAAAGATAGTAAGATTAAGCAGCTTATCGGACTTCTTTTATTTACTGCGGCAGGATATTTTTTTACAATTTCCAAAACTGCGCTGCTGCTGGGGGAAACCTCCAACCGTTATCAGCTTCCTGTTTACGGCATCTTACTGTTTTTGCTGATTTACTTTGCGGCAAAACCTATAGAGCTTCTTTTCGGAAAGTATTTGAAAGGTAAAAAGTTGCCGGTAATTGCGGCGATTGTCGTACTGCTTATCATAGATGTTACGGCGCTTTGCCAAAATAAAGTCTTTTTCCTTTATGAAGAGGAAAAGGAGATTATGGCTTATGCAGAGGAAAATAAAGACGTGCCGGTGGTGGTATATTACCGGGACGATTCGGATTTGAATGTGTGGAGGCTTTCTGATGAATTGATGGTATATCCCCGCATTTATTTGGCAAATCAGAACAATGAGGAACCGATAACGGATGAGGTGATTACGGACAGCGAAAAACTGCTTGTATATGTGGCAGATAAAGACGATAAAGAGAAATGTCTTGAGAACCTGCTTTTGAGCAATGAAAATCTTTCTTCTTACAGGGAAGTGGCAAAGAAGAATCTTTGGACTCTTTACGAGATGGAATAAGAAATGAAAAAGAATTGCCGTTACAAATAATTCATGTTAAAATGGACGATGTGATAGTAAATAAAACATAGCGGAGGCTTTGATGATGTTATTAGATAATAAAACGATATTAATTACCGGAGGTACCGGTTCATTCGGTAAATGTTTTACCAAATATGTGCTGACTCACTATAATCCCAAGAAGATTATCATTTATTCCAGAGACGAGTTTAAGCAGTTCATGATGCAGAATGAGTTTAAAGAATACGCGGACAAGCTCCGTTTCTTTATTGGTGATGTACGTGACAAAGAGAGAATGACAAGAGCATTCGAGGGAGTGGATTATGTGATTCACGCAGCAGCCTTAAAACAGGTGCCTGCCTGTGAATATAATCCCAACGAAGCCATTAAGACGAATATTCACGGTGCCCAGAATGTAATTGATGCGGCACTTGACACCAATGTTAAGAAAGTAGTGGCACTTTCCACAGACAAGGCGGTAAATCCCGTAAATCTTTACGGCGGAACCAAGCTGGTATCTGATAAGCTTTTTATTGCAGCCAATGCTTATGCCGGAACAAAGGATATTAATTTCTCCATCGTCCGTTACGGTAACGTGGCAGGAAGCCGTGGGTCCATTATTCCGGTATTTAACAATATTATCAAAAACGGTGGTAATGAACTGCCTATTACAGATTACCGCATGACCCGTTTTTGGATTAGTTTAACACAGGGTGTTGAACTGGTAATTAAAGCCCTTGAGGAGGCAACCGGCGGTGAAACCTTCATCAGCAAGATTCCTTCTTTTAAGGTGACAGATTTGGCAGAAGCAATGCTTCCCGGATGTAAAATGCCGGAAATCGGTATTCGTCCCGGTGAGAAGCTTCATGAAATCATGGTAACAGTAGAGGACTCTTCCACAACTTACGAGTATGATAAGCATTTCATTGTATATCCGCAGGTGACATGGAATGACAAGCAGAAAATTAAAGAGGGTGGCAAGAAGGTAACCGACGGATTTTCTTACAGCTCAGACAACAATACAGAGTGGATTGGCGTGGAAGAAATCAGAGAATTATTAAAAACAGTAGAGCTTGAGAAATAGTTGCATAAGATAAAGAAAGGTACATTGATAACCAGTGTACCTTTTTTTGCACCATGATGTGCCGGCATCGAGCATTTTTGTGCAAAATGGCATGAGTTGTAAGGGGGTCTCGGAAAACATGGATATCAGAATAAAAGAAGAGTATGTAAAAAAAGCAATGGAGTTACATCAGAAGTATCCCGTGGTGGATGCACATCTGGATTTGGCGGGTGAAATTTTACTGCGAACGGAAGCAGGGGAGAAGAATATTATTCGTACCTATTATCTGGAAAACTGGAAAAAAGCGGGAATTAATCTGATTATGTCCTCTGTGTATGTTCCCAATCACATACTGCGCGCGAAAGGAACCGAGGGCGCATGGGAAAATGCCATGCAACAGATAGAGGTGCTTAAGCGTGATTGCAAGTCGCTGAAAAATGTAATGATTGTTACTTCCGTGAAAGAATTGCAACAGGTTCTTGATGAAAACAAAATAGGCATTTTAATTTATATGGAAGGCCTTTGCTGTATTGGGACGGATTTGGAAAAACTTGAGCAGCTTCATGCACTTGGGGTACGCGGAGCTGCCTTGACATGGAGTAGGGAAAATGCACTTGCAATGGGATGCTGCAAAGCAAGTGAACACAGACAGATGCCGGGCGGACTTTCGGAGCTTGGAAGGGCAGCTGTGAGAAAAATAGAGGAATTGTCATGGTTTTTAGATGTCAGTCATTTGAATGATGACGGATTTGAGGATGTTGCTATGTTTGCCGGAAGACCGTTTCTTGCAACGCATTCCTGTGCAAGAGCGGTGTATGACAATTACAGGAACCTTACCGATGAACAAATGCGTGCTTTGACCGAAAAGGGTGGCGTTATGGGGTTGAACGGCTGTCGTTTAATTACCGGTTCACAAAGCGGAAACCATTTGGAAATGCTTTGTCTTCATGCGGAATATGAAGCGAGAAAAATCGGTGCGGAGCATGTGGGGTTTGGTTTTGACTTATGTGATTCTTATGACAGGGCGGAATATGCGCTCAGGAAGAAAAGTGATGAAAGTGCAAAGCCGCCAAAGGAAGCCGATTGTCTTTTAGACCATGGGCAGATTCCGCTTGTCACGGCTGCGCTGATTGCTCGTGGGATGAGAGAAGAAGATGTGATAGGGATTATAGGAAAAAATTTTATTAACTTTTTGAAAAAAACACTGCCGGAAGAATAAACGTCTTTCGGCAGTATTTTTGTAGTTGGGGCTACATAGTAAGGGGAATTCCCTTTGCAATTTTGCGATAAATTTTCCAAATGATAACAACGGGTAGGGAAATAACTAAAAATAAAGTAGAGAATAAACCTGCAGCGCCACCGATAATCATAACTAATAAAATACCAATATTCATATTTGCCATACCTCTTAAATTTTATTTTTGCAAAGTCATTTTAGCAGTCTGTGGGAAAGGGAAAAAGAGAAAAGGAAATTCCTTAACGAGAGTTTTACGTTGTCTTAACGGGGGGTTAACATCACATTAACGCTTTCTTTATATTGTATTTTTACCGGGCAAGGTAAATGGCATGGACGGTGGTAAAGGAAGGGCGAGAGTGTAAAGGCAAGGGGAAGACCGTGTTGCATATTTGTGGGAATCACTTTATAATGAAAGGGTCAGAAGGAAAAACTGACGGGAATAAAGGGAATGATACGGAGGTATTGTAATGAATTATCAGGAAGCATTATCAAAGCTGAAACAGTACGGACAGGAACATGTTCTTGCATATTATGATGAGTTAAATGATGAGCAGAAACAGGAACTGCTGGCACAGATTGCCGATACCGATTTTTCTATGCTTTCTTCTTGCAAAGATGAGAAGAAGGATGAAGGAAGAGGAGAAATTTCTCCCCTTGCGGCAATGCAGTTATCTGAAATAGAAGAAAAGAAAGCAGAGTTTACGGCTCTCGGACTGAAAGCTGTCAAAGCAGGCAAGGTAGGAGCAGTGCTTCTTGCGGGAGGAATGGGAACAAGACTTGGTTCTGATGACCCGAAAGGTATGTACAATATAGGAATTACCAAGGATGTGTATATTTTCCAGAGGCTGATTGAAAATTTGATGGATGTGGTGAAACAGGCAGAAAGTTGGATACCGCTTTATGTAATGACCAGTGACAAGAACCATGAAGCTACAGTGAACTTTTTGAAGGAACACAAATATTTCGGATATAACAGTGACTACATTACCTTTTTTATGCAGGAAATGGCACCCGCATCTGATTATGAAGGTAAGGTATACATGGAAGAAAAGTGGAAAATTTCTACTTCACCCAACGGAAACGGCGGATGGTATTCTTCGATGTATAAGTGGGGAGTAGCGCAGAAGGCGATGGCTGACGGTGTGGAGTGGCTGAATGTGTTTGCGGTGGACAATGTGCTGCAGCGTATTGCGGACCCATGTTTTGTTGGGGCAGTGATTGCTAAAGATTGTGCCTGTGGCTCCAAGGTGGTGCGCAAATGTGCGCCTGATGAGAAGGTAGGAGTGATGTGTTTAGAAGACGGAAAACCTTCCATTATTGAGTACTATGAACTTACTGAGGAACTTGCCAATGCCAAAGATGAAAACGGAGACCCCGCATATTATTTTGGCGTAATTTTAAATTATTTATTTAAGGTTTCTGATTTGGAAAAAATCAGGGAGCAAAAGCTGCCTTTGCACATTGTAGAGAAGAAGATTCCTTATTTGAATGAAAACGGAGAAACAGTGAAGCCTGAGGAACCTAACGGATATAAGTTTGAACAGCTTGTGCTTGATATGATTCATGAACTTGACAGTTGTCTTCCCTTCGAGGTGGAGAGAAATAAAGAGTTTGCTCCGATTAAAAACAAGACAGGTGTGGATTCGGTGGAAAGTGCGCAGGCACTTTGCAAGGAGAATGGAATTGTACTCTAATCTAACATTTCGACAGGTTTGGGTAACATTGCAGACTTGTGAATATACTTGTACATTGTTACAATGTGAGTGTAAATGACAAGGAACGGAGGTAACAAAATGGCAATTTTAGTTACAGGCGGAGCCGGTTATATCGGCAGCCATACAGTGGTGGAATTACAAAATGCAGGTTATGATGTGGTAGTTCTTGATAATTTAAGCAATTCAAGTAAAAAGAGTTTGGAGAGAGTGGAAGCGATTACCGGTAAGAAGGTTACGTTCTATGAAGCAGACATTCTTGACAGAGAAGCACTGAATGAGATTTTTAACAAAGAGAAAATTGATTCCTGTATACATTTTGCAGGACTGAAGGCAGTGGGCGAATCAGTGGCAAAGCCATGGGAATACTACGAAAACAATATCGCAGGTACCCTTACTTTGGTAGATGTGATGAGAAAGCATGGTGTGAAGAATATTATTTTCTCTTCCTCTGCAACCGTATACGGTGACCCGGCTATGATACCCATTACAGAAGAATGCCCTAAGGGACAGTGCACCAATCCTTACGGATGGACTAAGTCGATGCTTGAACAGATTTTAAGCGATATGCAGAAGGCTGACCCTGAATGGAATGTGATTCTGCTTCGTTACTTTAATCCTATCGGAGCCCATAAAAGCGGTACCATCGGAGAAAACCCTAACGGTATTCCCAACAATCTGATGCCCTATGTGACACAGGTTGCGGTAGGAAAGCTCAAAGAACTTGGTGTGTTCGGTAATGATTATGACACACCGGACGGAACCGGCGTGCGTGATTATATTCATGTAGTGGATCTTGCAATCGGACATGTAAAAGCATTAAAGAAGATAGAAGAAAAAGCAGGACTTTGCGTTTACAATCTGGGTACAGGTATGGGATACAGTGTACTTGATATTGTGAAAAACTTTGAAGAAGCAACGGGAGTAAAGGTGCCTTACGTGATTAAGGACAGACGTCCCGGTGATATTGCAACCTGTTATTCCGATGCCACCAAGGCAAAAGAGGAGCTTGGCTGGGAAGCTCAATACGGCATCAAAGAAATGTGTGCTGATTCCTGGAACTGGCAAAGCAACAATCCTAACGGTTACGAGGATTAATCCAAAAAATAAAAGCTGTCGCGCAAATGCGCGGCAGCTTTTGTGGTACATGGGGTATAAAAGATGTTTTTGCGTATTATGCAACATAATTATACATAAAGATGAAGTGACACACACTGCCTGCCATGACAAATACATGAAACAGTTCATGAGCACGGAAATATTGAAAGCGGTTGCCGAATACCGGAATTTTTAAAGCATAAATGACACCGCCAACGGTATAAAAAATGCCGCCGACCAGAAGCCATAAGAAAGCAGCGTGAGGCAGGGCGTCCCAAAGGGTGCCGAAAACGCCAAGGCAAACCCAACCCATGGAAATATAGAGAAGGGAAGAAAACCACTTCGGACAAGTCACCCAAAATGCCTTAAGAATCATACCGAAGAGAGCAATGCCCCATACTACGGCAAAGAGAGTATAGCCTAAGGAACCGTCCAGAATAATTAAGCATACCGGTGTATAAGAACCGGCAATCAATACAAAAATCATCATGTGGTCCAGTTTACGGAAACGTTTCAATGCCTTGCCGCTTAAATTGACGGAATGATAGGCAGCACTTGCCCCGTATAAAAGAACCATACTTAACATAAAGATTGCCATAGCCGGCAGGGCAACAGCTTCTGCAGAGAGAGCTGCTTTTATCAAAAGTGGTGTTGCGGCAACAACAGCCATCATCATGGCGATATAATGTGTGATAGCACTGCCGGGTTCACGAATTGTAATCTGCATAAAATGTGCCTCCTGAAATAAAAAACTCTACACATAGTTTTGAAAACTACGTGAACATACATTGATACTACAACATATTATTTCGCCTGTCAAATGTTTTTATACAAAATTTTTATAATAAGAAAAAGTTCGCTTGCGAAAGTGAATTTTCGTAAGCGAACTTTTAATCTTCTTCGATTACATGGATTTCCAAATAGTCAAAATCAATGCTTTCAATAAAATTGTCCTGATAAAACCGTGCTTTGTCATGTCTCTTAAATTCGGCAATGGTGGCATCGAGCCAAATGGGCTTTCCTAAATCAAATTGGTAACAGATTTCGTCTATTGCCTGAAAAACCTTGTGAGTTCTGGTGTCCGATGAGTCATTGCAGATGACAGCGTCTTTTATCAAATGGTTATCCTGAAAGACCTTGCCCCACATTCTGAACATAGGTGTATCCTCCTTTTACAGAATCATACCACAGAAAATGAAAAATTGCAGTAATAAAAAATGGAAAAGAGGCATATACATAAAAGGAAAGCGCGTTTCGCGAGAGAATATAAACAATAAAAATTAAAAAATGATTAAAAAATTGTGGAAAGTATACATTTTGGGGGATTTGTGGTAAAATAAAAAGGGGTAGAAAAGAAGAAGGGAAATACATAAATTAAGGTGGTATAGTAATGGAACTTAGGGCAGCGCGTGAAAGCGATGTGGATAATTGGAAAGAAGTCATATTAATATACAATTCGGCATTGAAACAGATATCGACCAAGCTTGAAATTTTAAATGATGAATTTCATCATGTTCACAGATACAATCCGATTGAACATATCAAATCCAGAATTAAAACATCGGAAAGTATTGTCAAAAAGCTTAAGAAGCGGGGATACGAATCTACTATTGAAAATATGATTCAGTATGTCAATGATATTGCCGGAATCCGTGTAATCTGCTCCTTTACATCAGATATTTATCAGATTGCGGAAATGATTGGAAATCAAAGCGACATTAAGATTATTTCCATCAAGGATTACATTGTGAATCCGAAACCCAGCGGATACAAAAGCTATCATATGCTGGTAACGGTGCCGGTTAATTTATCTGACAGAACAGTGGATACCAAGGTTGAAATTCAGATTCGTACAGTAGCCATGGATTTCTGGGCAAGTCTGGAGCATAAGATTAATTATAAGTTTGAGGGAAATGCGCCGGAACATATAAAGAAAGAGCTGCTTCGGTGTTCGGAAATGATTTCAGAACTGGATAAAAGAATGCTTTCACTGAATGATGAGGTGCAGGCATTTAGTGCAAAGGAAGATTAGAGTTAAAGAGGAAAGAAAATGTCCGATTGCAAGGTAACCTGCATCGTTCATTACTTTCCTTTTTTATTTTTGCAGTAATGATTGTGTCCTGAAAAATGAGGAGTGCCCGGATACATTTCTGCACCCGGGCTATTATGAAAAAATTTATCTATATGTGTAATGAAAAACATTACGTAGCCGTTCTTTAATTTAAATTTATTATAGCGCAGAAATATGAACAAATTGTGAACATCATGTAAAAATGTTGTTAATAGCACCAATGAAAACAAAAATAG
The DNA here is from genome assembly GCA_017434885.1 of Lachnospiraceae bacterium. Taxonomy (GTDB): domain Bacteria; phylum Bacillota; class Clostridia; order Lachnospirales; family Lachnospiraceae; genus Suilimivivens. The sequence continues at coordinate 127,522 of JAFSGE010000005.1, read as the reverse complement.
CGAAATAAAATTGTGCAGATTGCACAAAGAAGATAATGCATTGTCATTTTGGCGTAAAAGTGATAAGATAGCAATAGAAATGTTGACCAAAAGAACGGATAAAAGTACCGGAGGAATTCACAATGGATAATTTTATGGATAAGATTGCACAGAAACTGACATCTCAGGATATGATACGTGCCAATTCAGCGGCTGATGCAGCAGAACTGCAGAATCTGGAAACACAGATGGAACTGTTCAAGGAACAGATGGGAAAATATGATGACTGTCTGCAGGAAATGCGTAAACTGAATTTGAAAAATATAGAGAGCGCACAGGGGGTTGCACAGCTTGCTGACGAAGCAGGTGAGAAGCTTGGTAAAGCAGTAGAAGAAATTGAAACTACTTCCGTATCCAAGATACAGCAAACCTCCGATGCTTCCATAGCAGGAATCAAAGAGACTTCCGACGTTTCCATAGCGGGAATTAACCAGACGGTTGCGGAGAGCCTTGCAAAGATTGCTGAGATTAAAGAGAATGCGGACAATCTCGAAGCAATTACTGAGACAATGACAGAATTGCAGAGCAAGCTGGAAAATTCCTTTAAAAATATGGAAGACTTTTTACATACAGACAATGTAAAGGTATATCGTAATGTGCAGGCTGCCATGATTGAGGAATTGGAGAAGCAGACAGCCGAAATTAAGGAAGCCCAGGAAAGGGCAGCCAAGAGTCATAAGATTATCGTGCCTTTTGTGACAATTACCATGATTCTGACCCTTGCAAATCTGGGGATTGCGATTGCCAGAATTTTAGGATGGTTTTAAGCAATGGGAAAGCAAAGTTGGAAACCCGGAAATATGCTGTATCCGCTTCCGGCGGTCTTGGTAACTGTTGCGGATAAACAGGGAAATCAAAATATATTTACGGTAGCTTGGGCAGGAACGGTTTGCAGTGACCCTGCGATGGTTTCCATCTCAGTGCGTCCGGAGCGGTATTCTTACCATATGATAGAAGAAACCGGAGAATATGTAATTAATCTGACTACCGAGAAACTGACTTATGCTACGGACTACTGTGGCGTAAAGAGCGGACGTGACGTGGATAAATTCAAAGAGATGAAGCTTACGCCTGTTGCGGCAGACAAGGTATCGGCACCTTTACTTGCAGAAAGCCCGGTTAATATTGAGTGTAAGGTCAAAGAAATCATTAAACTGGGAACCCATGACATGTTCCTTGCAGAGGTGGTTGCGGTTCATGCAGACGAAGCGTACATGGATGAAAAAGGGAAATTTTCATTGACTAAGGCGCATCCCATGGTTTATTCCCACGGCACATACTTTTCCCTCGGAAAGGAACTGGGGACTTTTGGATACAGTGTCCGTAAGAAGAATGGGAGCAAACCTGCAAAGAAAAAACAAAGTAAAAGTCAACGGAAAGAGAAATCAAAATAGATAATCAAAAATAAGATGCGGATACACGATGTGAAAACATTGGTGCATCCGCAATTTTTATGCCAAATAAGGCGGTTTAAGAAGTTTGCCGTGTTAATAATAAGTTACTCGGAAGAGTGCATAGTGCCTTCACCTGATAACAGGCTGCCGCGTACAACAGCATGTTCTCCGTGTTTTTGGCGTATCCGGTCGAGGGCCTTGTCCAAGGCTGCCAGTTTTTGCCGGGAAGGTGCCGGGGTGGATTTGTTGTCAGAGTTTGTGTCGGTTTTTGAGGAGGCAGCAAAATCCTGCGTGTAATCAAAAAGGCTCATTTGCAAAGGTTGGTCTGCTGAAGTCAGTTTGGAAGTTCGCACGCCCAAAAGACGAATCGGAGTTTCAGACCAAAGTTCATCAAACAAATGACAGGATGTTTCGTAAATCTGCTGTGTGGAATCGGAAGGAGAAAACAGCGTAGTCTGATGGGAAACAGAGCGGAAGTTGTTATATTTGATTTCCACGCTGACCATTCCGGCCTTCTGTCCGGCTTCCCGAAGGCGCTTTCCGACGGATTCCGATAACCAAAGTAAAGTTTTGAACGCTTCCTCCCGCGAGGTCACATCATGGGAAAGGGTGGTTGAGTTACCGATGCCCTTGGCTTCCTGCGGAGTAGATATCACAGCAGATGCATCAATACCGTTTGCGTATTCCCAAAGGGTGATGCCGTGACTTTTTAAATGTGCAGACAATATCTGTTTATCGGCATTTGCCAGGTCGCCGATGGTATGAATATCCAGTTTGCGGAGCGTCTGAACACTGGATTTTCCGCACATAAACAAAGAAGAAACCGGGAGTGGCCAAAGTTTGTCTTTGATTTCATAAGAAAATAAAGTATGTACTTTGTCCGGTTTCTGAAAATCGGAAGCCATTTTGGCAAGCAATTTGCAGTCGGAAATGCCGATGTTTACGGTAAAGCCAAACTGCTCCCGAACCTGATTTTTGATAAGGTTTGCCGCATCTGTAGGAGAAGGGTAGCGGTGGCTGATAGGTGTATAATCCATATAGCACTCGTCTACGCTGACCTGTTCAATATCAGGACAAATGCGGGAAAGAAAATCCATAAGCATGCGGCTTTTTTCATGATAAAGGGAATGGTCGGGAGACTGGATGGTAAGGCCGGGACATTTGCGCATGGCATTAACAATGGGTTCTCCCGTGACAATTCCGTATTTTTTGGCAGGAATGGATTTAGCGAGAACAACACCGTGCCGCATTTCCATATCACCGCCGATAATGGAGGGAATTTCCCGAAGGTCGGTATCGCTTCCCTGTTCTAACAAAGAAAGGGCACTCCAGCTAAGGTATGCTGAATTAACATCAATATGAAAAATAATCCGTGACATGCCCTTCTCCTTTCCGAATAAGTGTTGTTTTGCTATGCCTTTATTGTATCAAAAAACATCGGATAACTTCAATATGGAAACTGCAATATGAAGCGAACAGACTCTTTACAAGAAAAACATTTGCTGATAGAATATTTTTGTTACGAAATTGTTACAAATAAGGTATGGTTTGTTAGAAATGAAGTTTATTACCTGTTACTATAAAAGACTAAGAATAAGAAAAATTAAAATAGCAGTACTGGCAGTAATTGTCAGTATCTTTTTTCTGCCTTCGTACGTAGCTTTTGAAAATACCGGAGATAATATGTTTACGGTATTTTTAAATGGCGTCAAGGTAGGTACGGTGGAAAGCGAGAAAGAGGCGGAAGACTATGTAAAAGCTGCCAGAAAGCAGCTGGCCCTTGACACCACAGAGCTGGTACTTGTGGAGACTGAACTTGAGGTGCAGGGAAGCGAAGTGCTTTGGGGAGAAGTGGACAAGCCTGAAGTGGTGATTTCCAATATGGCTATGGTAATGGCGGATAATGTAAGAGAAACCATGAACCGCTCTTATGTTGTGAAAATCAATGATTTTATGGTAAATCTTGCCAATAAAGGGGAAGTACAGCAGCTTTTGCAGGCCGCCATTGACAAATATGATTCCGAGGGCAAATATACCGTGGAATTGAATCTGGATCCTACAAGAGAATTGTCCGTTCTGACCACAAAAGTAATTACGGAAGAGGAAGTGGAAGAGGCAACAGAAGAGGTTGTCATGACAAGCGCGGGACTGGATGCGGAAATTGATTTACTTTTTGAAGAAATACAGCCTGCCGGGGAACCGGGATTTGAGGATTATGATCTTGGATTAATCTCTATGGATTTTGGGGATACTATCGAGGTTGTTGAGGCGTATCTGGGAGCAGAGGAGTTGTCGGACCTTGATGATGCCATTGAACAGGTAACTAAGGAACAGGAAAAGAACGAAGTGTATGAAGTCCAGCCGGGTGATACGCTTTCGGAGATTTCCATTATTACCAACATTCCTTTGGACAAGTTGATTGATATGAACGAAACGTTGGAAGATGAGCGTTCCATGATTCATGTAGGAGATGAACTGATTATTACCGTGCCGGAACCGGAGCTTACGGTGGTTCGTCAGGAAGAACTTTACTACGAAGAGGACTACGAGGCTGACGTTATCTACATTGATAATGATGAATGGTACACCACACAGACCAAGACGTTGCAGGAGCCTTCCGCAGGACACAGAAAAGTAGTGGCAGTGGTTTCCTTTGAAAATGATAAGGAAGTCGGCAGAGAAATTATAAAAGAAGAAGTTACTTATGAAGCGGTACCCAAAATTGTGGAGAAAGGAACCAAGATTCCGCCTACCTATATTAAACCGATTTCCGGCGGACGGTTGAGTTCTTCCTTTGGACGAAGGAGTGCACCTAAGAAGGGGGCAAGTACCTATCATAAAGGTGTTGACTGGGCAACACCCACGGGAACAGCTGTTGTGGCATCCTCCGGTGGTACTGTTGCAAGAGCCGGTTGGGGTAGTGGCTATGGATACGTTGTTTATATTAATCATCCGGACGGAAGACAGACCAGATACGGACATCTCAGTAAGGTTTTGGTTTCCGCAGGACAGACGGTATCTCAGGGACAGAAGATAGCACTGAGCGGAAATACCGGTGTCAGTACAGGACCACATTTGCACTTTGAAATTCTGATTAACGGCAAGCAGGTAGACCCGTATCAGTATATGAACTGATGTTTGGCATTTACAAATGATTAGAATATGCTATACTAAAATAGTATGTTTATGAATTTTTGCAAATAGAACAGTTGATGATAGATATAGAGGTATACTATGGAACAGTATGCAATCAAAGGCGGAAATCCGCTGGTTGGTGAAGTGGAAATAGGCGGTGCCAAAAATGCAGCACTCGGTATTTTGGCAGCAGCAGTTATGACGGAAGAAACCGTCACAATAGAGAATTTGCCGGATTTGCGTGATACGGCAGCCATGCTTCAGGCAATGGAGAGCATAGGAATTAAGGTGGAGCGTGTCAACCGGCACACCGTAAAGATTACAGCAAAATCGATTCGTGATTTAGTGATTGAAGAAGACAGTATTAAGAAAATCAGAGCGTCCTATTACTTTTTGGGAGCGCTCCTGGGAAAATACCGCAGAGCAGAAGTAGCCCTGCCGGGAGGATGTAATATCGGGCTTCGTCCCATTGACCAGCATATTAAAGGCTTTCGTGCATTGGGAGCAGATGTGCGAATTGAACGTGGTTTGGTAATTACGGAAGCGCAACAGCTGAAAGGAACCCACATATATCTTGATGTGGTGTCTGTAGGTGCGACCATTAACGTGATGATGGCAGCGGTGATGGCAGAAGGTAAGACCATTATCGAAAATGCGGCAAAAGAGCCTCATATCGTAGATGTTGCCAACTTCCTTAACAGTATGGGAGCCAATGTGAAAGGTGCCGGAACCGATGTTATCAGAATTAAAGGTGTTTCCAAACTGCACGGAACAGAATATGCCATTATCCCTGACCAGATTGAAGCCGGAACCTTTATGTTTGCGGCAGCAGTGACAAAGGGCGACGTTACGGTAAAGAATGTAATTCCCAAACATTTAGAGTCTATCAGTGCAAAATTGATGGAAATCGGATGCGAAGTGGAAGAGTCTGATGATGCGGTACGTGTTGTTGCGGCGAAGCCGCTTACCCATACCCATGTAAAAACACTGCCTTATCCCGGTTTCCCCACGGATATGCAGCCGCAGATTACGGTAGCACTTGGACTTTCCAAAGGAACCAGTATTGTAACGGAGAGTATTTTTGAAAATCGTTTTAAATATGTGGATGAGCTTACCAGAATGGGTGCTAACATCAAGGTGGAAGGAAATACGGCAATTATTGACGGTGTTTCCAAGTACACGGGAGCAAGCATTACAGCCCCTGACCTTCGTGCAGGTGCGGCACTGGTAACCGCAGCCCTTGCGGCAGAAGGAATCTCTACGATTGACGATATTAAATTTATTGAGCGTGGATACGAAGATTTCCCTCAGAAATTGCAGAGTCTCGGAGCACAGATTGAAAAAGTAAGCACAGACAGAGAATTGCAGAAATTCCGCTTAAAAATCGGATAAAGAAGATGATAAATCAAAAAGCCGTCACTTATGTGGCGGCTTTCGTATTAGCAATTATGTAATTAAACGATGTCTTCGATATAAAGCTCCGGATGGGCGCTTAAATCAAGGAATCCGTGGTCTGTCTGAATGGTAGGTGATGACAGATGATTTTTGTTGATGTAGACAATTTTACCGGTAACGCCATTGTTTAAACGGATGGTATTGAGAAGGTAAGTATTAACTACATTTTCAAGGAAGGTCAGGATATATTTGGTGTCATATTTCTGAAGACCTTCACTTTCAAATAGTGCAATCGCTTTAAAAGGACATAAGGGACCTCTGTAAATACGTGCTGATGTCATGGCATCATATACATCGGCGATGGATACGATTTTGGCATAAGGGTCAATCTGGTCGCCGCTAAAACCAAAAGGATAACCGCTGCCGTCACATTTCTCATGGTGTAACAGGACTGCATTGAGAATAGATTTAGGCAGAGCTGAACTTGCCAGCATTTGATGTCCCACCTGAGGATGTGTTTTGACAATGGAGTATTCCTCTTCTGTCAGCTTGCCGGGTTTCTTGATAATGCTGTCCGGAATCTGGGTCTTTCCGATATCGTGGAGCAGACCGCTGATGGTAGCAGTCCGGATTTCTTCTTCGCTTAAATGAAGCCAGCGTGCAAATACATTACAAATCAAAGCAACGTTCATACAATGTACATAGGTAGCGTCATCATATTCTCTCATGCTGTGAAGCATATCAAAAATATTGGGGCTGGTCCAGCCGGGTTCCAAAATATTTAAGGTATGGTTCATCAGTCTGTCGACGTTAAGTGGAGCTCCCTTTTCAACTACGTCATTCACTACCTGCTTAAAGCTGTCCACATCCTGTCTGAATTCATCTCTGAATTTGATGAATTCGGGACTCTGACGTATTTTCTCGGCATAAGTAGGCTCGTCCAGATTCTTTTCGTTGACATTGGCAACAGAATCTTCTACTTTTACGGATATGACGGAATAAAATGCAAGTTTTGTAATGGTCTTGTCAGTTAAAATAAGACCTTTCGGAAGAATTAATTGATTGTTGTAATTCAGTACATCCTCGGCAGTAATCATACCGGGGAGCAGGTCAGAAGTTTTTACTCGTTTCATGAATGTTCCAATGCTCCGTTTATAAAATAAAGTATTTATTTTGGCGTTTGAGCCACTAAATAAATTATAAAATTTATGGGTAATATTGTCAATCTCTAATAAGGATATTGACAAAAGCCTTTTTGTGGTGTAGCCTATCTATAGATAGGAAAATTCCATATTGTGAAATCTCTTATTCAGAGTGGTGGAGGTACAGAGGACCTGAGAAGCCACGGCAACCCCGGAAACGGAAGGTGCCTGCCTGAGCGAGTAGAAACCATTTGGTTAATCGAACAATAAGAGGATTTGATTATCGACAGTCGGTCCGCTTATGTTTTATAAGCGGATTTCATTTTTTATTACAGAAAAGGAGAAAAGACAATGGAAAAAAGATTATTTACTTCCGAATCCGTAACTGAAGGACATCCTGACAAAGTCTGCGATGCGATTTCTGATGCCATCTTAGATGCCTGCATGGAGCAGGACCCTATGAGCCGTGTTGCATGTGAAACTGCATGCTGTACAGGTTTTGTATTGATTACCGGTGAAATTACCACAAATGCATATGTTGATATGCAGAAGGTAGTTCGTGATACTGTAAAAGAAATCGGTTATACAAAGGCTGATTACAGATTTGACGGTGACAGCTGTGCAGTATTTGTAGCAATCGATGAGCAGTCAGCAGATATTGCTATGGGTGTTGACAAGGCGCTGGAAGCAAAAGAAAACAAAATGAGCGAAGAAGAAATTGAAGCAATCGGCGCAGGTGATCAGGGTATGATGTTTGGTTATGCAACCAACGAAACACCTGAGCTTATGCCTTACCCCATTTCCCTTGCTCACAAATTAACATTACAGCTTACCAAAATCCGTAAGGACGGTACCTTAACTTATTTAAGACCCGATGGTAAGAGCCAGGTTTCCGTAGAATACGATGAAGAAGGAAAGCCTGTAAGACTGGAAGCTGTTGTACTTTCCACACAGCATGATCCTGATGTGACACAGGAACAGATTCATGAAGATATCAAGAAGTATGTATTTGATCCCGTACTTCCTAAGGATATGATTGATGAAAATACCAAGTTCTTTATCAACCCTACAGGACGTTTTGTAATCGGCGGACCTCACGGTGATGCAGGTCTTACAGGACGTAAGATTATCGTAGATACCTACGGCGGATATGCTCGTCACGGCGGCGGCGCTTTCTCAGGAAAGGACTGCACAAAGGTTGACCGTTCCGCAGCTTACGCAGCACGTTACGTTGCAAAGAACATTGTTGCAGCAGGTATTGCAGACAAGTGCGAAATTCAGCTTTCTTATGCAATCGGTGTGGCACAGCCTACATCTATCATGATTGACACCTTCGGAACAGGAAAGATTTCCGATGAAAAGTTAGTTGACATCGTAAGAGAAAACTTCGACCTTCGTCCTGCGGGAATTATCAAGATGTTAGACCTTCGTCGTCCGATTTACAAGCAGACAGCAGCTTACGGACACTTTGGCCGTAACGACCTTGACCTTCCTTGGGAGAAACTGGATAAGGTTGATGACTTAAAGAAATATTTATAATATGGTGGGGATTTTTGCACTTTACCACATTTATATGTAACTTACCACATAAGAAAAGCAGCTTACCGCAAGAGATATTGCGGCAGGCTGCTTTTTTGAATAAAAGCATGTTGACGCTAATGTGTTATTTAGTTAGTTAACTCAAAGTCATTTAAAAGCTTTTGTAAATAAGTTTTATTCTGTATAGCCTTTAAGACATCATCTGTTCGCCCCGCAGCAAGTAGCTTGGAGTAAAGTTCATTTACCAGTTCGACACCTTCTGTCAGCCCTTCGTCGTGTGCTGTTTTTTCCATTTCCCAAGATTTCATATAATTTATGCTAACCTCCTTACGTTTCTTTACCTTGTCAACAAGTTCCGAGACGGAGGCAATATCCTGATTTGTGATATTGTCAGCCGTAGATTTCTCTATGTATTTTAGCATATCTTTCAGCTCTTGGCTAGGGTTTCCCTCAGCTCCTTTGGTATAAAGGAAAATTTTTCTTGCTCCGTCCTCATAAGGAATGGAAGCATCCTCTATACAACGGTTTCCCACTGTATACACCATACGGTTTTTTCCAAAGGGGTCATATGGCAGAATAACGATAATAAAAACATTTGGGAGTTTACCATAACCGGCACCTGTAGAGAGAAGCTTGGTGTCAATCAGCCCGTGATAATAGCGCATACGCTTGGGAAGTGTTTCTTTTTCAAAAGTATTGTTTGGTTCAATGTCATAAATAGTCGGAATGACTTCTACATCAGACATTTTGCTTCCATCTTCATCCACCACTTCCTCAATATAGGCATCCAGACGGATGCCGTGTTTGTTCGTATCAATCCCCGGAATATTCTTTTGAGGAACAATTTTAACCTTACGGATAGGTTTCCCTAAAATAGTTTTCAAAAGGATTCTGGCAAACTCTTCACCGTCATCCTCCTGCATCAGCAGCTCCTGGAAGAGAAAGTTGTCAATTACATTTAAATCCTCCAGTTTTCGAAATTCATGTTTTTTAACGTTTCCATTGTTGTTTTGCATCATAGGCAAAATCTCCTTTCGTATAAAAATAAATAATTGAGTAATACGGCGAGACTGCCGGCAAAATCAAACTGCCGGGCAAAGTTGCCGGAGCTTCCTAAAGGAAGCGTGATACAGTGCATAGAAGTACACCGTAAAAATAAATAAGGTTTGTCAAGAAAGACATCTTAGATATTAACGGAATTATATAATAGATAAGTCAAAGATGCAAGTGAAAGAATATAAAAGTTTTCTCATGTATGCTACTTGACAAAGAGGTCTATATGTTATAGACTAAAAGCGAAAAGGTCTACGCGAAATAGACCAACTGAATGGTAAGACAGAAAATCAGGAGGAACATATGGGAGATTACAGACTGGCGAGCGCAGAGGAGAGGTTTGCAGAGATGATTTGGGCAAATGCGCCGATATCATCCACCGAATTGGTAAAGCTTTGCGAAAAAGAAATGAATTGGAAGAAATCTACTACTTATACTATGTTAAAAAAGCTTTGTGAAAAGGGAATTTTTCAAAATCAGAATGCGATAGTGAGTGTATTGGTTACCAAAAGTGAATTTTACAGCAGGCAGAGCAGACGATATGTGGAGGATGTATTTGCAGGTTCTTTACCGGGCTTTTTGACGGCTTTTTGCGGGGGACGCAAATTATCAAAAGAAGAGGCTGAAGAAATGAAGCGTTTTATTGAGGAGAATACATGATGATGGCTGAGTTGTTTTGTGATGTTCTAAATAGGAGCGTTACGACAGGCATTGTGATATTGGCAGTGATTTTGGTTCGCTTTTTGTTTGGAAGACTTCCGAAGCTGTTTTCCTATCTGCTTTGGTTTGCGGTATTACTGCGTCTTTGTTGTCCCGTTACCATACATGCCGACTTTGGCTTATTGACAGATGTGGATATTGCGCAAATTTGGTTGCCATTTACAGAAACGATTGCAAGTGAAAAGACAGATTCCTATGTACCGGGAGAGATAAGCGTTCAGGAAAATATTACAACCGGAACAGATACCAATACAGAGACAACGCATATTTATGAAATAAGTGATAAAACCGGAAAAGGTGAAGCGTTTACACTTACTTTTTCTTATGAAAGTGCCGAAAAGCTGGCAATTGTCTGGCTGTTTGTGGGAGGAGTTTTACTAATTTATGAAGTGATAGGCTATTGCCGTTTTGTGTACCGGCTAAAACCATCAAAAAAAGAAAAGATAGTTATATCATCCAAAGTAAAGGTTCCTTTTGTGGCAGGTATCGTAAGACCTGTAATTTATCTGCCTGTAGGACTGGATAAGGTGCAACAGGAACTGATTATACTTCACGAAAAAATACATATCAAACGTCTGGATTATCTGATAAAACCGTTATTTCTATTTTTCTGTTGTGTATATTGGTTCAATCCACTCATCTGGGTTGCATTTTATTTGATGATACAGGATATGGAGAGTTCCTGTGATGAAGCAGTGATCAGGAGTATTGGATATGACAGAAAAAAAGAATATGCGTATACGCTTCTTGAACTTTCCACAAACGGAACATGGAAAGTAGGTTATCCCATTGCGTTTGGGGAAAACAATGTGAAAAGAAGGATAAAGAACGTGGTAAAGAATAAGAAAAAAGCTGCATGGGTAATAGGGGTTGGAGTTCTTGTGACGGGAGTTGTAATTTTATTGCTGTCAGTTAACAGAACTGATGCTTTAGCAAGTATTGCTGTTGCAGAAAATTCTTTGGATACTGCGGGAAGGAACGTAGCAGAGTATTTGCCCGAAGGAATGAATCAGTTTGAAACAGAGCCGGAAAAAGAACAGATGCTTCCTGCTGAGGAAATCGTGGTGACGGAGAATGAAAATCCTTTAGAAGATACAAAGCATGAATATTACGGAAGTGATGATGTACTACCGGTATCCGATGCAGTATCAGCAGAAACGGATAAATTTGCAGTACTTTTACAAGATGGACCGGAAGCTTATTATGACTTGGAAATTGTTTACAGATATCCGGTAGAAGATGCGACAATAGTTAATTCCTATGGTATACGGGTGCATCCTGTGACCGGAGAAGAAAAAGCGTACAGCGGTGTGGATTTTGTGGCAGAGGAAGGAACACCGGTGATGGCGGCAGCTGAGGGATATGTAGCAGAAACAGGATTTGATGCAGAGTGTGGCAATTATGTAATTATTCAGCACATTAACGGGGAACTGACTTACTATGCATGCTGTAAGGATATACTGGCAACAAAAGGCGCAGAAGTAAAGAGAGGGGAACAGATTGCAACGGTGGGCAAAACAGGGACAAACACCGGAGCTCATTTGCATTTTGCGGTCAGTAAAAACGGAGTGTTTTTAGAACCTGTGCTACAGGCAGAAAATTTAATGTCAACAGAATAGAGATTCAGAAAAAGAAATGCCAGGTACTTTCCAAGGCATTTCTTTTTTGTTACAATAGAAAAGTAAATTTTCATTGGATAAAACAGGCCGAAGTAGGAGGGAACTATGGCTTTTGCGCATCTTCATGTCCATACAGAATACAGTCTTTTGGACGGCTCCAACAAAATAAAAGAATATGTAAAGCGCGTGAAAGAGCTTGGCATGGACAGTGCTGCCATTACCGACCACGGTGTCATGTACGGCGTGATTGACTTTTATAAAGCGTGCAAGGCAGAAGGAATCAGGCCGATTCTCGGCTGTGAAATCTACGTGGCGCCCAATTCCCGTTTTGACAAGGAATTGACCGGTGGTGAGGACAGATATTACCATCTTGTTTTGCTTGCAGAGAATAATACCGGTTATGACAATCTGATGAAGATTGTCAGCCGCGGCTTTACGGAAGGCTATTACTACAAGCCCCGTGTAGACATGGAAGTATTGAATGAATTTCACGAGGGAATTATTGCCCTGTCAGCCTGTCTTGCGGGAGAGGTGCAGCGTTATATCCAAAAGGGACTGATTGACGAGGCAAAAAAGGCGGCGCTTAGGTATAGAGACTGTTTCGGAGAGGGAAACTACTTTTTGGAGTTGCAGGACCATGGACTGCCGGAGCAGAGAATGGTCAATACCACCTTGCTTCAAATGAGTAAGGAATTGAACATTCCCCTTGTTGCCACCAATGACGTGCATTACACCTATGCGGATGACGTAAAGCCCCATGATATTCTGCTTTGTATCCAGACCGGCAAGAAGCTGGCGGATGAAGACAGAATGCGCTATGAGGGCGGACAGTATTACGTTAAGAGCGAAGAAGAAATGAAAGGGCTGTTTCCTTATGCGTGGGAGGCAGTTGAAAATACACAGAGAATAGCGGACAGGTGTAACGTGGAGATAGAGTTCGGCGTTACCAAGTTGCCTCATTTTGAAGTGCCGGAAGGCTATGATTCCTGGACTTATTTAAATAAGCTTTGCTATGACGGCTTGCATGAGCGTTACGGCGAGGATGAAAATGCCCCTGCCGGAGATACGGGACTTACCTTAAAAGAACGTCTTGACTACGAACTTGACGTTATCAAAAATATGGGGTATGTGGATTACTTCCTGATTGTTTGGGATTTTATCAATTATGCCAAGCAAAACGGCATCATGGTAGGACCGGGAAGAGGTTCTGCGGCGGGAAGTATTGTTGCATATACTTTGAAAATTACCAACATTGACCCGATTAAATACAGCTTGCTGTTTGAACGTTTTTTGAATCCTGAGCGTGTATCCATGCCCGATATTGATATTGACTTCTGCTTCGAAAGAAGGCAGGAGGTCATCGATTACGTGGGGCGTAAATACGGCGCAGAGAAGGTGGTGCAGATTGTTACCTTTGGTACATTGGCGGCAAAGGGTGTAATCAGGGATGTTGGGCGTGTTATGGATTTACCATATGCCTATGTGGACTCTCTTGCCAAGATGATTCCAAATGAACTGAACATTACGATTGAACGTGCCCTGCAGATTAATCCTGAACTTCGTAAAATGTACGAAACCGACCCGCAAGTGCATGAACTGATTGATATGAGTAAACGTCTGGAGGGACTTCCCAGACACACCTCCATGCATGCGGCAGGTGTGGTAATCTGTTCCAGACCTGCAGAGGAGTTGGTTCCCTTATCAAGAGGCTCCGATGGCTCCATTACCACCCAGTTTACCATGACCACCATAGAAGAACTGGGACTTCTTAAGATGGACTTTTTGGGACTTCGTACCCTGACGGTTATTCGGGATGCAGTTGCCATGATAGAAAAGAGCAAAGGCATCCACATTGATATTGACAATATTAATTATGATGATAAAAAAGTGCTGGCGTCTTTGGGAACCGGCAAGACGGACGGTGTGTTCCAGCTTGAAAGCGGCGGTATGAAAAACTTCATGAAGGAGCTAAAACCGGAAAATCTGGAGGATATTATTGCAGGCGTTTCCCTGTATCGTCCGGGACCCATGGACTTTATTCCCAAATACATTAAGGGTAAGAACAGTTCAGGACCCATTGTGTATTCCTGTCCACAGCTGGAACCGATTCTGGCTCCTACTTATGGCTGTATTGTTTATCAGGAGCAGGTAATGCAGATTGTGCGTGACCTTGGCGGTTATACTCTGGGACGAAGCGATTTGGTGCGCCGTGCCATGAGTAAAAAGAAACAGGCCGTGATGGAAAAAGAACGTGCCAACTTTATTTACGGAAATCCTGAGGAGGGTGTGCCGGGATGCGCTGCGGCAGGAATTTCCGAATCTGTGGCGTCGCAGATTTATGATGATATGATGGATTTTGCCAAGTACGCGTTTAATAAATCCCATGCAGCATGTTATGCGGTGGTGGCATACCAGACGGCATATTTGAAATATTATTATCCTGTGGAATTTATGGCAGCGTTAATGACCTCCGTGATTGATAACTCAGGAAAAGTGGCAGAATATATTATGACCTGCCGGAACATGGGAATTAAGATTTTGCCGCCGGATATCAATCAGGGCGAAAGTGGCTTTTCGGTAAAAGATAATTCCATTATTTATTCCCTGACCGCCATTAAGAGTGTGGGACGTCCCGTGATTGAAACAGTGGTTTCGGAGCGTCATGCGCGTGGTGAATTTACCAATCTGAAAGACTTCATTACCAGAGTGGCGGATAAGGATGTAAACAAAAAGGCAATTGAGAACTTTATCAAAGCGGGGGCTTTTGACTCTCTGCCCGGTACCCGTAAGCAGTTTATGAGTGCCTATGTACAGATTATGGACCATATTGTCCACGACAAGAAAAATAATATGGCAGGCCAGATGACGTTGTTTGATATTGTTTCCGAGGAGCAAAAAGAAGAATTTGAAGTAAAGCTTCCTGATGTAGGGGAATACTCCAAAGAGATGCTGCTTGCCTTTGAAAAAGAGGTACTTGGCGTTTATATTAGCGGACATCCCATGGAGGAGTGGGAGGAACTTTGGAAAAAGGGAATTACCAACACCACGGCGGATTTTGCGCTGGATGAAGAAAGTAACGAAACAGTGGTAAAGGACAATGCCACGGCGATTATCGGCGGACTGATTGCAGATAAAAAAATAAAATATACCAAGAATGATAAAATTATGGCATTCTTGCAGGTGGAAGATTTGCTTGGCTCTGTGGAAGTAATTGTATTCCCCAGAGACTATGAAAAATACAGCGCAAAATTGTTGGAAGACAACAAAGTGTTTATCCGCGGCAGAGTTTCCTTAGAGGAAGATAGGGATGGTAAGCTGATTTGTGAAAAAATTACTTCCTTTGATGAAATTCCTAAAAAATTGTGGATAAAATTCCCCACAATGGCAGATTATGAGGAAAAGGTAGAAGAACTTCTGAAAGAACTTGCGGATTCCGACGGCAGGGACAGTGTGATTCTTTACATTGAAGATGAAAAGATGATGAAGAAGCTGCCGCCGAACAGGAACGTTGACGCAAATGAGGCCTTGGAGAAAAAGCTGGGAGAAAAATACGGACAAGAAAATATAAAAATTGTCTGGGATGTGAAAAAAGATTGAAATAGCTTATAAAACAAGGTAAAATAAGAAGAACTTTGATAGCGGAGAGGACTCTGCGGGAAAGGACAAAATATCATGGCAAAAGAAATTAAAACCATCGGTGTACTTACAAGCGGCGGCGATGCCCCGGGAATGAATGCTGCTATTCGTGCAGTTGTGCGGAAAGCCATTGCCAGCGGTGTGAAAGTAAAAGGAATAAAAAAAGGTTATCAGGGTCTTTTGAATGAAGAAATTATAGATATGGAAAAGAAAGACGTTTCTGATACCATCCAAAAGGGCGGAACCATTCTCGGAACAGCCCGTTGCACGGAATTCAAGCAGGAAGAAGTGCAGGTACAGGCGGCTGAGATTTGCCGTAAGCATGGAATTGACGGTATGGTAGTCATTGGTGGTGACGGTTCTTACCGTGGTGCACAGGCACTTGCGAGACAGGGAATCAATACGGTGGGTATTCCCGGAACTATTGACCTTGATATTGCATGCACAGACTATACCATTGGCTTTGATACAGCGATTAACACAGCGATGCAGGCGATTGATAAGGTAAGAGATACTTCTTCCTCCCATGAGCGTTGCAGTATCATTGAGGTAATGGGAAGAAATGCCGGTTACATTGCGCTTTGGTGCGGTGTCGCTAACGGTGCAGAGGATATTTTGCTTCCCGAAAAATATGATTTTAATGAGCAGAACATCATTAACAATATTATCAATAACAGAAAAAGAGGAAAAACCCATCATCTGATTATTAATGCGGAGGGAATCGGACATTCCACTTCCATGGCAAGAAGAATTGAGGCGGCTACCGGTATTGAAACAAGAGCAACCATTTTGGGATATATGCAGCGTGGCGGCAGCCCGACTTGTAAGGATCGTTTCTATGCGTCCATCATGGGCTCCTATGCGGCTGATATTCTTTGTGCAGGAAAGAGCAATCGCGTGATTGGTTATCAGCACGGTGAATTTGTAGATTTTGATATTGAAGAGGCGCTGGCGATGCAGAAGGATATACCGGAATATCAGTATCAGGTGAGCCGTTTATTATCTCAGTAAGTAACAGGAGGCGGAGCGGTGCTCCGCCTTGTTTTGTCAGGAGAAAAATATGATTACAAGTTGTGCAAACAGTAAAGTAAAAAGAATTGTGGCACTGCAGGAAAAAAGCAGAAACCGGGCAAAAGAAAACGTATTCATTGCGGAAGGTCTAAAGATGTTTGAAGAAGCCCCGCTTTCTGCCATTAGGGAGGTTTACATAGAGGAAACAGTGGCGGATGCTTTGGAAAACGGAGAACTTCAGAGGACAGATGCCTTGGAGAAGTGGAAGGCATGTGAGAGAGACGGAATTCCGGTGGAGACAGTTAACAGAGAGGTTCTCTTAAAAATGTCAGATACGCAAAGTCCTCAGGGAGTCCTTTGCGTGATTGAGAGACATTCCTATGATGTAAAAGAAATGGTAACAGTGGCAATAAGAAGAAAGCAGGAAAGCGGGCAATCCCCGTTATTTCTTCTTTTGGAGGATATTCAGGACCCCGGAAATTTGGGCACCATGATCCGCACCGCAGAGGGTGCAGGAGCGGACGGCGTAATTATGAGCAGAGGGACAGTGGATATTTACAATCCCAAGACCATACGCTCTACCATGGGCTCACTTTACAGAGTACCATTTGTTTATACAGATGCCCTTTCTGAGGTGATAGCCCTCTTACAAAAAGAAGAGATTAAGGTGTATGCGGCGCACTTGAAAGGGGAGAAATATTATCATCAATTTTCCTATAAAGAAGGGGCAGCATTTCTGATTGGAAATGAAGGAAACGGACTGAAGAAAGAGACTGCGGATTTGGCAGACTGCTATTTGAAGATTCCAATGGAAGGAAAACTGGAATCGCTGAACGCATCAGTGGCTGCGGCTCTTCTGATGTATCAGGCGGCAATCGGTAAATTTTAAAAAGAAAGGCGGATAAGAATATGAAAATCGGATTTATCGGACTGGGAAATATGGCAAAGGCAATGATTGGCGGTATGCTGGAAGAGGGAATCGCAACAAAAGAGGATATCATCGGTTCTGCAAAGACGCAGGTCACAAGAGATGCAGTTTCTGCAAAATGGGGAATAGAGACCTTTGCAGATAACAGGGATGTGGCAAAGCAGGCTGATATTTTGATATTGGCAGTGAAGCCACAGTTTTTTGCCCAGGTGCTTCCCGAAATTAAGATTGCAGTAAAAGAAGATGCTTTGGTTATCAGTATCGCAGCAGGGAAAAGCATGGGAGAAATTGAAAAATTACTTGGTACAAGGACGAAGCTGGTACGTTGCATGCCCAATACCCCTGCTTTGGTGGGAGCGGGATGCTCGGCAGTGTGCTTTAATAATGAAGTAACAGAGGAAGAAAAAGAACTGTGCATGAAGCTTATCGGAAGTTTTGGTATGGCACAGGAGATTCCTGAGAAATTGATGGATGCCTTTGCAGGAGTCAGCGGATGCTCCCCGGCATTCGTATTTATGTTTATGGAAGCATTGGCAGACGGCGGAGTAGCGGCAGGATTGCCTCGCAAGCAGGCATATGAATTTGTAGCTCAGGCAGTAATGGGAAGTGCAAAGCTGATGCTTGAAAGCGGAAAGCACCCGGGAGAATTGAAAGATATGGTGTGTTCTCCGGCAGGCACCACCATTGAGGGCGTGCGCACTTTAGAGGAAAGAGCCTTTCGCGGTGCAGTGATGGATGCGGTGAAAGCTACCGTGGATAAATCACAAAAAATGTAATGAAATTGTAATATAATTGGAAGAAAATAGTAGGCTTTGTCGATGAATAAATAGGTCAAATTGGCGGAAAACTTGACAAAACGGGAATGTTTTGTTATCATGGTTCGCGTACTTATGTAAAAAATGTAACAAATCTGTAACATGTTTGTGGTATGAGAACTTTGGAGGTAGCAAAATGAACCGGAGAAGCAGACTGCTCATGGTGGCAGCAGGCATTGTTTTAAGCCTGTGCATCCTTGCAGCAGAGGAAATAACCGTTCAGGCAGCTGAGAAAGAAGAATATGATTTTCTCACATCGGGCGTGGGTGAAGTTCTTGATCCCGGTGCCATCAGCACAGACACTCCCGTGGAGGAAGAGACAGCATTAAACATTAATCAGAAGTTCGAGAATGAAAAAGAACGAATGGAAACAGAGCTTGCCATGGCCAATGTACAGAATGCGCTTAATGTGCGTGCAGAGGCTGATGAAAAGTCAGAAAAAGTAGGACTTTTGTATAAGGACTGCGGCGGTACCATTCTTGAACAAAAGGACGGTTGGACAAAGATACGTTCCGGCAATGTGGTTGGCTGGGCAAAAGATGAGTACCTTCTTTTTGGAGAAGATGCCAAGGCAATGGCAGAGGACGTAGGAAACTGGATAGTGACACTGGATTCGGCAGCAGTGCGTGTGCGCAAGGAGCCGCATTTCGATGCAGAAGTTTACGGACTTCTTGCCCATGACGATTCGGTAGAATTTATTGATATTATCAATGACAGCTGGATTAGTGTGGACTATGACGGTGAAATCGGATATATTAACACAGACTATGTAAATGTACAGTTCTATATTGACAAGGCAGAGAGTATTGAAGTCATCAGAGCCAGAGAACGCGCGGAGGCAGAGAAAAAGAGAACTGCAAACCGTGGTGCGGTTCCGGCGGATGCGGATGAGCTTCGTCTGCTTGGTGCATTGATTTATTGTGAAGCGGGCAATCAGTCCTATGAGGGTATGGTCGGTGTCGGTGCGGTAGTTATGAACCGTTTGAAACATCCCGCATATCCCAACACCATTCACGGTGTCATTTATGCTTCCGGCCAGTTTACGCCGGCAATGACGGGTAAAGTGGCTAAGGTATACGAGGGAACTGTTCCCGAAATGTGTATGCAGGCAGCACAGGCAGCTATCAACGGAGAAACTACAGTGGGCGGTGCAACCTACTTCAGAAGAGCAGGTAAACGTGAGGGCTTCGTCCTCGGTGACCACGTATTCTGGTAGAGTTGTGACAAGAAATGTTTTATATGTAGGTGGTTATTAGATTGCCTATTGCATCATTTCTTTGCAAGCATATAGAAACTTTGGAGATTTTTTGAATCCGCCCTTTTCATATGCTTATTAACTGCCCGTCGTGAAAACTCAAAGCCGCAGGCAGAAAACAGGATAAGAAAGCCTTTTGAAGCTTTTGTAAAAAATCAATCAGCACACTTTAAAAGATGTACAGGCCATTTCAACATGTTCGAAGCGGAGCAAGTTTTGAAATGGCCTGTTAATATCATCTTTAAAGTGTTGCTGATTTGATTTTTCTTAAAAGCTTCTTAGGCTTTTATCCTGCTTCTGCTGCTGCTTTTCAAACAGTCACTACGGGCAGTGCATTTATGAAAAGGGCGTTTCTGAAAAATCTAACCAAAGTTTCTAAAAAGCTTTACAAAGAAATGATTGCAAAACGGCAAGGTATATAAATTCTTCCGGGGAAAACATTTCTTTTAGTTGATTATGACGCGGCAGTGTAGTAAAATGTTTGTGTATCGGCAATGCTGATAAGGAGTTTGTAAAAGGAGGGCAATATGGCAGAAACAACGATTTGGTTAATTGTTTTTGTTGCCTGCGTTATAGCTGAAATTGCCACCATGGGACTTGTTACCATCTGGTTTGCGGGAGGAGCATTAATTGCGGCTTTTGTAGCTGCGTTTGGCGGACCGGTTTGGTTGCAGCTCGTACTGTTCTTTGCCGTATCACTGGTATTATTGTTTTTAACAAGACCGGTTGCGGTAAAATATTTCAACAAGGACAGGGTAAAGACCAATGCAGAAAGTCTGGTGGGACAACAGGCAATTGTAATCAGCGAAGTTGACAATTTGCAGGGAATCGGACAGGTAACCGTAAACGGGCAGGAATGGAGTGCCCGCAATGTAAAAGAGGATAAAGTACTTCCTGTTGGAAGTGTTGTGATTATCCGCGCCATCAGCGGTGTAAAATTAATGGTAGAATTAAAAGAAAATTAAAAAGATAAAAGGAGAATGAAAATGGGAGTATTATTAGTAGTACTTTTGGTAGTTATTATTTTGGTATTGGCATCCTGTATTAAGATTGTACCGCAGGCATATGCATATGTAGTGGAGCGTCTCGGTGCATATCAGGGAACATGGTCAGTAGGTTTACACCTCAAGATGCCTATCATTGACAAAGTGGCAAAGAAAATTAATTTAAAAGAACAGGTAGTGGATTTCGCACCTCAGCCCGTTATCACAAAGGATAACGTAACTATGAGAATCGATACCGTTGTATTTTTCCAGATTACAGATCCTAAGCTGTTTGCATACGGTGTAGAAAATCCGATTATGGCAATCGAAAACCTGACTGCAACTACTCTCCGTAACGTTATCGGTGAAATGGAACTTGACCAGACTCTGACTTCCAGAGAGATTATTAACACCAAGATGCGTGCTTCTTTAGATGAAGCAACTGATCCCTGGGGTATCAAGGTTAACCGTGTCGAGCTTAAGAATATCATTCCTCCCGCAGAAATTCAGAATGCGATGGAAAAACAGATGAAAGCAGAGCGTGAGCGTAGAGAAGCAGTTACCAGAGCAGAGGGTGAAAAGAAAGCTGCTATTCTGGAAGCAGAAGGTAAGAAAGCATCTGCGATTCTCGGTGCAGAAGCAGAGAAACAGTCCGCGATTCTCCGAGCAGAAGCGCAGAAAGAAAAGATGATCCGCGAGGCAGAAGGTGAAGCAGAAGCAATCCTTAAAGTGCAGCAGGCAAATGCAGACGGTATCAGAATGATTCGTGAAGCCGGTGCGGACGAAGCAGTACTTCGTATCAAGAGCCTGGAAGCATTTGCAAAGGCAGCAGACGGTAAGGCAACTAAGATTATTGTTCCTTCTGAGATTCAGGGCGTTGCGGGACTTGCAGCATCTTTAAAAGAGATTGTAACAGAGAAATAAGACAGTGAAATACAGTTAAATAGATAACCATTGATGCCTGTGGGCCTAAGACCCGCAGGCTCAAGTTTTTCAAAGACAAAATAATGATAGCACTGAAAAGTGTGAACATGAATAATACAGATACAGAAAGGTATGGTAGAAAGATGAATTTAAAGGGCAGGAGTTTTTTAAAATTATTGGATTTTACACCGGAGGAAATTCTTTACCTCGTTGATTTGGCGGCAGATTTGAAAGATAAAAAGAAAAAAGGTATTTCCACAAGAGATATGCATGCGGGCAAGAATATCGCACTTATTTTTGAAAAAACAAGTACCAGAACACGCTGCTCTTTCGAGGTGGCAGCTCATGATCTTGGAATGAACGCTACATACCTTGACCCCTCTGCATCCCAGATTGGTAAGAAAGAAAGCATTGCGGACACAGCAAGAGTACTGGGAAGTATGTATGAAGGCATTGAATACCGCGGCTACGGACAGGAAAAAGTGGAAGAACTGGCAAAATATGCAGGTGTACCTGTTTGGAACGGCCTTACCAATGAGTTTCATCCCACACAGATGCTTGCAGATGTTTTGACAATTAAAGAGAAATTGGGAAGAATTAAAGGCGTAAAAATGACTTACATGGGTGATGCCCGTTACAATATGGGCAATTCCCTTATGGTAGTATGTGCGAAGCTTGGCATGCACTTTACTGCATGTACGGCAAAACGGTATTTCCCGGAAGAGGCACTTGTAAACGAGTGCATGAAAATTGCAGAAGAAAACGGCGGAAGCATTACCCTTACCGAGGATGTGGAAGCAGGAACAAAGGGAGCCGATGTCATTTATACTGATGTATGGGTGTCCATGGGTGAACCTGACAATATCTGGGAAGAGAGAATTAAAGAACTGTTGCCTTATCAGGTAAATAAGAAAGTAATGGACAATGCGGGAGCGGATGCTATCTTCATGCATTGTTTGCCGGCGTTCCACGATTTGAATACGGGAATCGGTCGTGAAATGAATGAAAAATTCGGTCTTGCCGAAATGGAAGTAACCAATGAAGTGTTTGAATCAGCACAGTCAGTTGTCTTTGAGGAAGCAGAAAACAGAATGCATACAATTAAAGCAATTATGGCAGCAACGCTATAGGAATTGAAGGGTACATATGACCGGAAATAACAAGATGGGTTATTCCATGCTTTATTTTGATGAAATTGATTCTACCAATGAGGAAGCAAAGAGGCAGGCAGATAACGGAGTGGCTGACAGGCTTTTGATAGTAGCGGGACATCAGACAAAGGGAAAAGGACGCAGAGGCAGAAACTGGGAATCGCCGGCCGGAGGAAATATTTTTATGTCGCTGCTGCTTCGACCTGACTTTGCCATAGAAAGTGCATCTATGGTGACACTGGTCATGGCACTGAGTGTTGCGCAGACAATCAGAGAGGTTATGCAACTTCCTGCATTTATCAAGTGGCCCAACGATATTGTGATTGAAAAGAAAAAAGTTGTAGGAATTCTTACAGAACTTCACATGAAGGATGCGTGCAACTGGTATCTGATTTGCGGCGTGGGAATTAATGTAAACCAAAAAGAATTTCCCGAGGAACTGTCGCAAACAGCAACTTCACTTTGGTTGGAACAAAGAGAAGATGCGGGCGGAAGTGATATTGACAGTGACAGGCTCACTCACAAGGTAATGGAGCGGTTTGAAGAAAATTATGCCTTGTTTGGCAAACGTGCCGACATGAGTGATTTGATGAGAGCGTACAATGAACTTTTGGTGAATAAGGATGCTGCTGTCAAAGTTCTTGACCCTAAGGGAGAATTTGAAGGGACTGCATTGGGAATTAATAAGCTGGGCGAATTGCTGGTTCAAAAACAGGACGGCAGCATGGAAAATATCTATGCAGGCGAAGTATCGGTAAGAGGTATTTATGGATATGTGTGAAGAAAAAAAAGTATTGTGCGGAGCAAATGCTTACGACAAAAAGTATTACTTTAATGAACAGTTCAAAGGAATCCCGGAATCGATTCAAAATGAACTGCATATCATCTGCGTATTATTTACAGAGGAAGTGGGCGGAATTTTTACCATCGAATTTGAAAAAGACGGCAGTATTTCCATGCGCACGGAATACGCAGACGATGATTTCCTCTATGATGAAGTCAGCAGCGGTCTTCTGGTAAGTGAAATCAGGAGAAAAAGACAGGAATTATTTGAGTCATTGAGTTTATACTATAGAGTGTTTATTTTACATGAAGATGCAAGCGTGCTTTTGGAGGATGAAAAAATATGATTTTAGTAGTGGATGTGGGCAATACCAATATTACCTGCGGTGTTTATGAGGGAGAAAAGTTAAAAACAACATTCCGAATGATGACCAAGCTTCCGAGAACTTCCGATGAGTATGGTATCAGCATTATGGAACTTTTGCGTATCAACCAGGTGGAAAAAGAACAGATTGAGGGAACCATTATTGCCAGTGTAGTACCAAATGTCATGCATTCACTGGTGGGAGCCTTTCATAAATATGTGGGTACCAATCCGCTGATTGTGGGTCCCGGTGTGAAAACAGGAATTAAAATTACATCGGACAATCCCCGTGAAATCGGTCCCGACCGTATCGTGGATGCGGTTGCGGCTTATGAGCTTTACGGTGGTCCTGTTCTGGTGCTTGATTTCGGTACTGCAACCACTTACGATTTGGTGACGGAAGACGGATGCTTCGGCGTAGGAATTACAGCGCCCGGAATTCGTATTTCTGCCAAGGCGCTTTGGGAAGATACAGCGAAATTGCCGGAAATTGAAATTAAGAAACCGAAATCCATTCTGGCAAGAGAAACCATTTCCAGTATGCAGGCAGGTCTTGTGTACGGACAAATCGGCCAGACAGAATATATTATCAATCAGGTGAAAAAGGAAACCGGTTATGAAAACTTAAAGGTAGTGGCAACCGGAGGCCTGGGAAGAATTATTTCGGATGAAACCGATGCGATTCAAATTTATAATAAAGACCTGACTTTAGAAGGACTGCGTATTATTTATGAAAAAAATGCAAAACGATAATAAGTTGCTTCACGAATTGACCATCGGAACCGTGACTTTAAAGAACAATCTGATTTTGGCACCCATGGCAGGCGTAACAGACCTGCCATTTCGTTTGCTTTGCAAAGAGCAGGGGGCAGGATTGGTGTGCATGGAAATGGTCAGCGCCAAGGCAATTTATTATAACAACAAAAATACAGAGGAACTGCTTGAAATTCATCCGGGCGAGAGACCCGCATCCTTGCAGCTTTTTGGCTCGGATGCGGATATTATCAGTGAAATGGCAAAGAAAATTGAAGACAGACCTTTTGAGATTTTGGACTTTAATATGGGTTGTCCTGTTCCCAAAGTGGTAAATAACGGGGAAGGCTCCGCATTGATGAAGAATCCCAAGCTGGCAGAGGAAATCCTGCGTAAAATGGTAAAAGCTGTAAAGAAACCCGTTACCGTCAAAATACGAAAGGGATTTGATGAAGCCAATATCAATGCCGTGGAAATGGCAAAAATTGCTGAGGATTGCGGTGTGGCGGCAATCGCCGTGCACGGACGGACCAGGGAACAATATTATGCCGGGGAGGCAGACTGGGACATTATTGCCAAGGTAAAACAGGCTGTTAAGATTCCGGTTATCGGTAACGGGGATGTGACGGACGGCGCTTCGGCAAAAGCCTTAATAGAACAGACCGGATGTGACGGAGTGATGATTGGACGTGCAGTAAGAGGAAATCCATGGATATTCCGCGAAGTGGCACATTTTTTGGAAACGGGAGAACAGATGGCAAAGCCCTCCTACGGGGAATTGCGAGAGACTATTTTGCGGCATGGGAAAATGGAACTGGAGCTGAAAGGAGAATATACCGCGGTGCGCGAAATGCGCAAGCATATTGCATGGTATACCACGGGATATCCCAATTCGGCAGCGCTCAGAAGACATATCAATGAGATGGAAAGCTTTGATGATTTGCAGGAAGCAGTGAGCAGAATTTTCAGCGAATAGAAGAAGGAGCGTTTGCATATCCTTTTCTATGGAAGTACAGACAAAGAACATTTTTTATATTGCAATATGGGAAAAGGAAGATTTTTATTCAGGGAAGCTGTTGCGACCGTTAGTTTATCCGAGCGGGAAAATACAAGTGTATTTTTGCGTTTTACCGGATGAAAAGGAGTTGCCCAAGAACAGATGGAAAAGAAAACGCAGAGAAAAATTTCTTCTTCACTGTTTGTCAGAGGCTTATCAGGAAGCCTGCGAGGTACTGCGAGATGACGGCTTTGAAAGCTTTGATACAGTTTTAATGTCCAAACCCTTTATCCAATTCTTTAGCCATGTGGAAAAGAAGATAAAGGACGAAAGAATATGGGAACTGTGGAGGCATGGACAGGATGAAATACCGGAAGAATTATTTTCGGTTTGCTTGCAAAATGCCAGAGCGAAAAATAACGACGCGGTAATGAATATTTCCCTGCCTAAAGATTGCTCTGAAACGGTTACGGAACAGATGATAACCTTGCTTACACCGTATCTTTCACGGGTGAATCTTATGGTGTATGTGGGAGAACCTTCATGGGCGGCGGAAGCGGTAGAGGAGTACCTTTATGAAGAATATGGAATTGTGACCATTTTCGAAAAATATCCGAGAGAAAAATGCATCTGGATTGATTTATCACAGGGGGAATGTTTTTTTCTGAATAAATACACAAAAGAAAGCGAAATATATCCCATAAATTACGCGGAAGTGTTGAAATTCCTTGACACTGCGATAAAAAATGGGTACAATAACAAAGTTAATTAGGACAATATGCGAGGGGCATAATCCTACAATACAAATAGAGAAGATATAAAAAATGGAAGGGCGATTAGCGATGGAAGGAAAGAAAAACATACTTACTTATGAAGGACTTCGTAAATATGAGGAAGAACTTCAGGAACTGAAAGTAGTAAAGAGACAGGAAGTTGCTCAGAAGATTAAAGAAGCAAGAGAGCAGGGCGACTTATCCGAAAATGCAGAATATGATGCTGCAAAAGATGAGCAGAGAGATATCGAAGCAAGAATTGAAGAACTGGAAAAAATCTTAAAGAACGCAGAAGTAATCGATGAAGATGAAGTAGACCTTGACAAAATCAGCATCGGATGCCGCGTTAAGATTTTGGACATGGAATATAATGAAGAATTGGAATACAAAATTGTTGGTTCCACAGAAGCAAACAGCTTAAAAGGAAAAATTTCCAATGAATCACCTGTAGGAAAAGCTTTAATCGGTGCCAAGACAGGTGATGTTGTAGAAGTAGAAACACAGGCAGGAGCATTAAAGTACAAAGTACTTGAAATTCAGCGTTCCAACTAAATTTTCGCATAAGACAAGGAGAGTTAACAGTGGGTAATCAGCAGAACAACCAACCTCAGCAGGACATTAATCAGTTATTAAAAGTAAGAAGAGAAAAGCTTGCAGCACTTCAGGAGGCAGGCAAGGATCCTTTTCAGATTACCAAATATGACGTGACTCATCACACCGCACAGGCAAAAGAGCAGTATGATGCTCATGAGGAAAAACTGTTGGCAGGAAGAGTTGCACCTGATGTGGAAGGTCTGGATGAGGCAGCAGCGAGAGAAGTACTGAATACAGATTACAATGAAAGAAGAGCCATTATGGATGCGAGTCCCATTAATGTGACTATTGCAGGCCGTATGATGTTTAAGCGTGTCATGGGAAAGGCTTCTTTCTGCAATATTCAGGATTTGCAGGGCAGAATCCAGGTTTATGTTGCCAAGGATGCTATCGGAGAAGATGCTTATGCGGACTTTAAAAAGTCTGATATCGGTGATATTTACGGTATTAAAGGTTATGTATTCAGAACCAAGACAGGTGAAATTTCTATTCATGCAGTAGAAATGACTCTGCTGAGCAAGAGCTTGCAGATTCTTCCTGAAAAGTTCCATGGACTTACTGATACGGATACCCGTTATCGTCAGAGATATACTGACCTTATCATGAATGAAGAAGTAAAGGATACCTTTATCAAGAGATCCAAAATTATCTCTACTATCAGAAAATATTTAGACGGACAGGGCTTTATCGAAGTGGAAACTCCCATGCTGGTTGCCAATGCGGGCGGCGCGGCAGCAAGACCTTTTGAAACCCATTTTAATGCACTTGATGAAGATTTCAAGCTTCGTATTTCTTTGGAATTGTACTTAAAGAGACTGATTGTAGGCGGTCTTGAGAGAGTTTATGAAATTGGACGTGTATTCCGTAACGAAGGTCTTGATACCAGACATAACCCTGAATTTACATTGATGGAGCTTTATCAGGCATATACAGACTATTACGGAATGATGGACCTTACCGAGAATATGTTCCGTCATGTGGCACAGGAAGTATGCGGTACAACTTTGGTCCCTTACGGAGAGCATATGATTGACCTTGGCAAGCCTTTTGAAAGACTTACCATGATTGAAGCGGTTAAGAAATATACAGGCATTGATTTTGATGAAGTGCCGGATACAGAGGCAGCTAAGAAGCTTGCCGATGAAAAGGAAGTTCACTACGAAGCAAGACATACCAAGGGAGATATCCTCAATCTCTTCTTTGAAGAGTTTGTAGAGGATCATTTGATTCAGCCTACCTTTGTGATGGATCATCCCGTGGAGATTTCTCCGCTTACCAAGCGTAAACCGGACAAGCCGGATTATGTAGAACGTTTCGAACTGTTCATCAACGGTTGGGAAATGTGTAACGCATATTCAGAGTTAAACGACCCTATCGACCAGAGAGAACGTTTCAAGGCTCAGGAAGCAGCTTTGGCAGCAGGCGATGATGAAGCAAACACCACAGACGAAGACTTCATGAACGCACTGGAAATCGGTATGCCTCCTACAGGCGGTATCGGATACGGAATTGACAGATTATCTATGTTGCTGACCAATTCACCTGCGATTAGGGATGTGCTGTTGTTCCCGACGATGAAAAGCTTGGATAAGTAAAACGTTGATTTTACTAGGGTTTCAAGCGATTCAAACAAGGATTATAAACCCAAATTAAACCCAAATTATTGAAAAGTGATAGAAAGTTGACTTAAAGATCAGTAGATAGATTAATCTACTGGTCTTTTTTGTTTATATGTATTTTCAAAATACACATATTTGCGTATAATGTGTGTATAGGTGCTTTGTAGAAAGTGAGGACTAAATGAAAAAGAGAATCAACATTTCATTAGATGAAGAGACCGCTGAGATGATAAAAATTATAGCTGATATATCTCATAAAAGCGTATCTCAATGGATTTCGGATTCGGTTTGGGAATATTCAAAAGAAAACAATATAAATATAGAAGATTACAGAGGAAAAGATAATGAGAATAGCATTTAGATATAATCATCTTCACGCTGAAGAATATTTGTATTATAGGAAAAAGGAACTGATTGAAGAACTAGAAAAATGTTTGGCAAATATTGATGCTAATAAATATTTGAAGTTTAGCTGTGATAAAACTCATTTAGGAGAAATTTATTACGATCAGAAGGCCTTGAATGATGAAATCGAAAAAGGACTAAATTCAAAAGGCTGGAATGAGTTGAAGATATCATATTATGTTACAGAAGATGAAGATATTTCTAAACAAATAGTAAAGATATCGGATAAAGAAACTCAAAAAAGGATTATAGAAGAAAATGGATTTGAAGCATTGTCTTCTCATAATCAGGTTGATTTTGTAAAAGATAGAATTGCAGTCGAAGTTCAATTTGGTAAATATTTTAGTGTCGCATATGACTTGCATGTTAAACATACTTTTTTCTACTTAAGAGACGATATTGAGGTTGGAATAGAAATAATACCAACTCATAAGATGATGCTATGTATGGATACAGGAGTTGCTTGGTTTGAAAACGAAGTAACAAATGTAATTAGAGAAGGGCGAAACAATCCGTCTGTACCGGTGTATATTTTGGGAATTGAATCAGATGATCATATTGATACAGACCCTTGTACATATACAAATAATGAATTGATTGATATTTTGAGACATTCTGATAAAGAAAAACTGAAAGCTCAGATGAGAAAATATAAGGTAGAAGATCAGAGAAAATGGGATGAACGAATTAAGAAGATCAAAGACAAGGTTGATGATCTTGAATCTCAGATGGAAAAATTGAATCAAGAATATATAGAATTAAAAAATAAAGGTCTGGATGAAGATAGCAAGGAATTAAAGAAATTAATTTCTCAGAATGACAAAATAATGGCAAAAAAAGAACAAGCCATGGATAAGTATTATGAGGAAAAAGATAATCCACCTGCTAGATTACTAAGGATTCAAAAAATAGAAAGTGTGATATAGGGAATGGAACTTAAAAATTTCAAATATGAAAAGAAAGATGCTCTTAAGTTTTTACAAAAACAAAAAGACAAAAGTATCAAACTTGTCATTACATCACCGCCATATAATATCGGAAAAGAATACGAGACTGTAACATCATTAAACGAATATCTGGAAAACTTAAAGCCAATAATAAAAGAAATAGTTAGAGTTTTATCGGATGATGGTAGTATATGTTGGGAAGTTGGCAATTATATTGATCCATCTACAAGTGAAGTATATCCGTTAGATATTTATTTTTACAAAATATTTAAGGATATGGGGCTTCTGTTACGTAACAGAATAATTTGGCATTTTGGGCATGGATTACAATGCGAAAAGAGATTTTCGGGAAGATATGAAACAATTCTTTGGTTTTCAAAGACGGAAAATTACACATTTAATTTAGATGACGTAAGGATTCCTTCAAAATATCCTGGTAAGCGATCTTATAAAGGTGATAAAAAAGGGAAATTGTCTGGAAATCCAAAGGGAAAGAATCCAGAGGATGTCTGGAAAGCAACAATAGAAAGACTTTATGATGATTGGGATTGTAAAGTATGGGATATCCCAAATGTTAAATCACAACATCCTGAAAAGACAATTCATCCATGTCAATTTCCTGTTGAGCTAGTTGAAAGATGTGTTCTTGCTCTTACAAATGAAAATGATATAGTATATGATCCATTTGCTGGAGTAGGTAGTTCATTAATAGCTGCATTGAAAAATGGCAGACAAGCATATGGGACAGAGCTAATGAAGGAGTATATTGATATTGGATTAGAAAGAATTAACAAATTAGCTCAAGATGCATTAAAAACTAGACCAATATATCAAAAAATATATGAACCATCAGGTAAAGATTCCGTTTCAAAATACCCGGTTGAATGGATGCAAATGCGTTTAGAAGAGTTAGAAAATATTGAAAAACAGATAAAGCAGGAAAAAAGAAAAATAAAAAAATATATTTCTGAGAAGTAGTAGTTGGAGGAGGAACATTTACAAATGAACAACTTAGATTTTTACGATATCGTAGATTCTGAGATAGATGCAATTATTGATAAATATTCTGACGAAGAAGTTCTTAAAAATATAAAAGAGACTAATAGTAAGAAGTCTTATGGTTTTTTGCTTTGGTTCCTAGAGAATAATTTAAAAAATGAGATTGCACAAATCGAAAAATGGAAAACATATATAGTTGATGGAGACGACGATAATTCATGTGATCTGATTTTTTCAAATAAAGAAAAGGATGAGGAAGTATTTTATATTGTCCAAGCAAAATGGTTTGCAAAGAGTAATTGTATTGAGAGTAATGGGATTACTAACATTTATAAATCATGTTTGACAGATTTTAATATGATGATTCAACATCAAAAAGCGGAATCGCCAAATAATAAGAAGTTTAATGCAATGTATAAAAAACTTCAGAAGCATGTTGATAATAATGGAAGAGTAAGATTTTTACTTGTAACATTGTGTGTAACTGATAAGGATTTTAGAATACAAGAATTAAATGAATATAGTCACAGTCCTCTTGTTGATACACAAATTTTTGATCTAATATCAATGAAAAATACATATATTGATTATAATATGCGAGGGTATGTAACGGATAATCCATTAGAAAATATAGATCCTATTAATGGAAAAATTACAATTTCAATTAGACAAAATGGAAGTTTGATAGTTAAACCAGATAATACTTTTATTTTCCTTTTAGGTGCAGATCATATTTATGAATTATATAAAAAATATGGAACATGTTTGTTTTTGAAAAATGTTAGAAATCCGCTTACGGTTTCGGTAAATCAAAGAATGCAAGAAAGTGCTTTATATGAACCAGATAATTTTTTTGGATTTAATAATGGAATAACTGCGATAACAAAAAAAGTATACCCATATTATGAAAAAACAACGAAGAAAATCTCAATAGCAGGAATGCAGATCATTAATGGTGCACAGACTGTCAAATCGATTTTTGAGGCATATGAAAGAGCAAATAAATCCAAACGTAAAGAGATGTCTGAGAAATTAATAATTTCAATGAAAATGATCGTGGTTGATGATCCTAAATTAGAACAAAATATTATCCAGTTTACAAATACTCAAACACCTATAGAGCCGAGAGATTATCATAGTAATGATATAATACAAAGTAAAATTTATTATGATTTATTAAGAAATACGGATATAATATATGAACGTAAAAGGGGTGAATTTGAAAAAGTTGATCACGAAAAAAATAGAATAGTATCTAACGAAGATATGGCTCAAGCCTACGTAGCGTTTCAGCTTCAGAATCCACATTTGGCAAGAACTGCTCCAGGGACTATTTTTTCTTCAGATGCTGATATATATGAAACAATTTTTAACGAACAAATGGATTATAGAGATTTATATAATGCATATGAGGTATATTCCTTTGTTGATAAAAGAGTTTCTGAAATGAAAGCAAACAGAAAAGATAATCCGGAAATTGAGAAAAAGTATAAATATTTAAAAGATGCAAGGTATTATTTAACCGCGCTAATTAAATATACATACCAGGATTATGATTCGATATTTTTAGAGGCGTATGAAAAGACGAATAAAAAGCATATTAATAAAAATGAAGAAACTGTTGAGAAATCAGTAATGGCAAGATTTTTTCTATTTAATAAATTAAAGGATCATACAGAAAATGCATTAGATGAAGCATTTGAGGTGGCTTGTGAGATGCTAAGAAAATATTCGGAGATTAGCAAAATTACAAATCTATATGGATCAAAAAATGCATATAATAACATTCTTGCAATTTACAATAAAAAAGAAAATGAGATTGTAATTGAGTCTGTCTCAGAAGAGAAGGAAGATATTATGGAAGAATAAAATATAATGGAAGATAGTGAAAAACTATCTTCCATTTTTGTTTAATACCATAGCTTGCTATCTAATACATCAAAGAGCAGAACTATGTTTTCTGGAGTAGGATTTTTTCGCATTTCTTTTGAAAACTTATTAAATTGATCAGTGAATCTAATAAGTCGCATATTATCCTCGGAATGATTCTGAGATAGATTGTTATAGATTCTCTTATATTTTCTCTTTATTTGTTGCGAAATATTCCTTACTGCTTGTTCGCAATTCAAGTGAGTATAATTTGGATATGGTGATTTTTGCTTGCAATATTTCGTTTTCTCGGAAATGGTAGCAAATAATGTATTGCAGTGCATACACCTGCGGTATTTTAATCCGCAAATAGTTTGAAAATGCAAAATAGAATATACTATATCAGCAATAGAGGTACATTCATATATATATATACTTGAAAACTAGCTAAATCTTCCTTTAGTGCAGAATCAAGAGAATAATTAGAATAGTGAAAGTTTATATGAACGTCCGGCGGATTAATTAAAGGTAATGAGAGCGTTTCTGAGTTGTTAATAGGTATCTTTACTTCTAAAGGTTTTGTTTTGGATGCTATAAAAGTATTTGTAATATCAAAATACATTCTTAAAATTTCAATCGTTGTTAAGTCAGGAGCCTTATGATTTTCTAGGCTAACCTTAATGAGTTTCCTTATAGCAATTATTAGCTTATAATACTGCTCTCTATTTGATATTTTTAGCTTCTTCCCAAATCCATACTCGTATTCATAATCCCAGTCGTCAAAATCAATATCGTTGATATTGGCAGGTTCGTTTTTGTAATTGAGCTTTGCCAATACTGTTGTTGGATCAAATTCCAAGTAAACGTCAAACCATACGCCTGACGCTAAAATAAACGCCGCTGGTTTTATGAGCGGCGTGGTTTCCTGCAATCATCCGGAAGAGTTTCTGACCATGGCATCAGATAATCCAGCTTCGCAGGATATATATTTCCTTGGTTGTCACAGAGCTTTGGCAGCTCTGTGAGAATATATTTAAAGTAATTGTATGGTCGCAGATTGTTTAGTTTCGCAGTTTCAGAGATGCTATAAACCAAAGCACTCGCATTCGCGCCATTGGCTGTGTTATGGAACATCCAGTTCTTCTTGCCCAGACAAAAAGTACGAATTGCACGCTCTGAAGCCGAGTTATCAATAGGGACATCACCGTCTTCCAGAAATACTTTTAAGTACTTTTCCTGATTAACACAGAAGTTCAGACCTTTTGCTGTTTTTCCCTTCGGTGGAACGGATGTATTTGCAAGCTGTTCTTTTACCCACGCAAAATACTCCTCAACAAGCGGCCTGATTACTTCCTGCCGTTTTTGAAGTCGTTTTTCCGGTGTTAGCTCTTTAAGTTCCGTATCAATAGTATAGAATTCGGCAATCTTCTGCAGTGCCTGATATGCAACAGACTGTTTGACTGCATTTGGATTACTCTTATCCGCAGCCTTTATCGCATCTGCAAAGTCACGCCTTGCATGTGCCCAACAGTTTGCATTTGTTACATCGGTCAGCTTCTTGTCGACCAGATGGTACTGTTCAAGGCTGTCCGTTACAAGAATGCCTTTGTAATCTTTGTAGAATGCCAAAGGTATCTGGTGATTACGACCTTTCTGGTATTCGTAGATTACAATCTGCCGGTTCCTGTACAGTTCCCCTGAGCGGTGCACCCACATGTAACACTTACTGTTTTTGTGGTCACTGTCCCCGATTACCTGTGTCGGTGTTTCATCCGCCTGGGTTACGGGAAGGGAAAGAAGTTCCTGTTTCATTCTCTCAACAAACGGAGCAAAATATTTTTGCGAACAGCGGATAATCCAGTTTGACATTGTCTGTTTGGATATATTTACACCATTGCGTTCGAACTCCTGCTCAATCCGGTTGAGAGCAGAGGAATTTACGTATTTTACATTCAGGATGGATGAAAGAAGCGATGCAGTAACTATGCTGTTTCGCAGCAGATCCTTTGGTCTGTCTCCACGCATAAACTCATCCTGGTGGTCACCATCTGTTCCGACATAAACCTCAACGGTATGAACTTCCACCGTCCATGACTCCGGTTCAT
The DNA here is from genome assembly GCA_017434885.1 of Lachnospiraceae bacterium. Classification (GTDB taxonomy): domain Bacteria; phylum Bacillota; class Clostridia; order Lachnospirales; family Lachnospiraceae; genus Suilimivivens. Next base: position 92,575 of record JAFSGE010000005.1, on the reverse strand, counting down.
GACGAAGTCTCTTATAGGTTTCATCCGGCATACGACGCCAGTTACCTTTACCATAGCAGGAGATGAAGAATGAGAATGTTAGAAAAGTGGCGATTGAGCAGGTGAAGGTGTTGGCGAAGTTAAATAAAGATGCATAGGTCAAAAAAATTAAAAAAGAGTTTACTTTCTCGCTTTTAAATCGTATAATTAAAGCGTAGAAGTAAAGTGTAGAGGTGAAAAGAATGACAAAAAAGGAAAAAATTGAAAATTTTATTGAAAAATATAATGGTTATCTTATTACCTCTTTGGTGTGTAGTGAAGATATTTCTAAGACCTATGTTGCAAAATATATTAAGGAACACGGTATGGAGAAGGTCTCAAGAGGTGTATATATAGCGGATGATGTGTGGCCGGATGAGTTGTTCATTTTGCAACAAAGAAATGGTGCGATTATTTATTCCGGAGAAACAGCACTATATTTGCACGGTTTGACAGATAGGGAGTATTCATCTGTGTGTGTTACTGTGCCGCAAGGATATAATGCGAGCCATCTAAAGGATAATGATTTTGATGTTTTGGTGAAATACGCTGCACCGGATTTATATAAAATAGGAATTTGCGAGATTGCATCCAGCAGCGGAAACTTAGTTAAGGTTTACGATAAGGAGCGTTGTATTTGCGATTTGATAATGAATCGTAATAAGTATGAAGTACAAGTATTTCAAACGGCTATCAAGGAATATATGTCATCGAAGGACAAAAAGCTATCCCAGCTGATCGTATATGCAGATATGATGGGAATTCGAGATGAAGTGATGAAGTACGTGGAGGTGTTAGTGTGATTTGTTCATCAAGACAATTAAAAGATAAGGTGAGAAATATTTCGAATGGGAATAGTAATAAAGCGACTACGCTAATTCGAAATTTTATGATGGAAAGATTTCTGGAAAGAGTATCTATATCTTCATATCGAGATAATTTTATTCTTAAGGGTGGAATGTTGGTAGCGTCAATTGTTGGTGTAGATATGCGAGCTACGATGGATATTGATACAACAGTAAAAGCATTACCATTAAATGAGGCTGACGTACAGAGGATAATTGAAGAAATTTGTAACATCCCGTTGGAAGATAATGTTAGCTTTCAAATTAAAAGTACAAGAACTATTATGGAAGAATTTGATTATCCGGGTATTCGTGTAATGCTGGAAGCTACGCTGGACAGGATGCGTCAACCAATTAAAATCGACATTTCTACAGATGATGTGATCACACCGAAGGCTGTAGAGTACGACTATAAATTAATGTTTGAGGATAGAACAATTTCTGTTCTTACATATAACAAGGAAACGCTGCTGGCAGAGAAGATGCAGACAATCATAAATAGAGGTATTGCTAATACCAGATTGAGAGATTTTTATGATGTCTATAGTATCATGAACTTCTATGGGGAGCAGATAGAAAAACAGGTTTTATGCGATGCATTTTCTGCTACTTGTGAAAAGCGGAAAACTATTTTTAGCAAGGATGATATTGAAGCTACATTGCATTTGATATCTGATGATTTGCACATGGCAGAGCTTTGGGGGCAATTTCAGAAAAGCAATTTTTATGTAGGGGACCTAGAGTGGAAAAGTGTGATTGATTATGTAGAGAATATGATGAATAGGTATTTGCTATGATTTATATTATGAAGGTAGTGTGTACAATGGAGCAATTTATGTTTACAGGAGTTGATTATAAATGGAAACAAAGATAAATAAATTAAAAGCAAAGCTACAAAAGATTGGAACTCGTGACTTATTAGGAATGATAGGAATCCATTTTATTACATTTGCCAATAATGCCAAAGAAGTTGCTGAACAATCTGATATTTTCAACAAAACAAATCTTATGTCACCACAAAAGCAATATGCATATCTTGCCGGATTGCTTATGAGTACAAATGACGAAAGCAATGGTCAGATTATTCGAGATGAAGATGGAGGAATATTTGAACAATTAGAAAGTGATGTTCAGGAAATTACTAATGAATATTTAAAAAATTTTCTCGATATAGATCATAATTCCGAGAAGAATGTTGTAAAAAGAAATTTGATTTCAATGGAAGCCTTTACATCTTATTTTGATACGGGGATATTGAGGTATCCAGAACAAACAATAACATTAATTCGAGAATTGTATAGTGATTTTGATTCTGAATTAGAAAGCTTGACAGGCTTGATAATAGAAGATTATATAGCATTCTATCAATTGGTTTGCGACATATTTGAAGAAAATATGAGTGCATCGACATATGCTGTGAATAATATAAAGAACTTTTTAAATTCTCTTAATCCCTATGCTGTTGACGTAGAACGAGAATTTGAGCGTATGATGACATTTGCACAAGGTATGGCAGGGGCAAATCTTCAAGATGCAATGGATAATCTAAATGTTATTAAGTCCTCAAAAATAAAAGAAATGTTTGGAAAAGAGAAAGGAGAAATATTATTAAATATTTTGGGTTTGTACAGAAAAGAGACAGATTTTTTGTATTATAATGGGAAAAATCCGTTTGCAGACCATCCGCTTTGTTGGCTTGAGGACGAGAAGTCGTTGTTTATTGTTCATCCACAGTTTGTATTAAATGCAGCGTACAATTATATTACTGAGATATTAGAAAATCCTAAAAATAAGTTTGCAGATAGATATAAGAAAGTAAAGGCAGAAATAGTTGAAAAATTATTCCTTAATTTATTGAAAGATATATTTGGAGAACAAGCGAAATATTATACAAGTGTATGCGAAGAACGTGGAACCAAAGAACATGATATTTTGATAGAATATAAGGATTATATTTTAATCGTAGAGGTAAAAGCCTCTAAGGTTAGAGAGCCATTTTTTAATCCGGAAAAAGGATATAAACGTATCCGAGATCATTTTAATTCGGATAGTGGAATTGGTGGAGCTTATGAACAAGCAATTATTCTAAAAAGATTTATTGAAGCTAAAGATGATGCTGTATTATATGAAAATAAAAACAAAAAATTCATGATACAAAATGTGGCAGCAAAAAGAATAATACCAATTGTATTGACGTTAAATCAATTTGGTGGTTTAGCCGTGAATACCAGCTTAATATTGGAAAAAGAGGATAGTCAGCCATATCCATGGGTTTGTAATTGGCACGATTTTGAAAATATTATAGAAATATTAAGATATTTAAATAAGGAGCCTGATGATTTTATGGATTATGTTATTTGGAGAAGTGAGAATCATCAGAATATATTAGCTTCAGATGAATTGGATGTGGTGGAAGGATATTTTATGGACTCTCATACGAGAGAACAAAATGGTGCAATATATTTTCCTGCCAATGGACCAAGTTTGATTGATAAGATTTATTTTGAAAAACATGGTATACCGTATGAGTATCCAGTGGCGACAACAAATGTTCGTAAAAAGAAAAAAGTAGGAAGAAATGAGCAATGTCCGTGCGGTAGTGGGAAAAAATTTAAAAAGTGTTGTATCGGAAAAGGTATTTATGATTAATTAAATTATTTAATATTGGGGAGAAAAATACAAGAATTCAGACGTAAATTAGTTTCAATTTTATGGGAGGCTGAAAGCAAACGAAACTTTTTGGTTTCTTCAAGTGAATAATAATGATAAGTCGGTTGGCTTTTTGATAAGCCTACCGGCTTTTTCTATTTCAAAAAGTCTATTCCCACGATACCGCAAGTCTATTCTTTGGGGAACGATTTCGTCCATAGAACGCCGTAGAATAATACTTGTAAGAAATAAGCAACCGGTTAGCTTTTCCTTGCATCGACAAATCACTAAGTATGGAGGAAACGATGGCAACGAAAGCAAATATAATTAAAGTATATGCGCAGGCGGATTCAGCCAAGAAGGTAGATATTATTATCAGATATTATCCTAATTTCATGGGAATCGTTGAAAGCTACACTGACGGCCTCAGATATATGATTGAAAACGAAAAAGCTTTTAACAAACAAGCTAATCGTGGAGAACTGGGAGTCAGAGTTCAGGCTAAAGGAAATCATAGTGATATTACCGGCAACAGTGCAGTTGCCAGTGTGATGACCAGAGAGGCACTTGTAGCTTGTGATTTTTCAGGAGATGTATTGGAGGGCGTTGATAGGCAGGAGGAATTTAAACAAGAAGCATTTACACTTCGGACTATGAGACTGGATTACGAGTTGTTCAATCAGCAACTTGGGATTCTCGGGGAAGAGGAAAGTGAAGTGTTCCGACAGTTTATCAGAGGTGAAAAAGGCCTGCAGACTATAGCAGAGGATAAGGGAATCGTGTATGAATCCGCACAACAAAGGATTCACAGAGCAAAGAGAAAGATTAAGGTCCAGATGGTTGGATTTTTGGATGGAAATATAGGAGGAATGTAAAATGCCAAGAGCAAGAGTAGAAGTACCACAGTTAGAGAACATGGTTCAGACCGGAAAGAAGAAATTTGTTAGATATGCGGAAGGAGCAGCCCTTTACTCGTTAGGGCTTCATACTTTTCAGGAAATAGCCAAGGAAGCCAATGCGGTTTACAAGGTTAAGAGATGTGTTTTAGTCAATACAGAGAAGGTGGATGAGTATTTGGAGAACTTCTGCGAAATGTAGAAAATCCAAAGAAATCCTATCGTATCCATTGACGATACTATTTTTTGAAGCGGACAAAATTGGATTGCAAATGTGGAATAGACGGCACTATAATGGTCTTGAGTCAAAGTTATCCATAGACTTTTATTCAAAGATAATGAGAACCGGCTATTCCTCTTTTAATATAGGAGGAATGGAAAATGGCTGCTATTAAAGGAAGAAAAGACAGCAAGGGATATGTTCTAAGAACCGGTGAGTCACAGAGAAACGATGGCAGATATTGTTACGCATATTCTGACAGAAACAGAGTGCGTCATTATATCTATGCCAAGACTCTTCCGGAGCTTCGAGCAAGGGAAAAGGAACTTCAAATTAAATATGACCAGGGATTGGATGCGTATGCTGCCAAGAAGCTTACACTAAATGATTGCTTCGACAGATACATTAGTCAGAAGTACAATCTGAAAGAAACTACTAAGGCTAATTACATCTATATGTATAATCGTTTTGTAAGACCTACTTTTGGAAAAAGAAAGATTGCGGAGATTCGTTATTCCGATGTGAAAGAATTCTATTTTTCTGTTCTAAAGGAAGGGATAAAAGCAAATACATTGGAGAATATCCATACCGTAGTTCATCCGGCATTGCAGTTGGCTGTTAGAGATGGGCTAATTGTAAACAATCCATCAGATTCTGCAATGACAGAGATCAAGAGAAGCAAGCTTTGGGATGCACCGAAGAGAAGAGCTCTGACGATTCCGCAGCAGAAAGCTTTTATGAATTATCTGGAATCGGACAGGGAATATGAGGGATGGTTACCTATCATTACAGTGCTACTTGGAACCGGTATGAGAATCGGAGAGTGTATCGCTATTCGGTGGGAGGATTTAGATTTTGAAAATCGTATGATTAGTGTAAATCACAATCTGTCAGACCGCCCGGATTCAAAAGGAGTATGTGCGAAGCATATTCAGACTCCCAAGACGGAAGCAGGCACAAGAACAATTCCAATGATTCAGGAAGTGTTTGAAGCATTCCTGACAGAGTATGAGATTCAGAAGTGTCTTGGATTTTGTGAAGAAGAAATTGACGGATATTCCGGTTTTGTCTTTACTACAGCTTATCACACTGTTTATAGCGCAGCTGCTGTAAACAATGCAATTCACAGAGCAACAAAGGCGTATAATGACAAGGAAGAAAAGGAAGCAAAGAAGGACGGCAGGGAACCATTGCTTCTCCCGGATTTCTCGGCCCATCATCTGCGTCACACCTTTTGTACCAGACTTTGTGAGAACGAAACAAACTTGAAGGTCATCATGGATATTATGGGACATGCGGATATTTCTACTACAATGGATATCTACGCCGAATGTACCAAGGAGAAGAAAAAAGAAGTGATGACAAATATTGAAGGATGTATTATAATTAAATAGTTAAGAATATCGAGATGTATTTTTAGTGTACGATGTGTCTAATGAGTTGATTGGATTCGATTAGACGCATATGAACGAAAACGGACAACACGATATTGAGACCTATAAAATCCATATGGAGCCACATGGATGACTACATATTCATCAGTTTCATTGGATTTCGGTGGATTCAAAAAGAATTCGCCTATGATTTTTCAGAATGATGAAAGGAATCCAATGGACTTCAAAGGACGGAACGTAAGTTCGAGTTTTCCGACGATGAAGAGTTTGGATAAATAAAATGGCTTAAATACTGGGTTTGCGAGGTGTGAGACTTACGCCAATACGCCCAGTTTACGCCCCAATAATGAGAACAGACAGAAAGTTGACTGAAAAAGAAACAGGAATCACAAAAAATGTGACTCCTGTTTTTTAATCCTCAATTTTGTAATGACTTGTGGCGTATTCAAGAAAGATACCGATTAACTTATTTTCCCTATAGTTTTTTGATAAAATGTATGTTTAAAATAGTATATTAGATATAATGTAATTAAGGAAAAAATATAGTATAATACACTTAACGTGTACAAATAGCGATACAAAAGAAAGGATGTCGGACAGTATGAATAAATTCCGTTATAATAATCCTATTGAAAGAATGAAACGTGTCAATCGTGTTTATTTGCTTGCTATCATTCTTTTATTCAGTGTGTTAATTGTATACCAGTCGTTATTGGTAAAGGAAGGAACATTTTCGGATTCTTTAGCATTGTATAGTAAGGCGGTTATGATTGCTGCCGTATTAATTGATGGAATTTTGTTTTTTGTAAATAAAGAAAATAAATATTTGCGGATATGTATTACGCTTGAAGTTGGGATTGCTTATCTGTTCTTTATATTGAATACAGAAGGTGGCTTTTTGGGAATGGCGTTTGTGGGCGTTTTGGGTGTATCTGTTTTATATTATGACACGGCATATTATATGGGAACTTTGGTATTTAGTATGGTACTTTATATTGCAGGACAGATTGCCAGAGTGAATGCTGCGGTTGTTTCCGCTGATGTCAATGGTGTTTGTAATGTGATTATGACATTTGCAGTATTTATTATGCTTTATATATTAAGCAGACTGTCAAAACTGTTTAATGATCATGCATTAGGAGCAATTGAAGAACAAAGTGAAATTCAGATGCAGATTATGAAGGTTATAAAAAAAGAGACAAACAGTAGTGCTGAAATGGTAAATAGTCTATATGATGCTTCCCAAAATATTGCGCAAAGCATGCAGACGATATCTGTATCAACTGAAAAGATAGCGGAAAATATTACAGAGCAAAATTATATGACACAAAATATTCAGAATGCTATATCTAATACCCAGGAGTATTCTTCTGAAATGATGTCTGTTGCAACTGTTTCAAATGAAAATATACGGACCAATCAGAACATGATGGAGACATTAAAGGAGCAGTCTGAACAGATTGCTGATAATAATGTTGTAGTAACAGAAGCAATGGAACAATTGCAGGATAATGTTGATAAAGTGGCTTCTATTGCGAATATGATATTAAAGATTTCCAATCAGACGACGATTCTTTCGTTAAATGCATCTGTTGAAAGTGCCAGGGCAGGTGAAGCGGGAAAAGGGTTCTCTGTTATTGCGGATCAGATTCGTCAATTGGCAGAAGAAACAAAGGATTTTACAGAAAGTATTACGCATATTGTTGATGAACTCAATGTCAATGCAAAGACAGTCGTTAACGCGGTTGGTGTTTCGTTAAAAGCTGCAGACAGCCAGAATCAAATGATTAGTGCTACTGCAGATGCATTTGATGAATTAAGCAGCAATATGAATGTTTTGGTTAATAATGTACAGGAAATAGGCAATCGAATTGATCGTTTATCGACATCAAACAATCAGATTGTGGATAGTATTACTCAGTTGTCAGCCTTATCTGAGGAGGTAAGTGCAAGTGCAGAGCAAACAAATCATCTGACAGAAATGAATGTAAACTATTCCAGACAAACCTGGGAGTCGATTCAAAAGATTAATCAAAGTGCCGCTTTATTAAAGAATGTATAGGGTAGCACACTAAAAAAGAATTTAAAAAGGAGAAAACTCATGCCACCAAGCAGAAGAAGTTCAAGTTCCAGAAGTTCAAGAAGTCGTAGCAGTTCGCGCAGCCGAAGCAGCTCGCGCAGCCGCAGCAGCTCGTCGAGAAGACGCAGCAGCTCATCGCATAGCAGTTCATACAGCAGTTCCTACAGGAGCGGCAGCAACTCATTTGTGTCCAGTCTGGGAAGAACACGGCGAAACCAGCCTGCAAGAATTCCTTCGCATATTAAGACGAAGGCACTTATGATGCGATGTAAGAATCATGATTACATGTATGTTCATGAATCATGGACAGATGAACAGACTGGCGTATTATACCGGAAAGGTTATTATGATGAAGAAGGAAAATATTATGATGCTGACAGCATAGCCTTCAAAAAGCAGGACGGCTCTTATGAGGCACACTATGTATGCGATTACTGCGGAACGGAGCTGGAGGCTAACTGGAAGGAAGGCTTTTATCCGACTTGTAAAAATTGCGGCGCCGAAATGAATAAAACACCGGTATATATTGATGAGATTGTAGATATCAGAAGCTTGGCATCTGTGGCAAATGCATCAGGTAACTTTGGAAAGAAAAATTTGACACGCATTATTTTGCCCTTGGTTATTATGGGAATAGCAATTCCGGTTCTCTTCAATGTCTTCTTTGCCTTTATGGCATTTTCACTTGTACGGAGTGATTACACATCCACAAGTCAGGTGCAGGAGACGGAAATGGAAACTAATCTGGAGATTTACGGAAATGATATTTATCTGGATGAGGTTTCGACGAATCTGTATCGCATCTGCTCGCAGCAGGATGAATATGAGAAGCATATCACCTGGGATTATGGCGCAGAATGTTATTATGACTATGACAGTGACTGTTATTTGTGGTACAACACGGATGTCAGCCCGAATTTATGGCAGTACTGGTATGATGACATAGCAGGAGACGATTACTATGGCTGGATGGAGTGCGAAGGCGAAGACTGGTACATAGAAGTGTCTGATACGGAGTGGGAAAAGTATGAGGGAGATACTTCGTGGCTTTGGCATATAGAGAATCCTTTTGATTGATGAAAAGAACAGAAAAACAAAGGACCCGGATTTCGGGTCCTTTCGTATGTTTTATGATTCATAATCAGAAAGAAGCAAAATATCAACAGCTTGTTGCAGTTCGGTCTTTTTGCGATAATTGGTGATAAGTTTTTTCTCATGTTCCGTAAGAACAAGGTGTTCTGCGTCTAAATGGTGGAGTTCCTGTATGGACTGTAAATCTTGAATGGTAATATCTAAGCCCTTGCAAATTTTGATGACGTTGTCTACGGCGGCATTTCCTATTTTCCCTTCATTAAGCATGGTAAGAAGGGTAGAATAAGGCATGTCTATGTTTTGAGCAAATTCTTTTATAGTAAATCCATTGTTTTTGATGAGGTTTTTCAAATAGATTTCTCTGGTCAAAATATTCACACTCCTATTATTTTTTATAATAACATGATGATGTTGAGAAAACAATGATAAAAAATGGTATACCGTGTTTTTTTGCAGAATTGATTGAAAAATACAATATATCGTGCTAAAATATCATTTGAAAAACGGTAAAAAGTTTTGCAAAAGATAAAACCTAATAGTGTAGTAATGGTACTTAATACTAGAGGATGTGATATTATGTATAAAGAACTGGAAGCCCAAATTGCATATCGGGGAATTAGTAAGAAGCAACTGGCGGCTGATATTAATATGAAATATAGTACGTTTCTTACAAAAATGAGCGGAAAATCAAAATTCACGCTGGATGAAGCGGTATGTATCAGGGAATATCTAAAGGAAGATATCGCAATTGAGGAGCTTTTTAAAGAAAATTAAAACCAAGGGGAGACTTTACGGTACATATATAATGGAAAGAGAAGTAAGTTATTCCCCAAAGGAACATACGTAAAGGAAGACGAAATGAAAGATAATTTAAAGAAAGCCATAGAACAGATGAAGCGTGGCGAGGAAAAAGGATTTAACACCATCTATTCAGAAACCTATAACAGAGTTTATTTCCGGGCGAAGCAAATCATGAAAAAGGAAGAGGATGCTCTGGATTTAACACAGATTGTTTTTACAGAAGCCTACAAAAATATACATACATTACAGAACGAGGAAGCATTGTATGGTTGGTTAGACGGAATCACTTATCATCAGGGGATGAAACTCTATCGGAAACAGAAGGATGTGTTGCTGAAAGAAGAGGCCGAGGGAATGTTTGAGGAACTTGAGAGCAATGATACATCATCCATGCCGGAGCTTACAGCAGACCAAAAGGCAACCGCAGACATTATCAAAGGAATTATAGAAGAACTTCCGGAATTACAACGGACAGCAGTGGTAGCCTATTATTTTGACGGATTAAAGGTAGAGCAGATAGCAGAGATGATGGAGTGCTCTGTGAATACCGTTAAGAGCAGATTAAGCTATGCAAGGAAATATATGAAAACCAGGGTAGAGGAGAAGGAAAAGGAAGAAGGTTACAGACTGCATGTACTCGGACTTCCGGTGTTTTGGTATGCGCTCAAAGCACTTGCAGAGGAAAGCACACTCACTGCTTATGCCGCAGAAAAGGTATATAGCGGAGCGTGTTCAAGTGTTGGTTTGCAGGCAACTGCAATTACAGCATCGGCAGCCGGAACAACAGGAGCAACCGCCGATGCAGCAACAGCGGCAATCGGAACAACAGCAGTAACTGCCGGTACAGGGGCAGCGACAGGAGGAACTATGAATATTGTGATAAAAAATTTAGTTGTGGCAGGTTTGGGACTGACCCTTTCGTTTGCGGGAGCGTTTGGTTTTTCTCAAATGCAGGGAAGGTCGTTAGAAATTACCACAGTTCAGGAAGCGCAGGCAATTTTGGATGGACAAACAGTAGGTGAAACAGAAGCAGAAAGCGGCGGAAACACAGATGCGAATGTTGGCGCAGAAGCAGAGCCGGTTCAGGATGAAGGGCAGGGTGCAACACAGGATACGCCGCAAGATGAAACGCAAGACGCAACACAGGATGTAGCCGAGGAAGCAAAAGAAGGCGAAGTTCAATTTAATTGGAGCTTTGACGATTGGACCTATAACGGGCTTCATATTAGTGAAGGGGTAGATGCCATGGCAAGAAGCGTTGGTCTTGACCCCACACTGGAAAACGATAACACCGAACATCCACAGTTTGGAAATATGTGGTATGGAAAATTGGAAAAGGAGATAGTTCTTCAGGAGGGAAAAGGCAGAATAACTTATCGGGAATTTATATATGAAAATGGTGGAAATAACAGCTTGGACATACATATGAATACAGGAATTTTGGATGCTGGTGGAAATCCTGTTGATGTATCTGATATAACCGGAGTACCGTTCAGTGCCGGAACACTGGAAGAAGCAGAAACCGTTTTTGGTATAAAAGAGATTATGGAAAAGGGAACACAAACTGATAAGAAAACTGTAGAGGGCAGAGAAGATGAAAGATATACATTTTCATCCAATCTGGGAGATGGAACTTTAGTTTCCATGAGAACGGAAACGGATGTCACCTATCAAATTCAGATAAATAAGGATGGAGCAGCTTATATCTTTCGGATAGATAAGTGGAGCGATAGTGATATGTATACCGCAACCTATAGCTACCGACTGCATTAATGACTGAATAATAACCGATATAGGAGAAGCAAATCAAATGAAAACAGACAAAGAAAACAAAATGCAAATGACTAAATGGATAACGATAATAGTAGGCGTAGTGGCAATCATAGTAGGTATCACTGCCGGATTATTGGTAGGAAATGCAAGAAACAAGGCAAAGGAACAGGCTGCCGCTGAGGCATTTCTTGCAGAAGTAGAAGCGCTGATGCAAAGCGGAAAAGATGCTTACCACGGAACAGATACTGTTACGAAGGATTTAGTCAAAGCTTCTGAGCATTTCACACAGGCATTGGAAAAAGGGGATGTGCGCGCAAATTATTACCTTGGAAGAATTGCTGAGGAGTCCAAAGATTATGCCAAGGCAAAAGAATATTATGAGCAGTGTATAGCATCCGAAACGGATACGGTAAGCGATTTGTCCAGATTTGCCTTAGGTCAGCTTTATCAATATGGTAACGGAGTGGATGTTGATTATGCCAAGTCAAAAGAATATTATGAACTGGCCATTGCAAACGGATGTGTAGAAGCAAACAATGGTCTTGGTGATTTATATCAGCAAGGATATGATGTAGAACAGGACGGTGCAAAGGCAATCGAGTATTTTACCCTTGCAGCACAGGGAAATGAAAAGGATTGGGTTGCCTATGCGCATTTATCCATGGGTGTTATTTATGCAGGCAAATATCCTAATGTAACACAGGATTATGCGAAGGCATTGGAAAATTATGAAAAGGCTGCTACATTAGGCGATGCTTCTGCAATGAACAGAATAGGTGTAATGTATGATAAAGGTAATGGAGTAGAGCAGGACTATGCCAAAGCAAAAGAATATTATGAACAGGCTGCCGCATTGAATAGCTCTGATGCAATGGCAAATATAGGTAATTATTATAGCAGTGGCCTTGGTGGATTAGAACAGGATTATATGAAAGCATTGGAGTGGTATGAGAAAGCGGCTGCTTTAGATAATGCACGTGCAATGAACAGTATCGGTGTAATGTATCATGACGGGGTTGGAGTAGAGCAGGATTATGCTAAGGCAAAAGAATATTATGAAAGAGCAGTTGCATTAGACAATGTGGGTGCGATGTATAATCTTGGTGTTTTATATTCGAACGGAAGGGGTGTTGAGCAAAATTACACCACAGCCTTGGAATTGTTTGAAAAGGCAGCTGAAAAAGATTATGCTTCTGCCATGGAGGCGATTGCCGGCTTATATCTGAATGGTAACGGTGTGGAAGCGGATTGGACTAAAGCCCTGGAGTGGTATGAAAAGGCTTATGGACATGGAGAGGCTGATAGCAGCGGTGTGATAGGCATGATTTATGAATTGGGTCAATATGGCGTTGCGCCAGATTATGAAAAAGCCATAGAGTGGTATGAAAAATATTCGGAAGAATATGGAGACAGCTATGGCTATGAGCGCATTGCCTCTATGTACTATTCGGGTAATGGAGTAAAGCAGGATTATACCAAAGCGTTTACCTATTATGAAAAGGCAGCTGAAATGGAAAGCGCAGGTGCAACGGCATGGCTTGCCATTCTGTATTTTGCCGGAGATGGAGTAGCGGAAGATTATGCAAAAGCTATGGAATTGGGACTAAAAGCCTATGAACTGGGAAGTCCTGACGGCGCTTACTTGGTGAGTATACTTTATGAAGAAGGATACGGAGTGGAAAGAGATGCTGCGAAAGCCGCGGAGTGGAATGAAAAATATGAAGCATTAAAGGCAGAGCAGGAACAACAATAAGCGAATAAAAAAGCGAAGGAGAAGAAATGTATGGTGGGTAAATTACAGAAAACATACAAATTGATTGCAAAAATATTAATGGTATTTGCAGTAGTGTTCATGTTGGAAGTGCCTATGCAGGTCCATGCCGCACCGAAAACAATGCCGGATGGAAATGTATTTGATGCTGAGTTTTATGCCAATACTTATCCGGATGTAAAGGCGGCATTCGGAACCGATGAGACAGCGCTTTACAATCACTATCTGATGTTTGGTATGAAAGAGGGACGACTTCCTTATGCACCTGCCACTCAGCAGACGACGGTTGCTCCGATTAGTGCAACATCTGTAACTGTACAAAATCAAAGTGTTTATGATAAGATTATGGCGCTCAAGGAGGTTTATCCGGATGGCATGAAATGGGATTCCTCCAACACATATGTGCTTGCACAGGACGAGAATAGAGATAATGGATGGGGAGGGTGTGAGTTCAGTGCCTGTCAGGCATTTGCTTATCAGATACAGGATACTGTTTTCGGAACATCTGCAAAGGTAACGTCACACAAAACCGGATTGTCTAAATGGTGTACGGACAATGCCGGCGGTAAAATTATTTTCTCAAGTAAAAATCCGGCTTGGATTCCGGAAGGCTATACAGGGCAGGACGAAGCTATTAATGCCAGGTTTGAAGAGTGTTGGGTTTTGCTGCAGGCAGGAGATATCGTTGTTGACGGAAATCATTCCGCTGTTGTCTTGACAAAAGGAGATGATTATATAACTGTTGCAGAAGGGAATAATGGCGGAAAGGTGAAATGGGGACGTAAGATATCCAAAGATTTGCTTAGAGTTTCACTTATGACGGTGGAATCTCCTTCTTGGTAAAAATGAAATATTTTGCAGAATTTGTTTTTAATAACTAATAAAACGCCGATGCATAGATGCACCGGCGTTTATTACTATAATTTATTTTGCCTGCTCAAGAGCAAGTGTAACTGTTGTGATATCACAAACTTCTGTAGGTCCGTAGTACTGGATTGCACCGGGATACTTAAAGCAGGTATCAACAGCCCATTCTTCACGATGAGCTTCGAAGTATTTGAAGGGAGCACCATCAAGTTCAACGAGAGCTTTCTTGATAACGGGCTTATCTTCACCATGTCTTCTTTCGATGTTCATCATCTTGGTAATCGGCATACCACCGGCAACCCATTCACTTGCGGGAGCGGAAAGGTTGGAAACCTTGGATAAGTATCCGTTGTAACCATACTGAATCAGCATAAATGCATTGTATCCTAAGGAGTAGCAATAGTCTGAGTCGAAGTTACTGGGGAATGCACATCTTCCTTCATAACCTAAGAAATGATGAAGTGCATTGAATTTTCCTTTGTAAGTACCTGCTGCTTTTCTTTCAGCCAGTTTGTCTGCAACAATAGCGGAGAACAACTTCTCAGATTCAATCAGGGAAACCTGTACGTTTCCGTGAGGGTCTCTTTCTAAGAACAACTGCTGCTGAATTGCGGGAGGCAGAAGGTTAAATACGTCTAAGGATTCTTCTGTTAAGCCTTTTTCGATAAAGGCATTCTTCTCAGCCCATGTAAGAAGTGCATTAAATTCATCAGCCTTGCTTCCTGCAAGAAGTTCGTTGATTTCTGCAATTAATACGGAGAATTCGGGAACGAATTCAACAACACCTTCAGGGATAATTGCAACACCGAAGTTCATGCCCTTAGCTGCTCTTGCTTCTACGGAATCAGCAATATAATCAGCGATTGCGGAAAGAGACATCTTCTTAGCTGCTACTTCTTCGGAAATCAGGCAGATGTTGGGCTGTGTTTCAAGCGCACATTCCAAAGCAACGTGGGAAGCAGAACGTCCCATAACCTTAACAAAGTGCCAGTATTTCTTAGCGGAGTTAGCATCTCTTTCGATGTTACCGATGATTTCGCTGTATGTTTTGGTAGCGGTATCAAAACCGAAGGAGCATTCGATATCTTCGTTCTTTAAGTCGCCGTCGATTGTCTTGGGACATCCGATAACCTGAACGCCTGTGTTGTTAGCTGCAAAGTACTCTGCAAGAATACCTGCGTTTGTATTGGAATCGTCACCACCGATGATAACGATAGCTGTGATGCCGTGCTTCTTACATACTTCGGCAGCGATTGCAAACTGTTCGTTTGTTTCTAATTTGGTTCTGCCGGAACCGATGATATCAAAACCACCTGTGTTTCTGAACTGGTCGATGTATTCGTCAGTCATAACGATGTAATCGTCTTCGATAAGTCCGCTGGGGCCGCCCTTGAAACCGTAAAGTTCATTTTCTTTGTTTGTTGCCTTTAAAGCGTCATACAAACCGCAAACAACGTTGTGTCCGCCGGGAGCCTGTCCGCCGGAAAGGATAACACCTACAATCTGCTTCTTTGCTTCGGAAGTGTTCTGTCCCTTCTGGAAAGTGATTTCCTTTTTGCCGTAAGTATTGGGGAAAAGTGCTTTAATCTTTTCCTGGTCAGCTACGCTCTGTGTTTCAGCGCCTTCCTTTACGCAGATATCTGCGATGCCGTTTCTCAGCATTCCGGGAAGCTTGGGAGCGTATTCATATCTTGCTTTCTGTAATGGTGAAATACTCATATCTATATCTCCTTTGTTAATTTTTTATCTAAAGTCAATTTTAGTATATTTTTTGCATAAAGTAAACCATTATCATCGGAAAAAATAATACTTTATAATATATTTTACAGCTTATTCATAATTTGATTGAGAAAATTGCGCTGATAAGATATAATTTTCTCAATCTGATATGTTTATGGGATGTGGCAGTTGGCAGAACGGCTCATTGTGCAGAACAATAATTTATGATGTGAGGTGGAGAAATGGAAATTAAGGGATTTACATATGGATATGATGGAAAAAGAGGAGATTTCCGTTCGGAGGGCGGTATCAAATCACAGGAGCTTTTGTATGAGACAGGAGTAAACTGGGTGTGCCTGGCGATTGTAAACAATCAGGAGACGGCACACAGCTTTGACATAGAATTTGATTATGGCGGAAGCTGCTCTGACAGAGATATTATGGCAGCGGTAGAAAGGGCACACAGTCACGGCGTTAAGGTCTGTTTAAAGCCAATGGTGAACTGCAAGGACGGCGTATGGCGTGCATATATCAACTTTGCGGATTCCGATTTTAACGGGCAGGATATTTACTGGGATAAGTGGTTTAAGAGCTATAGCGATTACATGCTTTATTATGCAGAACTGGCAGAAGAGACAGGCTGCGAGATGCTTTGCATCGGCTGTGAAATGTGCGGAACAGAGAGAAAAGAAGCGCATTGGCGGAAATTAATTGCCGATATCAGGGCAGTTTACTCCGGCAAGCTGATTTACAACACCAACCACGGACATGAAGAGGATGTGAAGTGGTTTGACGCTGTGGATTATGTGGGAACCAGTGCATACTTTCCGGTAGCGGATAAGGGCGGTGCCACATCGGAGATGATGCAGGAGAGATGGAGAGCCATCCGCGACGAACTGTATGAGGTACACAAAAAATGGAACAAGCAGATTGTGTTTATCGAAATCGGCTGCCGCAGTGCCAATGGGTGCGCTACCATGCCGTGGGATTTCTCTCACAAAGATTTGCCTCATGATGAGGAGGAACAGGCAGCGTTTTATGATTCCTGCCTGTCGGTATTTGCGAATGAAGAATGGTTCGGCGGTACGTTCTGGTGGGATTGGAGTACTTACATTTATGACACCAAAGAAGAGGCTGCCGCAGACAACGGATTTAATATTCATTTGAAGAAGGCAGAGACAGTATTAAAAGACTGGTATTCACGTTAAAAACAAAAGGAGCTGCGTGCTAATTTAGCGCGATAGCTCCTTTTGTCCAATAAGACGGCTCGCAAAGCGTGGCGTCGTTTAGGAGCATAAGCCCTACCGGCAAAAATGTGTTTGTACAGAAATTTATTTCTGTAATAACATATCCAGCTTTTCAAAAGCCTGTTTCATGGCAAAAGCTAGAATTGAGGTAAGAACTGCGGCAATGAAAAATACAAGAAATATGTTACCTTGCATAATTTCGAACAGACCGCCATAGATGGCCTGTCCAATCGGCGTTGCACACATGCCGATGCACATGGCGCAGGAGATGACTTTACCAATCAGGCTTTCGGGAACAATTATTTGCAAGTAAGACATAATCTGAATGGAAAACAATGTCGCCAGAAACATCATTACAAAACAGCTCGCCATAATTATGACATAGGATAACATTGCTGACATGGGTACAGCCAGAGCAATGCCGATAGGAATCAGAGTCAGTCCATCGAAAAATAGTATTTGATGTCCGGTGCGGGGCGATAATTTTGTGGCAAGTATGCCGGCGCCCATACCGCCGCAAAGAGAGCCGGCTGCCATAATGCCTTCTGCGTAACCATACATTCGGTTGCCGGTTTCTGCGTCAAAGCTTAACATTTGTGTGACGATAACAGGAAGTCCGATAATCATAAGGGCGCTTAATATCATGTTGATTGCAGCGATTGCGAGAGAAAACTGCATGATAAGCGGCTGTTCCTGTTTCATATAGTGAAAGCTTTGTTTTATATCTTTTAATCCGATTGCAAAAATATTGCCGGATGTGGGTTTCTTTTCATAAGGAATACAAATAAAGATTTCCATAATGGCTGACAACATAAAGCAAACTCCACTAATGTACAAAATGGGCATAATACCAAAAAAGCTAAACAGAGCACCACCAATGACAGGACCGATTAAACCGGCAAAAGAACTGACTAAATTGATAACAGCATTTCCCTGCATGATGTGTTGTCCGGAAAGAAGGATGGGAATACTTGCCTGCACTGCAGGCTGATAAGCACCCTGAATGCCATAAAGAACAAAAAGGGTCATAAGTATCAGTACACCCAGATTAACGTTTCCTAACAGCAAAATAGTTATCAATACCAAAAGCGCGGTAAGAAAGTCAAGTCCTACCATAATGTTTCGCTTATTAACGCGGTCTGCCAAAATGCCGCCGACCGGTCCTAAAACAATCATCGGAATAAAAGCGCATGCGCTTACTATGCCGAACAACGCGGCAGACCCGGTTTCACTAAGAAGATATAAAGGCAGTGCAAAGCGCAAAATGGCATTGCCGAATAACGAAATAATTTGTCCTAATACAATCATAATAAAATTTTTGTTCCACATTTTCTTTTCCTCCATTACTAAATACATACCAACGGTATGTAAAGGGGCTATTTTTTTGGTCAGATAGTTCTGACCAAAAAGTTTCATGATATGAATTGTTTTCTATTCCTTGATTCCATATTGTATCTTACGACATTCATTCATAAGATCAATCATTTCCTGATGAATCAGTTCGATACCTAACGGCTTTAACAAATCGTTAATAAGCAAAATGCGGTTTGTCATTTGTTGATCGGACATATCGAAGATGATAGGGTTTATCCATACATCCGTCAAAAACATAAGCATATCAGCCAATTCATCCGGGTAAGGTGTCAAAATGGTACCGTCAGATGTTCCCTGCCGGATGACGGGTACAATATATTCCGGTACTATTTCATAAGCCACTGTTTTTAAGTAATATACCAGAAGCTTAGGATTGTTCATAAGATTGGGGGTTACGGTGAACATGTCCTTTTGCTGTGGGTTTGTCAGGGAATCTGAAAACATTTTTTCAAGTTTTTCTTTTCCGGTTAGAGTGCTGTCATCTCTTATTTTTGCCATGGCTATGGTGTTTTCGTGGCTCATCCGCTCGACAACGGCAATGAGTATTTCTTCCTTGGAACGGAAATGGTGATAAATGGCGCCTTTTGTCATTCCGCCAAGGCCGTCAATAATATCCTGTAAGGTAGTCTGGTCATAGCCCTTTTCAAAAAATAGCTTGGTAGAGACGTCTAAAATTAATTGATGAGTTTCTTCCGGATACTTGTTTCTTGCCATAATTTACTCCCTGAAAAATTTACATACCAGCGGTATGTATTCAATATATATGCATTAGAATCAAATGTCAATACATTTTTATAAAAATAATTCGTGGCTAGTGTTTTTTATAGTTTTCTTCTGTAAAAATATTGCCGATTGCAATGTGATAGTATAAATTATTATTAGTGAAACTTTTTATATGAAGGGAAATGAATTTGATTTTTAAGAAGACAACGGATGCATTCGGCAAAGAATTGCAACAGATAGAAAAGCAGGAACAGAAACTGAAAAACGCGGCATTAAAAGCAAAACCGTCAGGATGGAAAGAGCAGCTGGAAAGCAAAATTCCGGAAAAAGTTTATGAAGGGCTGGAAAGTGCCTTTTGTAAGGGCTTTTCTGTTGTGTTTAGTAAGGGAAGACCGATTATTGAGAAAAGCTATAAGAAAGAGAAAATGATAATCGATTATGCCATTCGGGATTATGCAGTGTTGAAAAAGGGCGGAAAAAGGGAACTGAAGCAAATGCGTAAATGCGCAAGCCATACAACCACATTGAACATGGCAATTACGACGGTAGAAGGGGTTGGACTTGGTGCGCTGGGAATCGGGATGCCTGACATTGTTTTATTTTTGAGTACCCTTCTGAAAGGCGTTTACGAAACAGCCTTGAATTACGGTTTTGAGTATGAATCTCCGAAGGAACAGATTTTTATATTGAAAATGATGGAAGCTTCCCTGTGCAGTGGTATGGACTGGTGGCGGCTGAATGAGCAGGTGGATGGTATGATGAATACATCAGATTTGTCCGGAGATAGGGGTGGAATAAATGAGGACGATTTGGAAAAGCAGATAAAAGAAACTGCATCTGCTTTTGCAGTAGATATGTTGCTTCTGAAATTTATACAGGGGCTTCCCGTTGTAGGTGTTATCGGAGGCGCAGCAAATCCTGTTTACTATAATAAGGTGATGAAATATGTGCAGTTGAAATACCGGAAACGGTATTTGCTTAAGAAAATAACAGTAAAATAGCAGAGAGGTATTTATATGCAGGAAATTTTTGAATCAATTAATAAAATATTTTCGTTTATTACTCCTTTGTCGGATTTCCTTTGGGATTTTCCCACGAACTTTGAGTGGTATGCAAGCATTCCGCTACTGGGCAATTTTTCTTTTGCCATTATTTTGCTTTTGGGCTCCGGCATTTATTTCAGCTTCCGATTGGGATTTATGCAGGTGACTCATTTCAAAAAGGGTATTAAGGTAATGACTGAGAAAAGAAGTGTGGAGACGGGAATTTCACCGCTTGCGGCATTCCTGTTAAGCTCGGCGATGCGTGTGGGACCGGGAAATATTATCGGTGTCACCGGTGCCATTGCAGTAGGGGGACCCGGCGCGGTGTTCTGGATGTGGATTTCTGCATTTTTTGGTATGGCAATTGCCTACATGGAAGGTGTGCTTGCGCAGATTTTTAAAGAGAAAAAGGATGATGAATTTGTGGGTGGTCTTCCCTTTTACGGCAGAAAACTTCTTGGCAATAAGGTATGGATAGGGGTATCATTATCAGTGCTTTATATTTTGTATGCCCTTTGCTGCCTGCCGGCGCAGGGATTTAACGTTGTTTCTTCTGTGGGAAGAATGGCAGAGATTGTGACAGGGACAACCATCGCAACCGATTCGGTATTTTATTACATAGTCGGTTTGGTGATTGTAATAGCAACGGCAGTAATCGCATTTGGGGGAATCAAAAAGGTTTCCAAATGGACAGACAAAATGGTGCCGGTGATGGCAGTGCTTTACATTGCAACAGTTTTAGTGCTGATTTTATTGAACATCAGCTCCGTTCCGTACTTTTTTGGTGCGGTATTTGGCGGTGCCTTTCAGCCGGAGGCGGTATTCGGCGGATTGTTTGGTACAGTGCTTGCACAGGGCGTAAAGCGAGGACTGATGTCCAACGAGGCAGGTCAGGGTACCATTACCATGTCGGCGGCTGCTGCTGACGCAAAGCACCCTTGCGAGCAGGGAATGCTGGCATCTATCGGTGTGTTTTTAGATACGATTGTGATTTGTACACTTTCCGGTTTTGTGGTGGTAATGGCACATTGCTGGGACGGCCCGAATGCGGAGAAATGGGCAGCCATGGATAAATTGCCTAAGTTTACGGAGTCCATTGCAACGCTGACACCGGGAACTGCGGCAAACGCAGTGATTACCTTTTTGGTGACATTATGCTTTTGCCTGTTTGCTTATACCTGCCTGCTTGGAATGATTAGTTTTTCGGAAATCGCAGCCAACCGTATCCGTAAGGATAAAGGCTTTATAAGTGGCGTGCGCATAGTGGCACTGGTGGTAGCGGCATTTGGTATTCTCTGCAATATCGCAGGTTTGGAACTTGGTAACTTGTGGGCTTTTTCAGACCTTGGAAACATACTCATCGTATTTTTCAACGTGCCTATTGTCTATGTGGGGGCAAAGTATGTGCTACGCGCTACAAAGCATTATAAGAAAAATGACGGGACGCCTTTTACTTCTGAGGTAATCGGAAGAGAGGACTGTGTATACTGGGACGAAAGAGCAAAAAAGAAATAAGACGGAAAAGAGATAGCAGAATGAAAAGAAAATTAATAACAGGAATTTTGGCAGCTATGTTGACCTTGTGTTTGGTGGCTTGTGCGAACAAGGCTTCTTCGGGAGCAACAGGAGAAAGCGGCAATGCAAATGCAGGAACGGAAAATGTTGTCGGGGATGCTTTGCAGGAAGATGGTACTGAAACAGAGCAGGCAGGTGATTTGACTGCAGATGCGCAGCAATCATCTGAAACCGATGTAACAGAAGAAAATATGACAACCATTGAAAAGGCGCAGGCGGAGCGGGAAGCAGCAACCATTAAAGATGTAACTATAGAGCCGGAAGAAATCCCGGACAGTGAAGCCTTTACCTTTGTGAAAAACATGAAAACAGGATGGAATCTGGGAAATACGTTAGAAGCCTATAACGGTGACTGGCCGCCGGCAAATGAGTTGGATACGGAAACCTGTTGGGGAAATCCGGTGACCACAAAAGAAATGATTGATGAAATCAAGGCAGCAGGCTTTGAGACTATACGAATTCCCATTACCTGGCAGGGACATGTGACACAGGCGGAGGACGGAAGCCTTACGGTAAGTGAGGTGTGGCTTGCCCGTGTGAAGGAAGTAGTTGATTATGCAGTCGCAAACGATATGTATGTGATTATCAATACTCATCATGACGTGGATGCGGAAACGGGTTACTATCCGAATTCAGAAAACTATGAGAGCTCTGAGTACTTTTTGTCTACTGTCTGGAAGGCTATGGCAGAAACCTTCATTGATTACGATGAAAAACTGATTTTTGAGTCTTTGAATGAACCCAGACTGGTAGGCAGCAACTATGAGTGGTATTTCAAGGAAAGTGCACCGGAATGTCAGGATGCGGCAGAGTGCATTAACCGGCTCAATCAGACCTTTGTGGATGTGGTGCGGACAACAGGGGGAAACAATGCACAGCGTTATCTGATGGTACCGGGATATGATGCTTCCATAGATGGGGCCATGACGGATTATTATCGGCTTCCCACAGATACTGCAGAAAATAAGCTGATTGTTTCGGTTCATGCCTATACACCTTACAATTTTGCGTTGCAGTCACCTCAGGAGAGCGGCTCTACGGACAGATTTTTTATTGATGCGGCGTCGTCCACCAAAGATATTGATTATCTGATGAACAGCCTTTACGATAAGTTTGTCAGTCAGGGGATTCCGGTAGTTATCGGTGAGTACGGAGCAAGGGATAAGGATTTCAATATTCAGGACAGACTGGATTACCATGTGTATTACATTGCTTCGGCAAGAGCCAGAGGAATCAGCTGCTGCGTTTGGGACAACAATGCCTTTGCCGGAACCGGAGAAAACTTTGGATTATTCCGCCGGGCGGCGGGAAGCTGGCTGTATCCTGAGATTGTTGAAGCAATTATGAAATATGCATAAATAAGAAATGACGGTTTTGCTTTTGCGAGCCGTCTTTTTTTATTTATTTTTTTATTTTTATACAAAACTATTGCATTATTACACATCAGTGTTTATAATATGTCTAGTTTGCTAATTTTAAATAAAAAGTTTAGTATTAGGCGACAGGAGGCGGCGCTGTGGATATCGGCAAAAAACTAAAGGAACTTCGAAGGCAGAATGATTTGACGCTGGAGGATTTGGCTTCCAGGTGTGAACTCACTAAAGGATTTTTGTCCCAGGTGGAGCGAAATCTGACGACTCCGAGTATTGCCACGTTGCAAGACATCGTAGAAGCACTGGGAACTAATCTTTCGGAGTTTTTCCATGAGGAAGAAGAAAAGCAGATTGTCTTTTCAACTCAGGATTTTTTCGAGGATGAGCAGGACGAGTATAAAATTGAATGGGTGATACCTAATGCTCAAAAGAATGAAATGGAACCCATTTTGCTGACGCTTTATCCAAGGTGCAAAAGTCATGAAATGACGGCTCATCACGGGGAGGAGTTCGGATACGTGCTGAAAGGCAGTGTTACGTTGGTAAGAGGAAACAGGAAATATAAACTAAAGGCACAGGAAACTTTCTATTTGGACGGTTCCAAAGGCCATTATTTATACAACCACGGAAATGTGGATGCGAAGGTGTTGTGGATTACCACACCGCCTATGTTCTAAAGAGGAGGAAGGGTGAAAATGGAAAAAAAGAAACTGATTGAATTTCAGGGAATTGTAAAAAATTTCGACGGACAGATTGTTTTAAAGGGTGTCAATCTTGACATTTATGAGAACGAGTTTGTAACGCTGTTAGGTCCCAGTGGTTGCGGAAAGACCACACTTCTGCGTATTCTGGGAGGATTTCTTGATGCGGATGAAGGAAAAGTGATTTTTGACGGAGAAGAAATCAGTAAGAAGCCTCCTTATGAGAGAGAATTAAACACCGTGTTTCAGAAATATGCACTGTTTCCCCATCTGAGTGTATATGAGAACATTGCATTCGGCTTAAAGATTAAAAAGATGAGTAAGGACGTTATTGACCAGAAAGTTATGAAGATGTTAAAACTCATCGGTCTGGAAGGTTATGAAAACAAGAATACTACTTTACTTTCCGGCGGTCAGCAGCAGAGAGTTGCGATTGCAAGAGCACTTGTAAACGAACCCAAGGTGTTGCTTTTGGATGAGCCTTTAGCGGCTCTTGATTTAAAACTTCGTAAGGAAATGCAGTATGAACTGAAAAAAATCCAGCAGGAAGTAGGAATTACCTTTATTTTTGTAACGCATGACCAGGAAGAAGCACTTACCATGTCGGACAAAATTGTGGTTATGAAAAGCGGAGAAATTCAGCAGGTGGGAACGCCGGAAGAAATTTACAATGAGCCGGCAAACCGCTATGTAGCCAACTTCATCGGAGAAAGTAACATTCTTCCCGGCGTGATGATTGATGATTATAAAGTTCGTTTTGACGATATCACCTTTGATTGTGTGGACTATGGCTTTAAGCAGAACGAAGAGGTGGATGTAGTCATTCGTCCCGAAGATATTGATATTGTACCGGTGAAAGACGGTAAAATGACCGGCGAAGTGCTCAGTGTATTGTTTAAAGGCGTGCACTATGAAATTATTGTGGAAACAGTACCGGGTACTACAGTAACTGCCAACATGCATGTGATTCGCAATCATGATGTGACAAGCGAAAACGGCAAAGAAAAAATCAGTGCCAGCAATTTCTATGTGGACTTGGAAGATGTAAAGGATTTGGATGATAAGGAAATTATCGCCCGCTCCAATGCCATGGCATGGGATCCCGAAACGGACGATTATATTTCCATTGCCAGCATTGAATATGACTTGAAGGAAGAACTGGGTGAGTACCCGGTGGTATTCTCCACGTCAAACGGAACCTGCATTGAGAGAACTATTTTTGTGGTAAATCAGCCCTTCGTTAAAAATGAAAAGGCAAATGAAGCAATTATGGCGTTTAACTTCTTCAAGACGGTAGATGAAATTGTAGAGTCACAAACCCTTGATATTGACCTGAAAACTTGGGCAAATGCACAGGGGTGGAAGCTCAGTGACGAAAGTCAGAGTGTTGATATCAGCGTAGATTATGATTTTGAGCCGGAAAATATTAAAGAAGGCGTATATAAAGTGACATTCTCCACAACCGGTCGTGAATTTAAGCTTCACACCACGGATTACACGGAAGTAGGTCAGGAGGTCGGACTGACATTCTTCCCTGAAGATATTCACGTTATGTCAAGGAAGGTATTTTAAATGAAACGATTTTCGCAGTTAGCAATCCCTTATATTGTGTGGGCGGTGATGATGCTTGTCCTTCCCATGGCGCTGATTGCCATGTACTCCTTCACGGAGCAGGGAAACAGCATTATTTCCTTTGCCTTTACCTTAGACCACTATGTCAAATTTTTTACCGACCCTGACTTTTTATTGATATTGTGGCGTTCCCTGTTGATTGCAGTGAAAACTACGGTTATATGTCTGTTGCTTGGATATCCGCTTGCGTATTTTATTGCAAACAGCAGCGAAAAGATGCAGAATCTGCTTGTTCTTTGTATTACCATTCCCACCTGGATTAATGCATTGGTAAGAACCTATGCGTGGATTGGTCTCTTGAGTGAAGGCGGTCTTTTGCAGCAGATTTTAAGCTTTTTCGGACTGGGCGGAAAAGAACTTTTGTACACGGAAGGAGCGGTGCTCCTTGGTATGGTGTACAACTTCCTGCCCTTTATGATTTTGCAGATTAACACTTCCCTGTGTAAGATGGATCATTCTCTTTTGCAGGCAAGTGCGGACCTGGGCGCAAAGCCTGCTCAGACATTCCTTCGGGTTACATTCCCTTTGTCCCTGCCCGGTGTGATTAACGGAATTACCCTGGTGTTTTTACCTGCGGTAAGTTCTTTCTTTATCCCTAAGCTCCTCGGCGGCGGACAGTACTTCCTGGTAGGTAACCTGATTGAAAATCAGTTTATTACGGTTGGTGAGTGGAATTTCGGTAGTGCTATTTCTATGATTATGGCAATTATCATGATGCTGATGATGATGGCTGTGCGCAAGATTGAGAACCACAACCGGGGCGGAAAGGAGGAATAGTCACGATGAAAAAGAGTAAAAACACATTGGGAAAAGTGTTGCTTGTTTTAATGATTATTTTCTTCTATCTCCCGATTTTGTATATGATTATTTTTTCCTTTAACGAAGGAAAGTCGTTGACGAATTTTAGCGGTTTTTCTCTTCGCTGGTATGAGCATATGCTGGAATCCAGAGATATGATGGAAGCGCTTTACACCACCTTCAGCATTGCGCTGATTGCAACCTTTGTATCTACGGTGGTTGGTACCATTACCGCAATCGGACTGAGCAAGTCCAAAAAGATTGTACGTGATACCATGGCGCAGGTAAACAACCTGCCCATGATGAATCCGGAAATTGTGACGGCAATCGGATTTATGCTGTTGTTCATTACCTTTAAGGTGGAAAAGGGCTACATGACCATGTTGCTTGCGCACATTGCGTTCTGTATTCCTTATGTTATCCTTTCGGTAATGCCTAAGGTGCGCTCTCTTGACCCTAATCTTGCAGATGCGGCACTTGACCTCGGTGCAACACCCATGCAGACTTTGATTAAGGTAATTGTACCCCAGATTACGCCGGGAATTGTGTCCGGCGCGCTGATAGCATTTACCATGTCCATTGACGATTTTATTATCTCTTACTTTGTAACGGGAAGCGGTGTAAAGAACTTAAGTATCATTGTTTACACCATGAGCAAACGTATCAATCCAAGTATCAACGCAGTTTCTACGCTGGTAGTAGTGATTATTACAGTTGCGCTTGTGATTATCAACGTGGTGCCGATGTTCATGGCAAAAAGAGAAAAGAAAGAAGAAATCGGCAAGAAGAAAATGGTTGTTCCTGCGATTGCAGGCGTGTGTGTACTTGCCGTCGTATGTCTTGTGTTTGGTATGAAGAAGGAAGCTTCGCAGGCACCTTATGCGGGACAGACATTATATGTTTATATGCCGGGTGAGTACATTGGAGAAAACGTAGTTCCTGACTTTGAGGAACTGACAGGTGCTAAGGTTGTGATGGAAAACTTTGATTCCAACGAGCAGATGTACATTAAGGTGGCAAACGGGGAGTCTTACGACCTGTTAATTCCCAGCGATTATATGATTCAAAGATTAATGGAAGAAAAATACCTGCAAAAGATAGATACTTCCAAACTGTTTAATTATGAAGATTTGGATGATGCGGTAAAAGGTGCTGCTTTTGACCCGAATGACGAATACTCTGTATCCTACTTCTGGGGAACTGTGGGAATTGTCTATGACAAAACTGTGGTGGATATCAAGGACTTGGAAGAACAGGGCTACGGCATCTTCCTGAACGAAAAGTACAAAGGTAATATTTACCTGTACGATTCCGAGCGTGATTCCTTTATGATGGCACTTAAGAATCTGGGATATTCCATGAATACGGAAAGTGAAGATGAGCTGCAGGATGCTTATGAGTGGCTGGTACAGTGCGTGGAGACTATGGAGCCGGAAATCGTAACGGACGAAATTATTGATAATATGGCTCAGGGAAGAAAAGCGCTTGGGCTTTGTTATTCCGGTGATGCGACATATATTATGTATGAAAATGAAAATATGGGCTTTTATATGCCGGAAGAAGGAACCAATCTCTGGTTTGACTCTATGGTTATTCCTGCCAATGCGGAAAATCCGGAGCTTGCTTATGAATTTATCGATTTTGTCAGCAGCTATGATTATGCTTATGACAACTCAAGCTATGTAGGTTATACATCACCCAACGCAGAGGTGGCTATGGAGCTTGCAGGCGAAGGCGGAGATTACGAGGGAATCAATGCCTATGTTCCCAGAATCGATTTCGAAAATGATGAAGTCTTTGTATATAATGAAGATACCAGAAAAATCATTGCCAACCTTTGGAGCAAAGTAAAGATTGCGGCAAGTAACGCAAACTAATGGTCTTACATAATTCTTTACAACATAGAAACACTGCTATATAATGTAGTAATGGAAACTACATAAAAACAGAGGAGATTACCATGGGAGATTATGTAATCAGCTGTTGTTCAACAGCCGATTTAACCAAAGAGCATTTTGAAAAAAGAGATATTCATTATATTTGCTTTCATTATGAACTGGATGGCAAGCAGTACCCGGATGATTTGGGACAGTCGGTACCCTTTGACAAGTTCTATCAAGCCATGAAAGATGGCGCGGATACCAGAACTTCCCAGATTAATGAGGCGGAATTTGAAGCATATTTTGAACCGTTTTTAAAAGAGGGAAAGGATATTGTGCATGCATGTTTATCCTCCGGAATTACGGGAGTAATCAATTCGGCAAACCTTGCAAAAGAGGCCCTTTTGGAAAAATATCCCGACAGAAAGATTTATATTATTGATTCCCTTGCGGCATCCTCCGGTTTCGGTCTTTTGATGGATAAGCTGGCAGACCTTCGTGACGGCGGAATGAGCGCAGAGGAACTGGTGGCATGGACGGAAGCAAATAAGAAGAAGCTGCAACACTGGTTTTTCTCTACCGATTTAACCTTTTTTGTAAAAGGAGGCAGAGTGACCAAGACGGCAGGATTTGTGGGCGGTGTGCTGAATATTTGTCCGCTTTTGAATGTGGATTTTGAAGGAAAACTGATTCCGCGTTATAAAATCAGAACCAAAAAGAAGGTAATTGAAGCCATTGTGGAGCAGATGAAGTTAAATGCACAGGATGGACTCGATTACAGCGGAAAGTGCTATATCAGCAATTCGGCCTGCTACGAAGATGCCAAAGCGGTGGCAGACCTGGTGGAAGCACAGTTTCCGAAGTTGAACGGTAAGGTGGAAATTAACCATATCGGAACTACTATCGGAAGTCATACAGGCCCCGGAACAGTGGCGTTATTTTTCTGGGGAGCAGAAAGAATAGACTAATCAGAATAAAAACTAAAAAAAAGACACCTTTTTGGAAAAAGGTGTCTTTTTTTTATTGCCAATATAAGATACAATACAATCAGAGAAGAAAAAATGTGCCGATTTGAGGAGGTATTTAACATGGCAACTTTTAGTTTTTTGGATAAGAACGGATCATTTTCTATGGAGCAGCCGCAGGAATCTACTTATTTATATTTTCCTTTGGCGGGGGAAGCGGGACTTAAGAATGCAATTACACCGAGACTTGGCGGTGATTCCAAACTGGATCAGAACACATTTCTTTTAGAGCCGGTCAGCTCTGAAAACTTACATAACAACAGAAATACCAGAAACTTCTGGTTTCACATGGAAGGAAAGGGATGCTGGTCTGCAACGGGCGCATCTGCAGAAGAACTGGTAAAGGTATTTGGTGATGACAAGGATGCGTGCAGCATGCGTGCAGGTATGATGTGGCATCAGGTCATGAGAGAGTCAAAGAAATACGGATTAAAGGCGGAGATTACTTCTTTTGTTCCTGTGGATGCAAATGTGGAAATTATGCAGGTGACAGTGACCAATACAGGAAGTGAAAAAGTAGAGTTTACTCCTACGGCAATCATTCCCGTATATGGCAGAAGTGCAGATAATATCAGAGACCACAGACATGTAACATCCCTTCTTCACCGTATCAGAACTACCAAATACGGCGTGGAAGTAAAGCCTACCCTCTCCTTTGATGAAAGAGGACATCAGTTAAATCACATGATTTACTATGTGTGCGGTATGGACGGACAGGGAGATGCGCCTGTAGATTTTTATCCTACTGTGGATGATATCGTGGAAAAAGGCGGCAACTTCGAATGGCCTTACGCCGTAGTGACCAACAAATGCGGTGTGAAGGAAGGTACTGAGGTAGAAGGTCTTGAAGCGGTAGGCGGACTTCATTTCGCAAAAAAAGCGCTTGCAGCAGGGGAAAGCACCTCTTATACCGTACTTCTCGGTAT
Organism: Lachnospiraceae bacterium; assembly: GCA_017434885.1. Taxonomy (GTDB): domain Bacteria; phylum Bacillota; class Clostridia; order Lachnospirales; family Lachnospiraceae; genus Suilimivivens. Next base: position 62,153 of record JAFSGE010000005.1, on the reverse strand, counting down.
TACAAAGGAACAGGGTGAAATCGGTGAACTGACAGAGCGTTTTAACAGCGCGGCAAAGGTAGAAGCGGAACTGGAAAACGTAAAGAAATACTGGCAGGAAAAAGTAAACGTAAGCTACAAGACAGGAGATGAGGATTTTGACCAGTACATGAAGTGGGTCAGCTTCCAGCCTATCCTGCGTAGAATTTACGGTTGTTCTTTCCTTCCTCACCATGATTACGGCAAAGGCGGAAGAGGATGGCGTGATCTTTGGCAGGACTGTCTGGCACTTCTGATTATGCATCCCGATGGCGTACGCCAGATGTTAATCGATAACTTTGCAGGTGTGCGTATGGATGGAAGCAATGCGACCATTATCGGCAGCAAGCAGGGAGAATTCGTTGCTGACCGTAACAATATTACCAGAGTATGGATGGACCACGGTGTATGGCCCTGCATGACAACAAAGCTTTATATTGACCAGACAGGGGATATTACCCTGCTTGAAAAGGAAGTTCCTTATTTTAAGGATAAACAGATTTGCAGAGGAACACAGACGGATGCCGAATGGACCGATGCTTACGGCTGTTGGCAGAAGACACAGGACGGCACACAGTACAAAGGAAGCATTATCGAGCACTTGCTGTTGCAGAATTTAACTGCATTCTATGAAGTGGGTGAGCACAATGTTATCAGACTTCGCGGTGCTGACTGGAACGATGCCCTTGATATGGCAGCAGAGAGAGGCGAGAGTGTTGCCTTTACCAATGCCTATGCAGGCAACTTAAGAGACTTGGCAGAGCTGCTTTTGGCATATGCAAAGGAAACAGGAAAACAGACCATCTCCATTTCTTCCGAAATGGTGCTTCTTCTTGAGGATGAAGAAGGTATGTATGACAGCGTAGAGAGAAAGCTTGGTGTGCTGTCTGCTTATCTTGATACCTGCAGACACAATGTTTGCGGCAAAAAGGTGGAAGTGGCAATCGAAAAGCTGGCTGCAAACCTGATGAATAAGTCGGAATGGATGATGCAGCATATCCGCGACAACGAATGGGTAACAGACAAAGAAGGAAACGGCTGGTTTAACGGCTATTATGATAATCACGGCAGACGTGTGGAAGGTGAATTTGACAGCGGCGTGCGTATGATGCTCACAGGACAGGTATTCTCCGTAATGGCCGGAACTGCACAGAAAGAGCAAATTGCAGCTATTGCAAAGAGTGCAGACAAATACTTGTATCAGGAAGAAATCGGCGGTTACCGCTTAAATACAAACTTCCATGAGGTAAAGACTGACCTTGGAAGAATGTTCGGATTCTCCTATGGCGATAAAGAAAACGGTGCGGTATTCTCCCATATGGCAGTAATGTATGGTAACGCGCTTTACAAGAGAGGATTCGTAAAGGAAGGCTACAAGTCCTTAAATGCCCTTGAAAAACAGGCAATGAACTTTGAAGTAAGCGGTATTTATCCCGGAGTGCCTGAGTACTTTGACGGCAAGGGAAGAGGTATGTACCATTACCTCACCGGTGCGGCAAGCTGGTTTATGCTCACCGTAATTACACAGATGTACGGTATCCGCGGCGAGCTTGGTGACATGGTAATGGAGCCGAAGCTTTTGAAGGAACAGTTTGATGAAAAGGGACAGGCAGCATTGAATCTGTTGTTCCAGGATAAGAGGTGGAATATTGTATACACCAACGCCTCCGGCAAAGAATACGGTGACTATGTGGTGGCAGCTGTAACACTTGACGGCAAAGAAGTTTCGTTAAAAGCAAAAGAAGACGGTCTGGCAGTACTTGCAAAGGAAGTGCTTGACGGACTTGCAAAGGGCACAGAGCATACCCTTGAAATTACATTGAACTAAAGGAACGTAAATGGTTAAGAAATGATAAAACAAACGTGATAAAAAGGAGACAAAGCAATGGCACATCATACAAAACAGTTCGTCATGAAAGATTATGGTAAGAAATCAACATTTGCAAGCTTTTTACCCGGCATTTCCGGTACACACGGCACACCGATTTGGTGTTATTATGTAAACCGCGGGCAGGGCGTGGTAAGCTTTGGTGTGGACAATAAGGATTCCGCGATTATGGAATTTTTCCCTGCCCATCAGGCATATCAGGCAGTAAAAACCACAGGCTTCCGTACCTTTATCAAAAAGGACGGAGTGGTATACGAGCCTTTTTCCGAGGAAAAGATTTCCCACAGCATGAGCATTGCCATGAACGGATTTTCTATTGAAGAGACAAATGAAGCCACAGGTATTCAGACCTCGGTTGAATATTTTACCCTTCCGGGTGAGCGTGTAGGCGCGTTGGTTAGAAAAGTAACCATAAAGAATATTTCGGATGCACAGATGAGTCTTGAGGTGCTTGACGGTATGCCGGCTGTGATTCCTTACGGCGTTGGTATGGAAGATATCAAGAACATGGGACAGACTGTAAAAGCGTGGATGCAGGTAGAAGATGTGGAAAGTAATGTTCCCTACTACAGAGTACGCGCAAGTATTAAGGACAGCGCGGAAGTAAAATCCATTCTGGGAGGCAATTTCTCCATGGCGTGCTTAGAGGACGGCACACAGCTTAAGCCCATCGTAGATCCTGAGGTGGTATTTGCCTATGACAATTCCCTTCGCAAGGCAGTTTCTTTTGAGGAAAAGAGTCTTACAGAGCTTTACAAGGCAGAGCAGATTACGGCAAACCAGGTACCCTGCAGTTTCTACGGCACAGAAAAAGTACTTGCCAAAGGAGAGGCATTTAGCATTTATGAGTTGATCGGTCAGGTGTCCGGCAAGGAAGTACTTGCAGGATTTGTGGCAGAAAAAAAAGACGGAAAATATTTTGAAGCAAAGAAAGCCGAAGCGGAAAAATATGTGGAAGAAGTAGTTGCCGGAATTACCACTAAGACAGCTTCCGAAGATTTTGATGCATACTGTCAGTATACTTACATGGACAATGTGCTTCGCGGCGGTTATCCGATTCAGCTTGGCAACAACAAGATTTTTTATGTATATTCCAGAAAACACGGCGACTTGGAGCGTGATTACAATTACTTCTCCATGCTTCCCGAGTTTTATTCCCAGGGCAACGGAAACTTCCGTGACGTAAACCAGAACCGCCGTTGCGATACCTTCTTTGCACCTTTTGTGGGAAGAGAAAATATTAAGATGTTCTACAGTCTGATTCAGCTTGACGGTTACAATCCGCTTGGAATCGAAAAGCTGACCTACAAGCTGACAGAAGAAAAAGCAACACAGATTGCGAAGGCTACAGACCTTACAGAAGAAAAGCAGAAAGCCCTTGTTGCTTTTGTAACCAAGGCATTTACGCCCGGTGCATTATACCATGAGCTGGATGAACTGGGACTTGGTGACAAGGCAGAAGCGGTATTCCAGAATATCATTGACTTTGCGGACAGTATGGTAAACGGTAACTTTGGGGAAGGCTACTGGAGTGACCACTGGACATACAATCTTGACCTGATTCAGGACTATTTAGAAGTGTTCCCTGAGCAGGAAGAGGAAATGCTCTTTGAAAAGGATTATTCCTGTTTCTTAAGTCAGGTAAATATCAATCCAAGGGAAGCGCGCTGCGAAGAGACAGCAAATGGTCTTCGCCAGTATCATGCACTGGATGAAGCAAATAAGCGCAATACTGCTGAAAAGCTGGTACGTGACAATTACGGTCAAGGCGAAATTTACAAGATGACACTGCTTTCCAAGCTGATTTTGCTTTGCACCACCAAGTTTGCGGCACTGGATGCTTACGGAATGGGTGTGGAAATGGAAGGAGGAAAGCCCGGCTGGTATGATGCATTAAACGGTATGCCTGCCATGTTTGGTTCTTCCATGTCCGAAAGCTATGAGCTTTGCAGAATGTTAGAGTACACCATTGACGTTCTTAAGAAATATGAACAGGGAACATTTCTTCCCGAAGAACTTGCTGTGCTTGTAAGGGAACTGGCAGAAATCAATAAGGCACAGAGTGCAAATGTTCATGCACTTGATGCCAAAATGGATGCGGAAAGCATCAGGGCAAACGGTCAGGTGCTTGCTTTCTGGAATGAAATAAACGATGCAAAGGAAGCATATCGTGAAAAAGTATTTGCAGGTATTTCCGGCAAAGAAACAGAACTTTCAGCGCAGGAGCTTGCCGGTATTTTGGAAGGATTTTTAGATACTGTACAGACCGGTATTGCCAAAGCAACTGTTTTGGGTGACGGTATCAGCCCTACTTATTTTACTTATGATGTAACAGAATATGAAAAGACAGAAAAAGGTTATAAGGCGCTTGCATTCAAAGTAAATAATGTACCTTACTTCTTGGAGGGTGCGGTTCGCTATCTGAAGATTAAGAATACACCGGAAAAGAAGAAAGAACTTTATGACAGAGTAAAGAACAGCGATTTATACGATGAAAAGCTGAATATGTATAAGGTGAATGCTTCCCTTTTGAACGAATCTTATGAACTGGGACGTGCAAGAGTATTTACTCCGGGATGGCTTGAGAATGAATCTATTTGGCTTCATATGGAATACAAATACTTGCTTGAATTATTAAGAAGCGGTATGTACAGCGAATACTTTGAAGATTTCCACAAGGCAGCAGTACCTTTCCTTGATGAGGAAATTTACGGAAGAAGTATTTTTGAAAACTCCTCCTTCATCGCAAGCAGCAAGAATCCCAATAAGTCCTTCCACGGAAAAGGCTTTGTGGCGAGACTGAGCGGTTCTACCATTGAATTTATCAGCATGTGGAAGCTGATGATGTTCGGTAGCAAGGTGCTTACGGTAAAAGACGGCGAGCTTACCTTTGCGCCTGCGCCTGCGATGCCTGCTTACCTGATTCCTGAAAACGGTGAAGTGTCAGCCACTTTGTTCGGAAAGACAGAGGTGACTTATCACTTTGACAAGGTTGCTGACTATATGCCCGGAAATTATTGTATTACGTCCATGAAATTTGACTATGACAATGGCAACGAAGTAGTAGTTAATGCTGCATTTGCAGGTGAAAAGATTGCAAAGGATGTGCGCAGCGGTGCTATCGCAAAGATTACGGTTGAGGTGAGCCATGAATAAAGCAATTGAGATAACCGATTTCCCGAAAACAGATTATATGCCCCTCGTAGATTACGAGGGGTGGCGGGTTGCCGTGCTGGCATCCTGTGAAAATACCACTCTTCCGAAGATAAAAACCATGCAAAAGCATGATGAAACAGATGAGGTATTTGTACTGACAAGAGGAAACTGCACACTGATAACTGCCGGATGCGGTGAAAAGCCGGGAGAACTGACTCTCTGGAAATTGGAGCCGCAGAAGGTTTATAATGTGAAAAAAGGCTTTTGGCATAATCACATTCTGGATGAAGAAGGTGTTGTGGTAATTGTAGAAAATGCAGACACCTGTGATGACAATTCGCCCATCCTGCCGCTGGATGAAGAACAGCTGAAAGAACTTGCGGGGATGATAGAAGCAAAGTAATTCGGAGTGAGCGTACATGAAAACCTTGCTGATTGTGGAAGATGAAAAACTGACCAGACAGACCATAAAAACCATGGTGCAAAACAGTGGTGTTCCTGTGGAGGTTATTATTGAATGTAATAACGGTGAAGTGGCACTTGAGATAGTGAAGGAACAAAAAATTGATGTGATGCTTACGGATATCTGTATGCCCAAAATGGACGGCATCGGGCTTGTAAAGGGGATGCAGGAGTGTGAGCATATTCCCTATACTGTCGTAATCAGTGGTCATGATGATTTTTCAGCGGCAGTGGAAATGATGCGCTGTGGGGTAAGGGATTACCTGCTTAAACCTGTGGACAAAGAACGATTATCCGAGGTTCTGCGTAAACTGAACGCAGAGATTGAGAGCAGCAGGGAAATCAGGGAAACCCATGAAAAAATCAGTTATCAGCAGATGAAGCACCTTATGCTTACCGATTATGCCACGGGAGAAGAAATTTCTTCCGTGGAAAAGCAGTATGCGGGATATTTCTTTAAAGGAAATTACCGGGTTTGCTGCCGGTATATGACAGGAGATGAAAAGGGCGCGGAAAATAGAAGCCAAAACAATTATATTCTGCTGAAAAACATTGCACTCCATGATATTTATATTGTTCCTGAGGAAAATGTAGATTTTCTTCTGAAAAACGAGTTGCAGGCGGGATTTGTGGGAATAAGTGAACTTCACTGCGGAATCCGTGAATTAAAGCAGGCTTATGAAGAAGCCCTTGCCATGCGAAAGCAGGCATTTATGAAAATGCGCAAATTTGTGACGGCGGGAGAGACGGAAGATGTCACATCTTCGGAATCTGCCAAAGAGACAGAGCGGTTTTTGTCTTATGAAGCCAATTTGCAGCGCGTACAGTTAATCGGAACGGAGAGAACTGAAGAACTGCGAAAGAGTATGAAACAGCTTTTTGTGGCACTGCAGAGCGGAAATGTGAATGCAGAGCAGATGGAAGCCTGTATGAAAGCTTTTTTTGTGGAGATGGAGAAGACGTACAGGAATCTGCTTGGAGCGCAGCAGGAGTTACTGACAGCGTGCAAACAAATCTGGGGAGAGATGTGCATCGCAAACTACGAAGAAAAGCTGATGAGACTGGTGCTTTTTCTTCACGAAACCATTAACAGCCGCTTTGAAGTGAACAAAAATACCCGTAAAATGCGCATGGCAATAGAATACGTTGAAGAGCATTATGCACAGGATTTGAACATGGCGGTGGTTTCCAATTACATTTCCATGAATTATTCGTTGTTTTCTTATTCCTTTAAGCAATACACGGGAACTACATTTGTGAACTTTTTGCGGGATATCCGTATGAGAGAAGCCCAGAGACTTTTGGCGGAAAGCAATATGAAAATTGTGGAAATCAGTCAGATGGTAGGGTATGACAATGAAAAACATTTTATGAAGACATTTAAAAGCTGTTGTGGGGTATCCCCTTCAGAATATCGCAAAAATATGAGCTCATATGACCTATGAGCTCTTAAGTTTGCCTTTCCCGTTTTTGCTTCAGCATATATTCGGAAGCCTCTTTGAACAGTGCTTCTATCTGGTTTTCGTTTGTAAGAACATTGCCGGAAATTTGTGCATAGCCACCGCTTACGCTGATAGGATAAGGCTTGTTGTTTAACCGATTATAATTATTTAAATACTTTTGGACGCGGGCGATAAATTCGTCGGCGTCTTCTTTGGTGCGGCTGTAACTGAGCAGATGGAACTCATCTCCCCGGAAACGGGCACACAATTCCTCAGAGGAAATGACGCTCATAAGGGCGTGGCCAAGAACCTGAATGGCAAAGTCCCCCTCATCATGACCAAAGTTGTCGTTAATATATTTTACATTGTCCAGGTCGAAAAGAAATGCTGTAATCGGTTTGTCGGAAACAGAACCGTTTTGCAATATTTCATTTATTTTTTGCAGATATCCGTGCCTGTTATAAAGACCTGTCAGAGCATCTTTCATATACACATCTTCCAAATGAGTTACCAGTAAAGAGGTTTTGCGCAGTTCACAGATACGTTCAAGCATCTGGTTAATGTTCATAAACCACTGGATGAAACGGAAGTGGTAATCAATTTGGTTCTCTTCGTAAGACAGGGCAATATAGCCGAATTTACGCTCGCCAAAATAGAGCGGAATATAGTGATACACAGAGTCTGAGTTTAAGTATATATATTCCGGAAGCGGTAACAGCTTTTGGAAACTGCATTCAGCCAATCGTTTTCCGTCACGAATAGCTAATTTGAGAAGCATTTCGCCTTTGGGTGAGCTTTCGGGAGCATCCTCGGAGGTCAAAGCCCAGATTTTGCCGGAAAAAGAATCCCAGTCCGCATACAGGCAAAGGTAAAATTCCTTGCAATGACTGATGTTTTGGACATAATTTTCCAGTAAGTCCATTCCCTCGTCAATGTCGGTGACATTCCGGAAGGCAGCAGACATATGCATGGAGTTTAAAATAGAGGCTTCTACGGCTTCGATTCGTTGCGATAAACTTTGCATATAAAACAGAGGGCTTTGGTGCAGGGTGCAGGGAGCACTGTTGCAACCACAGGAATTGCCAAGAACAATTTCTGCATTTACTATGGTTTTTTCGGGCAGAGCATTTCCGTGAAGCGCAGAAATCAGTGTGTCCACAGCAGTACTTCCCATTTCATATGCAGGGAAAGTAACCGTGGTGAGGGAGGGCGTAATACTCTGACCGTATTCTGTACAGTCGCAGCCGGTAACAGCGAAGTCTTCGGGGATTCGGAATCCCTGCAATAATGCCTGTTGCATAAGAAGAAGTGCCATTTTGTCGTTATAACACAAAATGGCATCCGGCATACTTTCTTCTGCTGTAAATGCGGATAAAGCTGCTTTGACGGAAGTATCAGAGTAGGAAGCGTGAAAAACATCTTTTGGGCGGCATACAAGACCTGATTGATGAAGGGCTTCCTTGTAATAGAATTCACGTTTGTCCGAAAAATCCCGTTCCTCGTTACAACCCAGATAACAGATACGTTTGCAACCGTGCTTAAAAATTAAGTGCTCGGTTAACAAAAGAGTTGTACGGTTGTTGTCAAGGGAGACTGAAGGAAAAAGAGTATCACCTGCCGCAATCTCAATGATGGGACAGTGACATTTTTCCTTCAGTGTCTGATAAATTTTGTCTTTAAGTTCTTTTTGAGGATAGGTATCGGAGGCAAAAAGAATACCGCTGAGACGATCATAATTTGGGATGTTCAAAATCCCTTCTTCACCTCTGTCGTATTCGCCCAGATTTTCGCCGTCCATGGAAGCAAAGATTTCTATGGAATACCCGTATTCCGAAGCCTTGTCAATAATACCCTGACAAAAATTCTTCTGATAATTTCCCATGATATGTGAAACAAAAACGCCGATTTTCTGATTGTGATACATTATTATCCTCGATGAAAAGTTATTATAATAAATCTTCAAATTTGCCAAGCGGCAATGGCTTGGAGAAGAAATATCCCTGAATCTCGTCACAACGTATATCTTGCAGGAAAGATACCTGCTTTTCTTCTTCTACACCCTCGGCAATAATTTTCATACCGAGACTCTTGGCAAGCTTAACAGTATAGTGAATCAGCTTTTCTCCATTGGAGTCACCGATAAAGTCTACAAGGCTCTTGTCCAGCTTCAGTGTATCAAAAAGCATAAGGCTTAATGTAGCAAGGGAAGAATAACCTACACCGAAGTCGTCCAGATAAAGGGGGAATCCTGCTTTGCGGAAATCTGCCATAATGCCTTGAATCTGTGCATTGTTGATGGTGGCACTTTCCGTTACTTCCAAAGGAAGGAATTCGGGGTGGATTCCGTATTCATTTATGATGTCTGTGTAACGCTGTACAATATTGTCATAATGCAGACTGGCGCGTGATACGTTGACGGAAATCGGGAACAGGCTGCGGCCTTCCGATAACCATTGCTTCTGTTGCTTACACACGGCACGGAATACGTATTCATCCAAAGTAACAATCATGCCGTTTCGTTCAAATAAAGGAATGAAGCGGTATGGCGGAATCAGACTTCCGTCAGGTTTACGCCAGCGAACCAAAGCCTCTGCACCGGCAATGGTGCGGTCAGAAGGATAATATTTAGGCTGATACCAAACTTCGAATTCACAGTCATGAATGGCTTTTTCGAAGGAATCGGAAAGCTGTTTTTCGTCTGCCAGCTTGTTTACGTCTACCTCGTCAAAGAAAGCCCAATTTTTGGTCGTGTCACTTTTGGCAAGCTTCTTTGCCTGCACGGCGCGGGTATAACACTCTTCCGGATTTCCCAGATTGGAATTTTGGTAAATGCCGAAATAGGGCTGCACCTGAATAGTATTGAGTTGTTCCGGCAAAGTCGTAATCTGTGTGCTGATAGCATGAATACGCTCCAATAATTCTTCCCGGGTGTCAGCAGATAAAAACATAACATAGCGGTCAGCGGCAACATGGGCGGCCAGTTCATCCGGTCTTAAATTGGAAGAAAGGATATTCCAAATAGCTTTGAGCACTTTGTCTCCGGTTTTGATACCGCAGATACTGTTCAGCATCTTAAACTCACTTAAATCTAAAGAAACCATGTAGCCGGAAACGCCGCTTTTGGCTTTGAGCTTGTGCAAAAAGCAGGAATAATTGTCACCCTTTGTCAAAGGATCGGTAAATGCCAAAGTGCGCAGCTTCTTTTCGTCCTTGCGGTAAGTCCAGATAAAATAAGCAAGCAGAACTACAATAACAATAAAGATAACGGCAAGAAGACGGTTCATGTGATAAAGAACCGTTTCGGATTTTTCGTCCAGTACCTGTGCCGGAACAATGGTGTATAAATACCAGTTCTTTTGAAGAGCGGTTGCTTTGAGCGGTGTATAATATACATAGCGCATTTCCGGGGTTTTCACGGAAATGTAACCGCTTTTGTCAAGCTGCATGTCAACACGGAGCTGTTCTACTGCAGGCAGATTGTCTGATGTAAATTCAGGTATGGATTCAAGAACATTTTCTGAGCCGTACATGGATGACTTGGGGGACTCGGTAACTACCGTGCCGTCTTCGTCCACGATGTAACTGTAGCCCATACCGTCAAAGGATTCTGCGTTCAGGCGTTCGTTAAAGTGTTCTGTACGGTATGTAACAAAAAGAATGGCTTTTACTTCCGAATATTTGCCGCGGATGGGAACGCTGAAAACATTAATGTCTTCCGGTGTGCCAAGTAAGTCAGTAAGGCTTCCTGTAATATTGGGAAGACCCTGAATGCCGTATAAATAGACATCCTCGCCGGAAAGGTCTGCAGGAGCCTGATCTGTGGAATAGCAGATGCCGTCAGTGGTAACAATACCTGCACGCTTATAATTGTAAAGTGAAGAAAGAACCTGCAGGGAATTAATCAGCATCTGTCGATCTTCCGGGGAATTATAATCAGCATTGATGAACACAGGCTGATTTGCAATGCTGTCCAGCAATTCGTAGGTAGTATTCAGTTCATGCTCCAAAGATTCTTTGTTTTGGAGGGAAACATCCTTCAGGTTGTCAAAAACCTGCTCTTCCATGGCATTGTAAATAAAAATCCGGCATCGGATTAAAGCTACAACCGATATAATAATTGCTAATGATAAAATAAGTATTCTTGACCATATTTTCTTCATAGTACCATTCTCCTATATATTATCATGTTAGCACTGTATATAAGGAAATGCAAGCGATTGCGCCATGAAAAAAAGGAAATTTTTTTTACCTCTAAAGTCTTTTGAAAAATGTCCGATACAAATAATAGCAACACGCAAATCCACGGAAGGAGGAGAACTTATGCGTATCGAAGCTTATACCCAGGTACAGCAACTTTATAATACGAAGAAAGTGAATAAAGTTGAACCTAAGAAAAACGTAAGCTTTTCTGATAAACTGCAGATTTCCGGTATCGGTAAGGATATCCAGACAGCCAAAGCCGCAGTTGCAGCAAGTGCAGATATCAGAGAAGAAGTAACGGCTCCTCTCAAGGCACAGGTTCAGGCAGGAAGCTACGAAGTGAGTGCAGAGAGCTTTGGAGAAAAGTTATTCAAAAAATATGAAGAAATGAGGTAATCCCGTGGCAAGTTTAATGGAAAACCTGATAGAGGTACTGGACAAGGAAAGCCGGGAATATGAAAACTTGCTGGGATTATCCATGAGAAAGACGCCGGTGATTGTATCCGGCAACTTAGAAGAATTAGCCAAGATCACGGAAGAAGAACAAATCGTTGTCAGTAAAATCACAAATCTTGACCACAAACGTCAGGAACTGTTTACTGACATCGCCAATGTTATTAACAGGGATGTTAACAAGCTGATGCTTGCGGATTTGGTAGCTATTTTGGCACAAAGACCGCAGGAACAGCAGAAGCTGGCTAAAGTACATGACAAATTGAAAACCGTAGTCCATGACGTGGAAAGAGTCAATCAGCAGAATAAAGTGTTGATAGAGAATGCGTTGGAAATGGTTCAGTTTGACATGAATATGTTACAGGCGATGAAAACCGCACCGGAAACAGCCAATTACAATAAAGGAGCCTACAATACAGGCTCTTATATGGGAGTTGGCATGGGCGGATTTGATGCCAGACAGTAAAATCCTTGCAGATATATGAGGTGACACGATGGGTTTAATGGGTAGTTTATATGTCGGAACTTCCGGATTACAGACAAGTCAGAATGCGCTGAATACCACAGCGCACAATATGTCCAATATAGATACAACCGGGTTTACCAGGCAGCAGGTGCAGCTTGGTACCCGTTATTATAATACCATTTCCAAGACCGCTTCTGCCAATGCTTATCAGCAGATTGGTCTTGGTGTCAACTACTCTAATGTAAAACAGGTCAGAGATTATTTCCTTGATAAAAATTACAGACGGGAAGCAGGACGCGGCGCTTTTTATGACACCACTGTAGGTGCTGTTGAGGAAGTGGAAGATTTGTTCCAGGAGCTTCAGGGGGAAACCTTTTCCGAATCGATTGATAATTTGTGGGTTTCCGTACAGGAGCTTTCCAAAGACCCTTCCAACGCGGTAAATCAGGGTGTGTTTGTGCAACGCTGCTATGAGTTTATCGAACGTGCGGGAGCTGTTTATCAGGGACTTGGCGAGTATCAGGACAACTTGAATTACAAAGTAAAAGAGTATGTTGATACGATTAACAAGTACGGCGAGAGAATCAAAGAGTTAAATGAAGAAATTATGAAAATTGAGTCCGGTCAGCACGAAAAGGCAAATGACCTTCGTGATGAGCGGAACTACTTAATAGATGAGCTTTCCAAGATGGGACACATCAGTGTTACCGAAGGAATAGACGGATTTGTAAGCATTCAGTTTGAGAGCAACGATTTTGTAAAAGATGATATGGTAAACAAAATCGGCGTGCAGGCTGATCCGCTTACCGGATTCTACACACCTTACTGGGAGAAATTTGCAGAGAAGACCGTAAAGCCTGACGGTTCAGTGGACATCAACATTGACGGCGCCCATGTTTATAACATGACGCAGACAATCTCCACAGACATGAATACAGATATCGGTTCCCTTAAGGCAATTCTCTTTGCGAGAGGCGATCACAGAGCCACTTACGAAGATTTGGCAGACGAACAGTATTATGAGACCAACATTTCACAGTCGATTATCATGAATGTGCAGGCTGAGTTTGACCAGCTGGTAAATAAAGTTGTCAATGCCATTAACGGTGTGCTTGCAGATGCGGCAGCAGCTGCGGAGGCAGAAAACCCCGGCTGCGGATACATGCTGAACAGTGAAGGTAATCCTTATCAGATATTTGATACTGTTACAGGAGAAACCGATAAACAGGGCAATCCGTACTTTACCATTGAAAATATTATTATCAACGGGGAACTGAAGCAGGCGCCTTCCCTCCTTGGATTTATCAAGGTAGATGGCAAGGTTGACCAGGAAACCGCAGACAGATTAAAAGAGCTGTTTACGGAAGAGACCCATACCTTGAATCCCAAGGTAAAAACACAGACCAACTTCGTAAATTATTACAACAATCTGGTTTCCCAGGTCGCAAACACCGGTTCCGTTATGAAGGGAATCAGTGAGAACCAGCAGGTTACCGTAGATAATATTGCAGCAGCAAGAGAGCAGATTCTCGGTGTTTCTTCCGATGAAGAACTCAGTAACATGATTATGTTCCAGAATGCTTTTAACGCATCCAGTCGGTACATTAATGTAATAAGTGAAATGTTGGAACACATTATTTCCACATTAGGAAGATAAGGAGGAGGTGCGTAAATGCCTTCACAATTTTTTGGATTAAATATAGCGGGTTCCGGTCTTAGGGCTTCCAACGCCGCTTTGAATACAACAGCAAATAATATCGCCAATGCGCAGACAGACGGATATTCCAGACAGCAGGTTACCCAGCAGGCCAGCAATGCTCTTCGGACATTTACCACTTACGGCTGTGCCGGTGCCGGTGTTGACACCATTGCCATCGAGAGAGTAAGAGATTCTTTCTATGATGTGAAGTACTGGGATAATAATTGCAAATACGGCGAGTATGAAGTGAAATCTTATTATGCGAGAACTATCGAAGATTACTTTGAAGATGACGGCGTGACAGGCTTTACTTCCGTGTTTAACAAGATGAGCAATGCGCTCCAGTCACTGGTTTCCAATGCCAGCAGTGACAGCTCCAAAGCAGAATTTATTTCTACCGCAAATGCCCTTGCGGATTACTTCAACAATATGTATGGTAACTTGCAGGAGTTGCAGGAAGACATTAACCTGGAAATCAAGCAGAATGTGGACCAGATTAATGCTATTGCGGAAAAGATTTGTACCTTAAATAAACAGGTGAATGTAATTGAACTTTCCGGCGGTACGGCGAATGAGCTTCGTGACCAGAGAGAAAAACTGGTGGATGAGCTTTCTGAAATCGTAGATGTAAAGATTACAGAACTTCCCATTTATGATACCAATAATCCGGACAGAGAAACCGGCGGTACCCGTTACATCGTACAGATTGCCGGAGGACAGACGCTGGTAGATGCCAATGATTACAATACCCTTTCCTACACTGCAAGAGCAACAGAGGAGAAGGTGAATCAGACTGACGTAGACGGTTTGTACGAAATCGTATGGTCCAACGGAAATGAATTTAACTTAACCAACGCAGCCATGGAAGGTAAACTGAAAGGTCTTGTGGAAATGAGGGATGGTAACAACGGTGCCAACTTCCACGGAAAAATGGAGTCCATGACAGATGCATCCTCCAGCCCATCCGGTAAGACGGAAATCGTCATCAGTGTAGAGGACGACTATCTGAAAAATATGCAGGAAAGCACGCTCTCCAATACGGGCGGTGTTATCAATATCGGTAATACCATATTCTACTATGAATCATGGAATTATGATCCTGCAACAGAAAAATATACTTTTGTGATGAATGATGCCAAGAATGATGTGGCAGTGACAGCAGGACTTGTCGGAAAAGAAGTGAAGACGGAAGAAGCCGTAAAATATCAGGGTATTCCTTATTATATGGAGCAGATGAATGCATGGCTTCGTGGCTTCACCGACAAGGTAAATGAAATCTTTAAAAGCGGATATGATGTGAACGGCAATGAAGGATGTATTTTGTTTACGGCGAATATTGCTTCCGGCGGTCAGTACAAGGAAAATGATCTTCGGGCTGATGAAAAAAATGGACTTTATGAAATTACAGCAGGTAATTTTGCAGTCAATGAAGATCTGATAGACAATCCGGGACTTTTAGGATCCAGAGGAAATCTTTCCAACGGTGTGGAAGAATGTGACCGGGTGAAGGAAATGATTGAACTTTTAAACAGCAAAGAAAAGTTCAGTTTCAGAAACGGCAGTGCCAGTGAGCTTTTGGAATCCATTCTTTCGGATGTGGCATTAAATGCCAGCAATGCAAACACCTTCTGCACTACATATGAGGGGCTTAGAACCTCAATTGATAACCAGAGAACTTCGGTCTGCGGTGTAGATGAGGATGAAGAAGCGGTAAGCCTTGTAAAGTATCAGAATGCTTATACATTGTCATCCAAGATGATTCAGACACTGACAGAAATTTATGACCAGTTGATTTTATCAACCGGTGTATAAAAGAAAGGGCGATAAGTCCGTAAGCAGACAGAAACCTGCATTTAAACGGCAGGCAACAGGAAAGGCGGGAATTTCACATGAGAATGACCAACAAGATTATGCAGAATAACTCCCTGTATAATATCAATAACAATAAATTGTTGCAGGATAAATTGAGTACGCAGATGTCTACCCAGAAGAAGCTTACCAGACCTTCCGATGATCCGGTAGTGGCAATCCGTGCCCTTCGTCTTCGTACAAGTGTTTCCGAACTGACTCAGTTTTATGAGAAAAATGCGCCGGATGCAAAAAGCTGGCTGAAGGTAACAGAGGATGCATTGGGAACAGGTGCAGATGTGCTTACCGATTTGGTAAAGCAGGCAACTAAGGCGGCAAATAAGGATTTAACTACAGATGACTTGAATATTATTTTGGAGCAGATGCGGAATCTGAAGGATGAGTATTATTCCACCGGAAATGTAGACTATGCGGGCAGATACGTGTTTACGGGATATCGTACCGATACTACCTTATCATTTACGGAAGAAGTTGAGGATTTGAACCCTCAGCCCAGTTACAGCATTACCGAGCAGGTAACAATTGAGAAATTTGACAGCATCAATTACACCATGAAGGAAGTGCTGAACGGTATTACCCAGACCAACTATCAGGCTGATAAGTATAAAGATGTATCGGAACAGAGTATTTCCAATACGGATATTTACAGACTGAGGCTGGCTTATGATAATCTTTCTGACGGCGTGACACCTACGGTTAAAGCCGGTGGTACTACGATTGCGGTTGATGATACATTTGATAATGTAGAACAGGCATACCTTGCAATTGCAAGTGCAAACGATAATGATGAGTCTAAAGTGGTATTTTGCTCTAAAACAGGTGAGCTTTTATTTAGCAATAAAGCTTATGAGAGCCTGGAGAATACGGTAACTCCGGAAACGGAAATTCAGGTGACTTATACCAAGGACAGTTGGGAAAACGGAGACCTTCGTCCGGAGCATTACTTTGCATGTACGGCAACCACGGTCGAGGACGGGCAGACCAAAACTATCAATTACAATCAGGAATATTTGCAGGGTAAGGAAGAATCCCAGGTGATTGAATATGATGTGGGATATAACCAGACAATCCGTGTCAATACTACCGCAAGAGAAGCATTCAGTCATGACTTAAACAGAGATATCAATGACTTGGAAGTGATGATGGCAGAACTGACAGAAATGACAGAAACCGTAAATGCGCTTACCAAGGTAAAAGAAGGATTGACAGAGCAGGATGCTGATTATGAAAAAGTAACCAAGCAGCTTGATGCGGCGCAGAAAGCATATGACTATATCAGAGAAGGTGTACATGAACTGTTTGAAAGCACCATCACCCGTATGCAGACACATTTGGATGATACCAATATTGCGGTAACCGAAAACGGTACCAGAAGCAGCCGTCTTGAACTGGTAAGTAACCGTTTGATGGAGCAGAAGACCACATTCCAGACACTGCAGTCCGAAAACGAAGACGTGGATATTACGGAGACAGCAATTCAGCTGACCAGTACAGAGCTTACTTATGAAGCTGCATTGATGGCAACCGGCAAGATCATGCAGACATCACTGATGAACTACATTTAAACCGATAAACAGACAGCGCTGCGTGCGCAGATAGGAGTGACTATGAACATTCAAACAAAAGTATTTGGTGAAATTACAATTGATGATGATAAGATTATTCATTTCCCGGCAGGAATTATCGGATTTCCCGATTTGACGGATTTTGCCCTGGTGCATGATGAGGAAAAAGGCGTTGGCGCAATTCATTGGTTGCAGTCTGTTCAGGAGCCTGCATTTGCCATGCCGGTAATGGATCCCCTTCTTGTGAAGCCGGATTACAATCCGGAAGTGGACGATGAACTGTTAAAGCCTATCGGTGAACTGATTCCCGAAGAACTCCTTGTAATGGTGACAGTAACAGTTCCCAGTGATTTGACTAAGATGACGGTAAACTTAAGAGGTCCCATTATTATCAATGCGGCAGAGAAAAAGGCATGTCAGGTGATTATCGAAGGAGAAGGCTATGCCGTAAAATATCCGATTTATGAAATCCTGAATGCAAAGAAGAAAGCAGGTGAGTAGATGTTAGCTTTATCCAGAAAGAAAAATGAAGCCCTGATTATTAACAATAACGTGGAAATTACTGTTTTGGAAATTAAAGGAGAACAGGTGAAGCTGGGCATCAGTGCACCGAAGGAAGTGCCTGTTTACCGCAAAGAGGTATACGTACAGATTCAGGATGCGAACAAGGAAGCTGCTGATGTTAGCGGAATGGAAGCTCTTAAGAATCTGTTTGGATAACAATAATTTTAGCGTAATGCTGAAAAATTGGTGAAAAAATGATGTGCGAAAAATCGCCGAATACAAGATGAAGTATTAAGAACGGATAGCGATACTTGATAAATACAAGATATTGTGTTTGTGCAAGTTGCTATCCGCTTTTTATATGCCGGAATTTTTGACATGACAAAACAGATAAAGTGTGCTACGATTCTTGCAAGCATAAGTTTTGAATCTATATTCTATATGTTATTTCGATGTTCTGAATCACATCTGAAATCTATGCTTATTTCATTATGAAAGATAAGGCAGGGATTTTTTTGGAGCCTGCCTGATAAGGAAGGGAGGTGAAAACGTGACAGATAACGAAATTTTATTATCTTTATCTAATATGCTTGACCCCATTAGGGAAGATATACGGGAAATGAAAAGCGACATCGCAAGGTTGGAAAATAATGTGGTGGAAATCAGCACCCGTCTGAAACGCGTCGAGCTGAATCAGGAAAACATCATTCTGCCGAGACTGGAGACCATAGAGGCCTGCTATACATCCACTTACGAACGGTACAAAAACAGCGTGGAGGATTATGATACTCTGAAGCAGGACATGAGTGTTGTGAAAAAGGTGGTTGCGGAACATAGTAAGAAATTGCAGATGATTTCTTAAAGTGAGATTGCACTTGCACTTGGAGGGAATATTGCCGGATTACCAAGGAAACACTAAGGGATTTTACATTCAAGATTTGCAAAGAAATTTGTCGTAACCCCTAAATTTTTTTCCATATCATCCGATATAAAAGTAAGAAGACTATGAGACTCTAAGTAACAAATAACTTTCAAACTATCACACGGAGGTGATTTCAATGGCAATTGAACCATTAAGCAGTGCAATGACTTATCAGGCACAGACAACACCGCAGGCTAAGCCTGTAACAAAAACAAATGTAGAGAACACGGAAGTTTCTACACCTGAACAGAATTACGCTTACGATACAACTACCGCAAAGGTAGCATCCGTTGAGAAGCAGGATTCCCAAAGCGGTCAGGGCGACTCTGCTGAAAACCAGCAGGCGAGCAAAGAACAGATTAAAAAAGCTGTAGAAAAGCTGAACAAGAATCTGAATAATTCAGAGGCAGTGTTTGGTATTCACGAAGAGACTAACAGAGTGACTATCAAGCTTGTTGACAAAGAAAGTAAGGAAGTAATTAAAGAGCTTCCTCCCGAAAAGACCCTTGACCTGATTGCAAAAGCATGGGAAATCGCAGGACTTCTTGTTGATGAGAAGCGATAGGAGGTAACAAATATATGGCAATGCGATTAACCGGAATGAATTCCGGACTTGATACAGAAAGCATTATCCAGGAACTGGTTGCTGTAAGGCAGAAGAAGGTAGACAATACCAAAAAAGAACAGAAAAAGCTGGAGTGGAAGCAGGAAGCGTGGAAGGATTTAAACACCAAGCTGAAAAGCTTTCAGAATAAGTATGTTTCCAACATGCGTTTGTCTGCTGACTATGCAAAGAAAACAACGAAAGTGTCCAACAGCAATATTGCAAATGTAATTACAAGCGAAAATGCTGTTAACAGTGTGCAGACCCTGCGTGTGGAGCGGTTGGCAAAAACTGCATATTTAACAGGTGGTAAGTTGGCAGGAAGTGATGCAGGCAAATTAAATGCGCTGACAAAGTTAAGCGATATTACAGGCAGTACTGTTGAAGGAGAAGGAACCATTACACTGACAACAGGAACCGGCAGCAGCGCAAAATCTGTAGATATCACAGTAAATGAAAATACCACAATATCAGATGTGCTAACCCAGTTAAAGGATAACGGCTTAAATGCAAGCTTTGATGAGAAACAGGGCAGATTGTTTGTCAGTGCGAAAAAATCCGGAGAAGCCAGTGATTTTACACTTACTTCTTCTGATGCAAACGGACTGGCAGCATTGTCTGCGTTAAAACTGACCGAGGATGCAGGTGCAACAAAGGTAGACGGAAGTAATGCCAAGATTTGGCTCAATGATGCCGAATTTACCAGCGATACCAACGTATTCCAGATAAACGGACTTACTATTACGGCTCTGCAGCAGACCAAGGCGGGAGAAGAAGTAACACTGACGACAGAAAATGATACCTCCGGTATCTATGATATGATTAAAAATCTCTTCAAGGAGTACAATGAGCTTATCAACAGCATGGACAAATTGTACAATGATGACAGCGGTAAGGATTATGACCCGTTGTCGGAAGAAGAAGAGTATTCCATGTCGGAAAAGAAAGTGGAAGACTGGGAACAGAAAATCAAGGATTCCCTTCTTTACAGAGATGAGAATTTGTCCGATATCAGCACGGCTTTGAAAGATGTTATGTCATCCGGTTTTACGGTAAACGGAAAAACAATGTATCTTTCTGATTTTGGTATCGCAACGTTGGGATATTTCAGTGCAGAGAAATATGAGCGTAATGCATATCATATCGACGGTGATGCAGATGATGAAAATACATCCACAGCTACCAATAAGCTGAAAGAAATGATTACCAATAATCCGGATACGGTTGTGAGCTTTTTCTCACAGTTATCCCAGAAGCTTTACGATAAGATGTTTGACATGTCCAAGTCAGTTAACGGTTATCGGAGCTACGGTAATTTTTATGATGACAAGAAGCTTACATCAGACTATACGAGTTATACCAGCAAGATTGCTGATTTGGAAGAAAAGCTGTTTGCGTATGAAGACAAGTGGTACAAGAAATTTGCCGAAATGGAAACAGCCATGGCAAAGATGCAATCCAATTCAACTGCTGTGACAAACATGTTAGGAGGATTATAAAATGGCGTTACCCGGTGCATTTGCACAATATAAGAATAATAGAGTGCTTACTGCGTCGCCTGCAGAACTTACGCTGATGCTTTATGAAGGTGCGATTAAGTTCTGTAACATAGCAATGATGGCAATCGATAGCAAGGATGTTCAGAAGGCATATACTAATATTGTAAAAGCAGAGAAGATTATTGAGTATTTACGTGCTACATTGGATATGAGATATCCCGTTGCCCAGGATTTTGAAAAGATATACACTTATTTGTCCAAGAGACTGATAGAGGCTAATGTAAAAAAAGACAAGGCGATATTGGAAGAAGTGCATATGCATTTAAACTCTGTCAGAGATACATGGAAAGAGGTTATGCGAATCAACAGGGAGAGCTAAACGATGAATAAGCAATATGTATCTGTTTTAGTTGAGAGTCTTGATAAAAAGCTAAAAGTGTTGGAAGAAATCTATCGGTTATGTCAAAGACAGGCAGAGGTACTTGCCGGGGAGTCTGTTGATTTTGAAGAATTTGACCGGTGCATGGATGAAAAGTCCGAGCATATACAAGCATTGAATAAGCTTGATGAAGGTTTTGAAATGCTTTACAACAGGGTCTGTCAGGAACTGAAAAGCAACAAAAGCTTATATGCGGAACAGATTCGCCGTATGCAGGAAGCAATATCCGGAATTATGGATAAAAGTGCATTAATCCAGGCCTTGGAGGAGCGGAATAAGCGTGTTGTTGAAGCTGCTTTTGCCAAGGAGCGGACAGAAATCAGCCGGGGAAAACGTTCTCTTAACGTAGCGATGAATTATTATCGCAATATGAGGGGCGGTGTCAATACTGTTGAACCGCAAATCATGGATCAAAAGAAATAAAAACGTTTTATACAGAAGCAAAAACAATTTTTAAAATGCGGGCGATGCGTATCTGATAGGTATGCATCGCTTTTACTTTTTGATATCCGTTATCTGCGATTTCGCGGCGTATATCATCATGAGTGAGATAATATGCTACTTTTTCGTGGCATTCCTCTATGGTTTCGTAGCAATCCAAATCCGTGCCGATTTCAAAATACTCCGGAATCTCGCCACGGTAATCGGTCAGCAAAAATCCAGCACATCCGAGGATGTCATAGATTCGCTGGGATAACCCGGTTTGGATGGAACACATGGTTATGTTCAGATTTATTTTGCTTTGCTGAAAGACAAGGGGCATTTCCGTATGAGTGGATACCCCGCCATGGCAGTGAATGTGTGGTAGCACGGAGGAATCACTGCGGGTAAATAAGTGCACATCAAATTTTTCTGACAAAGACTTTAGTAGCTGTATTCTGTCACGGGAGGAAAGCTCCATCCCCAGATAATAATTTGCGGCAACAAAAGCGTCGGTGTCTGTAAAGGCATCCGGCATTGTATAAAATCCGGCATCGGCATTTTTAATTGCGTTTACGATTTCGGATGTAAGTGCATCTTCAACCTGATACAATCCAGACAGTAAAGGGCGGGCAGATAACAACTGCTCACATAAAGCGTGGTCTTTGCCGGAAAGAGGCAGATGCGGAAGCCTTGACTTTTCATTATATAAAGAGCCGACAAAAGATATATCATAAACAGGTGTCAATCTGTCGGATTCGTCCTTGTTTGCGTGCAGAACCTGGTCCCAACGTGCTGTGTTGGCAGCAAGCGGGAGATAAAAAATGCAATTCGGATTCTCATCATGAAACTGTGTATACTGATGATAATCAAACAGAAAAATTCTGTTGCACTGATTTCTGATGGAAGCTGAATACAATTCCAACACCGGACAATCTACGCTGAGACAGACATAAATTACATGAAGTTTTTCACATACTTCGGAAATATAGGGAAAGAAATTGATACTGAAAACAAATAAAGGAGAGTTTGCCAGAATTTTTTCGGCAATAAGCTTTACCCGCAAGGCAGGTTCGATAGATTTTTGGGAAATTTCAGTATCTTCCTCTATGATATTCAGACCAAACGAAGAAAAAGCATCTATAATATCAGGTTCGCAGATATTTCCGTAGCGGTGAAAAACAATATTCATGATAAAACTCCTTCAAGCGTTTTTGGGATTTTGATGACAGTTTCCGGTGTCATTTCGACCTTACCCGTATCATAGCATAAAAAAATTAAAAAAAATATAAAAAATTTTTCAAAAAGGGGTTAAGTAATAAAAGAAGCGTCCGATATATATTACAAATGAAGCAGTAAATGCTTCAAACAACTTAATAAGTAAACCTGTAACAGGTATTTTGGCTGCGTACGAATTCAAAATATCAGTTACGAAAAAAACAAACGTACGCAAGGATGCGACGTGAAAATTCAAGGAGGAAATAATATGGTAGTACAACACAATTTAACAGCAATGAACTCTAACAGAATGCTTGGTTTAACCACAGCAACTCAGGCTAAGTCAACTGAGAAATTATCTTCCGGTTACAAGATTAACCGTGCAGCTGATGATGCAGCTGGTCTTTCCATCAGTGAAAAGATGAGACGTCAGATGAGAGGTCTTACACAGGCTTCCTTAAATGCACAGGACGGTATCTCCGCAGTGCAGACAGCAGAAGGTGCTTTAGCAGAAGTTGAAGATATGCTTCAGAGAATTAACGAACTGGCTGTAAAGGGTGAAAATGCAACTCTTACAACTCAGGACAGAAGCTATGTTGGTTCCGAAGTTTCCCAGTTAATGCAGGAAATCAACCGTGTTAAGAATACTACAACATTCAACGAGCAGAGCCTCTTGAATGGTTCCTTTAAGGACAAAAATCTTCAGGTTGGTGCAGAATCTAACGTTAACAACAAGATTTCCGTTACCATCAAGAACATGGGTATTTCTACATTGGCTACAACATTCGGTAGCATCTTAACAAAGATGAGTGCTCAGACAACACTGAACACTGCAGCAAAGGTTGTTAATGCATTCCTCAGCTACTGCAAGTTATCCAGTGGTGCAAAGGTTAATGCAACCAATATGCTGAAGGCTTCTTACTTCGCAGGCTTGAACGTATGGGCTAAGTCCGCTATTCAGGATGTATCCGAACAGAGATCTGACCTCGGTGCTATCCAGAATCGTCTTGAACATACTATCAACAACTTGGACAACGTAGTTGAAAATACTACAGCAGCAGAAAGCCAGATCCGTGATACAGATATGGCAACTGAAATGGTTAAGTATTCCAACAACAATATCCTTGCTCAGGCTGGTCAGGCAATGCTTGCACAGGCTAATCAGTCCAATCAGGGTGTTCTGTCCTTACTTGGCTAATTTCTGTAGAGATAGTAACGAAACAATGACTACCAAAGGGAACCGGACAACATCCGGTTCCTTTTTTTGCGCAGGAGGTTCTTATGCAATTCCCGAATTCTTATTACGAAGAAGAAGTGAGAGACGGTTTCTATATCAGTTCCAAAATGAAATGCTGCTGGGCATCCCAGCTTGAGGTGCTTGCTGTTGTTGACCGCATTTGTAAGAAGCATAACATTCAGTATTTTGCAGAGTGGGGTACTTTACTTGGTTGCATCCGTCATGGCGGTTTTATTCCGTGGGATGATGATATGGATATTTCCATGAAGCGGATGGACTACGAAAAGTTTCAAAAGATTGTTTTAGATGAATTGCCGGAAGGTTATGAAATTCTCTGGTATGATAACAATGACAATTATTGGGATGTAATGATGCGTGTGATTAACACCAGCTTTGTCAGTTATGAGCCGGAGTTTCTCGATAAATTTCACAACTGTCCATACCCCGCTGGAATTGACATTTTCCCTATGGATTATGTGACGAATAATAAGGATGAAGAGGAAATCCAGAGAGAACTGGTAGAAATGGTAAAGACAGTTGCCGACTCTAACGGAATGGGATATTTGAAGGAAGATGAACTGGATGCCCTCTTGACCCTGATTGAAAATGTATGCAGGCAGAAGATTGACCGCGACGGCAAGATTAAGAATCAGCTGTATAAGCTACTGACTGCCTTATATGCATTGTTTGGCGAGGAGGATGGAGACAGAATCGCATTGATTGCACAATACTTAGAGGCCGGTGTTAGTGTTTATCCCAAGGAATGCTATGCGGATTCTGTGCGGATGCCTTTTGACGTGATGGATATACCGGTGCCTATGGGATATGATGGCGTATTGAAATTAAAATACGGCGATTACATGAAAAATGTCAGAAGTGGCGGTGGACACGAATATCCTTATTTTGACAATCATGATAAGTTCTTAAAGGAGCATGATGCAGAGCTACCAACTTATCAATATCCCGGTGACCTTGATAAGAGGGTGAAAAATCCTACCTTTAAGCAGAGTTTGATGAATAAGTTGCAGCTTCTTTCACAGATTCATGAAAAACTGGAAATGCTGATTGGCTACGGGCAGTATGAACTGGTGCAGAAATTGTTTGAAGAACTGCAAAATGTGGCTGTTGTTATTGGAAATTCCATTGAAAAGAAGATAGGAGAGGGCACGGAAACGGTTGCCCTGCTGGAACAGTACTGTGAAGGTGTGTTTGAATTATATAACGTAGTGATGCAAAATGCAGTGACGGATGGCAGCGGCGTGCGTGTGATTCTGGATGAAGCGCTGCAGATGGTAACAGAATCCGTGGAGAGACTTGCTATCAAGAAAGAAGTGGTCTTTATGCCCTATCACGCATCCCACTGGAAAGCCATAGAAAGCGTATGGCGGGCAGCCTGTGCAGATGAAAACTGTGATGTGAAAGTGGTTCCGCTCCCATATTATTATAAGAAACAGATGGGAAGGAAACTCAGCGAGCGGTATTATGACGGGGGGCAGTTTCCGGAATACGTACCCATTACGGATTTTATGGAATATAATTTGGAAAATAATCATCCGGACCAAATTTATATCCAGAATCCCCATGATAACTGGGACCATGTACTTACGGTGCATTCGGACTATTATTCTACGGAGCTTTGGAAGAATACGGAAGAGCTTATTTATATTCCGTGGTTTAAAACGGATGAAATACCGCCTACTGATGACAGGGCCATCAATGGTATGAAATATTATGTGGCCATGCCCGGCGTGGTAAATGCGGACAAAGTAATTGTCCAGTCAGAAGCGATGAAGCAAAGCTATGTGGACTATCTATCGGGTTGGGCAGGAGAGGATACCCGTTCTATTTGGGAAGAGAAAATCTATGGAACCGGTTCACCGTTAGATGATATAGATGAGGAAGCAGAACTGCGTCCCGATGAGTGGCAGGATAAGAAAGTACTGCTCTATTACATCAGCGGAGACGGACTTTTGAAAAATAAAGATGCAATGTTTGCCAAGATGCAGAAAACCATGACTATTTTTGAAGAACAGTCAGATAAACTGCAGATTATCTGGTTGCAGGACTTGCAGCTTGAGCAAAGACTTGGGAAACGTGCGCCGGAAGTTTGGAAGCAGTATCAGCAGGCTGTTGCAGATGCTTCCGGTAAGGATTGGATTACCGTTATGGAAGATGCGGAAAAAGAGCGGGCGGTAAGGCTGTCGGATGCCTTTTATGGAGATGGCGGAAAGAGTGCCCAGCTAATGAGAACGGCATCCAAGCCGGTGATGTTGCAAAATATTGATGTGTAATGAGGTGCAATAATAAGGTGAGTGTACAGGAATCATTTCTGCTGGATGAAGTCAGATGCGGATTTTTTGTTCCGGCTGCCATCAAGCAGGCATGGGCGGCACAACTGGAAGTTTTGATGGAAATTGACAGAGTGTGCAAACTACATGATATTGAATATTTTGCAGACTGGGGAACCCTGCTTGGCGCTGTGCGCCATGGAGGGTTTATTCCGTGGGATGATGATTTGGATATTGTCATGAAAAGAGAAGACTACCAAAAATTCATGGAGGTAGCCCGTTTTGACATGGAAGAAGGATTTGATGTGCAAACCTTCCGTAATCAAAAGGATTTTTGGCTTTTTATGGGAAAAGTAGTGGGAAAGAACCGTTTTTGCTTTGAAAAAGAGCACCTGAGGAGATTCCACAATTTCCCTTATATTGCCTGTGTGGATATTTTTGTGCTTGATTATGTACACAGAGACTCCATTAAAGAAGAAAGACGGAAAAAAATCTGTAAATATATACTGGGAATTGCCGACGGAATTGTGGAAGGACAATTTACCGAAGAAGAAAAGAAGTGGCATTTCCGAAATCTTGAGGAAATGGCAGGACAGCATTTTGAGCAAATGGATGACCCGGTGGAAATGGGAAGATACCTTTACGCAGAAGCAGAAAAGCGCTTTGCAGAAGTACCGGCACAGGAAGCGGACTGTCTGGTGCAGATGTTTCCCTGGGGACTGAAAGAAAATGCCAATTATTATCCTAAGGAATATTATGAAAATGCAGTGAGAATACCTTTTGAGTGTATGGAAATACCGGTTTCGCCTGTTTATGACAAGATGCTTCGCATGCGTTATGGAGAGTATTGGCGGCCCTCGAAGGATGCAGGAGCTCACAATTATCCTTTTTTTGAGGGACAGAAGGAAAATCTTCAGAAGGTGCTGGACTTTGATTTGCCGGCGTTTCGGTTTGACAGGGAAAAGCTAAAGCGGTCTGAGAACGAAAAAGAAATTGTCGGATATTCTTACAAAAATATGGCAAAAGAGTGTGTCAGTGAGCTTGCGGGAATGCGGGAAGAACTGATGACGGCGGTTGAAGCACTCCTGATACAAGCAAAGAGCGATGAACAGTGCATGCAACAGGAGAATGACAGAAGCCGTATATTTGATTTGCTCGGAGGCAGTCAACAGCTTGCGGTAGATCTTGGAACTTTACTGGAACAGATAAAGGGAGAAGGATGCATTTGTGTTGGCATGTTGGAGAAATATTGTGAAACTCTCTATCAGATTTATGAACAACTGCAAGGGGGAGTTCCGGCGGATATTAGTGCACCGATAGAAGAACTGAAACAAACGGCAAGTTCTTTTGAAACAGAGCTTGAAGAGAAGGTCCTGAATAGAAAGGCGATTTTGTTTCTTCCGATGATGGAAAAAGACTGGGGCGGCTTGCACAGCTTGTGGCAGGCAGCGGCAGAAGATGAAAACAGTGATGTCTATGTGGTGCCACTTCCGTATTTTTATAAGGATTATGACGGTTCGGCTAAAAAAATATGCTATGAAGGAGAAACATTCCCGGAAGAAATTAATGTGCTGGATTACAGGATATTAACACCGGAATATTTGGAACTCCTTCATCCGGAAGCGATTATTATTCAGAATCCTTATGATGCATGGCATCCGGCTGTCTCGGTTCCGGAGCTGTTTTATGCGGAGAATATCAGGCAGTATACAGACAAGCTTATCTATGTGCCGCCTTTTACGGTAAATGAATTTTCTAAAGATAATGCCAGAGAATATGCCAATATGCAGTACTATGTCACGATGCCGGGAGTGGTATATGCGGATAAGGTGATTGTGCAGTCTGAAAACATGAAGCAGATGTATGTGGAAAAACTGACAGAGTTTGCGGGAGAAGACACAAGAGAACATTGGCTGGAAACGATACTGTCACATGGACTGCCAATTATGAATAAAAAGCAGAACGCCTTATCCTGCAAAGAAGAAAGTGATAAAAAAGCGGATGATGCTGTAACAAGCGATGTAAAAATGCGCAAGAAGCTGCTTTACGGAATTAGTAGCAGCATCCTGCAGGAGATGCCGGAGGAAGCAAGACGGAAAATAGAAAGTAACTTAAAGACATTTGAGTCTTATAAGAATGAAATAGAAGTTACCGTGGTACATTTTCCGCAAGATGATATCGGGTCTGCCACGGAATATGATGCTTATTACGGAGACCCGATGCCGGTTATGATGGAATTTGTGCAGGCAGGAAAACCGGTGATGATACAGTCGTTGGATGTATAAAAAGTGTTTATATGAATGAGTGTGCGATGTGCCTGTGAAGCAGTGTAGAAAAATCTGAGTTACCGGTACTTAGTGAATTTTTCTAAATACAAGATAATGTGTAAAATAAGAACGGATGGAGCATGTACATACAAGATATTGTATTTGTGCAAGTTGCCATCTGTTTGTTTTTGTGAAAAAAGTAAATGTGTGAAAAAGTTGCATTTTCGTATATTTAGTGCTATCATACTGATAAGCAAGATTTTCTAAAAACATATCAGAGCGGAAGAGAGTGTTATCTTTCGTGTAACTAATTCATTACAGATATTCATCTGTATCTTTCAGAAATTCGTGCTTAATTCCAAACAAACAGCAGGAGTTTCTAAAAGAAGATGAAACTCCAAATAAAAAGGAGGATGTAGTGGGTTACAAGAAAGAGGAAATGTCTGTCTTTCAGTGGCATCCGGCATTTTATGGCGGTATGCAGATTGAACTGGCAGGGGAGAAGGAGAATCTCATTTTTGAAAATGAGCATCAACTGGGAACGAAGCCGAAGGAGGTAGACGTGCTTATTATCAAGAAAAATCCTGAAATTGAGATTCAGAAGAACATTGGCAGGATATTCAGGACGTACAACATCGTGGAATATAAAAGTCCCACGGATTATCTGAGTGTTGATGATTTTTACAAGGTGTATGCATATGCCTGTTTTTACAAATCGGATGCGCAGAGTGTGAATCAGATTAAGGCAGAAGAAATTACAATAACATTGGCGACGGCAAGACATCCAAGGGAATTGATAAAACATTTAGAAACAGTAAGAGGATATGAAGTAAGCGGAGAAAACGGTATTTATTATATTAAAGGTGATTTTTTTCCGATACAGATTATTGTTACCACGGAGCTGTCTGAGAAAGAGAATTTTTGGTTGCGGTATCTGACAGATGATATTAAGGAAGTGGAAACGGCTAAAAAGATTGTGAGTGAATATGAGAAACATCAGAATGAAGGGCTTTATCAGTCAGTGATGGAACTAATAGTAAGTGCAAATAGTGAAACGTTTAGGGAGGCAAAGAGTATGTGTCAGGCATTGAAGGAATTATTCCGGGAAGATTTTGAAAAAGAATATGAAGAAAAATTTGAAAGAATAAGAATAAAGGGACATGCAGAAAAATTAATAGAATTAGTTTGTAGAAAAATAGCAAAGGGAAAAGAAATGCCACTGATAGCAGAGGAACTGGAAGAAGATGAAAGTATTATAAAGAAAATATATAATGTAGCAATCAGCTTTGCACCTGATTTCGATGCAGAAAAAATATATAAGGTTATTTATGATAAGTAGATAAAGTGTGAATAAGAACGGATGGAGTTATGTAGAAAAATTAAAGATTTGCATAAAACAACCGATATATAAAGTAGTAAATAAATGGCAGGGCAGCCGATGCAGTATCAAGGAGAATAAATCCTCTCCGGTTGGAGTATTCGGATTATTCTTCGAAAAATGAGGAGGATTGAGATGAACGTTGCGTTAATCTTGGCCGGAGGAACCGACTCCAAATTTAAAATGGACATTCCCAAGCAGTTTGTGAATGTCAATAACAGACCGATTATTGTTTATACTTTGGAGGTTTTTCAAAAGCATCCGGAGATTGATGAGATTATAGTTACCTGTCTGGATGGCTGGCAGGAAATGGTCAGGGTATACAGCAAGCAGTTCAATATCACCAAGCTGACTGATATTATTTCCGGTGGTAAGGATGCTCAGGAATCTACTTACAAAGGATTAAAGCTTTTGGGAGAGAGGATGGATAAAGGAGATGTGGTAGTTGTTCACGATGCCATTCGTCCACTGGTATCGGAGGAAATTATCACCAAAAGTTTGGAAAAATGCCGAAAAAAGGGAATGGGTGTCTCGGCAACGCCTATCATGGATACCATTATGCATTCCGATAACGGTAAGGAAGGTTATCAGAGCATCAACCGTTACGAGATTATGAAGGTGCAGACACCGCAGGCTTTTGACTATCAGGTGATTATGGAATTGCATGAGAGAGCGATTGCAGAAAATTGCCTGGGTGCATGGGATAACAGTTCCATGATTACAAAACTGGGAGAAAAGGTATACTTTTCGGAAGGCTCGGACGTTAATATTAAGATTAACACAGTGGAAGATGTGGCAATGTTTAAGGCCCTTTACAAGATGAAAAATACGGAAGAACCTATAGATGCCAGAAGATAATACAGATGATAAGTCTTTGAAATGGAGTTTCGGATGAACATAGCACTGATATTAGCAGGAGGATATGGCAGCAGAACTGCTCAGGATATCCCTAAACAATTTATGAATGTATATGACAAACCACTGATTATATATACGTTGGAAAATTTTGAACGTCACCCTGATATTGATGGGATTGCAGTGGTATGCTTAGATGGATGGCACGAAGTACTCCGTGCTTATGCCAGACAGTATCGGATTACCAAGCTTAAGTGGATTGTGCACGGAGGAAATGACGGACAGGAATCTACCGGAAAGGGTGTAAAGGCACTGAAGGATATCTGTACAGATGATGATGTGCTTTTGGTACATGATGCCATTCGTCCGTTTATCACGGAAGAGGTGATTTCCGATGCCATTAAGACCTGTATGAGAAAAGGCTCCGGATTAAGCGCTGTTAGGTGCCAGGAAACCATTGTTCGGACTGAAGACGGAAAGTCAGGCTGTGAAGGAATTGCAAGATCGGAGATTATGCGTGTGCAGACACCGCAGGCTTATCGTTACAGTAAGGCTATTTGGGCTTATGAAGAGGCAGAAAGACAGGGAATTACCGGAGAAGTATATATTAACACCCTGATGCTGCGGCTCGGGGAAACAGTATATTTCTCCAAGGGAACAGAAAAGAATGTGAAAGTCACTACCATTGATGATTTGGAAGTGTTCAAGGCACTGCTTAAGATGGAAAGGGAAGACTGGATTAAGTGATTTGCAACCCGAAATAATAACTAAAAATATTGCAAAAAATAATAGATGAGAAAATTATATATACAGCATAAAGTGGTAAAAACGGATAATGACCTTGTATGAATACAACATATTGTATTTGTGCAGGTTGCTATCCGTTTTTGCTTTGAAAAGAAATAATCATTGAAATATGTTTTTACGTCATGTTATACTCTGCTTGAAGCATATATTTCTAACATTCTATTACATTTCTTTGATAGAACATCTGACTGCTGTGCAGTATTAAGTGAAATCGTGCTTTATTTCAAAAATCAAAGAGAATAAAGCAGGAGGCTATGGCATACGGCGAGCAAATCAGGCAAAAGAAAAAGGAAAATGCCAAGAGAGAACTGAAACCGGGCGGGGAATTTCTGTACAGGGTAAAGAAGGATGATAAGATATTCCCTGTATCGACACTGGTAGTGTACTGGGGAAAGGGAGAATGGGACGGTCCCAAAAGTCTGCATGACATGATAGACTGGGGAGAAGAGAGCGAAGAAATCAAAAATCTTGTGCCGGAATATCCGATACATTTTCTGGATTTATCCAAGATAGAACATCCGGAATATTTTAAGACAGAACTTCGGCCATTCTTTGAACTGTACAAAAACAGGAATAATAAGAAAGAATTTATAGAATATTTACGAAACAGCAGGGAATGTGTCAAAATGGATGCAGAGAGCTGGGACGTGCTTGGGAAGGTGACAAACTCACCAAAGATGATAAATGATTTTAAGAATAAAATGGAAAAAAACAACAAAGCGGAGGAGGAAGGAAACATGTGCAGAGCATTAGAGGAATTTTATAATGATGGAGTTGCGGAGGGAAGAGCAGAGGGAAAAGCATCTGCTGTTATTGAATTATTAAGTGAAGCAGGAGAAGTGTCAAAGGCGTTAAGCGATAAGATATATGAACAAAAGGATTTGGAGGTTTTGAAGAAATGGCTGAAGCTGGCAGCAAGGGCAGAAAGCGTCAGCGAGTTTGAAAGCGCGATTCGATTATAAGCTTAAAAAGAAATTAGAATAGGAGAGGATGGAACATGAGAATATAATTTTTGTATTCCGTGTTTCTTTCATCTTTTTTACCGAAAAATACAGAAAGATATGAAGGTGATTTATAAAATGCAGTACATATAAAATTACCTTTGAAGCAGGAACGGATGGAGCATGCAGATGTGAGATATTACATCTTAGCAGGCTGACATCCGTTTTTTTTGTGGAGAATTAAGAATGTGAAAAGGAGATAAGTTGTCTGATATTCAAGAGTATACTTTACAGCACTCAACATGAAATATGAAACGCACTCAAGATTAAACGGATAAGAAGTGGAATTTAGAATTACACTCTACCCGAAACGGATATTTCTCATGAAAGTATTAAGAAAATAAGGATGACTGCCGATAAAAATTATGAATGTTAAACTGAAAAGTGATTTGTTATAAATGAAAGACAAGGAAGGTCGTAGTGCATCATGGAGGATGGTAGAGGGTGACAAATGAATGATAAAAAGCTGACTTATATGGAAGGACTATATAGGTTGGCTTTTGTATTTGCTTTTTTATTCGCTTGAGGCTGTTTTAAAAGGGAAAGGTGTTAGAATATGAAAAAAGTTGTTTGTTTTGGTACCGGAAAAGTGTATCAGGTTTTCATTCAATTATATAATGAAAATTCATTAGAACTTGTGGGGGGGATAGATAATGACGCCCAAAAGCATGGGATAATACTGAATGGTTACAAAGTATATGCACCTAATGAAATAGAAGGCTTGAA
The DNA here is from genome assembly GCA_017434885.1 of Lachnospiraceae bacterium. Taxonomy (GTDB): domain Bacteria; phylum Bacillota; class Clostridia; order Lachnospirales; family Lachnospiraceae; genus Suilimivivens. The sequence goes on along the minus strand of JAFSGE010000005.1, from coordinate 28,770 downwards.
CATAGATTATGTGATTATAACAACTGCATTTGTAAGTGAAGTGAAGGAGCAATTATTGTCTCTGGGGATAGAGGAAGACAAGATTCTTGATTTTTACTCTATATATAAACGATTGCTTCCATTAGAAAATGATAATTGGAAGCATATGTTAAAGGAAGGTGTTCTTTTCAATTTGCTTACCCAAAATAGCGAAGAAGAAAGCTTATGGCGTTTAGAAGAAATGCAAAGGAAAACGCTGTTTTTGGAAGCAAAGAATTTCATTAATTCTATGCCAAAGGGTAAAATTGACAGCTTGGAGGAAGTGGAATTTCAGGTATACTCTCAATGGGGTGAAGATGGAATTATCCAATGGTTGATAAAAAATGTGGAGATTCCGAATAAAATATTTGTGGAATTTGGTGTTGAGGATTATCAGGAAGCCAATACAAGGTTTCTGTTGATGAATAATAATTGGTCAGGGCTTGTGATTGACGGAAGCAAAGAGAACATGGACAGACTTCGCAAATGGAAATTGTTTTGGAAATATGATTTACAAGCGGTAGACAAATTTATCACAAAAGATAATATTAACGATATCATTAAAAATGCCGGAATTGAAGGCGACATAGGGATTCTTAGTGTAGATATTGACGGGAATGATTATTGGGTATTAAATGCTATTGAGTGCGTCAGACCGCGTATCTTAATTTGCGAATATAATGCTTTGTTTGGAGAAAAGGAAAAAGTAACTATTCCCTATGATGATAATTTTTTTAAGACAAGTAGTCATTATAGTGATTTGTATTTTGGAGCGTCACTTGCAGCCTTTAAAGACTATGCTGAAAAACATGGATATTATTATTTTGGAAGTAACAGTGCAGGGGTTAATGCTTTTTTTGTGCGTAAGGATAGTGTGAGTAAAGAACTAATACCTAAATATAATAATGAGTTTGCGCAGATAAAATTTCGACAAAGTAGAAATAAGGATGGGAAATTAAGCTTTCTTAGAGGAAAAGAACAATTAGATATTATTAAGGATATGCCATTAGTTGACTTGACGACAGGAGAAATAAAGAAAATATTTGAAATATTTGACATATTTTAGGAAGGTATAAGGATTATGAGAGTAGTTGTTTTTGGACTTGGAAAATTTGAAATAATAGTGGAATCATACATTAATCTTGAAAAAGTAGAAATTATAGCATTTGCTGATAATAATAAAGAATTTTTTGGGGGGAAGAAAAGAATCATAAAGAATGGTACGGTTGTGCCGATTATCCAGCCTGATGAAATTAAATCGTTGAATGAAATAGATGTAATATTGGTGGCATCAAAGTTTTTTGAAGAAATTTGTGTGCAATTAAACGCACTTGGAATAAATAAGGAATTGATAGTTGATGCCGCTAAAGTTTCAGAGAATAGTGAAAGTAGAATCAAAATGCTGTTTGATAAGAATTTTTATTGCCAGAACAGCGAGTATATGATTGATGGAATGAAAATAGATTTGGGGAATACAGCATGTTTGCCAAAGTATCAAAGGATGGCGGTAATGTATGATAAGTTTGTTAAGTTTTTAGGTAAAATTGCAGATGCTGTATCAAGAGAAATGGAACAAAGCTATATTTTTGATGTGGGAGCAAATGTAGGAGATACCGTATTTGGTATGATAAAAAATACAAATTCTAATATTATTGCAATAGAACCGGCAAGGACATATTATGAACTGTTAAGAAGTAATGTGGAATCACTGGATGAAGTGTTTAGAAAAAAAGTTATCATGGTGAATGCATTTGTTTCAAATAATGAAGATGAACATTTTTGTGTAGATATTCAGAAGGGGACCGGAAATAAAAGAATTATATCTGAGGAAGAAAGTTTTGGGGAGGCTCCTGTAAAGACAATACAGACAGTGATTAAAGAGTTGGGAATAAAAGAAGAACAAGTGACATTAATTAAGGTGGATACTGATGGATATGATTATGATGTTATTACATCATGTAAAGAAATGCTGAAGAGACAATCACCTATCTTGTATTGGGAGAATCAGATAGATAATAAGGAACAACTGGAAAAATATAATAGAATGTATGAATACTTGCTTGCGTGTGAGTATGATATATTTTATGTCTTTGATAATTTCGGAAATTATATGGGAAAAATGAATCAAAGAAATATAAAAGACCTGAATGAGTATATGATGAGAATGAATGTGGGATATGCGCCCAGAACGTTATATTATGTTGATATATTAGCGTGTAAAGCAAAACATGAAAAAACGTGCTATGATATAATCGAGGAGTATAGAAAAGAATATAATACTGATTTATATCTATCAATGGATTGATAAGGCCACAGGATTGTGTGTGTTTCAGCAATGATAACTATTTAAGTGATTGAGTGGTGGGAAAGTAAATGAAAAAAGTTTTGTATATAGATATGGCATTTCATATAAAAACAAAATCATCTAATTTTGTTGTAGAACTATTAGAGACTCGATTTTTAGTGGATAAAGTGTATATTAATAGTTTTAAACTATGCGAAATAGAAGAAAGTGTAAGAAAGTACAAATATGATTATCTTGTTTTGTGGCAGTTAATGCCAACAGCAGATTTCCTTAATGAGTTGTCCTTTAATAAAGGTATTTTTTTCCCAATGTATGATGCAGTTGTTGGAAAGACAAGGGATGATTGGGAGCCTTACAAAGCATTTACAATTATCAATTTCTCAAAAACATTGCATGATTATTTATGTAAGGAAGGTTTTTGTTCAAAATATATTCAATTTTTTCCTAAGCCGGAGATGTTCTTGGATAATGGAGAGGAAAATTCGTTATTTTTCTGGCAAAGAACAAATGATATACATATTAATCAATGCTTGGAAATGTGTGAAGAGTTAAATTTGAAAAAGATACATATTCATAAAGCGTTGGATCCGAATAGGTATTTTGTTCCGCCCAATAAAAAGTATAGGTATAATTTTACATACTCAAAGTGGTTTGAAAAGAAACAAGATTTAATAGATACGATTGAAAAGTCAGCATATTACGTTGCACCAAGAAGGTATGAAGGTATTGGAATGAGCTTTTTGGATGCAATGGCAATGGGGAGATGTGTGATTGCGCCTGACTATCCAACGATGAATGAGTATATACAGGATGGAGTTACGGGAATTTTGTATGATTATGAAAATCCAAAACCGATTATGCTAAGAGATGTCAGAGAGATTCAGAAAAATGCGTATCAGTATATAAAAGAAGGGCATCAAAAGTGGCAAAAGGAAAAGTATAAGATTCTGGATTGGATAGAGGAAGGAAAAGAAATAGGGGTAATAGAGAGTAAAAAGAAGAAAGACGAGTCAGACGAACTAAAAAAAATGCAACTGTATTTTGAAGTGTTATGCAGATGGTTGCTGTTAAAGAACAGAAATGTATCCATAGAAAAGTATTTCCTTGATAAAGGAATAAAGAAAATTGCTGTTTATGGATATACTGAATTGACAAGCCAATTGGAGGAAGAACTGGAAGGCACAATGATAGAGGTTGAGTGCTGTATAGATAAAGTGTCCAAGGTTACTAATTCCGGTAAAATGACAATAAGTCCAAACGAAGAAATACCAATAGTTGATATGATAGTAGTTACACCTGTATTTTATTTTGATTCGATATATGCGGACTTATCTAAAAAAACGAATGTACCAATTGTGTCATTAAAGAAGATTATTTGTGAATTGCTTAGCGAGTTGTAAGAATAAGTGAAACGATGAAGGATACAGTGCTGTAATACGATATTGCATGCTTTAATGGAGAAAGATAAAATGAGTCAAAGTAAAATTGAGCTTTTTGTTCCCGGTCGATTGTGTTTGCTTGGAGAGCATAGTGACTGGGCAGGAATGCATAGAGTAATGAATTCGGCAATTATTCCCGGTTATGCTATTGTGTCCGGTTTGGAACAAGGGATTTATGCAACGGCAGAGAAGAGTGCTGAATTTGTTGTAGAAAGTGATTTGGAAATATATCGGCAGGAAGTGCTGGAATGCGAAATGGACACCGAAAAGCTGATTGAAATTGCCAAGGAAGGTGGTTTCTTTTCCTATGTAGCAGGAGTGGCATCCTATATTAATGAAAATTATTCAGTTGGCGGTGTGAGAATTAAGATTACAAGAATGGACTTGCCGATAAAAAGTGGGCTGTCTTCCTCCGCAGCAATTTGCGTTTTAGTGGCAAGAGCATTTAATCAGCTGTATGGTTTGAAATTAAACACCAATGGAGAAATGCTGGCAGCGTTTAGAGGAGAGCAGCGTACACCCTCCAGATGCGGACGCCTTGACCAGGCGTGTGCGTTTGGAACGAAGCCTGTTTTTATGAAGTTTGATGGCACAGAAGTAAGTGCCCGTAGCATACAGATAGGAACTACATTTTACTGGGTAGTGGCGGATTTAAAGTCTTCGAAAGATACTGTGAAAATATTGTCCGATTTGAACGGCTGTTATCCGTTTGCGCAAAATGAAAAGGAATGCTTGGTACAGGAAGCTCTGGGAGCAGATAATGAACGTTTTGTTAGTGAAGCAATGCAATATCTGGAAAAGGGTGATGCTGAAGGATTAGGCGAGCTTATGGTGGAATTTCAGAAGAACTTTGACAAGAAGGTAGCACCTGCTTGTCCGGACCAGTTGGCTGCGCCAATTCTGCACTCTGTATTGAATGATATTAAAATCAAGCATTGGACATACGGAGCCAAGGGCGTTGGTTCTCAAGGTGATGGAACGGTACAATTTTTAGCAAAGAATGAAGAAAGCCGAGATGCATTAATTGCTTATTTGAAAGAAGAAAAAGGAATGCCCGCTTTTTCTCTCACGTTGAGACCGGAAAAACGCATTAAGCGGGCAATTATTCCTGTTGCCGGATTCGGGACAAGACTGTATCCTGTTACACGAGGAATCAAGAAAGCATTTTTGCCTCTCGTAGATAAGGATGGTTTATTAAAACCTGCACTTTTAATTTTGCTGGAGCAGTTGAATGAAGCCGGAATTGAAGATGTGTGCTTGGTAGTTGGACCTAATGAGCAGGCAGAGTATGAAAGCTTTTTTGAACCAATGGAAGAAGAACATATCCAAAAGCTTTCTCCAGAAAAAAGAGAATATGAAAAAAAAATTGTACGAATTGGAAAAGGAATTACTTATGTATGTCAAACGGAACGCTTGGGCTTCGGGCATGCAGTATATCAATGCAAGGAATTTGCTAAAGGAGAACCGGTGCTTCTGCTATTGGGAGATATGGTTTATCAGTCTTTTGAAGAAAAGAATTGTATGGAGCAGATGGTAGATGCTTATGAGAAATATGGTAAGACCATGGTAAGCATACATAAAATTTCCGTGGAAGAGGCAGAACACTATGGTATTCTCTATGGTCAATGGGAAGATGAGCGGGAAACCTTGATGAAGGTGGAATGCATGAAAGAGAAGCCGGGGCTTGATTATGCAAATGAATATTTAAAAGTTCATTCTGCGAGAAAAGGAGACAGTTGCTATGCTGTATTCGGACAATATATACTTACGCCTGCGGTTTTTGAAGAGTTGCGAAAGAATATCGAAGCAGGAAATTATAGTAAAGGAGAAATCCAACTGACGGATGCTTTAGATGCTGTTCGTGAAAAAGAAGGAATGTATGCGTATGAAATAAACGGTAAGTCATTCGATACCGGCTTGCCGGAGATTTATAGAAAGACTTTTTGGAAGTTTGGGAAATAATTATTGCATAAAATAATAAGCTTACAATTGGGAGAAAAAAAATGTTAAAAATAGGAACTGTTTTATTTACGTATAAGAGAATAAATCATACGAAAAAGGTTTTGGAGGCTTTAAGTAAAAATACTGTTTTACCACAAAAATTATATATTTTTCAAGATGGATTAAAGAAGGAAAGTGATAAGGAAGACTGGGAAAAGGTAAACGAACTGATTCATACTGTAGATTTTTGTCCGGTAGAATTACACGTTTCAAAAGAAAATAAAGGATTAACGGAAGCAATTCTTTCCGGCATAAATTATGTGCTTGAAGAAAATGATGCAGTGATTGTAATTGAAGATGATATTATGGTTATGCCGGGATTTATGAAATTTATGACAGAAAGTTTGGTGCGTTATGAAAAAGAGGAAAAGGTTTATCATGTTACAGGCTATAACCTTCCGCTTGATTTGTCAAGAAATGGAGTGGATGCATATTTTGGAGGACGTGCAAATATCTGGGGATGGGGAACATGGAAAAACAGATGGGGTTTATATGATAGAACAGATTTGCCATTAAGAGAGATAATGAACAACTCGGAATTATCCAAAGAACTTGCCATATGGGGAAGAGATTTAGATAATGTACAGCAGGCAGTGCGGAAGGGGGAAATAGATACATGGGATGTGTTTTGGGCGTTGACAGTGATAAAAAATAGAGGATATTGCTTAAATCCCTGTATATCACTCGTGAAAAATATAGGATTTGATAATTCAGGAGAACACTGTTCAGCGCATAACAGGTATGATACTGATGAGTTACAGAAGAATGTTCCGGAAAGCTGGATATGGCCTGAAAAAATAAATTTTGAAGAAGAAGTCAGAAAAGCTTATGTCAATTTTTTTGGAAGCGGATTAATATTTAGTGAATATGATTCGAAAAAGAATGATGTATTGATTTATGGGTTGGGAAACTGTTTTCATGATAATGAGAAGGAGATTGTCGGAAAATATAATGTAGTAGCAATCATTGATTCATATAAACGTGGATGGTTTGCCGGAAAGAGGATTATTGAACCTGCGCAAATAGATAAGTTTCAATATGATTCAATTATAATTATGCTTTATGATGAGGAAGAATGTAAAAAAATAGCTGAAAACTTAGAAGAGAAATATAATGTACCTAAAGATAAAATTATAATATATTGGGTGAAATAATGGAGGAAATAAATGATGAGTGATTTTACAGTTTATATACAGGCTGATTTAAGATATGGTAAATTTTTATTAGAAAAAGTGGGGGTAAAGAAAGTTATTGAAAAAACACTACAATCAGCTAGAGAATTAGATGCTGACAATGTGATTTGTGGGGTATATGACACAATAGAGAATCTGCCATTAATAGAAATATTAAAGGATAATGATGTAGAAGTGATTTTGAGTGACGAAGAAAATGTTACAAAACGAATGTTGGAATCATTACAGAAGGTAAAGGCTGGGAGTATTGTGCGGATTGCGGGAGACCAGTGTTTGTTGGATGTTTCATTGACTCGAAAAGTAATGAGTGAATATCAAAGACAAAAAATGCAGTTTTTTAGAGAAGAAAGTCCAAGCAACAGCGTATTGCCGGATATAGTATCGGTTGATGTGTTACATAAATATCAAAATGAAATTATAGAAAAATATAGGTATTGGGATGCGTTGACGGATAAAGATGATGTAAAACGATTAAGAATGCCATTGCCTACTTTGATGTTTAATTTTAAAGCGCATTGTTATGATAGCTATAGGACTTGCAACAAAATTGTGGAATCTAATTTGGATATTTATGATTTAAATGTAAAATGTTTGAATTGGATGAATGCTTTGAATTCAGATTTGCGTAAGAGAGGGGTACTGTCGAGTTGGGTATTACCCTATTGGGATAATTTCTTTGAGGATGATGAGGGCAAAAATAATCCGTGGTGGACGGTGGCAGCAGTAGATTTTTTGACGCCACGATTAACAAAAGAAATGAAAGTGTTTGAATGGGGATGTGGCAATTCTTCATTATACTTTGCACAATATGTAAGTGAAGTGACATCTGTTGAAAATGATTTTGAATGGTATGAAAAAATGAGAGATATATGTCCTTCGAATGTGAAATTATCATTGCATGAAAATGTTGAAAATAGAGATTATTGTGATGCAATTTTATCTTGCAAGCAAAAATTTGATATTATTTTGGTAGATGGTGAAGACAGGAATAATTGTACCCGGAATGCTGTTGAGATGTTAAATGCTGAGGGAGTAATTATAATTGATAATGCAAATTGTGATTATACTGAAGGTGGAAGGAAATATTTAAACGAAAAAGGATTTCGTTGTTTGGAATTTGACGGAGTTCTTTATGGGTGCAGTGGCACAAAGAATATAACAGCCATATTTTATAGAGATGGAAATTGTCTAAACATATAAAATGATAAATGTATGATGGAAAGCGCATTAAGGGAAATATTAAGTCAAGAAAAAATGTAGCATAGGAGAAAAATTAGTGGGAGGTTGTAATATGAAAAAGATAATATTATTCGGAGCAGGAAAAATAGGGGGGGTATATATTGAGAAAAATGGAGAACGTTTAGAGTCAAATTTGTTGTTTTGTGATAATGATGAAAAAAAAGCCGGTTATGATGTAAATGGCATAAAGATTATTTCTTTTAGTGAAATGATTAATTTATATAAAGGTGAAAATATTGAAAAAATAATAGTTACTATGGAAAGTGATGAGTGTATAAACCAGTGTATTACAAACGGTATAAAGTGGGAAGATATGTATTTTTATGTTCCGGAAGATAATAAGATTATTCCGATAGATTGTAAATGGAGCAAGGTAGTATTTTCGCTGGATGGAGAAGAGTTATATTTAAGAAAGAAGTTCGCTAATAAAAAAGCTGGAGTTTATGTAGATGTTGGAGCTAACCATCCCTTTCGATTCTCTAATACATGGTGGGCTTATAAAAAAGGATGGAAAGGGATTAATATTGAGCCGGACAGAAGAAATTACGAATTATTAAGTGCGATTAGAAAAAATGATATAAATATTAATTGCGGAGTGTCAGATAGAGAAACGGTATTAAACTATTATGCATTCAATGAAAGTGCTTTGAATTCTTTTTGTTATGACAAGATAATAAATAAAGAAGATATTAAAGAAATAGAGAAAATACCTGTAAATAGAATGGATGCAATCTTAGAAAAATACAATATACGTGAAATTGATTTTATGGATATTGATGTGGAAGGGATGGAACTGGAGGTATTGCGTTCGATTAACTGGGAAAAGGTATCAATAGAATGTTTGTTAGTTGAACAACTTGGGGTATCTTTGTTAGAGATAATAGAGAGTGAGGTCTATATGTTTCTTAGAGATAAAGGATATACTCCGATTAATAAATTTGGCTGGACTGTGATTTATGAGAAAAGTATTTTCTGAAATTTAAAAGAAAAAGGCTTCCGTTGTTTGGAATTTGGCGGAGCTCTTTATGGGTGCAGTGGCACAAAGAATATAACAGCCATATTTTATAGAGATGGAAATTGTCTAAACATATAAAATGATAAATGTATGATGGAAAGGAAATAATAATGCAGAAAAATGTTGTGATTTGGGGATATGGTTTTTTGGGAGCAAAAGCTTATGTGGAATTGAGAAAAGACAAAAATTATTGTATTGTTGGATTTGGAGATAATAATACAAATAAATTCAAATATAAAACAAAAGGAATGCCGATATATTCTATTTCAGAGATGATAAAATTGAAGGATAGGTTGGATTATTCAGTGATTATTGCTGCGGGAGCATGGGCAATGATAGGAAAACAATTAGAGGCGGCTGAGATAGCAATAGAAGGAGTTTATTCAGAACAAGGATTGAAACAATATAAGCAAATGCATTTTTCTGACTTGGATTTAAGTAAAGATATTTTTTTATATGCAGGAAACATATGTGATGAGATACATTTATCACAGGAAAACTTATATGGTTTGTCAATAACAAAGGGAGATGAACGTCATATTTTACATGATATAACTGAAAAATATCCGTTGCCGGATGAAAGTATTGCTGCATATCAAGCTGAGGATGTTTTGGAGCATATTGCATTTGAACAGATGGTGCCGGTTATTAATGAAATATATAGAGTATTAAAAAGAGGAAGTGTATTTAGAATCTGTTTGCCGGATTATAATAGTGAATTATTAAGTTCACTTGCTATGAGAGATGAATATGATAATATTATTTTTGATCCACTAGGCGGTGGGGATTATTCAGGCGATGGAGTTGTTAGAGGAGGACATGTATGGTTTCCGAAGTATGATATGGTTAGAGATTTGTTAGAAAAGACAAAATTTACGGATATACGCTTTTTGTGCTACCATACAGATGATAAACAATTAATTTTGAATGAAATTGATTCGCAGAATGGATATGTGCGCAGGGTACAAAACGGAGAAGAAGTATTTAGTATGGTGATTGACTGCTATAAATGATATAAGACAGATATGACGATTGAGGAACAATTGTAAGAGTGCTTGGAGGAGTAACAATGAGCTGTAAAAAAAACTTGCTGATATGTAGTACGGATGAGGAATTAAAACAGATAAAAAAGCATATAGCAGATAATTATTGTATTGCTACTCAAAATTATCATTTCTTTTTAAAATGTAAAAATAATGGTGAAATGGTGAATTTTTTAGAAAGTGATAAAGGTATTGAATATCGGGAAGTATGCAAAATAATTGATAATATTAATGATATAATTAAGGGCTGTGTTAAGAAAGAGTATTTATATACTTTTTCCAGTTATCCAATATGGCCATTTGCAAATCATTTGGGAAGAATCTTATGGTATATAAATGTAATTGAAGAGATTGTTGTTAAAAATGAGATAAATACAATATACATGCTGGATAATGCAATGAATTGGGTATTTAACGAAGCTGCTTTTCTTTTGGCATACAATAGCGGAATACAATATTATATTATTGATGAAAGGGATGGAACGGAAAAAGAGTGTTTATTTACATTAAAGGATTCTTTGTATGATCAAAATAGAAAAAAACAGGTTTTGAAGAACGCTTTACAAATAGAAAAGTTTATAGAGTATTATAAAAGAGAAAGGAAAGAAAAGAAAAGAAAAAGAGAAGAATATGAAGTTGGTGTTTTGGCTATAGTAAAAGAGCAAGTGAGATATGTAGAAGCGATTATGGCGCGGGTAGAGGCATTAAAAAATAATTTTTCGGTAAATGTGATTGCAGTTTATAATGCAGGCGGTGCCGATGAAATCAGAAATAGGGGGGTAAACTGCGACTGTATAGAAAATTATTTTAGCAGAATGGATTATGTGTGGTTATATCTGCAATATATTGTAAATGTTTATCGTGTGATGAACGCATTAAGAAAAAAAATGCATATTAAATATAAAGAAATTGATTTGACACCATATATGTTAAAAAAGGTAATGAATAGATTGCAGAGAGAAAATTTAGAACGTGTATACATAGATAGCTGCATGAAAGGATATTTTAGATGCTGTAAATATGCTCTTATTGAGTGCATGACAGAAACGTCTGGTTTTGAAGTGCGAATAGCTTATCAGAATGTAAAGAAATATGGTAGTAAGCTTTTTTTTGCCACAAGGGTTAGCCCATTCTATTATTATAGAAAAGAGGCAAATGCAAATGAAATTGCAGTAAGAGTGTTCCCAAACAAGAAAGTAGAAGAGCGAGAATTGGGAAATATTGATTATAATGGTGCTATATATTATGCGCAGAGTGAATTCATGGTAAAGGGTGTTGGTAAAATGTCAGAAGTGAAAAATTTAAAAAAAGGTAAAAGCACTATTCTATTTTTACCGCAGCCACCTACTGTTGGGTTAGTTTCAGTGAGAAAATATTTTCAAATTTGTGAAGATATATTAAATGCCTTGACGAAAACGGATTATAAAGTTATAGTGAAAAATCATCCGGGTATGGATAATGAAATAGAAAGCAAGTTAATACAAGAATTTAATGATACGTCAAATATAAGATTTGTGCCTAGCGATGATAGTGTGTATAAATATTTAGAAGAGTGTGATATTGTAATTGCATCAAGTATATCATTGGCGTTATGGGATGCTGTAGAGGCACAGCGTCCGGTGTTTGGAATGAAATGGCATGAGAATAAAGAAATAGATACTACTCTTATGGATGAATTTTTAATTTATGATGATGCAGAAAAAATGTGTGATGATATTCTGGCAATTGTCAATGATTCAGAAGGGGGGAAAACAAAACTTGATACTATAGTGGAAAAACATAATTTGTGTTTGCGTGAGTTAAGGGGAGACCCTGATAGTTATAAGAGAAATTTGTGTAAAATTTTAAGAACGGAATTGGAATAGGCATAAGGAAGTTTGAGAGTTGTTGCGCAAGTGATGATTTTTTTGGAGAGTGAGCATGTAAAGTGGATTGAATTTAATGATGAAGAAATTAATGCTGCATACGAGAAGAAACTTGTCAGTCTCGGAATAGCAGATACATTGTGGTATATAGGCACCAAAAAAGAAAGTGATATATTGTAGTATGAAACAGGTTGAATGGGAAAAAATTAAGCTGATTATAAGTGATTTTGATGGTGTTATGACAGATAACCGGGTTTTGGTTGATGAAGACGGAAAAGAGTCAGTATATGTCAGTCGTGCGGACGGACAAGCGGTACATATACTGCGTAATTTAGGAATTGAATTAGTAATCATGTCAACAGAAACAAATGGTGTTGTAGGAAAACGTGCACAAAAGCTTGGTGTAGAATGTGTGCAGAGTATTCATGATAAGGCCAAGTGTTTACAGGAGTACTGTGAAAGTAGAAACATTTTGTTAGATAATGTGGCGTATATCGGAAATGACATTAATGATTACGAAGCCATGAAATTGACAGGAGTTAAAATTGTGCCGCAGGATGCTTACGAAGAAGTGAAACAGATAGCTGACTATATTACAACTGTTAATGGTGGTTATGGCGTGATAAGAGAAGTGGCGGGTTTGATAAGCAATCATATGGAGGAATAATGATATGGCATTGCAGGAAATAAAATTAGGAGACTATTTAATTAATGAAGAGTCTTTTCCTTACATAATAGCAGAAATCGGAATTAATCATAATGGAGATTTGCAGATAGCGAAGAAGTTGATTGATGCGGCTAATGCATGTTTGTGGAACTGCGTGAAATTTCAAAAAAGGGAACCTGATATAGCAGTGCCGGAAGCACAAAAAAGTGTAATGAGAGATACTCCATGGGGAAGAATGACTTATTTGGAGTACAAGAAAAAAATAGAATTTGGAAAAGCTGAATATGATTACATAGATGCTTATTGTAAAGAAAAACCAATAGCATGGACTGCATCTCCTTGGGATATTCCCAGTTTGGAGTTTTTATTGGAATATGATTTGCCATTTTTAAAGATTGCTTCTTCCAGTAATGCAAATGAAGAATTACTTAAAAAGGCATGCGAAAGCAGAAAGCCGTTACTTGTATCAACAGGGATGAGTACGTGGGCAGAACTAGACAGAACGGTTTCCTTTTTGGAAAAATATTCAGAAGGAAACTATATTTTGATGCATACAAATTCTGCTTATCCTGCGCCGGCATCTGAGCTGAATTTAAGAATGATTACAGCATTGAAAGAAAGATATCATTGTCTTGTTGGATATAGTGGACATGAAATTAATTTGGAACCATCGGTTGTGGCTGTTTCGCTTGGAGCAAAGGTGATAGAACGTCATGTAACATTGGATCGTAACATGTGGGGAACTGACCATGCGGCAAGTTTAAGTGTTGCTGCTATGGCAATGTTGCAGGGAAGAATGAAAGAAGTTTTGGTTATGCTAGGTAACGGAGAAAAGGTTATTACTGAAAAAGAAAAAGAAGTGAGAAAAAAATTGCGGGGAGAGTAAATATGAATAAAGTAGTTATTTTCGGAGCATCAGAGAATTCAAAAAAATTATATAGAAAAATCGAAGAAGAATATGAAATAGTGGCATTTACAGATAATGATAATGCAAAGTGGGGGGGGCAAATAGCTGGAGTACCGATAATTCCGCCTAATGAAATTTTGAGAGTGAAATGGGATGAAGTGATAGTTGCTTCAATAACAGCTATGTATCCAATTAGAGACCAATTAATAGGTATGGGGATATCTAAGGCTACTATTAATTTGAGTTATATGGAACTGCAGGTTAAGGCAAGAGAACAATTTTTGACTGATTTTGCACAGATTGTTTATGAGAAAGGTATACAAGGCGCTGTTGCGGAAGCAGGTGTATTTCAAGGAGAGTTTGCCAGAGTAATTAATGAAAAGTTTCCGGATAGAAAGTTGTATTTATTTGATACTTTTGAGGGATTTGATGAGAAGGATATTGAATACGAAAAGAAATTTAACTTTTCCAATGAAAAAGTGGGACATCTTAATATGACGTCGGAAGAGTTGGTAATGCAGAAGATGAAGCATGCAGATAAGTGCATTATCAAAAAAGGTTATTTCCCAGAGACAGCACACGGTATTTCAGATACATTTTGTTTTGTGAATTTGGATATGGATTTATATAAGCCAACGGTTGAGGGATTGGATTTCTTTTGGGAGAAGATGGAAAGTGGTGGAGTGATATTAGTACATGATTATTTTTCTGAAGTGTATGAAGGGGTTAGACATGCAGTAGAAGAATTTTGTGAAGGAAAACAAATAAGTTTGTTTCCAATAGGGGATTCTATAAGTGTTGGGATAATGAAACAGTAAGGAACAAAGGGATAATTATAGCGATGTTACACGGAAGAATGAACGGAGTTTTGACTGTGCTGGGTAATGGAGAAAAAGTTATACAGAGCGTGAAAAAGAAGTAAGAAAAAATTGCGGGGAGAGTAAGGAATGAACAGAACTGAAAGAAATGTAGCTTTTGTTCCGGTCAGAGGAGGTAGTAAGTCAATTCCTTTAAAAAATATTAAGATTATTAATGGGAAACCACTGGTTTATTGGAGCTTACGTGCTGCTTGTGATTGTAAAAGCATTGATGAGGTATATGTTGCAACAGATAGCGAAGAAATAGCAGAGACGATAGAAAAGTTTAAGTATGGAAGTGAAAAGAAGTTATTTGAAAAGGTTATCATAATTGGTCGTTCTGCGCAATCTGCGTCGGATACTGCGTCTACAGAGTCTGTAATGCTTGAATTTGCAGAAAAATATGAATTTGGCAATATTGTTTTGATTCAGGCAACTTCTCCACTTTTGAAAAGTGAAGATTTGGAACGTGGATTTGAAGCATATTATGAGGAAGGAACAGATAGTGTGCTTTCGGTAGTACGCCAGAAAAGATTTCATTGGGAAATAGATGAAGATGGATTTGCACATCCGACCAACTATGATGTGTTTAATCGACCAAGGCGTCAAGATTTTAAAGGATATTTGGTGGAAAACGGCGCTTTTTATATTACATCTAAGGAAGCTTTATGTAGAAGTAAAAATCGTATCTCAGGAAATATTCAAGCAGTTGAAATGAGTGAAGATACTTTTTTTGAAATTGATGAGCCAAGTGATTGGGATATTATAGAACAATTAATGAGAAAGAATGGTTTGGTTTCACAATCAGAAAGGGAATAAGTATGAGTGATTTTGTGATGGATATGAAAGGCTTTAAAGTTGTAAAAAATGATATATATTTTTGCACCTATCGAGCAAATGGTATATTTAAGTTAAATGTACCAACGCAGAAAGTAGATTATGTGACTTTGACAGATACAGTAAAGCCGACAGATAAGAATTTATATGTGGATATTGGAGTCAATGGAACAAAGCTATGGTTTATTCCATGTGTGTCAGTAGATGATATATTAGTATATGATATCGTTGATAAAGAAAAAAAATATGTGTCAATTCCAATGAAAGAGGGAGATGAAAAAAAGAGCAGATTTGGTGCAGTGTATGATTATAAAGAGTGGTTTGTTTTTGTTCCAATGTTATATCCGGCCATTTTGAAAATAAACAAAGAAACATTTGAAATGCAGTGTGTTCCATGGAAAGAAAAACTTTTAGAGCGTTTCCCGGATTTCTTGCAAGTAAATCAGACAGCATTGGTATTTTCGGATTTTGAAGTTGTAGATGAAACAATGTATTTACTAGCAGAAAATGTTGTAATTAAATATAACATGGAAACGGATGAAATTTCGTTTCATAAAATTTGTAATGAAGAAAGAATGTATACAGGAATTGTTTACTATAATGAAGAATTTATTTTAGTTGACAGGTTTTACTCGGAATTGATACGTTGGAATGAAAAGGATGGAAGTGTTAATAAGATAGAAGCTGACCTTGGATTTTTAGGAGAAAAGTTACAGGATCCCGGTTATCCGTTTGGATTATGTAAGGTTGATAATCAAATTGTTGTAATGCAACAGTGGGCAGACTATTTGCTATTAATCAATTCTGAGTGGGAAGTATGTAGGTTACCGTTAGAAATTGGAGAATATAAGAGAACAGATACAAAGTTTCAACAATATAAATTGGTGGATGGGAAACTTTACATGCCGCTGCTTGACAAAAATGCTATTTTGATTGTTGATACAAGTGATTGGTCACAGGAAATTGTTGAATTTGATATGAGCCAACTTGACTTATCGGAGGTGCATGAGAGACTTGAACAGGAAGTACATACGATAAATGAAGGGATTTTATATTATCAATTGGAAGACTTTCTTCAAGGTGTTATAAAACGGGATTCTAGCAGAGAGAAATCGGAATTGCAAGGCAATGTTGGAACGAAGATTTATGAAGTAGAAGAAAATACAGGGAAGGTATCAAAGTAGTTTGAACTTGAAAAAAGCAGATGATATGACGTTATAGATGAGAAAAGTATTTTTAGGTGGACGCCATAAATATGCTGAAAATTCAATAAAAAATAGACGGGCTAACTGTCGGAAAATACAACATGTGGTGTGTGATACGGATAGTGGCGATGTATAAATACAAGATATTGTGTTTGTGCAGGTTGCTATCCGTTTTTGCTTTGAAAAGAAATAATGATTGAAATATGTTTTTACGTCATGCTATACTCTGCTTGAAGCATATATTTCTAACATTCTATTACATTTCTTAGATAGAACATCTGGCTGCTGTGCAGTGCTAAATGAAATCGTGCTTTATTTCAAACATCAAAAAGAATAAAGCAGGAGATGCACAGAAAGCAAGGCATGATATTGTCTCCTGCAAGAAGGAGGCAAAATGGGAGAAAAAGACATCAGATTGAAGGTGTATTTCAGTGACAAAGAGCGGTACGCAGACCTTTGGAACGGAAGCCTGTTCCAAGGCAGAGAGGTGGTAAAGCCACAGGAGCTTGAAGAAGTATCGCCGGTGCTGGACGTGGCGGAAGAGACAGAGGCAGAAGAAATGCTCCGGGATTTGGTGATGAAGCAGAGCCTGACCGGACAGAGGTTTGCATTGTGGACAGTGGAAAATCAGGAGCATGTAGATTACGGAATGCCGGTGCGGGTTATGCGGCAGGAGGCAATGGCATACGGCGAGCAAATCAGGCAAAAGAAAAAGGAAAATGCCAAGAAAGGACTGAAACCGGGCGGGGAATTTCTGTACAAGGTAAAAAAAGGATGATAAGATATTCCCAGTATCGACGCTGGTAGTGTACTGGGGAAAGGAAGAATGGGACGGCCCCCAAAGCCTGCATGACATGATAGACTGGGGAGAGGATGGAGAAGAGGTCAAAAATCTTGTGCCGGAATACCCCATACACTTTCTGGATTTATCCAAGATAGAACATCCGGAATACTTTAAGACAGAGCTTCGGCCATTCTTTGAACTGTATAAAAATAGGAATAACAAAAAAGAATTTATAGAATATTTAAGGAACAGCAAGGAATGCTCCAAAATGGATGATGAGAGCTGGGACGTGCTTGGGAAGGTGACAAACTCACCAAAGATGATAAATCAGTTTAAGAATAAAGCAGAGGAGGAAGGAAACATGTGCAGAGCATTAGAGGAATTTTATGATGATGGAGTTGCGGAAGGTGAAGCAATTAAGCT
This sequence comes from Lachnospiraceae bacterium, assembly GCA_017434885.1. Taxonomy (GTDB): domain Bacteria; phylum Bacillota; class Clostridia; order Lachnospirales; family Lachnospiraceae; genus Suilimivivens. The sequence continues at coordinate 10,972 of JAFSGE010000005.1, read as the reverse complement.
TATAGGGTTGGTTTGTCGGAAAATAGCAAAAGAAAAAGAGGTATCACAGATAGCAGAAGAATTGGAAGAAGATGAATATACCATAAAGAAAATATATGATGTGGCATTAAGCTTTGCGCCTGAATTTGATACAAAAAAAATATATAAGCTTCTTCGGGATAAGAAAATGCCGGATGTAATGTAAATATTTCCTGTGTCAACACTGGTGGTGTACTGGGGGAAAAACAACAAAGCAGAGGAGGAAGGAAACATGTGCAGAGCATTAGAGGAATTTTATGATGATGGAGTTGCGGAAGGTATAACAAAAGGAAAAGCATCTGCTGTTATTGAATTATTAAGTGAGGCAGGAGAAGTGTCAAAGGAGTTAAGCGATAAGATATATGAACAAAAGGATTTAGAGGTTTTGAAGAAATGGCTGAAGCTGGCAGCAAGGGCAGAAAGTATCAGTGATTTTGAAAAGGAATTGCAAGTATGTATATGACGGAATGGGGAATGTAATCATGAACATCGTAAAAATATCAGACGGTCTTGGAAATCAGATGTTTCAGTATGCATTTGCGAGAAAACTTCAAATTGAAACAGGGAAGGCTGTCTATTTGGATACCCGTTTTATTAATAACGAAGATGTGACAGCGCGGGGAGAACAGACATGCCGCGATAAGAAGAATGCAGACAGAAAGTATGGATTAGCGCATTTTCGCATCCGGTTGCCGCAGGCAGGTGAGTCTGAGCTAAAACCATGGAGCTATCTGACAGAAGATGATGCAATATCGCAAAGTGTCTATAGGTTGGCACAGACCGGATTATGGCCTTGGCAATACAGAGATGAAGAAACATCTGATGTAAAGAAGAGGGCATTTTTGCCAACTTATTATAAGGGATATTTTTTTGATTTATCCTATTTTGATTCCATTAAGGATGTGTTACAACGAGACTTTGTATTGAAAGAAAAAATTTGTTTGCCCAGAGAACTAAGTAGGGTGTTGCGAAATGAAGATACAATAAGTATTCATGTTCGCAGAGGAGATTTCCTGAAACTGAATCGGGATATTAGTCAGAAAGAATATTATCCGAAGGCGTTGGCATATATGAGTGAGGTGGTTTCACACCCTACATATTTGGTATTTTCAGATGACATTGAGTGGGTTCGGGAGCATTTGGAAATTTCGGGAGAGAAAATATATGTCAGTGAAATGGGATTCCGGGATTATGAAGAAATGGCTATTATGAGGCATTGTAAGCATCATATTATTGCAAACAGTACGTTTAGCTATTGGCCTGCTTATCTGAATGCAAATCCTGATAAGGTGGTTGTGTGTCCTAAAAACTGGAAGACAGATATTATTCCGAAACAGTGGATTCGGATTTAGTGATTTGAGTTTATTAGTGAAAATTATGTCATGAAAATGTCATGAAAAGCTATGTTTTTTCGTGACATTTTTTTTATGATGTGATATACTTTTTCCAGAGCATAAATTTTATTCTATATATTTCTAAATATCTAAATTCAGAAAATATCTAAAAATCTATGCTTATTCCAATCAAAAAGAAACAAGCGGGAGATTTTTGGATGCTTCCGTAGAAGGGAGAAACTGAATATGGATAAAGACATACGGGGGAAGAACTGTCTCTCAGACAATGAGCGGTATGCCGATTTAATTAATGGCTTATTGCTTGAAGGTGAACAAATAGTAAAAGCAAAGATTTACATGGTATATTGGATTTTACGGATATTCCTGAGAAATTGAGGAAATATGTGAATAATTATCCGATACATGTATTTGAGATTGCAAAGCTGGAACGAACAGAGGTGTTTCGGACCGATTTAAAGCAGATATTTGATTTTATCCGTTATGCAAAGGACAAGAAGCGATTAAGGGAGCTGGTGCAGAGTGACCCGGCATATCAGGATATGGACGAAGAAGCCTATGATATGGTAGCGGCGTATACCAGAGCAGAAGAGTTGGTTTCCGTAAAGCAAAATCATGAAAGTGGAGGAAAGGTTAATATGTGTTTGGCAATAAAAGAAATGCTGGCAGATGAGAGACAGGAAGGATTAGAACAGGGGCGTAATGTGCTTCTTGTAGAACAGGTGTGTAAGAAGCTTAAAAAGGATAAGTCGCGGGAACAGATTGCGGAAGAACTGGAAGAGGATATTGATGTCATCCATCGTATCTGTGATGCGGCAGAAGAAGTAATACCCAAATATGATGTAGAGAAAGTATGCAAAAAGATATCATAAACAATTAAGCGGCAGAGAGGAGAACAAAATGAATAAAGGCGTGGTTGGAGCATTATCATTATTGGTAGGAGCAGCAGGCGGAGCATTATGTGCCGGGAAAGTAATCGGAGAAAGTGTAAATGAAAAGCAGCAAATGTCCGATAAACATTTAGCACTGTTTTTAATGATGAATCAATGGGTGAAAGTAAAGCAGGAAGGGAAAAATCTTGCATCTTATTTTGAAAAAGAAGGCTATAAAGAGATTGCTGTTTACGGCATGAGTTATGCAGGAGAAACACTTGTAGATGAACTGGCAGGAACGAATGTAAAGATAAAATATGCAATTGACAGAAATGCAGATAATCTTTATGCAGATGTTGATGTGGTTTCACCTGATGAGGAACTGGAAACAGTAGATGCAATAGTTGTTACTTCCATTACCTTTTTTGATGAAATTGAGGCAAAGCTGAGTGAGAAGGTGGACTGCCCTGTTATCTCACTTGAAGATGTTTTGTATGAAGTATAGTAGATACTGATAAGGAAACTTAAACAAATGTATGTAAATGAAGAGATTAAAGTTTCAATAATAATTCCGGTATATAATTGTGAACAATATTTAGAAGATTGTTTGCAAAGTGTTTTAACGCAAACATTAAGAGCACTTGAGGTTATTTGTGTTGATGATGGTTCAACAGATGATTCGGTTAAAATAATTGAAGGATTTATAAGAAAAGATGATAGAATTATGCTGTTGAAGCAGCCTAATCAAGGCGCAGGGATAGCGAGAAACCATGGAATACAAAAAGCAAGGGGGAAGTACCTTGTTTTTTTGGATGCGGATGACTATTATCTTGATAAAAATGCCTTGGAGAAGATGGTTTCACTGTGTGAGAAAAAGCGAGTGTCTGTATGCGGAAGTATGCTGAAACGACTGGAGAATGGTGAAGAAAAAGTAGAAGGGTTGTTTCAGGAGCTGAAGGATGAATTAAAAGAACAAAAAATATACCAATATATTGATTTTCAATTTGATTATAATTATATTAATTTTATTTTTGAAAGAAAAATGATAGTAGAAAATAACATTTTTTTCCCTGATTACAGGCGCTTTCAAGATCCACCATTTATGGTGAAAGCTATGTATTATGCAGGAAAGTTTGTGATAGCAGATGCGTATTTGTATTGTTATCGTAAGCCGGAAATGGCGGCGCGATTTACGCAGGAGCGGGTAATCGATTTACTGAATGGACTGATGGATAATCTGATATTTGCAAAAGAGCATGATTTGGACAAGCTGTTTTTAATAACACAAAAGCGTTTGGAATATGAGTATGCCGGAATTATTTATCATAATATTTCCAAAGACAGTAAGCAGATTTTGGAGTTGCTTCTTCAGGTAAATCAAATAGTGTGTGATTGGAAATTAGATGATAGGTATACGATTCGTCCCTTGCGACGGATGTTAGAGCTTGTCGGGGCAGACGATATGATGTACGAGGGCAGGTTGCTCGAAGCAATAAAAACGCAGGGGGAAATTGCACTATATGGCGCGGGAAAGTATGCCAAAGCCTTTTTGCGTTATTTACAAAAGCAGGGATTGGAAGATAGAGTAAAACAGATTGTGGTATCATCCCTGAAAGGCAACGGAGAGACGTTGGATGGAATTCCGCTTGTCGCGGTTCAGAATTTTTCTGATGAGAAGATGAGGTTATATGTTACATTGGGGGCTCATTTTCATGAGGAAATTGAAGAGACGTTGGAGAAGTCAGAAATTAGGAATTATCAATTTGTAGATGATGTGTTTCTGAGTAAGTTGCCTTAGCGGTAGAGGGTGTTTGTAGGTATTAAGGGGGATATGGAGTTGGAAATGGACAAGATTTATCAGCAAGAGAGAGAAAATTTAAGGTTGCTTTTGAAAAAACTGAATGATTTTCCGAGATTGTATGTGTATAGTGCGGGAAATCGGGCAAAAGAACTGATTCAAATGTTAAATATGGGTTTTCTTACCATGCCAAGGCCGGAGTGCTTTTTGGTGACGGGGATGCAAGGAAACCGTGAAAGTGTTGACAATCCGGAGCGGATTGACGGTATTCCCGTTTATGTATTACAGGATTATGTAGAGATGTCGGATGTCAAAAAGGGTGAGTGTGATAAGTCTGCGGTACTTGTTGTTGCCATGGAGCATTATCATGATGAGATAGCATTGTCTTTAAGCAGCACGCCTTTTCACAACATTTTTTATTTAAATGATGTAATGGAACGGATTCTGATAGCTGATTTTATGAAATATTATTATGCACAGCTTGGCAAGGAATTTCAAATGACTGATATGCTTTCGGGTGATAGTAATGTATTTGACCAGAAGCAGACAGGCGTTTCGGCAATGACATATATGGTGCAGTGCGCGCAGGATGTGAAGCTTTCTGAGGAAAGAGCAGAGCGGGCGTGGGTGACGCCCTTGCAGGCAGGAGCCGCGTTGACAGATGTACGTGTTGCAGAAGTGACGGACGCTGATGGTGTTAATATCTCTGCCAAGAATGCCTATTATAATGAAATGACAGGGCTGTACTGGCTATGGAAAAATACTGATTTGGATTATTCCGGTATTTGTCATTACAGAAGACAGTTTGAATCGGATATTGTATGGAAGTATCTTTGGGAGGATGAGGCAGACGCGGTTTTGCCTATGCCGGCTTTGGTATATCCTGACTTGTCAGGCTATTATTTGAACTGGGGAGAGAAGGCATATTATGAAATGATGCTGCAGGTGATTAAGGAAAAGCATCCGGAGTATTATGAAACAGCATGTTGGTGTGCAAAGCATCCGATTTTTTATCCCAACAATATTTTCATTGCAAAGCGTGAAATTGTAGAAAGCTATTGCGAGTTTGCTTTTTCTGTAATAGATGAAGTGGAAGAACGCATGAAGGATTACGAGGGAACAAAACAGAAGCGCTGTTGGCTTTCAGAGCATGTGACAACAATTTATTTTATGAAGCATCATGAAGATTATAGAATTACGTTTTCAAATCTTAAGAGATATTGGTAGGCATGGTTGGATTTGATATGATATGAAGCAATGGCAAATGTGCTAAAAATATAAACGAAAAAGGGACATTGGAAATGTTCTGTATACAAAATATAGTATAAAAACGGGTAATGACGTGAAACAAACGCAAAAAGTTGTGTTTGTGCAAGTTGCTATCCGTTTTTGCTTTGGATGAAATCCTGACGTATAAAAAGTTGCATTATCGTATATTTAGTGCTATCATACTGATAAGCAAGATTTTCTAAAAACATATCAGAGCGGAAGATAGTATTATCTTTCGTGTAACTAATTCATTACAGATATTCATCTGTATCTTTCAGAAATTCGTGCTTAATTCCAAACAAACAGCAGGAGTTTCTAAAGGAAGATGAAACTCCAAATAAAAAGGAGGATGCAGTGGGTTACAATACCTAACTGATGATATCAAAGAAGTGGAAACAGCGAAAAAGATTGTAAATGAATATGAGAAGCATCAAAATGAAGGGCTTTATCAGTCAGTGATGGAATTGATAGTAAGTGCAAATAGTGAAACGTTTAGGGAGGCAAAGAGTATGTGTCAGGCATTGAAGGAATTGTTCCGGGAAGATTTTCAAAAAGAATTTGAAACAATAAGAGTAAAAGAGTACGCGAAGGGACACGCAGGAAATTTAATTGAAAATATTAATAATCTCATTAATAACTTGGGCATTTCATTAGAAAACGCATGTCAGGCAATTGGTTCATCGGTTGAAAGTTATGAAGAGGCAAAGAAACTGTTGGAGGAATAATGAGTATTGACACAGCCGAACGGCTAATACTATAATTTGAAATAGAATTAGCCGTTCGGCATAATATTTTGTATCTGGAATGATTTTAGCCGAACGGCATATAGTGGAGGACTTATGAAAATATCAGATTCAAAATCCTTGGGTCAGGCTATTAGGGCGAGAAGAAAAGAATTAAGTTATACACAGGCATATTTGTCTGAATTTACGGGTTTGTCTGTGACATTCATCTCTGATTTGGAACGGGGAAAACCAACAGCAGAGATTGAAAAAACAATTCGGTTAATAAATATTTTGGGGATGGATTTGCTGGTTGAAAGAAGGGGATGACGATATGAGACGTCTATCTGTTTTTGTTGAGATTGACGGGATAAGATGCGAATGATGATGAAGCGGTTTGATGCTATGGTAAATGGATTTGCAGGCGCAATCAACCGGGCAAAAGATGAATTAAAAAAACAGGGATTCGACCAGGTGGAAATAATCTGTGAGATGATTATGGAAAAAGGTGGAATCAAGAAGCAATGCAGGCAGATAAACGTAAAGAGGAACACCGACAATGCCGAAATATAACATAGAAAATATTTACAAGGAGCTTTCTGAATGAAACAGGTTGTCATCTATGGCGCCCAAATGGTTGCTGTAAGCGTATATTATGCATTGAAAACTTTATATCCGGATGTGAAAATTACGGCTTTTGTGGTCAGTGATATGAAAGGAAATCCGGTGGAAGTAGATGGCGTTTCGGTTATGACGCTTGAAGCATATGAACGAAACAGAAATAAAGATTGTAAGGTACTTGTTGCAGTGCCGGAGAACTTTCATGCTGAGATTATTGTCGGATTGGAAGAGAAAGGATTTAAAGACTACATTTGCATTGATTCTGTGACAGAGGCTGAACTTATGCGTGAGTTTTATGCCAAGACCGGTCAATTTGCGGTTCTTTCAGGCTTTCCGCAAGGGACAGAAAAAGCAGAGCTGTTTGTGGGAATGTCTAAATTTTACAAGGACAGACAGCTTAACGGAAACTACGATATGCCAAGTTATGTAAACCCTGTGCAGGCAGGTGCAGCATTGACCGATATCCAAGTGGCAGAGCTTAGGGATAACATGGGAGAGAATATTTCCGAAAAGAATGTAAATTACAGTGAACTCACTGCTATGTATTGGATTGGCAAACATATGAGCAGTGATTATATGGGGCTTTTTCATTACAGGCGCATGTTGGATATAAAGGAAGAAGATTTGCTTAGGATTCGTGAGAATGATATAGATGTAGTTTTGCCTTATCCTACTGTACATTATCCGAATATTGGGGAGCATCATAAACGGTATTTGAAACAACAGGACTGGGATGCCATGCTCAAGGCACTTGAGGAATTGGCGCCGGAATATGCGGCAAAGCTGCCTGAAATTTTTGAAAAGCAGTTCTTTTATAATTACAATATGCTCGTTGCAAAGGAAAGGGTATTTAAGGATTACTGTAACTGGCTGTTTCCGATTCTTCAAAGGACAGAGGAACTTAGCGTGCCAAAGGGAAGTGAGCGTGCCGACAGGTACATCGGCTATTTGGGTGAGAATCTGACAACGCTTTATTTCATGGCAAATGCAGATAAATTGAAAATTGCGCATACGGGGCGATTGATGTTAATTTAGTTGCGGTGAATGCGAACAACAGGAATTGCCTGATGTTACTGAAAGAAGGACAGGATAGATATGGATAAATATCAGCAGGAAATAGAAAAAGTGGTTGCGTTATCACTACCGTGGGAAAAAGTAATCGGGAAAACTATTATGCTTTCCGGAGCTACCGGTATGATCGGCAAGTGTATGATAGACGTGCTTATGCATTATAATGAAACGATAGCAAAAAACGGCAATGAAATTCGTATAATTGCTCTCAGCCGAAATGAAGCTAAAGCAAGGGAGCGTTTTGCGTCATATTGGGATAATACATATTTTACCTATATGTCTTGTGATGTGAATGAGGCAATTCCTGAGTGCGGACAGGCTGATTATATTATTCATGCGGCAAGTAACACTCATCCTTTGCAGTATTCGCAGGATTCTGTGGGAACCATTACCTCTAATGTACTTGGAACCAAGAATTTGCTTGATTATGCGGTTGCTCATAGCGCAAAGCAGTTTTGCTTTGTTTCCTCGGTGGAAGTATACGGAGAGAACCGTGGAGATGTGGAAAAATTTGACGAGCAGTATTTGGGATATATTGATTGCAATACATTACGTGCCGGTTATCCGGAGAGCAAACGCCTTGGAGAAACCTTGTGTAATGCATATAAGCAGACCTATGATCTTGATTTTGTGATTCCCAGACTCAGCAGGTGTTATGGGCCTACCATGCTTGCATCGGATACTAAAGCAATTTCCCAATTTATCAAGAAGGCGGCAGCAGGTGAGGATATTGTGCTGAAAAGTGAAGGCACACAGAAGTACTCCTATTCATTTGTGACAGATGCCGTGACGGGAATTTTGTATGCAATGCTACTTGGACAGCCGGGTGAGGCCTACAATGTAGCGGATAAAGAGTCGGATATTACGTTGAAGGAGCTTGCAGAAACTTTGGCAGAGATTGCCGGCACTAAAGTGGTTTTTGACTTGCCGGATGAAGCGGAACGCAAAGGATATTCCACTGCCACTAAGGCAATGTTGGATGCGTCCAAGTTAGAGGCTCTTGATTGGAAGGCTCAGGTACACATGCCGGAGGGGTTAAGGTGTGTAGTGGAAGATTGGATTAAATGATTTGCAATCCGAAATAATAACCAAAAATATCACAAAAAATAGTAAGTGAGAAAATTATATATACAACATAAAGTTGCATTTCCGTATATTTAGTGCTATCATATTGATAAGCAAGATTTTCTAAAAACATATCAGAGCGGAAGATAGCATTATCTTTCGTGTAATTAATTCATTACAGATATTCATCTGTATCTTTCAGAAATTCGTGCTTAATTCCAAACAAACAGCAGGAGTTTCTAAAAGAAGATGAAGCTCCTAAATAAAAGGAGGGTGTAATGGGTTACGATACCTAACTGATGATATCAAAGAAGTGGAAACGGCTAAAAAGATTGTGAGTGAATATGAGAAACATCAGAATGAAGGGCTGTATCAGTCAGTGATGGAACTGATAGTAAGTGCAAATAGTGAAACGTTTAGGGAGGCAAAGAGTATGTGTCAGGCATTGAAGGAATTATTCCGGGAAGATTTTGAAAAAGAATTTGAGGAAATAAGAATAAAGGGGCATGCAGAAGGACGTGCAGAAGGACGTGCGGAAGGTCATGCAGGAAATTTGATTGAAAATATTAATAACCTAATTAACAATTTGGGCATTTCGTTAGAAGCGGCATGTCAGGCAATCGGCTCATCTGTTGAACGTTATGAAGAAGCGAAGAAATTGTTGGAAAAATAATTTCAGCGACATGATTAAGTAAGCAAAGAGGATGAGAAAAAATGATAGCACTTATAGTGGCATATGCCAAGAATCAGGTCATAGGAAATAAGGGATGTATTCCTTGGAAAATAAAGGGTGAACAGAAACGTTTCAGGGAACTGACATTGGGAAATGTTGTAATAATGGGAAGACGTTCTTATGAAGAAATCGGGAAGCCGCTTCCTAATAGAACAACTATTGTGGTATCAAATACCAAGAATTTTGATGCCGAAAACTGTATGACTGCGAAATCTCTGGCAGAAGCACTCAAACTGGCAGGCGATAAGGATGTGTATATTTCCGGTGGGGGAAGAATTTATGCGGAAGCCCTTCCTTTAGTTGAAAAGATGTACATTACAGAAATTGACTGTGAAATAGAGGGAGATACTTATTTCCCGACCTTTGATGAGTTGTTGTTTGAGAAAGAGATTAACCAGCGGCATGAAGGGGAAATTCCATATACTTATGTGACATATACCAGAAAAAATAAAGGAGAACTGTGATGAGGACTGCGATTATATATTATTCCATGTCAGGAAATACAGAATTTGCGGCAGAGAAAATTGCGAAAAAATTGGAAACTGATGTAATCAGAATTGAACCCGTAAAGGCATATCCCGATAAGGGAGTAAAAAAATTCTTTTGGGGAGGAAAAAGTGCGGTTATGGGTGAAGAGCCTGAACTGTTACCTTATGACTTTCAAGCAGAACAATATGACACAATCATAATCGGAACACCTATTTGGGCAAGTAGTTTTGCACCGCCAATCAAAACCTTTTTAAGCAAAAACAGGAACATTACCGATAAGAAGATTGCCGTATTTACCTGTTTTAGCGGAGGCGGTGCAGATAAAGCAATCGAGAAAATGAGGAAGTTTATTGGCGTGGATGCTTTTCTTGCAGAGCTTATTCTGGTTGACCCGAAGGATAAAGAAAATCCGGAAAATGATGTAATGATAGAAGAATTTTGCCGGAAGTGTGAGCAGGGATGAAGAAAATATATTGCTATGAACCGTGGTTTTTCCTGTTTTTCGGAGTGTTCCATTTGCATAGAATCTGGGGACTTGTTGACAGGACATCCTATGCTGCATTTTGGATAAATGTTTTAGAAAATAAAGGAATGATTTATTTTGTGTTAATGGATGTGTTGGCATTTCTTTGCATTCTTGGTATGATTACGTTTTTTAAGAACTTGCATCATAATTACTGGTGGCGGTGGATTTGTAATTCTGGGCGGTGCGGTGTTTGTGCTTGGATGTAGGTTGCTTGTTTTGTCGAAACGTGACAAGAAATGAGGAAATTGTGACATTGGAGAGAGAAAAACTGGAGGGAGAGATATAATTTTTGTAGGATAATACGGGATTATCGGTTAATTTATATTTAAAGCTAAACCATGCGTTTATAAAAGGAGAAACCCTATGCAGACAAGTCTATTTAATTATCTTGACGTGAACAGAGAAAAACTAAAAGCATATACGCTATTTATTGTTT
>JAFSGE010000044.1 GCA_017434885.1 Lachnospiraceae bacterium | reverse complement strand
GTAGTTGGCATTGTAGGAAAATCCAAAAGTTTAGATTTTCCCACAATGCTTATCTTTTGGTCTTTGGTTCGGAATAGTGTAGTGCTGGCGGTCTATCTCTTGTTTTCGGTTGCTTGCTTCCTTACCGTACATGAGCATTGTGGCAGGGCATATATCCTTTCAGTTCACAAGAGAGTTTTCCTGTACCCTTAGTATAAGCCGTCACTTCTTTTTGATATTCCCTCATGGTAACGACCGGTGCCGTTCCCGTGAGCAGTGCCAGTTTACCTTCTCTTTGCTCCAAAATACATCTGCCGTGCATTTTTTCCACATCCGTCATGGCTCGCCCGATTGCTTCCTGCGGTATTTCCAACCTGAACTCATACATCGGCTCAAGCAAAACAGATTCCGCTTCCATAAGCCCCTGGCGCACGGCACGGTAAGTGGCTTGCCTGAAATCGCCGCCCTCAGTATGCTTCAAATGTGCCTTTCCTGTCACCAGTGTAATCTTCATATCCGTAATCACTGAACCGGTCAGCACCCCTCTGTGTGCTCTTTCCTCCAAATGTGTCAGTACCAGACGTTGCCAATTTCTGCTTAAGACATCCTCGCTACAGTCAGCCGCAAAGGTAAGTCCGCTGCCTGCTTCCCCCGGCTCAAGAAAAAGATGAACCTCAGCATAGTGCCTGAGTGGTTCAAAGTGACCAACACCCTCCACGGGCTTTGCAATCGTCTCTTTATAAACAATTTTCCCTGTGCCAAAAGATACCGTAACGCCAAAACGTTCTTCTATCATGCTTTGCAATACTTCAAGCTGTACTTCGCCCATTACCTTGGCATAGATTTCCCCATGTTCCTCCGAGTAATCAATTTGCAGCATAGGGTCTTCTTCTTCGAGCTGTCGCAGCTTCGGTAACATGACCGCCGCATCCGTCTCTTCCGGTAGTTCCACACAGTAACTGAGTACCGGCTCTAAGCTTGGCATTGCCAGTTCTTTTTCAACACCGAACCCCTGCCCCGGATATGTTTCCTGCAATCCGGTCACAGCACAAATATCCCCTGCCCGTACTTCTGTTACACTTTCAAATTTATCTCCTGAGTACAATCGGATTTGATTAATCTTCTCTGAGGCAATCACATCTTTTGCCTGTAGCTTTCCTCCTGTCACCTTCAAATGTGTCAGACGGTTTCCCTGAACATCTCTGGTAATTTTAAATACTCTTGCCCCGAATTCATCAGACCATTCGGAAAGTTCCGCATATTCCTTCAACCCTTGAAGCAGTTCTCCCACACCCCAAAGTTTTAACGCCGAACCAAAAAAGCAGGGGAATACCCTTCTCTCTCTGACAGCTTTCTTTACCGATTCTGTTTGCACGCTTCCGCTTTCCAGAAATTGGTTCAGCAGCTCCTCATCACACATGGCAAGTGCTTCTTCCCGCAATGACTCATTATCTTTTCCGAAATCAATACAGCCCCCGTCCAGTTCCTTTGTCAGTTCCATCATCAACTGTGCCTTATCTACATCAGGCTGGTCCATTTTATTGATAAACAAAAAGGTGGGAATCTCATATCTTTTCAGCAGTCTCCAAAGGGTACGCGTATGCCCCTGCACGCCGTCCGATGCACTGATTACCAGAATTGCCGCATCCAGTACCTGCAGAGTTCTCTCCATTTCTGCTGAAAAATCCACATGTCCCGGTGTATCAAGCAGCGTGATGGGATACCCTTCATAAGTAAGCATCGCCTGCTTGGAAAATATGGTAATTCCCCTCTTGCGCTCCAGTTCATAAGTATCCAGAAATGCGTCCCGGTTATCCACTCTTCCTAATTTGCGAAGATTACCGCTTGTATAAAGAATCGCTTCCGATAAAGTTGTTTTTCCCGCATCCACATGCGCTAATATTCCTAAAACCACAATACTCTCTCTCTTTATTCCCGATTTTTTCAAATTAATCTGTCTTATTCTACCACATTTCACTCCTTTTTCCTATTCCTTCTAAAATTATTGCACAATGAAATGCACCTCTACCGTAGGCATATTGCCGATTTTTTCTTTCACCTGAAATTCGCGCTGACATTTTCTTTTTTCTTTTGTTAAAATAATAATAGAGCTAAAGGAGGTAGAACATGTTTGCAACCGGAGATTATGTAATTAACGGAAATAACGGAATATGTCTGGTATCTGATATTACCACATTAGATATCAGCGGTGTTGATAAAAATCGAAAATACTATCTGTTAAAGCCTGTATTTGCATCGGGCAGTACTGTCTATGTTCCCGTAGATACCGCAGAAAAGACTATGCGCAAAGCAGTCTCCAGGGAAGAAGCCCTTACAGTAATTGCCGCCATTCCCGACATCCCGCTGATTCCTGTTGCTGATGAAAAGACTTTGGAGAGAACCTACAAAGAATATATTCGTCAAAACAGTTGTGAAGGGTGGATTAAACTAATTAAGACTATTTATCTTCGTAAAGAGAAAAGGATCATGAAAGGCTGTAAGGTTACTGCAGTAGACAGCAAATATTTTAAACAGGCTGAGGATTATCTGTACGGAGAATTTTCCGTAGCACTTGATATGACTAAAGACGAAGTGCGTACTTACATTGAGGATACTCTAAACAAAGAAAACTAAATTTACGCTCCGAAGCACTTTCCAAATGAGCTATAAGACTTTTGATTGCAAAAAGGACCTGCCCGCTGTGGACAAGTCCTTTTCTTTTTTATTTATTTTCTTTGTTAGGACGAACCATAAACAAGCTGATTAACAGAGCAACAATATATAATGCAATTGTTACATAAAGCACTGTCTGATAACCTGTGGGGTTAATCATGTTGCCGTGTCCGTCATCTACATATGTACCAAAATGGCTTACAATCCAGGATGCCATCTGATTACCGGTAAGACCGGCAAATGCCCATGCAGAAAGTGTAATTCCGTGAAGTGCACTGATACTTGCCATTCCGTAATGGTCGGAAAGGAGTGTCGGTACATTGGAGAAACCACCGCCGTATCCTGCATTTACAATAAAGATTAATGCAAGTACTAAAATTGTTAATAAGATATTTCCTTCACCATTCTTGATACCGCTTGTAAGAAGTACAATTCCTGTAAATACAATGGATAAGATAAAGATTAATTTATAAATTGTATTTCTGTCCTTCATGGTATCTGCCCATGCTGAGAATCCTAAACGTCCGCCTGCATTAAAGATTGCGGAAACAGTGGAAATCACACCTACGGCACCGGCAAGACCGATACATTTTACAATCATCTTTTCCTGTGAAATCAAAGCAAGACCACAGGTAATATTAATATAGAACATTAACCAGATACCGATGTAGTTTGCAACAGGTCTTGTCTTGATAGTTGCAATAATACCCTGACCTTTTTCCTTGGTCTGAGGTTCGTGCCAGTCAGCAGGTTTTGCCAAAAGTAAATGTCCTACAAACATCATGATGAAGTAAACAACTGCAAGGATGAAGAACATCTTGTAAATGCCGCCTTCGCCTAAGTTTGCAAGAAGTGCCTGCATGATAGGACTTGCGATAGCCTTTGCTGCACCAAAGCCTGCAACTGCAAGACCGGTTGCAAGACCTTTTCTGTCCTGGAACCAAAGCATCAGTGTCTTAACAGGGGATAAGTAACCTGTACCTAAACCGATACCCATGATAAAACCGTAACAAACATAAATACCAATCAAAGCAAGCATGCTTCCCTTGTTCTGTCCACCGTAGTAGATAAAGAAGCCTGTACCTGCCATACCTGCTGCAAAGCAGATAGTTGCAATCAGAGAGGACTTATGGATGTCCTTTTCTACAACATTTCCAAGGAATGCTGCTGACATACCAAGGAAGAAGATTGCAAAGCTGAATGCCCATTCGGTAGCACCCTTGGAAAAGCCGATATAGTCAGCGATTTCCTGGCTGAAAATGGACCAACAATAAACAGTACCGATACTGCAGTGGAGTAATAATGCAGGAATCGCTGCACGAATCCACTTGTTTTGAATGTTTTTCATTTCATACCCTCATTTCGTTATGTAATCAAAGGATGTGCCCTATGCACATCCTTTGCTATTTTACTCCTTATTTTTACAAAATGCAAGGAGATACTTACCTTCGGGCATAAAATATTTTGTCAGGTGTTTTCATGGAAAGTTCTGGAGATAACATCTCTCTGCTGTTCCTCTGTCAGCTTAATAAAATTCACCGCATAACCGGATACACGGATGGTAAGCTGCGGATATTTTTCGGGATGCTTCTGTGCATCGAGAAGTGTCTCCCTGTTTAAAACGTTTACGTTTAAATGATGTCCGCCTTTGGTTGCATAGCCATCCAACAAATTTACCAAATTAGTTACCTGCGCCTGATTTACCATATTTCATTCTCCCTTCTCATTTTGGAATCCATCTGTCTGTTTTTTTTATGTCTTTATTTTACAAGAAAAAAGAAGCAAAATCCGTAACCATGGTTACCATTTTCACTTCTTTCCTGTTTTTACTTTAATACAATTTTATTTCAGATTCCTTTTCTTCTTTATATAAATAAGGAATAAACATCTTTGCCGGCCATTTCACTAAAATAATCCTTGAGCCACAAATTCTTGTCCCACTTATCCTGCGGATACGCACCATATCTGCGTTTCACATCTCCCATCCGTTCTTCCATGGGAACCACACCCTCAGCAGCTCCGATAGAATCACAAAGCTGAATCAGTCTGTCATAATCATCATATACCATCCGGTCCAGATAGTTTTTGATTATCTGTTGCTCATCCTTCGTTACATCCATATTTCCGACATAGTCTTCCATTCTCTGTATGGAAAATGAATGGGATGCACAAACTCTCGCCACCTCATCATATCCCAGTTCCGTCATATACCGATAGCCATCATAAATATGTCCGAAATGTTTTACCCCAAAATGTCTGCCAATATCATGTAAAAGTCCCAGCACATATGCTTTTTCCGCATCTAAATCCGGACATGCCTGTGCAATCCTTTCTGCGCAAAAAGCCACCACCTCGCTGTGTCTTGCCCACGCTCCCGGATTATGCACTTCTGCTTCTGCCAAAAGTCTCTTTGCCTCTTCTCTCGTTGGTATCATTGTCATTCTCCCGTTATCACTTGTTCCATAGCTGCCTTATCTTTCACTGTGATTGTTTTTCCTACGGCTTCAATCAGCCCCTCCTTCTGCATTCGCATCAGTTCCCTGGAAAGAGAGGGTCTTGCCACACCAAGGAAATCTGCAAGTTGCTCCCTGTTCATCTGAAGCTGTACCTTGCCATTCTCATCCACAGCATCCCAAAGCCATATGGCAATTCTCTCCCGCAGCGAAGCGGTAGTCACAATATGCAGCTTCCTTGTAATTTCAAAATTACTCTCCGAAAGGATTTCCAACATATTCTGTGTCAACTGCTTGTGATGGTCACAGGCATTAGAGCAGAAATGATAAAAGAAATCCCAGGGCAATTCCAGTACCTTGGCATCACTTACAGTAAGCGCATCATACCAATAGTGCTTTTTGTCACCAAACAAAAAGATTTCTCCAAACACATTTCCCGGCTCTACCATATATAAAATATCCCGCTTACCGTTTCGGAAGTCTTTACATATCTGCACCCTGCCCTCCAGTAAAAGAAATAGCTTAGCCGGCACATCGTCCTGCATAAAAATATAGCTTTCTGCTTTATATTCCTTCAAACCGGACTTAGAGCAGACAAGAATACGCTCCACTTCTTCTTTGGTAATTTTTTGAAATAATTTACATTGTTCTGCTTTTTTCATATAGCCGCCTTTGCTTAATGCGCTTTTAGTTCTCGAAAGTCCTTTATCAAATGTTTTCGGTTCTAACCATACATCCTCACAATCTGCTGTGCATTTGCAAGTCTTTCTTCAAACTGCCTCTCAAATCTGCCGAAATGATTCTCTCCGGGTATCACCTCGTAGGGTGTTACATAAAACAAATTCAACAGATACATATTCAGATTCTTGATAATGTCATCATTTTCGGTACTCTTTAAAATACTTTTGACTATTTTGGTCAAATCGTGCCATTTGTTTATATATGATTCATAAGAAGAAAGTTCACCAATCCCAAGCCACTTTTTCAGTTTAATTTTAGTCTTATTGGGATAGTCACACTCATGCACCTGCAAAAAATATTTAAAACTGCCCTCTTCATAAATTCTTCCCATGGGAAACATCCGGCAAAAGCCCGGTCTGTAACCGTGAATAGTACACCTGCCTTCCTCACTCAAGAAAACACATCCTTCATTGTTCGGACGTATTTTCAAATTAGGAACAATAATACCTTCCATCACCTGAAGCTCAATACTGCCTTCCATTAATCCGTTAAAGTCCATCCCCGTCCCACAAGTAAGCTGATAAATATCATAAGGGTCCAAAAGAATGGTATCTTCTACCACTCTGCAACACTCTGAACAACCGGCGCAGTCATTACAGTCGATTTTCACCATATCGTTAGCCGTATAAAGACGTCCGTCTGAAATTTCTTTTAAATCAATGTCACGTTCCATTTTCCTAATCATGCCTTTCTGTTATCTGGTATAAAAGAACATACTCCCCTTATATTTCTCATTTAACGTCTGATGACTGGTAAAAACACAGGGTACCCCATCCCTAAAAACCTGATATCTGTCATATGTTCTCACAATCCCTGTTATCGTCCCTTTCAGCATACGGCTTGTTCCATCTGCCTCATGAGCTGCTATCTGTGCATCCGTTTCATAAAAAATGTGCACACTTTCAAATATAATAGTGATTTTCCAAATATCATCCTTTTGCAGTGCATAGATATGGTCTTTTAAATTCCACAAAGTTTTACCCGCAATCTGGTCACGAATGGTTTCAAAACACACAAAAACGGTATCGGCCTTGTGATACTCCGGATGAATACCGTACTTCCTTGCCAGCTCTGAAAATTCCACCTGAAATTTTCTTTGCTTCTTTATATCATAATTAGCGCCGTTTCGGAAGCGACCCGCAACAGTATAATCCCATACCACAATCCGCAGTCTGGTTAAGCCATTCTTGGTTTTGTCACAAATATAATCATAGATATCTACATTAAACTCTTGTTTGACCCACAAAGTCAACTCCTGTAACAGCGGTGATTTGGGTGCTCTGCCGTCTATCAATGCCAACACTTGCTCATATTCTTCATCATTCAAGAACATCTTTTAATACATCCCCCGATTATTCTTCACATTTTGCACCTGTTGCTGCCACTCGAATTGCTTCCAACACTTCTTTCGGTTTCTTTTTGCTCATATAATAAACCTTAATTTCCTTCTCATACCCCTCAGTTTTCAGACGCAGATAATAATATCCCACGCGACCTATTCCTCTGCCTCCGTGACGGGTAATCCTTACCTGTCTGATATGGGTAAGCGGAATGATATAAAATCGGTCAGAAGCATTGGCAAATATATGTATCCTACCGATATGTATTCTGCCAAAATTCTGTCCGTTTTCGTATTCCTCGTTCAACTGCATTTCATTATAGTGGGAGTTTGCCATATATTCTTTTGTCTGTCTTGAACCCGTAAAAATCGTTTTCAATCCTGATATCAGATATACCAGCACTGCAACTCCCCACAAAACAGAACACACCACAATTCCTACCGGTTCCACATCAGATGCATTTTTCATTACAACAACTACCAATATACCAAGGGCTATCGCAAACACCACTTTACCGACAGCCCGCAAATACATTTTCCCAATTTCTTTTTTCATAGAAATCCCTCTTTCCTAACCATGTAATTATCAAGTATGCTCCAGTCATTTACTTTTGTAGCTATCATACCACAACAAGGGGGCTAAATACAATTAAACTGCTTCAACACAAAAATCCACAAAAAGATTGTCAAGATAGCGAAACCGGAAGTAAATACCACAATCTCCGCCGCCAGTTCTCCGTCGCTGTCCATCTGCTGTGCCATAGGAAATGATGACACTGCCGTGGGTGCGCCAAACATAATCAGAATCGGCACTAACATTTCATTACGGAAACCTGTCAGAATCCCAATTGTTACCATAATAAGCGGATTAAGCACCAGTTTGCCTCCTACCGCAATCAAAAGTTGTTTTGCATATCCGCGCACTTTCCCCACCGTAAAGGAGCCGCCCAATGCAACCAGCGATAATGGTGTTGCCACCCTGCCCAAATCAATGACGGTCTTTTCCACACCATAGGGCAATTCTATATGTAGGAAATAGCACACAATTCCAAGCAGCGATGCAATAATCAGCGGATTGGTTGCAATCCCTTTTGCTATTTTGCTCACGTTGGGTTTTCCGCCACGGAAGGTTTCTAGTGTCACTACCGCAAGTACATTAAAAATCGGCACAACAATTCCGATAAGCAGGGATGTAGGTCCGATATTGGCCTCACCGCAAAGGGAAGTGGCAACCGGAAGTCCAAACAACACAAAATTGCTTCGAAACATTCCCTGTACCATAGCACCGCGTTTCGCATTATCTTTTTCCAATCTTGGTATCAGAATCATCAATCCTAAAAACAATCCAAGCACACAAAGCACACAAAGCAAAATCAGCTTTCCGTTAAAAGCCGCCGAAAGATCCGTGCTATAAACATTGTGAAATAAATAAATAGGAAGGAAAACCCGAAAGCATAGCTTATTCAATTTGTTCAAGGTATCTCCGTCTACAAAATTTATTCTGCGCAGATAATACCCAAGCGCAATGCACAAAAACAACGGTAATACTACATTAAATGAAATAATCAGGTTTTCCATAAAAACTCCTATCAACTCAATTTATTTTACGCAGGCCACTCTTTTACTCACTTTTCTTCCTGCTGCTTCTTCTGCTGCCATAGCACAATTGCCGCCACAAGAATCATGGGAATCATACTGATGAAACCGATAGGAAGCGGTCCTATCGTAAGCTGATTGCTGTAAGCTGTATTCAAAAACAACATCGGCACAGAACAAACACCATTAACCGCACCATGCGCAAGTGCCGGAACCCAAATACACTCTGTCTTTTCATATGAAAAATCAAGTAATGTACCAAGGACAACCGCAAACAGACAAAACATCACCATCCCAAGTATCGGTTCTCCCCAATACCCTTTTCCATACTCATACCCGGCAATAATCATCACCGGCCAATGCCATGCGCCCCAAATTATGCCGCCGAGAACACTGCCTTTTGCCTTACCAAAGCAATCTTTTAACATAGGGTCCATAGCACCACGCCATCCAACCTCTTCACCCAGTGCAAAAAACATATTAATCCAAGGTGCATAGATTAAAGAAGTCATCACTGTAATTATCATATATAAAGGAAGAGTAATACCCTGCGCTTCCAACTGCTGAATAACAGCTTCTCCTCCTGTCTCCCGAAGATACATTCCCGTCAAATCCAGTCTGTCCGGGAATATCAGGAAATAAAGAACAGCCCCCAATGCAGTAAATACCGCCGGCAAAAGCCATGCTGCAGCAAAATATTTCAGATTTCCTTTGAATTTAGGTTTAAGCCCCATCCCCTGCAGAGGAATCCTTGCAAGCAATGTACCGAAAAAAGGAGCATACATGCTTACTGCCAAAACAAATGTGAACATCAGACTGTTTCCCCGCAAGGAAAAAATGCTGCCGATTACCTGCAATACCCAGGCAATTGTAAAAGTCCATACCAAATAAGACTTCAGTTTCTTTTTATCCATCTTCATCTTACGCTTCCTCCTTCTGTTCCTTATAAGTTTCCACGCAAAATCCATGATAACCGCACTTGGCGCAAGTCAGTTTCCTTGTCTTGGGCGTATGCTTTGCCCAAAAGGCCTGTTTAAAAGAAGGCTTAAAGACTTCATGACATTCCGGACAAATGTATGCCACATTTTCGAAATAATACTTAGAAACCCATACTGCCAAGACAATCACAATTATCATTCCGAGAATAAACGGAAGCCATATACCTTTGGTAATGCCGAGGATAAATGTTCCCACCTCAATCACATCCATAAAAAGACCTACGATGAGCATGTTTCTGTGAACCTTATTCAGTTCCTTCTTATTTTTCATTTGATACGCTATGTCACTTAAATGTTCTAAGGAGAATTTTTGAATTCCTTTCAACTCTTTTTGTATACCTGTTATGGTATCACGCTGTTTTTCACGCTCCGCAATTTCTTCCTGTAAAACCAAAAGCTGTTGTTCCAGCAAAAGACCGATTACTTTCTCTGCATTTTCGGAAGTTAAAATTTCGGAGATACTGTTAATAGGAATTCCTAAATCTCTCAAAAAACAGATTACCTTTAACTTCTTTAAATCCTCCTGCGTGTAAAGTCTCCTGCCTCCCTCGCTGAAATCGCTGGGCATCAGAATCCCTCTGGAATCATAGTACTGCACTGTACGGACCGTTACACCTGCCAGCTTTGCAATTTCTCCCGTTGTGTAGTTTGACATAGCTTTTCACCACCTTTCGAGGCTCATCATAGTACATAACGCAGCGTCACAAGCAATACCTGACGCTGCGTCACATTGCAAATTATTTTAAAATTTCTTGTGTTATCACATTATTATATCATTCCCACAGTAAAAAAGACACTGTGAATTGCTCACAGTGTCTTTTGGATGTCATATGAAAATTCCTATTTAGACTTTCATTAATAAGAAAAGCGACCCACAATTTCTTTAATTGACATTGCATTTTCTTCATTTGCTCTTGCAATACCGGATAGTTCTTCCGTCGTTTGTCTGGTCTGCTCAACCTTCTCCATGATGCCTTCCGTGCTGGCATTCGTATCGGATGGTGTATTTTGAACATTGCTTATCTGATTCTGAATACTGGAAACTGCCTGTACAAATACATCAGAGCATTCGTTTACTTCTCCGATTACTTCCTGAATTTGAGTAATGGAACTATTATACTCATTTGTAGCATGTACAAAATCTTCAAACTGAGTTTTAATGTCGTTCTGCATAAACGCAATAATATTGTCAAAGCATTCCTGTACCTTTGCAATATTTTCTTTTGTTTCTACACAAATTGCCTGAATTGCATTTACTGTTTGTGAAGAGCTGTTTGCCAGATTGCCAATCTCACCTGCCACAACCGCAAATCCTTTTCCGGCATCTCCTGCACGGGCTGCCTCAATTGACGCATTGAGCGACAGCAAGTTTGTCTGACTGGTAATATCCAAAATTTGCTTTGCCATCTCATCTATCTGAGTCAGTGATTGCAGATTCACCATAGCTTCCTGTATTGCATTGTGATTTTCTTCAATTTTCAGATTCGTATTCGTCAAAGAAGCACTGGCAAGTTCTCTCATCTCCAATACCTTGTCCATCAGCTCTGTGCTCTTTGCATTACCCATTTTAATCTTGGATTCAACTTGGGAAACTACAGTTGCAATTTCTCCGATTTCATCATCTACCTGCGCAACTGTATTGTTAATTTGCTCCATACGCTCGGAAAATTGCTCCGTAGCAGTTGCATTCTCTTCTACACACTGCATCAGGACACCTGATGAATCAGTCATTTTCATTGCTGAACTTGTCAGGGAATCTGAGCACATATCAAGAGTACCGATAATGTCATTAAAGGAATCACTTAAGGAATCCAAGGCTGTGGCAATCTGTCCGACTTCACTCTTGCAACCAATGTACTTTTTCAGTTTTTCTTCTTTGTAAATCTTTAAATTTTTTAAATTAAGTAACGCTTCTGTCACACTTGCCAAAGGCTTTGTACTAAGATGGATACATACCCACGATAATACACCAATCATGAAACAGGAAAGGAGGCAAATCATTCCCAGTTCCACCATAGTACTATATGCTTCTGCATACAAATTCTTCTCACTGTCTCTTGAAATAACAGCCCATCCATGTGCGGCATTATACTGATAAGAAACAACATAATTTTCTCCCGCTGCATCTTTATATAAAATCTCCCCGGCCTCTGCATTCGGATTGGCTGTTATTTCCGCTATTACCTTTAACAACATTTCATCTTCAATTTGCTGTGCTATCAAAGTTTCATCATCATCAAATATATACATTGAAGATGCCACATTAATCATAGAATATTGAGTCGTCTCATTTTCCGCATCTCTTAAGTTATTTAAAATACTCTCTAAATTATCCGCAAACGGTCCCCCGCCAACATAGCCGAGTATTGTTTTATTGTCCGTATCATAAACAGGACAATACATGGACAATGTCAGCTTTTGTGATGCGGGCGAAACAATAATGCCTGCATTATAAACAACGTCTGCATTCATCATAGCATCTTGAAGTACCTTCAGCCCTTCGCCTTCACGGGTAGTAATACCTACTACATTGGGATTTGAGTGTGCAACAACATGTGTATTCCACTCTCCCACATATAAACCTTCCCAGTTATCCAGGCATGTATAATATTCTTCCGTAAAAGCCTGAACTGCCTTCTGTTTTGTCTGATTTGATATATTTTTCAAATAATCTGATACCAATGGATTTACGCTGTATTCCACCAGCAAATCTTCCTGATGGTCCACATATTCTTCAATTAATGTTGTCTGCGCATTCAATGCTGCTTTCATATTCTCTAAGGCAGACTTTTTCATCAGTGATGTCATTCCCGACTGCGCACTCAGATATAATAACAGAATACATGCAGCTGTTACTACTGATATTACACAGGTAAGTATCGTTCTCATCTTTAAATTTTTAATCATACGTTCTCCCTCTCCTACTCATATTTGTCCAATGAAAGCCAACGTCACTGCTTCGTGTTGTTCCATAGTCCATTTTTCCTATTATAACAAATTTTTTTCACTATATCTTTCATTTTGAGGTAATCCATTGTATAATCAAGACACCCCCTACACTTTTTTATCTCTTGGAGGCAAAATGATTACTACACATATACCGTTTGAATCTGAATTGCACCTATTTCATCAGGCAACCAAGCTCCCGATTTGCCTTTTTAACACTACTTCTAACACATTATTACAATATCCTCTGATTGAAGCTGCGACGTGTTCTCCTATAACCCTCACACAATGCTGCAACATTTTAGCCAATAGTCCGGTCTTTTTTCCCTTGCTCTTTGCTTCGGACAGCTTCTTTTTTGCACTTATAAAAGCAGACCCATTCACGAATATTATGTTAGGTCCCGTAGCCTCTGTTCCATTAACTTATAAAGAATTTTATGAATCTAACAAAAGTGACTGTAATTCTGATGACCTTACTCTCTTGTATCGCATCATTCAGCAAAGTCCTCACATATCACTTAGTCAGTTTGCCGGCAATATCTGTTTACTTATTAAATTAATCGAAGGAAAATCAATTTCCATACAGGACGTTTTATCAAGCCAACGAGAAATTCCAAAACAGCATTATTCAATCAGTGAATCTGAAATATCTGAGTATTCCTATACCTCAGTCAATGAAGTAATGTCTTTTCAAAAAACAATTTTATATCACATTCAAAATGGACATATAAATGAAATTAAACGAATATTTCAGGAACCTAATTTCTTTAACAATATGGAATTGATTCCTTCTTCTGTTGGCGAATGTCACAAAATATTTTTTGTATATGCCACCCTTTGTTGTGTCACTGCTATTGAAGAGGGCCTTGATACTAAAAGGGCATTTCCTCTTTTTGACACGTACATATCCAAGATTCCGTCTATTACGTCCCAAACGGAATTGTCGGAATTATGCATGAGTATCTCGTTAGAATATTGTCAGCAAATAATACGCTTACGCGAATATCAATCAGATTCACCGGTCATCACCCAATGCCTGCAATATATTCACGAGCATATTCATTCCAAAATAACCGTCGATGACTTAGCCACTCACTGTAACTTAAGTAAACGTAGCATTACAAGGCATTTTACCGCTTATTACCACACTTCTGTATCCGAATACATATTAAACGAGAAGTTAAAAGAAGCAGCCTTTTTGCTTACCAACTCCTGTTTCTCACTTACCGAAATCAGTCATCAGTTGGCATTTTCTTCTCAAAGTCACCTTTCTGTTGCCTTTAAGAAAAAATATTTCTATACTCCTCAACAGTATAGAGACAAATATAAATCTCACAAGAAACCGATATCATAGCGTCTAGTCAATCCATCTGATAAATGCTGTCTTGTCTGCGCTGTTATATCCGGCATTTCTGTAAAAGTTAAGTGTTGTCTCCTGTTTGGAGCCTGTTAGCAGCATCATCTTGTAACAGTTCACCTCCTCTGCAATTTGCCTGGCATAGTCCAAACAGGCTGTAGCATAGCCTTTGCCTCTGTATGCTTCATGAGTTACTACATTTTCAATAAAAGCATATGGTCTGACTCCTCTTGTGAGATTAGGAATAATTACACAGACACAGGAAGCCACAATATGTCCATCCTGCTCACATACAATGAGATGATGGTTTTCATCATTGATAATACTGTTCCATGTATCTTTTAACTGTTGTGATTCTTCCGGAATACTATCTTCATGAAGATATAGATATAACTCTAATATTTGTTGTAAGTCATTTTTATTTGCTTCTCGAATCATGGCATCCTCTCCTTCAATGATTTTACCTTTCGCTCCGTAATCTTATCCTTTTCATCAAGCACACCGCACAATATTGGTGACTTTGAGTCATACTTACTGCAATTTTTTCTAACGCTTTCTTCGCTATAATTTGCGTAACAATATTTACAACCGTTTTTACACGTATTATAGGTACCGATTTCCACGCTTTCCATGCATCCGCATTCACTGCGCTGATTTTTATCCTTTTGAACCTTCAGTCTGCATCCTATAACATCTTCTATCAATGCTTTATCAATGCAACTGTTATGTACAATATCACATGCTACAAGGTCAATATTCTCGGCACAACTTCCCACTGTCATTTGATTTTGACCTGCAATTTCACTTAAACGCTTTGCAAATGCCATCAGTTCTGACTTACTCAAGTCATATGCGCCCAATAACTGCATGTTCTTTTTGGTTTTTGCATAAGTGTCTACAAAACTGATCACACACTTCTGTGTATATCCATTCAGTGCAGTTGCAATCTGTTCAAACGCATTCAGATGATATTCCGGGGTATATTTCTTTGTAAAAATAATAGGATCATATCTCCAAATTACCTTTTTACTTCCTATCTTTCGAGACAATTCCTGAAATATAGGAAGCATCTTCTCTTTTTTGTGAGGGATATTACATTCAACGTCTTTTCCGTATCCGGTCAGAGTAAACTGAAAATAATAGTCATAATCTTTCAGTTCCTCAAGCCTTGTAAGCATGGGCTGTGGGTTCTTGCTCCAAAAGACAATACAGTCCACTACTTCCGGCGTAATATCGATTTTACTGACCTGATGTTCATTCATTGGATTTCTGACATATACAAATCCCTCTTTTATTCTGTTGAAAAACCATTCCGAATAATAACACGGAATATCGGTTCTGCGACTTACACTGAGTATCATGTATTTAACCTTTTTCTTTCTCGGATTTCTCCCATTGTGAATATTTCTCCAGCAATTTAGGCTGTATCAAAGGATAGGTCCAATGAACAGGAAGTTCACTTGTCAGAAGAATTTGCTCCATTTCACTCTCCAGTTTTCCTGAAAATTCCGTTATTTCTGCAAAACACCCATTTCCCGTTACTTTTGGAAATAATAACTGCAAATTTCAGCAGGGAATCTTCTACCTGCTCCCTGTCATAAAATTTTACTTCTAACATCTTATCCTTCTCTCCCATATTTCAATTATTAATTGTTAGCTATCATCTCATTTACTTCATATAATGTGGGGGGATTAAGCTGTATCGGAAATCTCGAAATCGCAATACCTGAGCAGGCACTTGCAAAACGGACAATCTCATCATCTGACATTTCTTTCAGCAATCCGTAAACACAACCGGCTTTATAGGTATCACCTGCTCCAAGAGTACTTTTCACCTCGACAGCATATGGCTTCATCCGCTTCATTGGCTGCCCTTTTCTTCCATATATCATGTCCGCTTCACCGGATGTAATAATTACCAGCCCTTCTGTGTTATCCGTCATTAACCGGTAAATCTCTTCCACACTTTTGCCTTCTTTAATATATTTTGCGGTGCATTCCTTGGATACTACATTAATAGCCGCATTTGTATGCAAATAAGTATCATGACGAGAGTCAATGGTAACATACGGTTTCTGATGTTTCACGCATAGTTCTGCCGCGACTTGCGTCTCTTCCATAAAATAAGGGTCAATTGCCGCAACCTTGCAGCCTGCAATGTCTTCTTCCTTTGGTATATTCCATCGTTTCACGCCGGATTCATACAATGCCTGAAAGAATCCCATAGGAGAACGCACAAGACCTGCAATCACCACATAATCCATAAGACCTTCATATTCTCTATCAAAATAAATTGATGATAAATCCACCGTCTTATCTTTATAAAACGCTTTTAGCATTGGTTCCACCTGTGCACCAATGTGGGTTCCGTCCATTTTCACTTTTACTCCCAAAGATGTCAATACGGTAGCCGCAGTACCGGTTTCCCCACCCGGTAAAAAATACTTTGCTCCAATTTCAGCATACTCATCCGGTTCTAAAAAGTCGCCTTTTAGCAAAAAAGAGTGTGTTCCCAAAATCTGTCCAAATAAATACACATCATAGTTTTTCATGAATTTTCTCCACCTTGTCTCTACACTCCAAAAAGACTTCCGCAATCATCGGATCAAAGTCCCGACCGCTTCCTTCACTGATGATTGCAAAACACTTCTCAAGAGGCATGGCATCCCTGTAGCATCTTTTTTCGGAAACTGCATCAAACACATCGGCTACCGCCATAATTCTTGCACATAAAGGTATTTCATGTCTTTTCAACCCTTCCGGATATCCTTTGCCATTCCATTTTTCATGATGATACCGTGCCACCCGGTAAGCCATCCCTGTGTACTCCTTATCGCCAAGATGTCCAAAGGTTTCCTCTATAATCTCTCCGCCTTTTGAAGCATGCCCTTTAATGATTTCAAATTCCTCTTCCGTAAGTCTTCCCGGCTTTTGTAATACCACATCCGGAACTGCTATTTTACCGATATCATGCATAGGCGCTGCTTCACAAAGATTTCGGATGTAATCCTTTGTCAAAATTTCCTTATAATATCCTCTCGCCCTTAATTCCTCCGCCAAAAGCTTTACGTATGCGGTGGTTCTCCTAATATGTCCGCCTGTGCTGCCATCTTTATTTTCCACTAAAGTTGCAAATCCCATCACCATTTCGCTGTGATATCTTGCTATTTCATTTAGCACCGGGTCTTCCATATTCATATAAATGCCTACTACCATAAGAGTTACTGCCACACCGGACAATAAAATCTCCGGGAATAATGCCTGCGCAATCGTAATACTCCCGCCACCCAGTAAATAAGTAAGAATACCGATTCTTTTATTCCCTTCAATATAATGCCATCTTTGAAAAAAAACAATTAAAGTAAGCAAAAAATAAATGCCGACCATAGCAAAACAGGTATATGCTGACACTCCCATAGAATAATCAGAATAAGTTCCCTCTCTGAATTCCAAAGACTTGATATTTGCTATTACAATTATTATATTAGCTATATAGGGTACGTGTAATATTATCTTCTTCCATTTCTTAACAGGAAACACACCTGTCATTTTTAGCATATACCCAAACATCATATAGACAGTAGTATCTATCCCTATCAGGAAAAACATATGTATCAGCTTATTCCATACAGGATTTATTCTGTCACTGTAATTAACCGTTATGGCAGTAATACCATCCAAAATAATGCAAACAATGCTCAATACAAGTATTTCATCAAAAATACTGCTATTCAAATTTTTGTGATACCGCTTACACTCACGAAAATAAATAAACGCTATATATGAAACAATTATCAGACATCCTATTTGCAATCTACAATATTCCATACTCTCACTCCTGTATCTTAACGTTCCTTATTGTTAACGTTATCTCTATTACCGTCAAGGGCTACATATGACTCAACGCCTCCCTGCATAACTCTTCCCACTTTTGGTGTCACTTTCTCTCTCTCATCACGAGGCATTTTCATCCCAATCAGAAAACTTCGACACGCCATACCAAGCATCTGCGAAATCTCTTCTATAGAAAAATTACATACACCGGTAGCAGACATTACCGCAATTCCATGCGCATATGCCCATAAATTGTGGTATAAAAATTCCGCCTGTTCTCTTTCAAGTACAAAGTTATCTTTTGCTGCTGCAATAACCCTTTCATAGTGGCCCTCGTCAACAATATAATCAACATACTTAAAGTCTTCATTTCTTTTCATAAATAAAGCAGCATACAATTCGGGTTCTTCCATCGCAAAACGAATATACTGCACGGCAAATCCCTTCATAGGCGGTACCATCTTAAGTCCCTCTTCTACATACCCGTTATATAACTCTCTGGCCACCTCTAATACTGCCCGTCGGATATCTTCCACCGATGCAAAATGCGTAAAAATTGTGGAAGGCGCTGTATTTAGCTTTTTCCCCAAATTGCGGGCAACTATCATCTCTATGCCCCCTTCTCTTGCCAGTTCCAATGCTGCTTGTATCAATTCTTCTTTTGTAAATTTAGGTTTCGGTGGCATAATATACTCCTTTTTCATTTTATTCCTGAACGCTCGTTTTTGAACGCGTGTTTCTGAACCTAAGTTCATATTAAACCATCTACATATGGTTGTCAAGTAATTCGCTCATAAAAAAACTCCCCAAAACCGCATAGGCTTTGAGGAGTATTGATTCGTATTGAATTTTCTTGAGAAATATTATCTCTTTGAGAACTGAGGTGCTCTTCTCGCTGCTTTGAGACCGTATTTCTTTCTTTCTTTCATACGAGGGTCTCTTGTTAAGAAACCTGCTTTCTTAAGTACGGGTCTGAAATCAGCATCAGCCTGAAGTAATGCTCTTGCAATACCGTGTCTGATT
>JAFSGE010000043.1 GCA_017434885.1 Lachnospiraceae bacterium | reverse complement strand
TTTAATTTATCAAATCACCTTAAAATTGTATATCTATCTTCTATATTTACGGTAGTAATAATAGCAATCGCTTTCCATGTTTGGTTGCGTATGATTTATTGGATATCTCTTTTCAAACAATTCAAATCCTGCTCGCTCTGCAACTTTGCAAGAAGCCTCGTTTGCGCAGTCAATTGTAAGTATCATATATTTTAAGTCTGATACCTCCATACACCAATCAAACAACGCCATCAATGCCTCAGTTGCATATCCATGTCCTTGGTATTCTTCATCCAAGAAATAGGCCATCTCTACTTCACAAACTGTATCTTCAAATCCCATACCTACTGTTCCAATAAGTATATCTACATTTTTAAGTGTAATTGCATATCTCTTACATTCATATACATCAATGGAATCTTTTTGTGTTTGATGCCAATCAACATACCCATCGAAAGATTCTGGACTTGGACTGTTTTCGGACCAATCTCTCATAAAACGTACAACATTCTTTTGCCATACTATCTTATATAATTGCTCTTGGTCTTTTCTTTCCAGATCTCGTATTATGAGTCTTTCTGTTTCAATTCTCATATGATAATTCTCCTTTTCTATCTCGACAAATTCAAATTCGTATCTCTATTTATCAAATATCTTATCTAGTTCTTCAATCATAATCTCCGGATGAAACAATGCATTTTCACAATGAAATTTACCTTTGAAACATTTAACTGTTGTGTTCGGATAATGTTTCTTAACAAACTTAGCAGATTTCTTTGCAAGCATTTCATTAACTGCTGTTCCATGAAAGAAATATACCACTGTATCAGGAGTATATATGCCCTGACTTAATTTAAAATCAGCTATTCCATCTATACTATTTTCTACAGTTATGTCGGACATATTATCAAGCACTTTCAAAAAGTATTCCAGATTATCTTCTGAAATAATTACTTTTGTAGCCTGCTCCACTGTTTTCTTATCCCGTTGCTGTGATTTATGCGTAATATCAACATAAAATTTTTTCATAAATACTTTCATAAATGAATTATAAGACACTAACGGCGAACCATCAAAAATCACTTTATCAAAGAATAATCTATTATTCTGCCACAAAGTTGCCGTCAACACGCCACCCATTGACATTCCATACACCGCATATATCTCTTTTCCGTAGCGAGAAAGAATATATTCTTCGATTTCTTTTGCATCAGATGCAAAGGAAATAAAATCGTCTTTAACTTCAGGATTGTGTCCTGACATAATAGGCACAATGATATGAAACTTATTCTTATAATACTCTATGTATTTATTCCATACTTGCCAAGGGCACTGGAAGCCATGTATCAGAATGATTTTACTTTTACTTGTATCACCAAATTCAAGAATCTTCATATCATAAAACCTCCGTAAGCTTCAAATTTGTTAATCTCTCTTTCCCATACAATTGAACTTCGTTCAATTGTCATCGCTCGCAAAAGAGCTCGCTCAATTCTAATTTTCTCTTGCCTTTCAGCCTGTTCGTAAGACGGTTTTTGCATAAATTATTCCTATATAACTTCAAATCATATGTTGTTTTCATTCTCTTTGCACGACTGAAATTGGCAAATCTCCATCTCTATGCTTTTCCACTCTTCATTACATAAATTATAAATCGTGCTATTACCATTCTCAATAAAACCAACCGATTTATAACAATGATACGCACTTGGATTATTCTCAAAAACCTCCAATGTCACTTTCGACGCACCGTAAAGTTCAAATGCAAATTTGATGCCTAACTGCAACATTTGTTTTCCATAGCCTTTTCCTCTTGCTTCAGGACTCAGAATTACATATCCGAAGCTTAATTCACCTGCTGCTTCTCCAGGTTGGCGAAGGGTAAAAAAACCTTCTATTCCCTCTTCATCAAAAGCAACAAACGGAAAATATTTTTCATTATCTATTCTTCCGGAAACTGCCTGTTCCATACGTTCTGCCGAAACAGGAAAACCGCCAAGTCTGCCTTCACTCCATTTATAAAATGTGTTCTCATCTTGAGCCCAAGTTACTATTTTGTGACTATCATTCTTTCGATATGGTCTTAATCTTAGCATAAATTCACCTCGCCAAATCCAACTCTTTTGTTGCTATCGTTTCAACTTTAACTTCTAAAAGGCTTATTAAAAGAACCAATTTCTATCAGATTTCCCTCTGGGTCTGCAATATAACAGGTTCTTTGTCCCCAAGGTTCTGTTTCGGGTTCTAATACAGAAACAGCACCTTTACTTATGGCTTTTTCATATTCAGCATCCACCTCTTCAAAAGTATCAACATACAATGCAATTTCTGCGTGGCCATTGAGTCCCTTTATATATTCATATTTGCGGCTTGTCATTTTCTCAAAGTCACTTCTTCCGTACAAAAGGAATAATGTATCATCCTTAATCAAATATACATTTGAAATATCTTCACCTTCTTTGATTTCAAAGCCCAAAACATCTCTATAAAAGCGAATCATAGTTGCCATATCTTCTACAAACAATCCAAATCCGTCAAGTCTCATTACTAACGCCTCCGTAAATTTCAAGTTCATCTCTCAGTTGATTGCACCGGCTTACTGAAAGTTTACCAATTATCCCAATGAATACGCTCTTTGACATCAATATTCTTCTGCTTTATGACTGATGCATTCTTCTTTGGCTTACCTATTCCAATAAAACAGGGCATAAAGTAATCATCCGGAAAACCAAGCATCTCTTTTGCATACTCCCCCTCATTGCCAAGTGGAATTCGCAGAGTACAACCATATCCTTCGGCAGTCGAAGCAAGGAATAAGTTTTCAATACTACACCAAATTGAGGCGAAACCATTAAGATGTGATATATTGTCGGGATGAAGAATATCAGTTTTCTGCTTTAGTAGAGGAATGACAACAACCGAAGCATCCATTAGCATTTTATGTTGTTTGGGCACAGCAT
The DNA here is from genome assembly GCA_017434885.1 of Lachnospiraceae bacterium. GTDB lineage: Bacteria > Bacillota > Clostridia > Lachnospirales > Lachnospiraceae > Suilimivivens. The sequence goes on along the minus strand of JAFSGE010000043.1, from coordinate 44,689 downwards.
CTCTGTAGGCGTTCTGCTGTTCATTGTCACTCAAATTCCAATCCCTTATAAGTTGTTCCATGTCTTCATCGGAAATACCTTTAGGAATAATATCAAGAAGCTTCATTACTGTATTCCTATTCTGAATTACTATATAATGCCAATCACGCATATGGTCATTTGTTGGAGCTTTCAGTGCTGCCCCAATTATTTTTTCTATAACAACCTGTGATATTTTTTCGTTTTCAAAATCTCGGACTGTTCTTCTTTTGTCGATTACTTCAAAAAATTCCATCGTGAACTCCCTTTCATTGTTTATCTGAATTATTCATAAGCTTCAAATTTAACGCTTACCTGTTTGTATGAATCGAATAAGCTCTTCGACATCATCAAAATCATCATAGTCTCCAACAATTCCCTGTCGATGATAAACTATATCATTTTTCTCATTTTCTTCGAGACGGTTGATTAAAGTATCAATACCATATCTTTTGGCAAACAAAGTAAACCCATAAGGTTTAGTCTTTGCAAGGAGTCCCTTCCTACAATTCTCTTCACACAGGAAACAATTATCAATATTTTTTTCTATCGAACACTTTCTATTTTCACACCATTCTGTATCTGGGCAATTTCCGGAATCACAGCCACCGCAATGTTCATTTTCAGAACACAGGCAACATGCTAATCCACAACGGGCAATACCAAGTTCTTTTTTCATAAACATTTCTCCTTAAAATTCAAATTCATGCGTGCTTTCAATCTCTCCACAAGACTGAAATTTTCAAGTGTTTGGAAAATTGTTATTTATAGACATATTTGCTGTTGATTTATTTAATCTATTTTACCCCATTTTTTATACGTTCAGGCAATTCACTAATATTTTCAATTATAGCGTCTGGTGATATAACTTCTCCAAAACCATATTTTGCATAGATAAACGGAATGCCCGCAAAACGAGCCGCTTTTTCATCTCCATCTGTGTCTCCAATATAAACCGCTGATTCTATATTATTTCTTTTCATTATTAATTTAATATTATTACCCTTATCCAGACCTGTACGTCCAGACATTTCTATATCAGTAAAATATCTTTCTAATTTGTGTGCATGCAAGAAAGCAGGAACATATCCATCTTGACAATTGCTTACAATATACAATTTATATTGTTGACTCAACAGATTCAGTGTATCTTCAAGTCCTTCATATAAAACTGCACCATTTTCTGTTAAATACTTTACTTCTTCATCTCCAAATTCATCAACAATCGCGTTTCTTTCTTCAGTATTAAGTTCTGGAAAAAGTATTTTTCCAATGTCTTCCATTGTCTTTCCCATCAATTGCTCCGCTTTTTCCTTTGTCATTCTAAACGAAATATCATTATGCTTTTCCAACACTCGATTCCAAATATCACATGCACAACCTGTAGAATTCCAAAGGGTTCCATCCAAATCAAAAATAATAGACAAATTTGTATTTTTCATATCTATCCTCACCTCTTCAAATTTATTGTTCTCTCTTTCCCATACAATTGAACTTTGTTTAATTGTCATCGCTCGCAAAAGAGCTCGCTCAATTCAAAGCTTTCTCTTTTTATCAGGCTCTCCATGCAGGCTAATATTATATGTGTTGCTTAATCCAATTAATAATAGTAATGTCAGTACCATTATTTAGGACATAATCAAACACATTGTTCTTTTGTAAAACTTTTGTAATCAAATTATCATCAAGTCTTTCCAATAGCGTAATAAAATCTACTTGAGACTTTTCTCTTACAGACTTAAGCAATTTTGCGTCACTAATTTTTCTCGCTGACTGATCTTTAGGATATCCCTGTCCAAACGATTCACAAAATAACATTTCAATCGTTTTCTTACAATTTTCACTTCCGGAGTAGGTGTATTCTTCGCCTAAAGGTAAAGAAATAGCATTTCCATTATTTATTTGTGCAAATAAGTATGCATCCTTAGGTGTGGGCGCATATCCGCAGATAACTCCGGGCATATTATTACATGCCAACATCATTCCCTGTCCAGATGAACATCCTGTCACAACAAAATCAACAGCTTTACTTGCAAGAAGAATACCTATTTCTATTGATATCTCAATATATGAAAATTTTATGATATCATCCGGAAAACAACCAAAATTAACCACTTCATGTCCTGTAGCATATTCCTTTACAGCATCAAATAAAATACTGTTTTTATTTGTCTGTGAACTTGCCTGAATCACTCCGACTATCATTATAATTATCACCACCAAATCCATCTCTCAGTTAAACACACCGGTTTACTGAACGTTATCTCTTCATTTCATTCTCTCTAACTGATAAAATCACCTCTAAATACGGCATAATATCCTTTACAGAGTATCCCATCTTTTCCAAGTATTTGCTTTGGATTTTATTGTCATAACTTAACAAAAAATATGTTCTTGCAACATCATACAGCGCCGTGCCCTTGCATACATTCATCATATCAATAAGCACTATTTCGTTATTCTCATCAAGCATCACATTTTCCATATGAAAATCACCATGAATAAAACAATTACCATCAGCTAATGCGTTGATTTTTGCAATTGTTTCTTCATCCGTTGCAAACATTTTCAAAAAGTCTTTATAAGAGATAGCATCATCTATACTGTATTGCATTAACTGTTTATGAAAATCAACAAACCTGTTCATCCACACATCATATGCCGGTTCGCTTGGTTCAGAAAATTTAACAGAAAGTACTTCTCCAACAATTTGGTCATAAATAATGCCTTGACGCCCGTCTTCCACGATAATCCTATGAGCCTTTGGTGTTCTTATTCCTAATTCCCATGCCATAGTTGCATTATGGAACTCATGCTCAATATAATCTGTCTGGTATTGAGGATAGAACAATTTGCATATTAAATTATCTCCATACTCATATATTTCTGCAGTATTTCCTTTCTCTATCAATTTCATATCTTAGTTCACCGCTCAATTCAAAATTTCCACTCCTAATTTACTAAGTGTTTCTTTTGTTTTTTCATACCGTTGGTTATTCATTGCCCCAACACAATTACAATTTACACTCACACTATTTAAGTATTTTTTGCCTTCTTTAGCAGTACCAAGCACGCAATAATTACCATCTACACCGATTATTTCAAGGTTGGTTATCCCCTTTTCTTTTAAGAAATTCACTAGCTCCGCATTCGAAAATGCACTGGCTTTCTTTTTGCTGAACACATAGGGAGACGCAATATATAACCCGGTAGCAAATGGGCTTTTTTTCTCCGCAAGCCTAAGCATCTTGATATTTTCTATATAGACTATGAGTTCCCTATCTTCTACAGCCTTTCCAATTCGTTGATTAATGCGTTTCAGCAAGCCTTCTTCATATCTTTTCATATATTCTTCCTGAACATCAACTACCAGTAATGCTTTTGCATTCATACCGGTTTTTCTCCTAATTGACTTAATATTCCTATTCTCTGTCATTTTTTCCCAAGGTTTCTTCTTTCATTACTTTACGTGCAAAGGCTTTCGCCCCCTCTACCGCTTCGGTGGTCCGAAAAGAAGCAAGATTATCGCTATCCTGCACGGAATACATGCCGATGTATTTCAGGTTAGAATGAATGCACAACCTCTTTACACCCACTTCAAAAGGTTCAGTTGCATAATCTCCCTCATACCCATGAGTTGCAATAATACCGACTTTCTTATTTTCCCAAAGGCATCCTTCCGCGCTACCATAAAATTTATTAAAGCCATAGTGGCGGTCAAGCACTGCTTTCATCTTTGCTGTACAATACCAGGCAAAAATAGGAGTTGCCAAAATAACAGTATCTGCCCACAAAATCTTTTCTGCTATTTCTGTCATATCATCCTTTTGTGAACAACCATACTCTCCTGATACATCCTGACAGACATAACACTCCTTGCAAGGAGTGATTGTTTTATTTTCAAGTTCGATGTACTGTACCTCGGCATTTTGCGTTTTCAGTTCCTCCATAAAATGCTTGCACAGTTCGGCGGTATTTCCGTGAAGTCTGGGGCTTCCCATTAATATCAATATTTTCATTTTGCGTTCTCCGTTTCTATTGCACAAATTTATCATTCAGTATTACTGTAATTTGTCTAATTCTGTTGGCGATATAGATTTGCTAATTCTGTTAATTCTTCTACTACATTTTGCCGCCAAACAACTTTTTGAGTCAGCCATTCACACGGAAATTCTTTACATAATCCACAGAATTGCACATTATGCTCTCTTGTACATTTATGTATTGGGCAACCATTAGATTGCTCCCATTCCACACAATGTCCATCTGACTCTATACATCCTTGACAAATACCATCTTCTTTTTTCTTGCATCCTACACAACATTCTCCACAAGCTGTAATCGTTGTAAAATCCATGTAATTCCTTACCTCTTTTCATCCATCAACTTCAAATTCTTCTCTGTGTTGTTATATCCCTGCACTATATTCGTTTTGCAAACGATACATGCTCCTTCAATTCGCAAAATCCATTTTTCTGATAAAAGCCATAAGCAGGTACATTACTCTCTGTTTGCAAAAAAATTTGTGCTAAACCAATTTCTTTTATTCCTCTTTCGATTTCTTTCAGAAAATAAGTTCCAATACCATTTCCTTGCTTATCTGTCTGTATGCATAACTCATCAATATAATATTCAGTGCCGGAATACCAATGCCTAATATGCCCCATAGAAACACCTATCAATTTTTCATCTTCAAACAATCCATATGCCAATGAATTACTTTGTCCCACCAAATCAGACAAATACAAATCCAACTGTTCTTTGTTTGACCAATCATCATTCCATGGTTCGATTGTAAATACACTTGTAAATAACTCTTTTATGGCCTCAATTTCATTCATTCCGATTCTCTTAAAGTTGTACATTTACGAACATCCTCTCTGCTGCCAATTCAAATTCGAATCTCTGCTAAACCCACCGACTTACTAAACGTTTTCAACATAAGCATATCCTAAAAATAATGTTCCATCAGCCTCGTAACCCATTCTGGTACATATGCATCTTTCTTATCATAAGCAGGATAGTATGGCTTAATATCTAATACAGGCGTTCCATCAATGGCATCCAACCCTTTTACTGTTATTGACTTTTCACCCACCGAAACAATTTCAACAGATGTCATACCTATTGTATTCGGTCTATCCTTTCCCCTCTGTGAAAAGATACCTACCAATGGCATATCTTCACGATTTTGAGGTCTTCTCTGCAGATGCTTCTCTTTTTCATATTTTGCTTTATCCAAATAGTAAATAACTATTACATGTGAAAAATCTTCAAGTCCTTTCAGTCCTGTATAATATTCTTCGCCCAACATAATTGTAGAAACATCTTCTCCCCATGAAACATCCTTTTTATTTTCAATACAATTTTTAACACATCCAATAGGTTGCATAATTATATTCTGCATCGTGATATTCCCTCCATCAACTTCAAATTGTATTATGAAATATAATCCAAGTCGGTTGGCAAATCATTCCAAAGTTCTGTCCTTGTCTTATATTTTCTCAATCGCTCTAAAACCTTTTTATCCGGGTTAGGATAAATTGTAAAACCATCTTTCTCACCTTTTTCAGCACGAACAGGAAAAGCAAGATGTTCTTCCTCTACTGAAAATTGTGCGTTTACACCCTCTTTATTTCCCCTGGCATCAAGGCGTACCCACTTTTGATATTCACTGATATATACTCCGTTTAATCCGTGGTATATCAAAACAGGAGCTGTTTCGTCATCCAATATCAATTTTTGATAACAAAAACCGGTTGGAATAGATTTACAGCGTAACAAAGCAGCCAACAAATGCGACTTTGCAAAACAAATCCCATGTCCTGCTTTTAAAACCTCTGATGCTGAACAGGTTATTACATCCTTGTTTACATCTGCCGAATGTGAAACATCATCTCTTACAAATTCATATACCTTTTTTATGTACTCCGCTTCACTGTCTGCTTTTTGATATAAGGCATCTGCAAGCCGCACAATGCTTTCGTTTCCGAAATCTATCACACTATCTTCTTTCAAATATTCATCTATGTTATCTGTGAATAATGTTATGTGCATCATTAACCTCCGCAACTTTAAATAAGCACATGCTTATTCATGTATTTGAGTTCCTTGCTCCAAAGTAGCTCCGTAACTGAGAATCATAGAAATCAGAATTAGCATGATACCCATCATGACACTTGTTCCATTACCAATATCGGAAAAATCATTTTGAGAAAGTTCAAAAATACCTTGCACTATAGCTACCAGAATTGCTTCCACCGCAGGAAGGACTATCAGCAGAATACCCAAGCGTTTCATCAAACCCGCACCTTTCAAGGAAAAAGGAGTACCATCAGCCTGTTCTACGCTGAAATACCGATAGGCATGCAAAAACAGGATAGCATTCGTCAGGGTAATTATAAAATCCACCAGAAGCGTACCTGTCATTTCATAAAAGGATCCTGATGCGGTCAATTTATACAGAGTTTCCTTTCCCTCTGAAATAACTGCTCCTGTACCGGAAATAACAATGCCGCAAATCATTCCGACAAGCAGCAAGCCTGAGCCAACAAAGCATAGAGTCGTGGCTACCTTTGTTAAAACTTGAAAGACTCCACATGTCTTTTGAATTTTTTGTAAAGATTTCATATTTTTTTCTCCAATTTTTAAATTCATATTATCCAATATTTGCAAACAAGATTTTACATTCTGACTTCTGATTTGAAGTACTTCTCTTGAAATCTGACTTGCTCCATAATTTTATCTTTTGTAAAAGAAACATTTTCAGGTGCAACCACCCACTTTTCTTCAACATCATCATCCCGATGAATAATTGCTATTACTTTTCCTACAAATTCTTTCACCGGCACATCCACACCTAAAATATATGCATCCTGTTCTTCTCCGTCCGGCGCAATTATTCCTTCAATATAACCATAATTTATAGGATAATATATATCTTTATATTTAGGATGGTAGCTTCCTAACGGTCTGTCCACAACTACTTTCACAATATTTCCAAGCATAATGATGTCTCCATAATTTCAAAATCTGCAGTTCCTATCTTGTAATAATCATATTACATCTGCCCCACGATTCATCCTTAAAGCTAAATGCATTTTCTGTTAATGTTCTTTCCTTAAATCCTACTTTTTCATAACATTTCTTTGCACCCGGATTTTCGGGGAAAACATTCAATTGCACTGCATCTGCTTTTGCTATTTCGAATGCATATTTTACAGCTAATTGCAGCATTTCGCATCCATATCCTTTATTCCTTATCGTATTATCTACCACTACAAATTTCAGCATTCCTTCATTTGTATTCAAATTAACGGAAAGACAGAAAAAGCCAACTGCCTTTCCCTCATCTGTAGTAGCAACAAATGGGCTGTCTCCAAATCGTTCTTCTATCTCTTGCAAAAAATTATCAAAACCATTTTTCTCCAATGGATAGGGTATTAAATTGGCACACCATAAAGCATGCGAGCGCTCATCTGTAATCCATTGTGATATCACGTCAAAATCTTTACTCTGATAAGGTCTTATTCGCATTTCTATTCCCTCCAATTTCAAATTCAACAGTCCATTTATTCCAACAAGTTGTTCTGATTCTTTTTCTTAAGTATCGGAAGTTCCTCGTACATCGTCAGAAACAGCTCTGTCAGAAATTCTCTGTCGTCAACTTCTTCAACCAAAAGCATTTCTTTTGCACCCTCGTATGGTGCTTCTTTTTTTGCATCCGGCAGCATACCGGTTGTGCTTGGCAGAATCTTCACCAATAGACGGTTATCACACAAATATGCGGCAATTTTACCATGATGATATATAATGTATTCACCCATCATTTTCCTGCAAGAAATTCCATCAAGACCTGACAACTGCTCCAATATAAAATTCAAATAGTCTTTACTTGTTGCCACGTTTACGCCTCCCGCCAATACTGTGAACCGTCCCGCAATCTTCCTAACAATTTGTACTGAAACATTTCTCTTCGAACCAGTTCTATATCTGAAAAAGAAATATTTTCCCTGATGATTTCGTTTACTTCTTTTTCCGTATAGTTTCTCTCACTTTCAAAGCATTCCGCTATTTTGGTAAGTGCAAGCACTCTCATGGGTTTCTTGCTTGGGTACTGTGACAGGCGTCCTTCGAAATCATAATATGACGCCATTTTCTTTTGGTAAGTAACTAGCTTTGCAAATTCACAAAGCTTCTCATTTAACTCATCAATATGCTTCTCAAACCACACAAGAAGCCCTGATGCCATCTTAGCCTGCTTAAGAAAAATAAATCTGTTCTCCGAAAGTGATTTGTAATACTGCTCATAAAAATTGCAGACAGCCAAGAAGTAATAAAATAGTTTTCCTGCATTTTCTATGTCATAAGCATTTAAGGAAGCAATCTCCGTATAATTGGCAATATATTGAATGAACGCCTTTATATCAATTTCTCCCTGTCCTACTTCCGGTGCCATAAAAATGTAGGACCTGACAATTTCCCATATATAAGGATGTCTGCATGCACAAGTCCAGTCAATCACTGCACTTATTTTCTCCTCTTTCCATAGGAGCTGCGAAATCATGTAATCACCATGGGTATTCCCCACACTGAATCTTTTACTGTCAAATCCATAGGCAGGCATAGCCTCTATGATTCTCATATTGGAACGGATAGCATCAACAATCTCATTATCTCCATTAGCTATCGCTTGCTGCAGTGTTGCCGTGTAGGGTTCTTTCATATATTCCGGTTTTCGATATACAAAGAAATTTTCATCAATCCCCACAGGAATATTATCAATATCCTTCATGGCATTATGTATCTTTGCAAGCAAAACTGCCGATTCCTTCTGCGCACAAACAGGCGCATTGTTATAATCATAGGTAATGCCTTCATAGAAATCCTGAAGAGTAAATTTCCTGCCATTCTCATCTGTGGAAATCATTTCACCCTGCTTATTTTGAAGAAATCTACAGACAGGAATTCCTTTTTCCAAAAGGACTTTACAAACTCTGATTTCCACTTCCGAATGATTCATAGCATTATCGTTGGGATATTTTACAACATACTTTTTATTCCCTGCAGAAACAAAATAAGTTAGCCCGCCTGCACCATTCTCAGCAGCTTCCACCTGCTCAATTCCAATATCATATAATTTGTATAAACACGTCCGCAATTGTTCAAATTCGGATTCTTTTGGGAATTCCAAACAAAATAGCTCTCTTACTTCTTCCAACGCCTTTTTCTCCACAACATCACTCTCACATTTATTCACATAAAACTTTCCGTCTCTTAAATCAGAAAAACGGAAATACAAATCTTGAGAATACAATGTTTCAAACAATCTGTTTTCTTCATATTTCGGTGTGTAGATTCTGTCCCCGTATGTCTCTAAGAGATAGGGATATGTAGTATACATACGCATATCCACCCTCTCGTCCAAACTCATAAGAAGTAACGGGAAAGTACCTGAGCACCCTGACTCAATCACAAGAATTCGCCTTTCGGTTATTTCTTCCAGCATCTTTTTAAAACAATTTTCTATCTCCGGATAATACTGAATGCTTTCCCTGATATCAGGTAAAACATGCTCGCAAAATTCAGAGAAATTGTGCGCCTGTCCACTTTCAAGTGCCTTTATCACACTTGCACGGATTTCATCATCTACCCCTTCTTTGCCGATCATCCGGTTTAAAGTCTTTCGCCCAAGCAGCCATGGATAAATCCTCTCCCGCCCCTTCTCTTTATAGTAAATATAGGGTATTAAGGTGTCTCTAAGCAGAAAAATATATGCAGTATCTTCCTTATAGCCTATCCAGTCACAGAATCTTTTCAATTCTTCAATAAATTTGTTACTATCCTGTTCCGGAATATTTACTGCGTTTCCATTGTCCTTTGCCTTTTTTGCAACCGTTTCAACAGCCTCTGTAAGCTCTACCTCTCTTTCTTCATAAGCAAGTTCTGGCTCTTTTAGAGGCTTATGAATCAATTCAAACGGGTCTGCATGGTGATTACTGATGTAACTTCTTAGTCTTGATACAGCGTGAAAGGTTTCCTCAAGTTTTTCATTTAACTCAAAATACCCTTCATCCTCAAGGTCATCCAACATTTTCAGCAGTCGCTTTGCATGATAGATTGTTGCTTCCGTGGCATCCGTTGATTCTAATTTTTCCAATTCATTATAATAATAATCTAAGCTGTATGTTATAAAACTCATTGCCTTTTATAAAACGCCTCCATCGCTTTTCCTTTCCTCAAAACATACTGAACATTCCACTCTTGCATAAGAATTTTTATATGGTTTCTTTCATAAAACCGTCACGCATCGGACATACACTTCTGCATTTATTACAATCAACCGTATCAAACCCTCTTGCTGTGGAACCATAAGTATTTTGTCTGCATTCTCTTTGTGTGACAACCTCATCACTTATTGCCGATACCGGACAGGCATTTAAACATTTCGTGCATCCGGGAATACATATATTTTCACAGTATGGGTCACTTTCCAAATCCATGTTTGTCAAAACAGCACCCAAAGTAAGCCTGTTTCCGTATGTCGGATTAAGCAGTAAACTGCTCTTTCCAATCTGCCCCACACCACATGCCACTGCCGTATGTTTCATGGATAGCAAACCTTTACCGGTCATAGTCTCTGCTTCCCAATATTCATAAGGTCCGTCTGACGGAATCGGCACACAGATTGCGCCGCACTCTTTCTCGATCATCTTGGATGCAGCAAATACTACTTCATCCACCTTATGTACCACATCTGCATTAAAATGACCATATAAAAGTCTTGAGTCAACGCGGAGCAGACCCTTGGGCAACGCAATCCCTACTGAAATCACAGACTTACAATCCGCATATAAATCTGTAGGTCTGAATCCTTCCGGTGCACCTGCAAATCGCTCTGTTTTACCGAAACCGCAAACATCAGCGCCAAGCGCCAGTATCTTTTCCCTAATTGTTTCTTTTATAATCATTTTACACCTTTTCTCTCATAATTTTTTTCATTCATCTCTTGCAATTGTCTATACCTTTGTAACACTGTTGATTTTCTTCTCAACTGTACATATATTTCATTTCATGTTCATATTGTAACCTATCGTGTTCATATTTATTGACCATCAAACACATAATGTATATAATATAACCAACAATACTTATAAAATTTACCATACACTTATAGAAAGAAGGGATTATATGGCACAATCTACATTTAGTGTTCGCATGGACGAAACAATTAAAAATCAATTTGATGCTCTATGTAAAGAATTTGGAATGAACACTTCAACCGCTATTAATATTTTTGCTCATACTGTTGTGAGGGAGCGCCGAATACCATTTGAAATTTCCGTATCCCCTACAACTACTCTTGACGAAGGTCGCGTCGCTTTTCAAAATTTGCGTCAATCAGCACAAGATAGCAATCTGCAGGATATGACTCTTGATGAAATAAATATCAAAAAACATACTCATTAAACTACTCAACTATATTCCCCTGCACGTTCTACATATACTATTAGGATGTCATTTTACGCATACATAATTTATTATACATTACGTGGGGATAGCATTTCTATCCCCACAAACCTTTTACTGCTTAACGCCACTTTCCAATTGTTTTATCTTGTATATAAGGCGTCTTTTCAAATTACACATCCACTCGGGTGCATCCTCTATCTCCTCAGCAACGCAACGGATTAGCCGGGCATAAGAATAAAGGTTGCAAAACCTCCGCATAGCCGGAAGCTTCTCTTCAAAATCAGCCTCCAACATTTTTTCACTACGGTATCCCTGTAAAAAGTATTCCTTTGCCTTGCAAAGCGCTTCCCCTTCCAATTCCTCCGACAAGCAGTCAAACACCTGCTCAATATCTACTAAAAAAAAGTGATACATCCCGTCTTCAAAATCAATCACATGACAACTACCGTCCGTTTTCTCATAGAACACATTATCCGGCTCGAAATCATAATGAACCAATCCGAAGTTTTCAGAATTCTTTGTCAGCAAAGCCAATTCCTGCTCCACTGCCTCTACCTCTGACATCATGTTTTGCGGTACATGATGCTCCTTCAAAACATCCCTAATCCAAGCAAGCGCATCCTCATAGGACCACTTAGGGCACTCCGGTACATATTGCATGGAAAGGCAATGCAACCTGCCAAGTGCCTTTCCGTAAGAAAGCATGATGTCATTATGATAGTCAGTCTCCTCTATTGGTTGTCCCGGCACGCCCTCGAACACACAAGCAAAATATTCTCCCCACTTTGTAGTGAGCGATAACAGAACTTCGCCGCTCTTAGATGTCACAGGTGCCATTGCCGGATATCCTGCTTCCCGCAAGTATTGCAAAAAAGCAAGCTCACCTTTCAGATTTTGCTCTGACTTTTCTTCTGCCGGCGACAGCCGCAAAAAGTATCGCTTCCCGTGTGCCGCAAAGGGATACACTGCATTGGAAGAAATCCTAAAATACTTTAAATACTCCCATAGACTTTCTGCATCATGCTCCCAGTTCTCCAAAGCAAACTTCGCCAACTCATAATTCTCGAACATATATTTTAATTTTAACATACTATTCCTTTCCGTTATTTCAGCATGGTAACATCCTCTTTTCTCTCACCTTCATTTCTTTATTTTCAGCACGACGAATATTATTTACTAATACCTTCATGTCAATCGCCTCCTTTCAAAAATATTCCTTACTCCAGTCATGACCAGCTACTTCTCAAACACGCCACAAACAGTGTCTGCTTCTCCGGTATATTCCTTACCCTGCACATCATCAAAAAACTGTACAGCTTCAAATCCTGCCCCGGTTACTTCCTTTGCAAATCTTTCCTTCGAATAAATCTGATTCCAAATATTATAACGTTTCACATCATCTTCTGTAATAACCAAATATTGCTCCAAAGTATTGGCACTTTCTTTGTAATAGCAATTCCGTTGCATCACTACATGCGGCTCAGGTGTCCAGAATCCGCTTTGCTCATAATGTGCAGCTTCCATCTCCTCGAAAGATTTCAAATATGGTTCGTTGAAAACATCAATAATTAGTCTGCCGCCGGGTTTTAGTGCCTGATAAATTTTGCCTAGCAGGATCTGTCTGCTCTCCGGAGACAGTACACCAAAATCACAGTAAATCAGAATCACAACATCAAACTCATTTGAGTAATCAATAGTCAGATAGTCCTGATAATGATATACAATTTCCATTTGTTTCTTCTTTGCACTTTCCTTTGCATAATGGATGGAACGCTTGGAAAAATCAACTCCGGTCATCTGAAATCCCTTTTCTGCAAGCAGTTCTGCATAAATCCCGGGGCCGCAGCCCAAATCTAACATTTTTTTACCGCTTCCGCCTCCGCAAAACTCAGTTATCCAATTCGCAGAACGGATGATACCATCCTGCTTTCTGGACGCACTGTCGCAATCCGGATTCAAATGAGCTTCCAACATAAATTTTGAAATATGTTCATCATCCCAAAAAGCTCCATCACTTTCTGTATATATCTTTGGCAATTCTTTATAAAATTCTATTATTTTTCTATTCATATCTAATCCTTTGTTGCTTCCTCTCTGTCACTTAAATAAGTCATCAGGCAGGCAATCACAAGTCCCATTAACACCCATGGGAATGCGGCATCGCAAAATTCTTCAAAAGCACCGCCTACGTATGTGCTAATAAGCCTGATAACAGAGGTTACGAATACAAAAATACCCGTTACCAGGATAAACCGTCTGCTTACCTGATATTTCTTAACATCCTTTTCCATCTTTTCTTTCATTTTGGTATCTCCTTTCAATAACGTATCCAAACTGATTTGATAGAGATCACTCATGTTCATCACGCTGACAATATCCGGCAAGGATTTTCCGTTTTCCCAGTTTGATATAGTCTGCCTTGAAACCATTAATTTCTCAGCTGCCTGTTCCTGCGTAAGACCGCAGCTTACTCTTGCACCTTTTATTTTGCTTCCGATTTCCATATGTGACCTCCTGCTTCTGAAAGGAATATACCTGTTCTGTCATCTTTTTTCTATCAAATGTCTTTGACAAAGCAAAAAAACGCTGTCAAAATCTTTTTACACTCTTCTATTTGATGCCGAAATCAATATCATATCTCTTTCCGTCTGCAAATAAAGTTCCCTGCATCAGGTCAATCTTCAAAATGCATGTATTTTTATCCTCAAAATTATTGTGACCATTATCAATCCACTCTGCAAAAACCTCACGCATTTTTGCTGCAATCTGCTTATTCTCCTCTGCACCGAACCACCCCAAATTGACTCCCTTGCCATGCGCAGTAAACCACTCTCCCGAAACAGCCACATTATCATTTAAAGCAATCTGACGCATTTTACCGGAGAGCCCATGGGTTAATACATAAAATGCCCCGTCCGCATAATATGCGTCTACTGTTCTGACACTGGGAATATTCCCTTCACAAGTTGCAAGTGCGATCAGACTGTCCTTCCCAAAACGTGAATATAAAATTGCTTCTGCTTCATTTGTTAACCTTCCCATGCTCATTTCTCCTTTTCTATTTAAACTTCCAAAATCATTCCGCCCCGGATTTCAGTAAATCCGACCTTTTCATACATCGGCCTGCCCATAGTAGAAGCATTCAGCATAATGATGTTGTAATCCTTTTCTTTTGCACATTCGATTATCCTCATAAGAATGTTATTACCGATGCCTGCGCATCTATATTCCGGCTTCACATACATGCTTGTGATGTAAGCGTTTTTCCCTGCGGGATTTAAGATTGATGGTACTGAATCATAATAAAAAGCAATTCCTGTTCCTATACATACGCCGCTTTCTTCTGCCAAAACCACATCACAAGTCTGATGTAAAAGTGCTTTTTCAAAATAGGCATAGCAACTGGCTTTTATCATTTCATAATCGCTGCTGTTCTCACTCACCTGAATAAAATCAAGCCTCTGCTCTACCAGCAGATCAATATCATCTTGGGTTGCCAACCTATACGTCACTTCCATTTCCGCTTACCTTCCTGCAATAAATTCTGCTTATATCATTGGAAATATCAACGCGGCTTTCAATATATGTAAAGCCGTATTTTTCATAAAGTCCGATATGGTCAGTAGCAATATACACATTTTTAAATCCCTGCTCTTTTGCTCTATTGCATGCATATTCTACAAGTTCTCCGCTGTATCTGTTGCCACGGTATTCAGGTGCAGTAAACACAAATCCTATCCATGGGAAAAGCGTATCATCATCAACGCAGTCCTTTCGCGTCAATGTACAGAACGAAGCAATTTTTTCTTCATCTGTCATGATAAGCAGACTACCGCCACCGACCATTTCATCAAATTTATCTTGTTCTAACAAATCTGCAAGAAACTTAGCTGCTCCCCAGTCACAATCACGTATTCTGTCAATCCACATTTTTTGTTCGTTACTATTCTTTAAATTAAGTATTTTCATTCTTACTCCTCAAAAATTTGTCCTTAAAACAAAAAGACGCACAGCAAACTATCATCCTACCGATAATTGGCTCTGCGTCTACGCGTCCGGCTCTGTATCTTGTACGACTTTTATCAAAAAGCGTTCTACATCTATCAATGTTTCCTGTTTGCATTTCGGGCAAAACAGCGGAAAACTTTTCATTATCGTATCCTGCCCTATTTTTATTCTTGTTTTATTTCCGCATATGGGGCATTTCACCCACTCCAATCTTAAGTTCATTTTTTCTCTCCTCTCTTTACAAACGCCTTCGGCAACAAATATATGCTCTCCGGCACCCTACTGCGATGTTTATTTTCATCACTCACGCAGGCAATCAATCATCACTGCCTGTTGTACTTCAAGCAAATACTTTTTAAACCCATATCCCACAAAATACCATGAATCAATCACATCCTCCGAGACCTCCTCGCCGCGATAAAAAGGTGGGCAGGGATTCAAAACTGCACCTTCATTTGCCATATCCATAGCTTCCTTCGTCACCTGACAGTTCTTAAAGTCTTCCAGAACTTCCTTCGGCAGGGAATCGGTGCAGACAATGTCCTTCCCCTTGACTGCTTCATAAATATCATAAAAAACCGGCAGTCCTTCGATTTCGTATCCTTTTCCGCAGCATTGCGACAGGGAAAATCCCATCACCTCAGATGCTTCCTTCCACGCAAGACCAATATTTCCTCTTTTACCGCAAAACAAATATTCATCCCCTGTAATATCCTCTCTGATTTGAGAAAGGGCATACAAATCCGAAAGCACTTCACAAGGATGATTGCTGTCTGTCATGGCATTAATGACAGGACAGGTTGCATATTCCGCCATCTTTTCCACTAAATGAATGTCCTTGTGCCTTACAATTATCATATCTGCCCAATTATTTAAATAACCGCATACATCCCTCAAATCCTCTTTTTTGTCCAAAGTTTCTGAGGGGAACAAAATCGGTTGTCCATCCAACAAATAAATTCCTTTTTCAAACGTAACTCTGGTTCTGATGCTGGTATTCGGGAAAAATAAAACCACACTTTTTCCTTTCAGTACATCCTTATGTTTACCCTGCGCCACTTCATCCGCGATTTTGAAAATATCATAAATTTCTTTTTGGGTTCTGTCTGTCAGTCTGACAAAATTTCTCATGGTTTTTCATCCCCTTTCTGCCCGCATTTCATTTATCTGTTTCCTACAAACAGGTTTATCCCTTTATTCCGCCTTATCACGCTCATTTACTTCAGTTACTTCAATCTTGCCGGATTTAATCAGCATCAATGTACCTCTAAACTCTACACTCAGCATTTCCGAAATCTCCTCCGGGGTAATATTGCACACTTTTCCGGCTACTAACACACAAATGCCAAAGGTATGTAACCACACCTGTTTGAACAAAAGCGTGGCTTGCTCCCTTGTCAGCGCATAGTCGCGTTGCATGATTTCAATACATACATTCACGGTCTCTCCAAGTTCTTCAATTAACATGGAATAAGTCTGATTTCTGTCATGCTCACGCATATATACAAGTTGAAACAGCTTCGGCTCCTTCATCGCAAATTCTATCATCTTTAGTCCCACATATTTAAAAGCAGGTGCATAGTTTACGGCGTCACTGACATAAGCCTCAAACTCCTTAAGTGCAACCTTTCTTACTTCCTGCTGTAATTCTTCCATATTCTTAAACGCAGTGAAAATAGGAGAAGATGACGTTCCAAGTTCCTTTCCAAGTTCTCTGGCAACTACAGCATCGATTCCTTTCTCCCGCGCCATTTCAAATGCCTTATTAATAATTTGTTCCCTTGTATACTTTGCTTTTGGCGGCATCCCAAATCCCTCGCATTCCTTCTCATAACTTAGTTCTATAACCACGTTATGTAACATATGTTTTATTATATATTCCATAAATTATATTTGTCAACACTTTGTTTAATCATACACAACCGTAATCCCCATTTCCATGGCGCGATTGGCATATGCCTCCGACAGTTCCTGTCCTGCCCGCAATTCTTTCTTTACAAACTTACCCCCAAACCGGCTTGCCACTGCATCCAGTTCATAGAGTGCCATCTGATTCACCTTACCGTTTTTACAGGAGACAAACACAGGAATATATCCTTCCAAAGCCAGTACATCAATTTCGTTAATGACATCCTGTTCCTCACCACCTATCTTTCCGTCCCAGTCAATGTGCACACCTACCCTGCAATCCGAAAAACGCCCGCTGTTTTTCATTTCATAATAGGTATGCAGCTCCAATGCACATCCTGCATCCTGCAAGCATTCCTTCACAATTCCGTTCTTAAACTTATACTGCAGCATTTCCTTGTTTGTTTTGACATTCTCCAAAATGCCCAGTTCATCCAACTCATGTAACATCGCAATAGCTCCGCGTCTTGTAAGTGCACCATATTGTCTGATACATTTGTCAAGTTCCTTCACAGATGCTCTCACCGTCAGATTCTCATTTTCATATCCGGCAAAACGCTTAAACACACCGGAAAAAGTATTCCACTGCTTCGAATCTCTTCCTGCTACGCTCCATATCTTTTCAAAATCACGGATAAATTCCTCATCGTTTAAATGACTTTTTGCCATCTTCTGCTGTCTGTAATTAATCACGCCATCCCACATGGCAATCATATCGTCCAACGTCAGCTTTACTTTTTTCTCCGGCACAGTCCGGTCAATTCGGATGCCGTCTTTATCTCCGAAAACGGTTAACTCTCCGCTCCAAATATCATATCGGTGCATGGGTGTTTCATATTTGGTAGACAAGATTCCCATAGCTACAAGAATCAATCCTTCTCCTCCGGTCAAGTCAAAAAAACATTGGTTCCCCTGCTTTTTCTCCGCATTTACTTCGCGTTCCAAAATTTCCACTACCCGCTCCAGACTCTTTTTGCTCAGTTCCACAAACGACACTTCCGCGATGCCGCATATTTTCTTAAGCGAATTACGCGTTATCCGCACTCGCTCCTGAGTCATGGAATCTTTATGCCCGAAATAAATCACTTTATCAAACTGATAATTCATACAAGTAATCAGGTTCTCTATAGGGTCTTCGTCAAAAAATTCTATTACGGTATTCATAGCTTCTCCTTCGCACTGCATCTGTTGCTCTTTATCGAGCATTACACTTTACTCAAAATAAATATTTTCACAATCCTTCAACAGATTTTCTTTTTCTGCCATAAAATCACAATTCTTAAAGTAAATCTCTCGAATGGTGTCTGATCTGCCTGACAATCCGCAAATTCTTACCGGCATCTCCGCGCCCCTGCATACACAATTCTCCACATAAATATTTCTGAATTTGGGCACATCTTCTTCGTCATTGCTTTGCACTACCGGATCATGATAATCCATCAGATTATGCACATAGTCCATGGTCATCACCACAGCTTCTTTTTTCATGTTTACCATGTTGATGTTTCTGATATAAATGTCCTCTACAACGCCGCCTCTTCCCATGGCACTTTTTAACCGGATACCTACATCGGAATTCACAAAGCTGCAATCCTCCACAAGCACATTTCTGACGCCTCTTGACATCTCACTTCCGATGACAAAGCCTCCGTGTCCGTATCCCACATAGCAATGATGAATATGAATATTCTCACAAGGACCTGTTATTTTTCTGGCTTCTTTGTCTTTTCCCGCCTTAATGCAAATGGCATCGTCGCCTGCGCTGAAATTAGAATAACACACCTCTACGTTTTTGCAGGATTCCACATCAATGCCGTCCCCATTCTGTGCATAATAAGGATTGTTGATTCGGATGTTTCGCACAGTTACGTCTTCACAAAAGTAAGGGTGCAGACACCATGCCGGTGAATTTTGCAGTAAAACCCCTTCTATTAAAACACGTTTGCAGTGTCTCAGACTCACCATAACCGGTCTGTAAAAATCGTAAAAAGGAGCTGCCTCGTCAAGTGCTCCGTCATGGTCGGGAAATACTTCACCATGCGCTCTTCCGTCATACACAGACTTCGTCGGTACCCAGATACCGCCTTCCTTACTGTCAATCACATACTCTGACTGTTTAAGGAGCTCCTTCCACTGACGGGCCGTCATTTTAAACTCCTTCACCGGGCGCCAGAGATGTCCGCTTCCTTCAATCACACCTTTTCCTGTAATCGCAATGTCATTTGCTCCCTCAGCCCAGATAGGTGACTTGGCACGAATCCGTTTAATTCCTTCGTAATCTGTCACCATGAGGGGATACTCTTCCGGGTTTTTGTCGAAAACAATCACCGCATTATCTTCAAGATGCAGCTCCACACCGGATTTTAACTCAATAGGCCCGGTAAGCCAGATTCCGTCCGGCACAACTACCTTTCCGCCGCTCTTTGAGGCAGCTTCCATTGCTTGTGCAAAGGCTTCTGTGTTGCTCACCTCTCCGCCGCTTACTGCACCGTACTGGGTAATCACATATTCGTTCTCACTTATTTGAGGTTTTTGTATATCGAATTTCTGAAACATTGTCATCTTCTCCTCCCATCCAAATTTTAAATGTTACCGGATAATCAAATTTATGTTCATAATCTATGGTAAGCCTACCGTCCTCCATTGCCAGCTTATTTATTTCAAGTCCCATGGAATAATGTCCGTCAGATGCCACCACAATAGGTCTGTCCATTATTTTTTCAATCTTAATTACCGTTGCCCCGTGCGGTTCTAACGCCCTGAAACTTACACTCTCGCCTGCTTTTACATGTAAAACATACTCTCCCGAATAAAAATCGCTGACAGCATAGCTTGCATTTTCCTCATATGCTTCGCCGAGAATTTCCCTGCTTAATGTCAGATTTACCTGCCGCTTTTCCTCATCCTCCCAATTAATCATTGCCACACAAATTCTGTCATCTTTTTCAAACTCTGCCCTCACTATGGAAGGAAATCTGTTTCCGAAAAGGAAATCAAGAGGCTGCACCTTTGTTTTCATTACAGGCAAAATATGTCTGAGCTGATAAAGTCTGTCTTCGGAAATTTTATCAAGAGGCTCTGTGGAGCAAACAATGCCGCCACCAATAAACTGATTCACTGTGGAGGTTTTCACTTCTTCGTCATTTAGCAGTCCGTAAGTAAGACGAAGTCCCCGTTCCATCGTTTCATTTTTCCGTACCATCAACGCATCCGGGTCATTGTTCCACCAATGGTTCATATAATACCTGAGCAGGCTCTGCTTTATGGTATAGGGAGCGGTTTTTCCGTTCTTATTGATGGTGGAGCTCCACATAGACAGCACATCGGAACCGGTTCTTTGGGCATCTACCAATCCGATAATAGGATCATACAAACCACCGCACATCAAAAAGTATGCTTCTTCTCCCATTCCCTTTCTGATTGCCGATACCGCCCTGTAATAGGCTTGCGCCAATGTCATATGCTTGTCAAAAAAATCTGCATCCTCATAAATGACTGCAGCTCTGGTAAAGTCCAGTTTGTGATAGGTATATCCCCAGTCAAAGGTAAGCTTTCTGTAAAGCTCCGTAAAATATTCCCAGGTAGCCGGATTGGTAATATCAAATACATAATAAGTGGTATCATTCATGGGAAACAGATACGGTATTCCCTGCTTGTCCTTCAATATCCATTCCGGGTGCTTTTGCCAAATAGTTGCCGTCTCCTTTGCCACAAAAGGACTGGTCCAGATACCCGGACGATATCCCGCCTCTTTAATCTGCTCTGCCACCTCTTTCATGGGAACCGGAAACTTTTCATTGGGCTCCCACTCTCCGAGAGTCTTCTCCCAGCCTTCATCTATCTGAAACACATCAAAAGGAAGCTTTAACTGCTTCATCCGGTTTAAATTTGTAATCACATCTTCATAGCTTACTGTCAATCCATAATAATACCATGTACAGAATACAGACGGATTCCCTGCATTTCTGCTTCCGTACCGCTCTGCCTTGTCTGCAGCAAACCGGTTGATGGCGCCGATGGCATCCTTTGTATGCTCAATGCGAAGCACTTCCGTCTCTGTTTTTTCTCCGGGTCTTAAATAAATCCCAAACTCTGCAACTGATGACAGAGACACAAATTCCGCCTTTTCATTCACTGCTATCTCCGTGCGGAACATTTGATCACGTCCCGTCATAAATGCCAGAACGCAATAGCCGCTTTCGTTTCCGATTATGGTCAGGTGATCGCTGACAACTGTTCTGATACTTTCATCGTCCGCCTTTCTGTCTCCTGTCTCGCTCATGGCACCAATGGCATCCTTCATGCAGTCATCAAACCGTCCGAACACCGCCACGGACGGCATATCATTTTTGTGCCTTCCGCTTCGGAAAAACAGACAGTTTTCTTCTGTTACACCCAGCTCCTTTAATGAATCGGCATGATACAATTCAAGTTCTTTCAGCCACACCTCTTCCTCAGAAGTATTTTCTATTTCAAAACAAAATTCCAATATTCCATCCGTTTCTCTCAATACTTTTTTTATAACCTTAAGTCTGCTGTCCATAAGCGCCTCCTTTTGTTGCATATTTATGAAATTCACTTTGGGAAAGTTCCTCTGTAATGTGAAAAATCCCCTGCCCAAAACAGGCAGAGGATAACTCTACTTTAAATATTCATCAAATTTATCTGTTGTTTCATTTAAGAATGTAATTCCTAATATACCGGGACCTGTATGCGCACCGATAGCGCAGCCAATTCTTCCTTCTAACAGGCCACTTACGTGATAACGTTCTTTTAACTCTTCCTTGATATATTCGTAGGCTTCTTTATCTGTTCCGTAAGCCACACCTATCATCTGCTTTTCCAGATTCTGTCCCTTTTCACCGACTATATCAAGTATACGCTTCTGGGCTTTTTTCCAGCCGCGCACTTTCTCCACTGCCTTTAAGGAGCCGTTCTCGTCCACAATAATAATAGGTTTAATGTCAAGAACTGTTCCCGCAAGGAAAGAAGTTTTGCTAAGGCGTCCGCCTTTGAATAAATAATCAAGCTGAATTACCGTAATCACATGCTCCATATGCTCACAATAAAACCTGGCTGCCTCAATAATCAGCTCTTTGGGCGCGCCATTCTTTTGCATGCAAAGAAGCCTTTCAACCACAAGACCATAGCCTACCGAAGCACACCTAGAATCAATGATAGTCATTTTAAAATCAGGATGTTCTTCCAATATTTGCTCATAAGCAAGCTTTGCCGCATTGTATGTACCCGCAATTCCAGTGGAAAAACAGATATACAACACTTCGTCCCCCTTCTCTGCGTAAGGCAGGAAGTTCTGATAAAACATAAACTGGTTGATATGATAAGTCTTTATTTCCTTACCGGATGCCTGTATTTCATAAAACTGCTCCGGAAAAATTGTTGCTCCGTCAAAGTAGTCAACGCCTTCAATGGTAACCGGTGTGGGAATCACCAAAAGATTGTATTCCTCTATCACACTTTTAGGCACATCGGAAGCTGAGTCTGTAATAATTACAAATGCCATAGCCATCTCCTCATACACATGTATTAAACTATATTAACTATACAACATTTTTAACATTTATGCACCTTAAAATTTGAGGAAATACTCCTTTTAATTCGCTTTCCTAAAATGTTGCCATTTATCACCTTTGTACCGCAGACAATAGCAGATTGCACGGAATAGCCAATCTACGGTCATTGCTATCCATACCCCAAGCAGTCCGAGATTCGTCTGACTGCTCAGCAAATACGCAAAACCAATACGGAAAATCCACATAGAGGCTATGGCAATTACCATCGTCCAGATCACATCCCCCGATGCACGCAAAGTATTCGGCAGTGTAAATGACGGCATCCACAGTATTACCGCCATCACCGCATGCCACCTGATAACCTGTACCGCCAATGTCTTTGCCTCCGGCGAAAGCTGATATACCTGCATAATGGCAGGTGCAAATATAACCATCGCAACGGATAGTATTGCAGTGCTTGCAATTGCAATTTTCATCAGTTTTGCCGTATAATAACGTGCCTGCTTATAGTCACCCGCACCCACACACATAGATGCCACAGAAAGCAATGCCAGATTAATCGCTTGTCCGGGAAGTGCATTCAAGCTGGCCAGTGTATTACACACAGCATTTGCCGCAATGGCATAAGTTCCTAACGTGGAAATCAATGAAAGTAACAATATTTTTCCTAATTGGAACAAACTGTTTTCCAATCCGTTTGGTACCCCAATATAGAGAATTCTCTTTATCAACACACCATCCAATTGCCACGTTACTTGTCCCTTGAAGGAGATAGTCCTCTCCCCCCGGAACATCAAAATCATTATCAAAGTAGCTGCCACTACTCTTGAAAAAGTTGTCGCCCATGCTGCACCTGCCACTCCCATTTCAGCACCATAAATCAATATTGCGTTACCTGTCAGATTTAACAAATTCATGACTACTGCTATTTTCATAGTGGTTTTTGAATCGTTCATTGCCCGAAACAACGCTGCGCATGCATTATAAATAGCCAGAGGACAAATTGACAGTGCAGTAATCAGAAGATAGGTAACGGCACTATCCATAACCTCTGTCTCTACCTGTCCGAACATTACACTAAGGAGCGGCTTATGTACCCCCATCAACACTATGGTCACTGCTATGGAAAGAACACCGGAAAACAACACTAACTGCCAAGCCGCCCTACCGGCATTCTCTGAATCTTTTTGTCCCAGAAAATGACCTGCTACCACGGCCCCTCCTGTTGCCAGAGCTGCTGTAATATTGATTATTAACACATTTACGGTATCTACCAGCGAAACCCCTGATACAGCAGCTTCTCCCACGCCTGCAATCATAACTACGTCAATCATACCTACCAAAATGGAAAGAAGCTGCTCAAATACCAGCGGAATTATTAGCTTTCGCAAATCTTTGTTTGTATATAACATTTCCGTCATCCTATGTATCAGCCTTTATTTTCAGAACCAAAAAGCAACATTTTTGTCATTACAGACTGCTTTATGGCCTCTATAGACGGCAGAATCATATCCGTCATTCCTTTTCCTTCTTTATAAACACCTACTGCCGCCATTGCGCCTGCCTGATTAATGTCTGTAAAAATATTTACCTTGCTGATGCCACGGCTGATAGCTGTTTTGAAATCATCGTTCGAAAGTCCTGAACCGCCGTGCAAAACCAGCGGCGTATCAATAACCTTGGCAATCTCACTGATTCTGTCAAAATCAAGCTTAGGCGGTAATTTGTATGTACCGTGAGCAGTTCCTACTGCAATAGCCAGCGCGTCTACACCGGTGCGCTCCACGTAATCCTTTGCCTGCGCCGGAACTGTATAATATGCCGACGGATCGGTAAGCTGACTGCTACCTTCCGCAGAATCCTCATTGTCACCTACATGACCAAGCTCTGCCTCTACCGTTGCTCCCTTTGCATGGGCAAGCTGCGTAATTTCCCTGACTTTTTGAATATTGGTCTCATAATCATCAGCAGAGCAGTCAAACATCACAGATGTAAAACCAAGTTCTAACGCACGCTTACAGGTTTCTGCCTTTAAACCGTGGTCCAAATGTACCACCACAGGAACAGATGCCTTTTCAGCCATAGGAAGTAAAAAGTAAGACAACTCTTCAAGGGTTGAATACGGCAAAAAAATCTCTGCCGTTCCGATAATAACCGGAGAATGTAACTCCTCTGCTGCCGCAAGCACGCCCTTGGCAAGTTCAAGATTTACGGTATTAAACAAGCCTACTGCATAACCGCCCTTTTGTGCCGGTAATAAAACATCATTCATATTCACTAACATCTTCTGTATCCTCCCTCTATTCGTTCTTTGCCCAACCGGACGCAATTTTACGCTTTAATTCATCAAATGGTTTTAACCCGCTCAGAGCATCGTAGGCTGCCACGCAGCTTGCCCCTGTTGCCGTTGCCATTTGCAAAGCCTCTGCAAGAGAGCTTTCATTCAGAACCGAACAGAGAAAAGCCGCAATGCTGGTATCTCCTGCTCCCGTGCCCGAAAGCACTATATCCGGCTGATAGCTTTTCTCAAAGCCTTCCTTTTCAATCCACTGCTCTGCACTTAGTTCAAGCTGCTTGCACAGTGATTCCATTTTTTCCTTATCAGCTGTCTTATAATACATTCCCGGTGCGCCGCATTTAATCAGTGCAACACGAGTACCCATTTCAATCACCTTATCTGCTAACGGCTTAATATCCTCCAAGGTAAGTACTTCCGTCACATCTCTGCCTGCTGCCCGCACTTCCCACTGCTCATAACGCGGTCTGTCTATCATAAAACACAGTTCTTCTACGCTAGGCACAAAGAAATCCACATAGGGAAGAACTTTTTTCAGTATTTGTACCCAATTAGCCTGCCCCGCGGCGGAGGAAGCATCCACCGAAGACATGTCAAGAGAAACTGCCGCGCCGCATTCCTTTACTTTCCGTAAGATGCGCACCAGTTCCTCTCCCTCATTCTCATACATATTTTTCATAATAGGCGGATATCCGAAGTGAAACAGCGTAGCCTGCTCAATTTGACCGAAGTCTAAATCCTCGTAACAAAATGTATCATTTGCCCCCGGCGCATGCAGAAAAATACGGTCAATTCCGGGAACCGCAAGTACCACCGAATAGGAAGTCTGTGCTTCTTTATCCACAATCATTCCACTATCCGCATTATATTTTTTCAAAATCTCCAGAATCAGTGCACCAAGCTCATCATCACCGATTTTGCCCATAAGGCTCACATCCGCACCAAGAATCTTCATGGCAAGGCCGGTGTTTGCCACACTGCCACCGGTGTGAATATCCACGCCCTCCATCCGAATCAGTTTTCCCGGAGATAAGATTTTATTCACATCGGATACTTTTTTATCCGGGAAAAGCGGTGTGATATCAATACAAATATGCCCTGCTGCGATTGCTTTTTTGTTTTTCATATGCACCTCTCCTTTTTGTACGCTTTCGTGTTTCTTGGTAGTATACCGTTTTTGCTATACTTTTTAATTGCATCTCTCTGATTTGTCCGTTATGCGTTCTGATGCAGATATTTTTCTCTGGTTGCCAGACCGCCGCGAATGTGCCTTTCGGATTTGTTGACGTCGAGCACCTTGCGCGCCTCCTTGGCAAGCGCAGGATTCACCTGCATCAGGCGCTCTGTTACGTCTTTATGTACGGTCGATTTACTAATCCCGAACTGTCCCGCAGTCTGCCTTACTGTGGCATTATTTTCAATAATATAATTGGCAATATCGATTGCTCTTTCCTCGATATAATCTTTCAAAGGAAATCCCCTCAGAATACTTTTTTACAGTGTATGAAAAAGTATGAAAGGTTATTCCATGGCCTGATAAAATGAAAAATAAAATTGAAATTTCCTTATATTCTTAGCTTCAATTTTATCACATTCTAAACGACTCAACAACTTGGACAGTATACCAACAGCATCAAAAAAGGATGTAACAACAGAGTATCACATCCTTACAATTATCTATTTACTTTTTTCATTCGATTAATTATTCCTTTAATAAATAATTATTATTGCTTTCCAATTACACTTCGGTCTCTCTGAAACAACTCTGCCATCTGGTCAATCGATAACCATACCGTATCTTCATCAAAAGTAGTTTCAATTTTTGTCAAACCACAACTCCCCTTATTTATGTTTCCTCTTTCCCAATCTCCTCACGCATTTTCTTTTCAAACTTCATTGCCTTTGCATAAGCTATCATTCTCTTTACCATGGCATCTTCTTGCATCTTCCTATGCTTCGAAATAATCATCTCATAAATTTCCGGTTGTATTTCATCCTTGAAACGGATGCAATCACTTATGCTCCGCTCCAAATCATATATATAATAATCCCCATATGCAGTCTCTACCGTCATAATATTATGATCAAAATAAGAATCTGCATAATAATGCCTTGATATTTCAAATGGCATATTCATTTTATGTCTATCACTGCGTTTTGTAGCAATCGATAATTTTTTAGGTTCCACATCAATTAATCCGTGTATGTAGCACGCACTTTCTGCACAAATAACTGCATTCGGATTTACCAAACACACCTCAATTAATTTATAATCTTTCGGTTTATCGTGTTTTGCTTTAGACAACCAAAACAGTCCATTCACTATTTTTTCCAAATAGCCTTCTTCTTGCAACTGACCAATTTGACGATTGGTTAACCCGCACTGTAATAATTTCTTCGTATCAATATATCCGGTGCAATCCTTTTCTATTATTGCTAACCTCTCATAAATTTTCTGTTGCATATTCAGCCATCCTTTAATTAATTTCATTTATTGCAGTAATATTTCTTTTTACTTTTTTATATTTGTTAATTGCTTTCCTTCCTGCAACGTTAGTAATTTTTTCAACCTGCATATAATCGTTTCCCTTGCTCGTTTGAACAAGTAAAATGTCTCCCTGAACAACCGCCTCACGAAGCGTGTAAATCCATGCATATCTCCTGCTTGTTTTCTTCACATATGCACTTTGTTCCGTATCATATTTCACATGATGTCCGATTACCAGTTTAGCAATAGCACTTTCTTTGGGAACTTCAATGACATCTACATTACACCCATATTTCTCTGCCAGCAGGTAGGATATATATCCGTCACGAATTTTTTTATCATCATCTACAATAATTCCATGTGCCAATTTTTTATTCTGCAAATAATACTTCTCATAACGATTATACTTTATCTCACTTGGTTTTGTCATGTGTTGCAGATCGATTTCTTGCAAAGCACAAGCATTTGTCATCATACCGGTAAGCACTTTAGGAGAATATTTTTTTAGTCGCTCATCCGCTACAATCGCTTCCAATACTTTATCCACCGTTTCCTCCCTTGTCTGATTCACTATGGGAATATAAGTATTGGCAACTCCGGAATACTTCCACCCCTGCTTTTCAACAAGCTTATCGAGATATTTAATTTCCTCTTCAATGCGCAATCTTTCTTCCATATCATCCATATTATAATCCATATATATCATGAGCAAATCATTCATGTGCATTTCTCCTTTTGCATTTTTATTTACACATATAATAGCATTATTTCTTACACATGTCAACGTTGTTTATGACTCAGGCAAAAAATTTCTAAAAATAAAATGCTTCGGCTAAAATGCATTGCACTGCAAAATCAGCCGAAGCATTCATACTCTTATGCTCCACTTTATACAAGTGTTCAGTTCCAATAACTACTCTTGCTTTTTTATATTCCAATCGCACTATGCCCAGTTAAAGATTTAATAATTCTCCACCCTTCATAACTATGCTCCAAATTTTCCTTTATCGGTGTAAAACCCAAGTCCAAATAAACCTTACACGCCAGCCATGTATTGGTTTGCGTCGGAATCTTAGCATATGTATATCCCAATCCCTTCATAATGTGGAGAACATATGTTATTAACGGTTTTGAAAGCCCTTTACCTTGATACTCCCTTTTCACCGCTACCCAGTGGAGCCATCCTGCACCGGAAGTATCCCTTCCATAAATATCATAAAAGGCTGTAGCTGTGGCAATTTTTTCTCCCTTATCATTTTCAATAAAAAACATACGCTGCGGAAGTATATCCAAACTATTTGCATAATAACGGTTCCATGCCGCCACCCCTTGCTCATAATTTGTAAACTCTTTTGCTGACATCTCAATCTCAATCCAGTTGTCCTTATCTCCGTCAGAATAAGGCATAAACTTATATCCGGCAGGAAGGCTATACCCGGGAATATCTGAAATTTCTCTCCCAAGCAATAGTTCATAATAGCAGATTTGTTCATCATGATTATCATACCGGGATACATTTACTTTTCTTAACCTTGTACTCAACGCCTCCTTAATCTGTGGCTCCTGCTTTCGGATATACGCAATCCTGTCAATGGTATTTTTCACCTCGGAAATACCTAATTCTCTTTCCTTTTCATCAATACAGTTGCCCAATGCTCTTTGGATATTATACTCCAACCACTCGACCCAGGTATATGCCACACCGACAATATCACCATACCCCCGAAAGCAGTTATCATACGCCTCAAGATAGCCGTCAAAGAACGCTATCATCCGGTCAATGTTCATCTTGCAGGTAACAATTCCTGACCATTGCAATGCAAGCTGCATGGCATGTGAGATAGGATTGCCATAATCTAAACACTCCAAATCAATTACCCGGGGAGTTCCGTTATCCCACATGACATTCTTAGGGTCCATATCTTCATTGGATATGCATATCATAGGCGGCAAAGAAGCTCTTGCCCTATTCAGTTCTTTCTGCGCATAGACCAGAAGTTCTTCATTATCTTCTAACAAAGACGCAAGCTTTACATCCTTCTCCTTTGCTTTCAGCACATAGTCATGCCAATCTATCCGGCTTAATTCAGGATTCTGCCGTTCCGCATTCTTTGGTTTAATGGCATGGATTCTTCCAAGAATATTCCCGGCTTTATAGCACTGTTCCTCAGAAATATGGTTCCAATCAGCAATCCGTCCCTCCTGCCATCGGAACACATAGAAAAACTGCTCCTCAATATTTTGCATTTTCCTGCCGCAAATTACCATCGCCGGCACAATGGGAATATCCTTTTTCTCAAGAATCCCCTCTATCCGTTCTGCCCTTGCAAAATTTTCCTGTGCATCCGGTCTTTTTATTATTTCTGCGTTTAGATGCTTTACTGCATAAATTCCGCTATCGGTTATTACCTTGTACATCCGATGCATAAAGCCGCCGGATACCGGCTGAATATCAGCAATGATTTCTCCCAGTCCGCACTCCCGCATCAGCTTCTCTAATAATTCTGCTACTCTTTTCTGCTCCATTATCTTATCTCACATTTCTTGTAAAACGGCATCCCGGAAATCCGCTGCACCCGTAAAACACCCCGAACTTTCCTTTTCGGAGAATCAATTCACTGCCGCACTGCGGACAAATCTGTACCTTCTCATCCGGCATTTCCTTCTCCTGCATCAGCTTGCCCATCTCTTCATAGCAGCGCTGATTCATTCTGCAGTCGCATAATGCCCTGTGGGCGCCCTCTGTCTCAATACAAAAGTGCGCTGACACATCCGTAAGCTTGTGATGGGAAAGCTCCGGCAGACATCTTCTCGCCATATACAACGTATCAATGTAATCATTGTGAAGTTCTTTTCCCAGACTATTCATAGCGGCATCATAGGCAAAGTTAGTATCAAAGGTGTGGATATTATGTCCCACCAGTACCTCTTCTCCTATAAAAGTAAGAAATGCCTCCATCGCTGTAGCGATGTCCGGTGCATCCGATACCATTTCGTCCGTGATTCCGTTGACAGCCGTTGCCGCCTTCGGAATTTTCCTGCCGGGATTTACCAGTGTGGAAAATTCTTCCGTAATTTCATGATTTTTCACCTTAATCGCCGAAATTTCTATAATGTCATCAAGTTCCTGATTAATGCCTGTTGTCTCTAAATCAAATACCACATAATCTCCAATATATTTTGCCAGACGTTTTCCTTTGTTTCTCTGTGCCATTTTCACTTTATCCTTTTCTCTTCCATATTTCTCATATAAAAATATGATTCGTGTATCTATTAATTATACTCCAATCATTTCTAAAAGTACACACAGGCACCTTGACATTCCGCCCATTCGTAGTATACTGAAAATCGGTCAGTTCGAAACCTTCCTGACCAATCCGCCCTGCGGAGAAAAAACAAAACTACAGGAGAAAAAAATATGAAAACAAACAATCAAAACCAGGTCATGCTGCTTGTTCACGCAGCCATGATTGCGGCGCTCTACGTAGTGCTCACTTTTATTGCTAATGCTTTAGGCTTGGCATCCTCAGCCATTCAGATTCGTTTTTCTGAGGCACTTACCATTCTGCCCTATTTTACCCCTGCTGCCATACCGGGACTTTTTATCGGCTGTCTTTTATCCAATGTGATGACAGGCTGTGCTCTTCCCGACATTATTTTCGGTTCTCTGGCAACCTTAATCGGTGCCGTATTTACAAGAAAACTGCGCCGGTACAAATGGCTGGCTCCCATACCGCCCATTCTTTCCAACGCAGTTATCGTTCCTTTTGTTCTGTTATATGCCTACGGTATCAAACCCCTTTGGTTTTCCTTTGTAACCGTTACGGCAGGAGAAATCATTTCCTGCGGTGTGCTGGGAATGATATTACTGTTTTCTTTGCAGAAGTACGCAAACAGAATTTTTACTGTTCAGTAATCTTCACATTGCCGCTGCTTGCCTTTGCAGAAACTGCAAAGGCAGGGCTTGCGCCTACAGTTCCGCTTGCCTGATTTCCCCTTTTGTTATACGAAAGCTGTTCATCAAATGCAGTGCTGATATTTCCGCTTGAGGTCTGGGCTTCAAAGGTAAAGGACAAGCCTTTTGGTAAAAGCAGCTTCACGCCACCGCTGTTTGTCTTAAGGCTGATGTCTCCGGTCACTTCCTCCAGTTCCATTTTTACATTACCGCTGCTTGCCGTTACGCTTCCGCAGCCTTTCACCGCAAGTGCATCAATATTTCCGCTGGCTGCTGTTGCGGTCAATATTCCTGTCACATTCTCTGTGTCAATGTTTCCGCTTGCCGTGGTAACCACAACTTCTTCTGCTACAATATCAAACACTTTAATATTACCGCTTGCCGCTGTAAAATATGCCTTTTTTGCATCGGTATCACGCCATTTGATATTGCCGCTTGCCGCCGCTACACTCACTTCCTCTGCCGTAATTGCAAATGCTTCATCTGCCGTAATATTTCCGCTGGCTGTCTTTAAATCCAGTTCCTTGATTCCTTCCTTGGGAAGATAAATCTCGATTCTCTCACCGGTTCCCATCAGCACAAGTGTAATAGTCTTTCTTGATTTCACTGTAGCTTTCTTATTTTCAATAACACATTCCGCCGTTGCGTCATCACTGTGCAAATATTCCTTAATGATAATGGTATCCCCGTCTGTAGGATATATTTTTAAGTTGGGACTTCCGTAGTCCGCTTCTAAGCTGTTTGCTTCCGATAAGGGTATTTCTATCGTATTTCTAAGCTCTGCCTGTCCGATTGCAAAACCTGCTATTGTTCCCATATTTTTTGACTCCTTTACACAAATAAAACTTACCAATGTTACAAGCGGTATCATAATCACCGCTGCAATCCACATGCTCTTATTCTTCATTTTGATCCCCCATTCTTTTCGCCGCGCGTCTTCTTGCAAGTGATTTAAAATAATCACACAGTGAATAGTATAACGGGATTGTCAAAAAGACTACCCAGCCCGGATGCCAAAGAAGCTGGAAAAATCCAAGATACAGATAAACAAGCACTACAAGGACCGGATACGCAAACTTGCTTGCGTTTTTCTTTTCAATGGCTTCTACAAGGGAATGCCAAATCGGAATCAGGAAAAGCAACAGCCAGCCCGGATGCCATGCATTCCACGCACAACCAATAACGATATATACAATAATAACTATCAGGGAAATCGGAAAATGTGCATGATGGGAAAACCACTCAGGATCTTTTTTCTCTCCGTTCACATAGACTCCCTTCTTATCAATATGTACTTCGTCACCATGCTTTTCCGATACATGAATACCGTCCCAACCGATATGCACTTCATCTTCCTTATCTTTTACATGAATGCCGCGGAATCCGATATGTACATATTCATCACTTTCCTTATCATATGTACTGCTGTCATTTGCACTTCCGTCTCCGCTTCCCCAATTTTCAGATTCTTCATAATCGTAAGCTTCCGGCATGGGAATCTCATCTTCTGTTCTTAAAAGCTCGTCTAATGACACACCGTAAAGTCTTGCAAGTAAAATTAAATTATCGGTATCGGGAGATGCCTCTGCACGTTCCCACTTACTTACTGCCTGTCTGCTGATACCAAGCTTCTCTGCCAGCGCTTCTTGAGAAAGATTATTACTTTTTCTTAAGTTCACCAATCTGTTTGCTATTTCAATGTTCATTTACTACCTCACCCTTCTGCACATTTGTGCTTCCTTTCTTTTATCGCCCGCGTATTATATGCTCGTTATTTGGGGCTGTCTTTTTCGTTTGTTCTTGAGCCGTCTCATGAGCAGATTATATGAAAACAGCCTTGGTTGCACTACCAATTTTAGTTTGAAAATGCCGCAACTTTTGGTTGCACAAGCAGAAAAATGCCGCATTTTCGGCGTTTTTTCTATTTTTATGAGTTTGTTCTGATATAAGTGATGAAACGATTACCATTTTGCTCAAACCACTCCATGGAATCATTCATTCCCATCTTGTAAACAGTTCCTGTCGCCGGATTCATAAGCACCGTATTCTGTTCATTAAAACCGATTAACAAAACAGCCTCTCCGTCTTCAAGCATTACCAGCACCGGAATATCCTGGTTTACATAATATAAAACCATATCCAGACTGCAATCTGTCAAATCAAGAATCTGACAATCTTCCAGATTATTTTCCATAATAGTAATTGCAGTCTCCCCCTGTTCTAAAAGGTACTGCGTGTTTCTGCTGATTCCCTCATAAGACAAAATGGTATCCAGACACACCGCCAATGTACTGCTTTCCTCTGTAGCTGCTTCTCCGGTAATTGCCATAATCTGATTCTTAGTGTTTCGCACACCTCTTTGCCAGACATAATCCCCTTCGTCATTCATCACGACACCCGCCAGCTCGTATGCCAGATTCACTGCATTTCCTTCATCCATGAAAATACCTTCTATGCCACCTTTTGCATACACATAATATCTTTCATATTCGGTAGCTGATTCCTCAATGGTAATATTTCTTCCCCCTTCAAAAAGAACTTCCTTGGGTGTTAATACCTTTATGGAATCTTTTTTGAGTTCTGCCTTCAACACAATTTGCGTTATCTTTTCAAACACATCAATAGCAACCACTTCCACCGCATTTTGGGAGTCTTCTTCTACTGTTGCATTCATAATGTGGTCATCCGGAATCTCCTCAAACTCACCTTTGTCATTTTTTTCGACACGATTTAATATGATTTGATTTTCCGAAACTCTACCCTGTGTAATGAAAACATTTTCCTGCGCGTATTCCTTCAAAATGCCTTCCGTCTCATTTTGAATTCTCACACAATACATGGGAATAATCAGATTTCCGGTCCTATCTCTTACAATATCCGCCTCTTTTGCAATTCCGTATATCAAATCTTCTCCCATAAACCCTATGGGCGAAACCACTTCTCCGTATCCGGCTCTTATCTGTGTCTGTTTTCCGGTATTTAAGTTCATCAAAATCAGTTCCTTGCCGCCGTAAAGGCCCGCATCCTTCTGCCAAACCACCATCAGATTACTGTCCGATACCTGATAAGTTCCTTCTACAAGATTGGTTGCCACTGCATTGCAGGTTCGGTTCATAGCATTAATACCGTAAATTACATTATCAAGCATCAAATATAATGTATCATTCTTATTAATATAAGAAAGCTGCTCAATTTCTGCCAGAAGCATATCCGGAGATTTCAAATAAGGAATATAAACCATTTCCTCGGTAGTATTTACCGTTCCGTCGTAATAGTAAACAGAAATACCGCACTTTCCTTCATGCCGTCCTCTGTTCATGTAACCATATACCATAAATGTCACATTTCCGGCTTCGTCCACATTCAATATTTTGATGTCATGTTTGTCGTACAAAGTCCGTTTATCCAGATGATTTTCATCATAAAATCCAAACAAATATGCCAGTTTGTGGTCTACCACATTATAGCTGTAAAGTCTGTTACTCACCACGAAAGCAACAACATTTCCGCCGTCACTTTCTACAAGCGGTATCTCTTCTCCCATAATTCCCAGATAGATTTTGTTATTACCGTAAACGTCTGCATTCTCATCAAATATGCGGTTCATGGTTCTCTCAAAATCAAGCAGATACATTCTCTCCGCGGTATGCCTGATGCGGTAATATTCCTCTACCACATATTTTCCTTCTTCCCCTTCTTCATCCGCGCTTATATAATATCTCAGCAGGAAACTGCCTGTTTGCGCCGTCAGTTCCTTGATATAAATTTCCGGTGCACTTATCTTTTCAACCTTCAAATCTCCCCATGTCACCTGATGAAAACTGCTGTGAATAGTTACCTTTCCAAAAGTGGTATTATCCCCCTGGGAATTGGACTCTAAATATTTTGTCAGTTCCTTTGCCTGCTCTTTGTCAAATGTCTTATTTGAAAAATCCACCACATAATCAATCTTTTCAGGCGCATGGCAGTCTTCTGACCAAATGACTCTCGTGTAGTAACGAACTGTTTCTCCCTCTGTTGTTTCCAGAATCACAATCAGCATATACTCCCTGTTGCTCTCTATCAGGTCTTTTAACGTAAAGGACAAATCAATTTTACCGTCTTTTACAGTAAAATCTTCAATTTCAGTATCCTCAATCAGACGTTTCCCATCAATACTTCTTACTTCAAAAGAAATATCTCGAACAATACTGTTATAACAGTTTATCGAAAGAGAAATTCTTCTGCCCGTGGCAAGAGGAGTCAAATCACTTCTCATGTAATTTACTTCCATCTCTTCCAGATAACCATGCATCTCATTGATATCACGTCCTCCGTACTGCACCGTCACCACAGGAAGCGTCGCACCGGCCATTTCCACCGTCATATCCGTGTTTCCTTTATTCATAATATTACTGATTGTCAAAAGTGCAGTCACAAATACCACTATCAAGATGACTGCTTTCAGTATCAATTTTTTCATGCTTCTATTTCTCCAGCAATTTCATTAAAGTAGGCTCTGCATGCAAAAACTCCGTCACGGACCTGACGTCACAACCGGCCTGTTTCTTTGTTTTTATCGCCTTAGCCTTCTTTACAGCTCTTATCAGTATATTCTTGGGCGTATGCTCCATAGTAATAAATTCTAAAATTTGTGTCTCATATCCCTGTTCTTCCAACAGGTTTGCTCTTATGGCATCAGTCAGAAGCGCAGACATCCGCTCCTTAATCAGTCCATACTTCAGTACAGGGGCAAGCACATCATTTTGAATCTGCTTATTCATTTCATGCTGACAACAGGGAACGGAAAATATTACCTTTGCATTCCAGTCCACCGCTTTTTTCAAGGCATAATCCGTGGCAGTATCACAGGCATGCAGTGTCACAACCATATCTACATCCCCGTCTCCCTCAAATTTGGCAATATCACCGTGCAAAAAGCGCAGCTTGTCATAACCGTATTTTTCGGAAAGCGCATTGCAGTGTTCTATCACATCCGCTTTCAAATCCAGTCCGGTTATTACCGTATCATATCCTTTCAGTTCATGCAAATAATAGTAAAGTGCAAAGGTAAGATATGACTTACCGCAACCAAAATCAATAATGTGTACACTCTTGTCCTTGTCAAAAACCGGCAGCACATCCTCCACAAATTCAAGATATCTGTTAATCTGCTTAAACTTGTCGTAATGTGCTTTTACAATTTTACCTTCCTTCGTCTGTACTCCGAGGTCAATCAGAAAAGGAACTGCTTTTCCCTCCTCCAGAATATATTTTTTGGCTCTGTTGTGGGAAAGGTCAGGGCGTTCTCCCTGTATTTCCTCAGTCTTTCTTTTACGGGTTGCTTTCACCGTAACTTTTCCCTTTTTGCTTATAAGTGCCGTTACTTTCAGCTTTAATCCGTCCGCCTCTAATTGCTTAAACTCCTGCTCCATATAAAAGAGTACTTTATCCACAGCTTCCTGCTGTTCTAAATTTTCATGATATACCCGTGTATCCTTTGAAACCGTCTCCTGAAAAAGAAGTTTGTCCTTTACCAGTACCGGTCTGATTTTCACCTTAAATGCTCCGCCTTTGTTACGGGGATTGCTGATAATTATCTGATATAATGTCTCATTCAGTATTTCTTCTAAGTATTTTCTTAATTCTTCCACAATATTCTCCTGTTACCGCAAAACAGCGGCATACCTTCTAAAACGCCTGCTTCTGCATAACTGTAAAATATAGTCACAACAAACGTCATGACTATATTTTACTGACTTATATCCAAAATCACAACTAAAACTTTAAAATCCCGCGTCCTCTGTTGTGTCTTCTCTTATAGATTTCATAAAAAAGAAGAATTTGAATCATATCACCCATCCATTCCCACTTTTCCGGTGTACCCTCGTTTTCTTCTTTTCCCTGTTCTTCTCTTTTTATCCTATCCGTGATTTCCATGGAAAGCTTATATAATTGCCATCTGTCAGGATATTCATCATAAATCAGACTTCCTTCATAGTCCAGTTTATCCAGAATCGAGGCTATCACCTTCTGATAGCGTTTTGCCTCGGCAGGGTACATCTGTTGCAGATACTCAAGGTCACGGATAATTGTGTCCTCTTCCTGATAATACATGGGAAGCGGATATGTCATATAAAAAGGCAGAATTTTTCGTTCATACATTACGGCAATGCTTCCTTGCTCTCTTTACCATATCATATGCACACCCAAATCTTTTTGTACCTATTTGCCAAGAAGCGCCTGCGCATACTGCTTCATCAATTTGACCTCACTGCTATTGCATATCTCACCGCCGTATCTGGCTTTTTCATAAAGAAGAGCAAATTTAAGCGCTTCTTCTTTCCTGTGTTCAAACAGAGATAGACAACACTCTCTGGGCGTACTTTCTAAAATCAGCTTTGCCGTTTTTTCTTCCTTTAGCACCTTATACTTTTGCCAAAGCGTTTTTTGATACAGCAAACGAATCTGTTGATTGCTCGTTTTCGGCTTGAAAAGAGAAAATTCTTTTTCTGCCTTCTTCTTTTTCCTGTCAACAGCAAAAAGCGATTCCACTTTATCTTTTCTTACAGCCTCCTGTGTTTGCGTTGTTCTGCTGCCTCCCCAGGATGCATTCTTAATCAGCCGTATCAGCCCCATCACAATACTGATTAGGAAAAAGCCAATGATTCCAAAGGCAAACAGTGTCAGAATTACATCCATAATCTGTGCCAAAAGAGAGGTTTCCGCAGGAGGAAGCGTAACCTTCTCCCCCACCACCTGCGGAGTCTGCTGTATCGTAATTTCCAGAGGCTCACGCTCCGGTAAAAAAGATGCCAGAAAACGGATAATTGTTACTATTATACTACGGATGCCGGAACTGACTGCCTCAATTACTTCTCTGTTTGTTATCAGATATACAAACAAAAGACTGCCTCCGGTAAAAGCTGCCGCAAGTCCGAAAGAGGTTTTAAACGCTCTGGCCGCCGGAATATTCTCTGCCGTTCTCTGATTGATATCAATATAACTCAAAAAACGGATAAAATAAGCATACATCAAATATCCGGCAAGATATATGACTAGCCAGATAATCAGAAATTCCGCCGCCTCCCCCTCACCGACGATATCATTGAGTAAATACAAAACTACAAAGCTTCCTACTCCGGCAGGAAGTGGTGCTGCTTCTATTCCTTTGTCCGTACTGCCTGACAATTGCTTTCGTATACTCAGCACCGCAAAAAAAACAATGGAAATGGCAAAAATGACTCTCTCATAAGTCCGGCTTCCGAACCATCCTGCCACTAATATCACCGGTATGATATGTGCTGCCATAAACAATACTACATTTGCACATACCTCACGGAGCACATAATAAAACAGCGGAACTACAAGCAGTAGTGCGATTCTCCACATCTGTGGCCAATGCTTTAAAAAACTCAAAAATAAAATGATTTCTATCATGGCAAGCAGCAAATAATTTAAACCTTCTGCCAGCACATTTCCCACAATTTCTATTTTCCGGCTCATTCCTGCTCCTCCAAAATCAGATAGCAATTTCCCGAAAGCTGCGGCAAAATACTCTCCTTTTCTTCTTCCTTTACCGGACATAGCCAGCAAAAGCCATCCTTTTGTTTTTGCTGTAACAACATATTCTGAAAATCTTCATGCCGTTCCGGCGAAATCATAATGGTGTACATAGCTTCTTCCCTCAGGAACTTATTCCCCAGACAGCGTTCAAAGTCTTCCGTGCTTTCAAGGTTCAGTCTCGCAAGCGCTCTGTATATATTGGTA
Organism: Lachnospiraceae bacterium; assembly: GCA_017434885.1. Taxonomy (GTDB): domain Bacteria; phylum Bacillota; class Clostridia; order Lachnospirales; family Lachnospiraceae; genus Suilimivivens. The sequence continues at coordinate 5,261 of JAFSGE010000043.1, read as the reverse complement.
ATATTACCAACACCTGTATTATTCTCCATAGACAAAATCTGCCCTGTCAAGGCATCCTGTGCATTGGCATAAACAGCAGTCCTGATGCCCTGATGCAAAAGTTCTCCCACAATCCGTGCACAAATGCGGATGCTCATCTCAAGAAGTTCTTCTCTTCTCAAAATATTATTATCTGCCAGGTTTAAGAAAATGCGCACTGATTTTACCGAAGTGTAATCACGCATATTTACTTTCAGTTCTCCTGTCCTTGCAGTTGCCTTCCAGTTGATGGTTTTCATCTCATCAAAAACCGCATATTCACGAATTCCCCGGAACGTAAACGGATCCTCTGTAACATGCCTCTTCACTGCAACCACGCCGCTTATCTTCTGCATGGCATGCGCGATTTCCGGTGAATCAAAGGGCTTCGGATACACATAGAACGCATCTCCCGCTTCATAATGATCATACAGCTCTTTTGAAAAAAACAAATCCGCAGCCACCAGATCAATTCCGTAAATACTATAGTATCCCCGTTTGGGACAGTGCATTTGCAGACTTCTGGTAATCCGCTGATACGGCATCACTGAAAAGAAGTCACTTTTGTAGTACATGTCTGTAGCCACACTTCCCTTACCGCCTTCAAACATCAAATGACGGGAGCATTGAAACTTCACTTTCAGTGTGGACAAAGGAAGCCACTTTCTGTTTTCAATAATTTCAAACAGCGCATTTTCGTCACCTTCTGTCACTTCATCCTTTTCAAATGTAATCTTTACGGATACCCCTTTATTCCAGAAACGGTCATAAAGATATCTTTGTAACAGGAAAAAGAAGCCTGCCATCAAAGCTATAAATAGAATCGTCATCTTCTTCTCCCTTTATCTGATTTGTGAAAAGTCTTCCGTCGGTACTTCTGTCTTTTTCAAAATCTCTGCAATCAGATTTTCTGCTTCTTTTCCCTGCTGATAACCATAGGAAATGACTAAGCGGTGTGCCAGTACCGGCACTGCCAGTTTTCTGATGTCATCAGGAATACAATATTCTCTGCCTTCAAGAGCCGCATAAGCCTTTGCACAATGAAGCAGCGCAAGGGTTCCTCTGGTACTGACTCCCATAATAATTTTGTCATTGTTTCTGGTTGCCGCAGCAATTTTTACCAAATATTCTTCTATTGCTTCATGCACAAAAACAGTTTCTGCTTTCTTTTTCATCTGCGAAAACTCTTCTGTTGTGATTGCAGGGGTAAGTGTCTTTAACGGATCTTCTTTTCCGAAGCGGCGCAAAATCTGCTGTTCCTCTTCCTGCGATGGGAGTCCCATGGAAAGCTTCATAATAAAACGGTCAAGCTGCGCTTCCGGAAGGGGAAAGGTTCCCGCATTTTCCACCGGATTCTGTGTGGCAATCACAAAGAACGGCTCCGGTAACTGATAACTGACGCCATCTATTGTCACCTGCTTTTCCTCCATACATTCCAAAAGTCCTGCCTGGGTTCTGGGAGTTGCACGGTTAATTTCATCTGCCAAAAGAATATTGGTAAATGCCGGTCCTTTATGTAATTCAAACTCATCTGTTTTTCGATTATAGATGTTCATACCGGTCACATCACTGGGAAGCAAATCCGGTGTAAACTGAATACGGGCAAATTCCGCCTGCAAGGATGCCGCCAAAGACCTGGCAAGTTTTGTTTTTCCGCTTCCCGGCACATCCTCCAAGAGAACATGCCCGCCCGCAAGAAGAGCTGTCAAAAGAAGCTTCGCTGTCTCATCCTTCCCTACAATTACCTTTCCGATATTAGCAATCAATTTTTCTCCCTGCTTCTGAACTGTTGCTGTTTCTGCTACCATTTCCGTTCTTTCCCTTCTCTTTTTTCTTATTCATACTTTTTGCTATTTCAGTAAGACTTGATACCGGTTACAAGAAAGGGGCAAGTATCCCTACCTGCCCCTCGTCAAACCACTTATTTACTTTAAAACATGAATACGTGCCATTGCTCTGAGCAGTGCTGTCTCTGCACGAAGTACATCTGTCTCCGGCGTTTTGGAACGAAGTCTCTCCTCAGCTCTTTCACGGGCTGCCTGTGCACGCTGCTCATCGATTTCTTCCGGCCACTCAACAATTTCTGCCAAAATCACCACTTCATCCTGTAAGATTTCTGCAAATCCTGCATGAAGCGCTGCTTCCTTCTGACCGTCTTCCTCCGTAATGGTAAGAATACCGGGTTCAATAATCACTGTTGTAGGCACGTGCTTTTTGTAAATACCGATTTCGCCTTCCGTGGTGTTAAATTCCACCATGGAAACCTCTCCCTTATAAAAAACACGGTCGGGAGTAATAATTCTAAGTGAAAATAAATTATTATCTGCCATTTAGATTCCCCCGTTCTTATTTTACACGGGCAAGTACATCGTCAATGCTGCCGGCATTCAAGAAATAACTTTCAGGAATATCATCATGCTTACCTTCCAGAATTTCTTTAAATCCGCGGATTGTCTCGCTAATCGGCACATACTTACCTTCAAGGCCTGTAAACTGTCCTGCTACGAAGAAAGGCTGTGATAAGAATCTCTGCACCTTTCTTGCACGGGATACAACCAGTTTATCGCTTTCAGAAAGTTCATCCATACCAAGAATTGCAATAATATCCTGTAATTCTTTGTACTTCTGAAGAATTTCCTGTACCCCTCTGGCAACCTGATAATGTTCTTCACCTAAAATTCTGGGATCCAGAATACGTGAAGTGGATTCCAAAGGATCAACCGCAGGATAAATACCAAGTTCTACAATGGAACGTGATAATACTGTAGTAGCATCCAAATGCGCAAATGTTGTTGCAGGCGCAGGGTCAGTCAAGTCGTCCGCAGGTACATATACAGCCTGTACGGAGGTAATGGAACCGTTTCTTGTGGATGTGATACGCTCCTGAAGCGCGCCCATCTCAGTCTGCAATGTAGGCTGATAACCTACCGCAGAAGGCATACGTCCTAAAAGTGCGGACACCTCGGAACCTGCCTGTGTAAAACGGAAAATATTGTCAATGAAAAGAAGTACGTCCTTACCACCCTTGTCACGGAAGTACTCTGCCATGGTAAGTCCTGTAAGACCTACACGCATTCTTGCTCCGGGGGGTTCGTTCATCTGACCGAACACCATGGTCGTTTTATCAATAACGCCGGAATCAATCATTTCATGATAAAGGTCATTACCCTCTCTGGTTCGCTCACCTACACCGGTAAATACGGAATATCCGCCGTGCTCGGTTGCAATATTTCTGATTAACTCCTGAATCAGTACGGTCTTACCTACACCGGCACCGCCGAAAAGACCGATTTTACCACCCTTCTGGTAGGGGCAAAGAAGGTCAACGACCTTAATACCGGTTTCCAGAAGTTCCTGCTGTGTGGACTGCTCCACAAATTCAGGTGCCGCTCTGTGAATAGGCTCATAATTTACACCTTCGGGAGCCGGCTTATTGTCAATAGGGTTACCCAAAACGTTGAACATACGTCCAAGTGTATTTTCTCCTACGGGAACACTGATAGGTGCACCGGTAGCTACCGCGTCCATACCACGAACAAGTCCGTCGGTAGGTCCCATCGCAATACATCTTACGGTATCATCACCCAGATGCTGTGCCACTTCCACAACAAGCTGTCCGCCGTCCTTTAAAGGAATGTTTACAGCTTCATTGATTTCCGGCAGTCTTCCGCTGAATTTGATATCCAAAACAGCACTGATAATCTGTGTGATTTTACCCACGTTCTGACCCGCAGTTTTATTTGTATCTGCCATCTCTTTCCTCTTTCTGTCCGCTCAATTGCGAACTCTTTTTTCAGTGCCGCTACGAAATCGCATTGGCACCTGCAATAATTTCTGTAAGTTCCTGAGTAATGGAACCCTGACGCGCTCTGTTATAGAGCAATGTCAGACTGTCAATCATTTCTTCCGCATTGCTGGTCGCGGAGTCCATGGCCTGCATTCTGGCACCGTTTTCACTGGCAACAGCTTCCACCATACCACCGTAAATCAGGCTTGTAATATATTTGGGAATAATCAGCTCAAGAGCTTCTTCGTCCTCAGGTTCAAAGTTCATCAGCGCCTTATCGGAAGGCTCCTTGCTCTCTTCCTCACTCTGCTCTACCTCAACAGGTAACAGCTTTAATAAAGTAGGAATGTGAACTACCGTATTTTTGAATGCGGTATAAGCAAGGTAAATTTCACTGATTTCACCTTCTGCAAAAGCATTTAATACATCTTTGCAAATCACCATGGCTTCCGCATAAGCGGGTTCATCAATGGCATCAGAATAATCTGCCTTGATTTCATATTGCTTTTGCAAAGCATCTTTCCCTTTTTTACCAATCGCATAAATGCATAAGTCTTCGTTTGCAAGTTCTCCTCTGGTAATCAGCTTGATTACATTGGAGTTATAACCGCCTGCCAAACCTCTGTTGGAAGTAATCACAATTACAGCTTTCTTTCCGCCTTCACCGGGCTTTAAGTATCTGTGTTCCAAATTTTGGGTTCTTGCAAGAATGGACTGCACCGTGCTGTACATGCAACGGAAGTAGTCATCCGACTTTTCTGCATTTGCTTTTGCTCTTTGCAGTTTAACAGTAGAAACAAGCTTCATGGCTTTGGTAATCTGCTGGGTGCTTTGAATACTGCTCTTGCGCCTTTTTATGTCTCTCATTGAGGCCATATTCGTCACCTTTTCCTTTTCATTCTACCGTTTATTTTAAAAACTCTGCCTTAAATGCTTGGATTGCTTTCTTTAATGTTTCTTCCGTCTGCTCAGAAATTACTTTTTCTTCTGCAATTGCGGAAGGAACTTCAGGATACTTGGTATCCAAAAATTCAAAGAACTCTGCCTCGAATCTGGTAATGTCGGCAGTTGGTACATCAAGCAGATACTTATTGGTTACTGCATAAATAATGATAACCTGATACTGTACCGGCATGGGCTTGTACTGAGGCTGCTTTAATACTTCTTTAATTCTCTCACCCTGAGCAAGCTTTTCCTTGGTGTCTGCATCCAGTTCGGAACCAAACTGTGCAAACGCTGCAAGTTCTCTGTACTGTGCAAGTTCCACACGGATAGGAGCAGCAATTTTCTTCATCGCCTTAATCTGTGCAGCACCACCAACTCGTGATACGGAAAGACCCGCATTTACCGCAGGACGGAAACCGGAGTTAAACATTTCAGTTTCCAGATAAATCTGTCCGTCTGTGATGGAAATAACGTTGGTCGGGATGTACGCGGATACGTCGCCTGCCTGTGT
>JAFSGE010000042.1 GCA_017434885.1 Lachnospiraceae bacterium | reverse complement strand
GGTGCTCTTCTCGCTGCTTTGAGACCGTATTTCTTTCTTTCTTTCATACGAGGGTCTCTTGTTAAGAAACCTGCTTTCTTAAGTACGGGTCTGAAATCAGCATCAGCCTGAAGTAATGCTCTTGCAATACCGTGTCTGATTGCACCTGCCTGACCTGTGTAACCGCCACCTTTAACGTTTACTAAAACGTCAAACTTCTCAACTGTTTCAGTTGCAACTAAGGGCTGACGAACGATAACCTTTAATGTTTCAAGACCAAAATATTCGTCAATGTCTCTCTTGTTGATTGTAATATTTCCTTTACCGGGTACTAAATATACTCTGGCAATTGATTTTTTTCTTCTACCTGTTCCGTAGCATTTTGCTGCTTTAGCCATCTTTATTTTCTCCTTTCAGTCCCTTGATTAAAATGTTAATACTTCGGGTTTCTGAGCTGCATGCTCATGCTCAGGACCTGCATATACATGAAGTTTCTTGTACATCTGTCTTCCTAAAGGTCCTTTGGGAAGCATGCCCTTAACAGCAAGCTCGATAACCTGTTCAGGCTTCTTTGCCATCATTTCCTTTAATGTGGTTTCTTTCATTCCACCAACATAATCGGAGTGATGATAGTAAATCTTCTGATCCATCTTCTTACCTGTTACTTTAATCTTTGCTGCGTTAACAACGATTACATTATCACCTGTATCGATGTGGGGAGTAAAGATTGCTTTGTTCTTTCCTCTTAAAACTTTTGCTACTTCAGAAGCCAAACGTCCGAGTGTCATATCTGTAGCATCAACTACATACCATTTTCTTTCGATGGTAGCAGGACTAGCCATAAATGTTTTCATTGTATTACCTCCGTCTAATTATCTATGTGCAAAGCACACATTTCCTCTTGGTAATTTTCTTCCGCTGCACAGATGTCCGGGCCATGCCGCTTAAGTTGAATTACCGCTTTAGGTACTCTATTTATAATGCTCTGCCGGGGCTATTGGCATAACATTACCAAACTTCGTCACATTGAAATATTATAGTATACGCATCCCCGCGTGTCAACCGCATTTTTACAATTTTTTTACAAATCTTCAAACTCATACTTCACAAGCGTAAGTCCGCATGCCGGTGCTGTAGGCCCTGCCGCCTGTCTGTCCTTGGCTTCTAAAATTTCCTGCACCTTCTCAGGCGGATAATTACCTCGTCCCACTTCCATCAGGGTACCTGCAATAATTCTTACCATATTATAAAGAAAACCCGTGCCGCTGACCCTGATAACAATTTCCTCGTTTATTCTCTCCACCTGAACATCCGTAATCGTTCTGACCGTAGTTTCCACCACTGCCGCCGTTGCGCAGAAGCTTTTAAAATCATGTTCTCCAATCAGATAAGCCGCTCCCCGGCGCATTAGTTCTGCATCAAGCGGCACATAAGTAAAATGTGCATACAAACGCCTGGTAGGAAAGGAAAATTCCCTGTTTAAAATGCGATATTCGTATGTTTTTTTGCTGTTACAATGCCTGGGATGAAAATCTGACGCCACCTCCATGGATTTTTGTATCCTGATGTCCTCCGGCAAGCGTTGATTCAAGGCATACGAAATTTTTTCTGCAGGAATTCTTGCATTTGTATCAAACACTGCAATGTTGCAAAGGGCATGCACCCCCGAATCCGTCCTGCTGGCTCCGATTACCCGAATTTCCTCGCAAAGCAGACGACTCAATGCACTGTTAAGTTCTCCTTCTATGGTAGCCGCACCGGGTTGTAATTGCCATCCGTTATAGGCCGTTCCGTCATATGCCACTACCAATAACACACGTTTCATAATCATTCCTCATCATTTTTGCAGGATTTCCTTCAAATAATTACCAACTTTGTTCTTATTTATAACAATACTCTTCCTATTATAATGCACAGGGATAAATAGAACCAACAGACTACATACGCCCACCTGTCCCGCTTCTGATAAATAAGCGGTTTCATCTTTGTTCTGAAATCGCCGCCTCTGTAGCATCGTGCTTCCATGGCTGTTGCCAAGTCATTGGCTCTCCTGAAAGCAGAAATAAATAGCGGCACCAGTAGCGGCACCAGACTTTTTGCCTTCTTTATCAAATTACCGCTTTCAAAATCGGCACCTCTTGCAATCTGTGCCTTCATGATTTTGTCAGTTTCCTCAAGCAGAATCGGAATAAATCTGAGAGCAATGGACATCATCATGGCTATTTCATGTACCGGCACCTTAAATATCTTCAAAGGATTCAATAATTTTTCCAGGCCGTCCGTTAACTGATTCGGTGTTGTGGTCAGTGTCATTACAGAAGACCCCATAATCAAAAATATCAGCCTGATTGCCATAAAAGAAGCCAAATAAATACCTTCTTTGGTTATCTGTATTTTCCATACCGAAAACACTACTTCTCCCGGTGTTAAAAACAAATTAAAAATCACTGCAATAATCAGCAAAAAAACAATGGCTTTCATTCCGCGTACCATAAACTTAAACGGCACTTTGGACAGCTTAATTACCACAAGCAAAAATGCAGCCGCAATGGCATATCCTATAAAATTGTCTACAACAAACAGGGATACAATAAACAGAAGCGTTCCCACCAGTTTTACTCTGGGGTCTAACCGGTGTATGACGGAATCTGTCTGATAATATTGTCCCAATGTAATATCTCTTAACATACTTTATTTCTTTCCGAGTGCCTTTAAAATAGCCTCTTTTGCTTCCTCCAGTGTGGTAATATCCGTATCCACATTTAGTCCCTTAGCTTTCAGTTCCTGCATAATATAAGTAATCTGGGGTGCTGCCAGTCCTACTTTTTCCAGTTCCTTATAATGACGGAATACTTCTTTCGGTACATCGTCAAACAAAACACGGCTTTTGTTCATAACAATAATTCTATCCACATATTTTGCCACATCTTCCATGCTGTGTGAAACCAGAATAACCGTCATTCCGGTTTCTTCCCGCAGTTTTGCAATCTGGTCAAGAATCTCATCGCGACCTTTCGGGTCAAGACCTGCGGTAGGCTCATCCAAAATAAGCACCTCCGGCTTCATGGCAAGCACTCCCGCAATTGCAACACGCCTCTTTTGTCCCCCTGACAAATCAAAAGGAGACTGATAGAAGTACTCGTCAGCAATTCCTACCTGCTTTAATGCCGTATACGCACGCAGCTCAACCTCTTTTTTCTCCAGTCCCAGATTCTTCGGTCCAAAACATACATCTGAAAACACATCAATTTCAAACAACTGATGCTCCGGATACTGAAACACAAGCCCTACCTTACTGCGGAGTTCTTTCTTATTGAAACCTTCTTCGTTAATATCCGCACCGTTATAATAAATCTCACCTGATGTAGGTTTTAACAACCCGTTCAAATGCTGTACCAGTGTAGACTTTCCCGAACCGGTATGTCCTATCAAGCCGATAAACTGACCGTCCGGTATCTCCAGGTTAATATCGGTAAGCGCCGGAAATGCCATTGCTGTATCTTCTTCATAAATATGATTTACATGATTTAAAATAATTGACATCTCTTCTCCATTTCAAATAATGCGTAATTCCCATTTATAAGCCAAGTGCCTGCGCAAGTTCTTCCTTGGTAAGAATACCGTCTACAATTTCCAAACCGCTTTTTCTTAATTCATGGGCAAGCAATGTTACCTGCGGCACGTCTAATCGCAGACTTTTTAGTTTTTCTACCTGAGAAAAAATGTCTCTCGGAGTCCCCTCCATGGCAACCTTCCCCTCATCCATGACAAATACCTTATCTGCGTAAATAATTTCTTCCATATAATGTGTGATCAAAACAATCGTAATATTCTCCACATCATTTAAAGCACGTACCGCTCTGATGACTTCTTTTCGTCCGTTTGGGTCAAGCATGGCTGTCGGTTCATCCAAAACAATACACTTGGGATGCATGGCAATCACGCCTGCAATAGACACTCTCTGCTTTTGTCCTCCGGAAAGTTTATTGGGTGAATGCTTACGGAATTCATACATTCCTACTGCCCTAAGACTCTCCTCAACGCGCTCCCAAATTTCTTTGGTCGGCACTCCCAAATTCTCCGGACCAAATCCAACGTCCTCTTCTACAATCTGCCCGATAATCTGATTGTCCGGATTCTGAAACACCATTCCGGCTTTTTGCCTGATATCCCAAAGCTTATCATCATCAGCCGTGTCCATACCATCTACCCAGACCGTTCCTTCCGTGGGATAAAGAATGGCGTTGATATGCTTTGCCAAAGTGGATTTCCCTGACCCGTTATGACCTAAAATCGCCACAAAATCCCCCTGTTTAATATCCAGGGAAACTTCGTCCACCGCTTTGGTAATGCCTTCCACATTGCCTTCTTCATCTCTTCTGATATATTCAAATACAAGATCCTTGGTCTTAATAATTCCCATGGTACTCTCCTGTGTTTTTTCAAATTCAATCTGCCATTTATTGTACTAGATATCGCTTTTATTTGCAATAGATTCTGTTTTGACGTATGATAGGATTATGCTTAAAATTTACGGAGGTTTTTATGCAAAAATTAATTAAGCCTTTTGGCTTTTTACTGATAATGATTATCCTCGCATCCGCTATGGTAAGAGTACTTTCCGGAAAGGAAACGCTCTCAGACTATGCTGCCAAAAATCCGGAGATTGCATATGCCACACCGCAGAAGCAGCCAAAGGAAAGTGCTGCGCCGGAAGTTGGTTCCAATGTAAAGTCTGATGTTGTGTCAAACGCGAGCTCTGTAACTGCAGAAGACGCTTCTCCTATGGGTTCCCCTTCTCCCACCGAGGCTACTGAAACTAATGTTGAAAATACCATGCCTTCCGATACAGTTTATTATACTGACGATTTCTATTATCATTCTCTGACAGATGAAGTCATTGCAAGAATTACCGGGGTCTCTTACCCCGTATCAGAGTCCATTGCTCCTGCCCTTGCCATTACAGCAAGCAATGTCGTATCTGATGATACTGCTGACAATTTGGCAGTATCTTACAATGATTTGTGTTATATGAATGTACTTCACTATGATTTCAACGGAGAAGTCCAAACAGGCGAGCTTATTTGTAACAAAAAAATCGCTGATGATTTGATAGAGATTTTCCACGAATTATATATAAACGAATATCAGATTGAAAAAATCAGATTAGTTGATGAATATGACGGTGATGATGTAGCTTCCATGCTTGATAATAACACATCCTGTTTTAACTACCGGGTTGTAGACGGCACAAGCAGTTTAAGCAAACATGCTATCGGCTGTGCCATTGATATCAATCCTTTTTACAATCCCTATGTGGTCTTTAACAAAAACGGAAGCGGTGAAACCTATATTTCTCCCGAAGGAAGTGAAATATACGCTGACCGCTCCCAAAATTTTCCTTATAAAATTGACGAAAATGATTTATGTTATAAGCTTTTTAAGGAGCATGATTTTGTCTGGGGTGGTGACTGGAACTCCTGTAAGGATTACCAACACTTCCAGAAAGTAGTAAAGTAAAAAGAGCGATACAAAACGTATCGCTCTTTTCTTATACACAACTATGTATTCTGAAATTATATTTCTTACAGTTCAAACATTGCCATGCTGCTGTCAAGCTTGCCTGCAATCTCTTTCAAATGATTTGCATTGTCTGCGATATCATGAATGATTTCGCCTACCTGGTTTACAGATGCTGCAGATTCCTGTGTGCTTGCTGCATTTTCTTCTGCAACTGCAGTAAGGTTCTGTACTGTATCTGTTACGCTGATTCTTGCATCGTTAACTGTTGCTGTCTTACTTGCAATATTGCTGATTTCTTCGATGGACTGGTCAACACGCTCAAGAACCTGATTAACCTGCTCGTCTGTCTTTTCTACATTTTCACTCTGCTTGCCCATGATAACTCTTACTTCTTCCATGGTCTGAACTGCCTTTTCGGAATCTCTCAGTAACAGAGTAATAATTTCTTCAATCTGTCTAGCGGATTCATTGGACTGCTCTGCAAGCTTCTGAATCTGTGCTGCAACAACTGCAAATCCTCTACCCTGCTCTCCGGCTCTTGCTGCCTCGATGGAAGCATTTAAGGATAACAAATTGGTTTCTTCTGCGATATCTGTAATTAATGCTGTTGCTTCTTTAATCTTCTGTGCTGATGTGTTGGTTGTATTGGTCTGTTCATAAATCACATCAATAGAATCAGTTGTCTGCTTATTAATAGCTTCTAAGGCATGTAATGTTTCTGTTGCCTTTTCACCAAGTTCCTTAATCTGCTTAGCATTCTGATTCAGTGAATCAATTGCAGTAACAGTTTCTTCAATCATGTTACCCATAACAATAACGTTTTCAGTTGCATTCTGGGTTTCTTCTGCCTGATTTCCTGCTCCGTCTGCAATTTCTTCTACTGCACGTTCAACCTGACTTACGTGTTCCGCACTGGCTGCAGCTTTTTCCTGTAAGTATACGGAAGAATCATTCAGCTCGTTACTCTGTTCTTTGATACTGGAAATAATTCCGGTCAATTCTTCTTTCAGTTTCTGAATCGCGCGACCGATGATACCAAGTTCATCTTTACGTTTTAATACCTTTTCGCTTAAGTCTACATTCAGCTTACCTTCTGATAATTTCTCAAGGGCTTCCGTACCTTCACGCAGAGCCTTAACCATCTGAAGAACAGCAATAAATACAATAATCGCAACGACAACTATAACACCGATTACCATACCTGCAAAAATACCGATAATGGCATTAATCTGTCCCTCTGCATCTGCCTGAGGCATACCTGCAAATACCATACCTACAATTGTACTGCCGTCCGGTGCATATAAAGGCATGTAATAAGCAAAGTATTTCTGTCCTACTACATCAACATTTGTTGCGAAATGCTCTTGTCCACCCTTTAAAACCTTTTCAATAATTGCGGCACCTGCCTGTGTATATAATACTCGGTTACCTGAATCATCAATAACTGATGTCATATAACGGGTATCACCAAAGAAAACAGTAATATCAGTATCTGCACTGTTTCTCAAGTCATCTGCAATCATTGTTGCATCCGTAATATTAAACTCACCTTTGTAAAGAATATCGCCATCAACAAAATATTCTCCCTCGTCCACATAACTTAATGTGTCACTTACGGAATGCGCTGATGCTCTTAAACCGTTTTCGATACTGTCTGTTACAACCGCGTTAATCTCAATATTACTTACAACTAATGTCGCTGCACCTAATATAATAAGCGGCAATAACGCCATAGCTAAAATTTTGGATTGTAGTTTCATAATCCTCTCTCCTTCCGATGCAAGAAATCTTTTATTCATTATAACATACTATCTGAAAAAATGCACGGAAAACACAAAAAAATATAGTAAAAAAGACTCAATTTGTACATTTTGCACACTTTGAGTCTTTTTTTTTCGAAAATTAAACTAATTCAAGAACAACCTGCATTGCTCCGTCACCTTTACGCTGGCCAATCTTAACGATTCTTGTATAACCACCGTTACGGCTTGCATACTTAACGCCATATTCGTCAAAGATTTTTGCAACTAAGTCAACTTCCTTAGTAGCTTTCTTTCTTCCTGCTGCAGCTGTAGGAACTTCTGTTACAGGATATAAAACCTTAATCATTTTTCTTCTTGCGTTCATTCTGGAAGGCATATCTTTCTTAACCTGCTTCTTAACAGTTTCATACTTGGTAACCTTCTTGCCGTCAACAACTTCTTTTACTCTCTTGCCGTCTTTGTCCTTCATGGGAACCTTTGCTTCAACTTCTACCATTTCGAAGTTGTCTTTTTCTTTTACGCCAAGTGCGATAAGTCCGTCAACGATTTTCTGAACTTCTTTTGCTCTTGCTTCTGTAGTAACGATTTTACCGTTGTAGATAACGCTTGTTACTAAGCTTCTGAGCATTGCTTTTCTCTGGTCAGATGTTCTGCCTAATTTTCTGTATTTTGCCATGTCGGCTCCTTTCCAAAGGAGATTTACTCCTTTTCTCACCGGGGCGTTCCTGCCCCTTAATGGTACATCCGGCCACGCTCTTTGGTCTTATTTGCCGAATGCAGTTACATGTAATCTGCCTTACAGATTACAGCCACGAGAAAACGCTATGTACTCTTTGGATTTACCACAGCGTTTCGCTATAAAGCTATTTAAGCTTCTTCACTGGGGTTTAACTGTAATCCCAGTTCTTTTAACTTAGCAAGTACTTCCTCAAGAGACTTACGGCCCAAATTACGAACCTTCATCATATCCTCGGGAGTCTTGTTTGTTAACTCTTCTACTGTATTGATACCAGCTCTCTTTAAGCAGTTATAGGAACGAACAGATAACTCTAATTCGTCAATGCTCATTTCCAATACTTTTTCTTTTTCATCTTCTTCTTTTTCTACCATAACTTCTGCTGTTTTGGCATTTTCGGATAAGTCAATGAAAAGGCTCAAGTGTTCGCTAAGTACTTTTGCAGCTAAGCTAACCGCTTCATCGGGAACTAAAGTTCCGTTTGTATATACATCCAGTGTCAGCTTATCAAAGTCTGTAATCTGACCAACACGGGTGTTTTCTACGGTTACATTAACTCTTTCAACAGGTGTATAGATAGAATCTACTGCAATAACGCCAATCGGCAAATCATCGCACTTATTCTTGTCGGCACTTACGTAACCTCTGCCCTTTGTAATGGTAAGTTCCATATAAAGCTTAGTGTTCTTACCGCAAAGAGTGGCAATAGTAAGGTCAGGATTCATAATTTCAATATCCTGATCCACCTGGATATCGGAAGCCTTTACCACGCCTTCTCCCTCATACTCAATGTATGCAGTTTTAGGCTCATTTGTATCACTGTTATTTCTGATAGCAAGGCTCTTAATATTCATAATGATTTCAGTTACATCTTCTTTTACACCTTCAATGGAACTGAACTCATGAAGCACGCCTTCAATTTTAACCTGGCTTACTGCTGCGCCGGGCAGTGATGAAAGCATGATTCTTCTCAGTGAATTACCAAGTGTGATGCCGTATCCTCTTTCAAGAGGCTCTACAACAAATTTGCCATACTTCTTGTCATCAGAGATTTCTGCTACCTCAATATTTGGTCTTTCAAAATCAAACACTGCAAATACCCTCCTTTACGAACATGTCATAACTTTTACGGAAGAATTGCTCTGCAATTCTTCTCCACAAAATATAGATACTCTTAGGCAGCGTGTTACCAGCTGCCTTAGAGTTTCTTTTTGTGGTTTTATTTGGAATATAATTCGACGATAAGCATTTCATTTACAGGAACATCAATCATTTCTCTTGTAGGAAGATTCTTTACTGTTCCCTTTAATGCTTCCTGATCTACGTCCATCCATTCAGGCACTAATCTTCCGCCTGTTACTTCAAGGATATCTTTGTATCTCTGTAAAGATTTGGATTTTTCTCTGATTTCGATTACATCCCCAGCCTTAATAAGGTAGGAAGGAATGTTAACCTGCTTGCCGTTTACTAAAACGTGCTTATGTCCGACAATCTGTCTTGCTTCTCTTCTTGTTCTTGCAAATCCCATTCTGAACACTACGCTGTCAAGTCTGGATTCAAGCATAACCATAAGATTTTCACCGGTCATACCTTTCATTCTGTCAGCCTTTTCATAGTAGTTTCTGAAAGGTTTTTCAAGTACACCGTAAATGAATTTAGCTTTCTGCTTTTCTCTAAGCTGAAGACCATATTCACTTACTTTCTTTCCTGCTCTTGCATTTGTTCTGTTGGATTTCTTGTCATATCCAAGAAATACAGGATCAAGATTTAAAGATCTACATCTTTTTAACACGGGTGTTCTGTTTACTGCCATTTTAATTTTCCTCCTGATATTGTTTACAGCGCCTTGCGCCTTCTTCCAACTTATATATAATTCCAATTACTTGGAAGAATTGCTCTGCAATTCTTCTTGCACAAAACTTTAGATTTTGTTAGGCAATGTTTTTTATTGCCTTATAAAATCTTTTTGTGCTATACTCGACGACGCTTAGGCGGACGACATCCGTTATGAGGAACGGGTGTTACGTCTCTGATGCTTGTTACTTCAAGACCGCAAGCAGAAAGAGCACGGATTGCTGCTTCACGTCCTGAACCGGGTCCTTTAACAAATACATCTACTGTTTTTAAACCATGTACAAGCGCTGCCTTAGTAGCTGTTTCAGCTGCCATCTGTGCTGCATATGGAGTAGATTTCTTTGAACCTCTAAAGCCCAGACCACCGGCACTTGCCCAGCTTAATGCGTTTCCTTCAGCATCTGTCAATGTAACAATTGTATTGTTAAAGGAAGACTGGATATGTGCCTGTCCGCGTTCAACGTTTTTCTTGACACGTTTCTTTGTCACTTTTTTTGTAACTTTTTTAGCTGCCATTTTAACTAACCTACTTTCTCATAAATTCATTTTCTGTTTCTGCGCAGATATTCTGCAATTTGCCTATCTGCTAAAGTGCATCTTCATTTCGCCTTAAGAAGTTTTATTTCTTCTTACCAGCAACGGTACGCTTAGGACCTTTTCTGGTTCTAGCATTTGTCTTTGTCTTCTGACCACGTACAGGGAGTCCTTTTCTGTGACGGATTCCTCTGTAGCATCCGATTTCCTGAAGTCTCTTGATGTTAAGAGCTACTTCTCTTCTCAAATCACCTTCAACCATGTAGTCTGCGTCGATAACTTCACTGATTCTCTTTACTTCATCGTCAGTAAGTTCTCTAACACGAGTGTCAGGATTAACGTTTGCTGCTTCAAGAATCTTAGTAGCACTTACTCTACCAATTCCATAAACATAAGTTAAACCAATTTCTACACGTTTTTCTCTCGGTAAGTCAACACCTGCAATACGAGCCATTTACGTTTCCTCCATTTTCTTTACTGGCATGAAAAAGCATTCGCTTCTTCTGCTTTGTATGCTATGCATACCTGATACTAATTGATTGAGGCACCGGTCTATGATGCCCAACCGGACGTTTCCGATCTTTTTACCCATAAGGGTAATATCAACAAGTAATCACTAAGGCTCCTTGATACGATTTATTACAATAATCAGCACGGTTTCTTTATCAAACCACGCTGCAGCCGCTTCATAATAAATAGACAAGAACCCTTCTGCTGTAATAGCAGTGGATTATCCCTGTCTCTGTTTGTGTTTCGGATTCTCGCAGATTACTCTGATACGTCCTTTTCTCTTAATGATTTTGCACTTTTCGCAAATCGGTTTTACTGATGATCTAACCTTCATGTTAAACCCTCCTTTCAAAAAAGACCGTTTTACATTATAGCATGTTATATTTACAAATGCAATACCTTTATTAGCATATTACATTATAAATATCAAAATTCCTACTTGTCTCTCCAAATGATTCTTCCTTTAGATAAATCATACGGTGACAATTCCAGTGTTACCTTGTCTCCGGGAAGAATACGGATGAAATTCTGTCTGAGCTTACCGCTGATATGTGCAAGCACTCTGTGACCGTTTTCCAGTTCTACCTGAAACATGGTGTTGGGAAGTTTCTCTACTACAGTTCCTTCGATTTCAATTACATCTGCTTTAGACATTCGCTACCTCCTATTTCTTTCTAACCTTTATTGCGAATTTAATTTCTTCATTATATATGGGTTTTGCATTTTGCAATTTATCCATAAGGGTTTCATCTACGCCGTTCTTCACAAGCTGTATATGTTTTTTCTTCTTTTTTTTCGGCTTGTCAAGGGGACGCAAGTTTCCATCCGACAAATAAAAATATTCACTGTCCTCTTTTATGATGACATACATTTCTCCCTTGTCATGTCCTGCAAGGGATACTGCAAACATTCCTACCATCTTCTTACCTCACTAAGCCGCCCGGAAGTGTCAGTATTTCAGGCTCCCCATCTGTAATCAGCACAGTATTTTCATAATGTGCCGAAAGAGAACCGTCCGCCGTTACCACCGTCCAGTCATCGTCTAACCACTCAACATCATACCCGCCCATGTTAATCATGGGTTCAATGGCAAGTGTCATGCCCGGCTGCAGCTTGATGCCCCTTCTCCACTGTCTGAAATTGGGAATCTGCGGTTCTTCGTGGAGACTGGTTCCTATTCCGTGTCCTACCAGATCTCTTACGATTCCATATCCGAAACCGGATACATACGCGTCTATCGCATTGGATATATCATATAAGTGATTGCCTGCTTTTGCAAATTTGATTCCTTCAAAGAAGCTCTGTCTGGTTACTTCAATCAGTTTCTTTGCTTCCGCCGAAATCGCTCCCACCGCGTGGGTTCTTGCTGCGTCAGAGTGATATCCTTTGTAAATAAGTCCGGCATCTAAGCTGACAATATCGCCTTCCGAAAGGATTCTCTTTTTGGAAGGAATTCCGTGTACCACTTCGTCATTCACGGATACACAGATGGATGCGGGATAACCGTTGTAGTGTAAAAAGTTTGGTGTACATCCATACTCTCTGATTAACTGTTCTCCCAATCTGTCGATTTCCCAAGTAGAAATTCCGGGTCTTACAAATTCTCCTAATCTTTCATGTACCTCTGAAAGTATTTTACAGGATTCTCTCATCAATTCTATTTCTCTTGCAGACTTGATTGATACTGCCATATATTCCCTTGCCTTTCCGCAACCTGCAATTCAAATATGTGTAAGTACTTAACCCAGAATAGCAATGATAGCAGCAAATACATCTTTCATATCTACTGTACCGTCTACGGTCTGAAGTACACCCTTTGCACTATAGAAGTCAATAAGGGGCTGTGTCTGCTTATGATATACGTCAAGACGGTTCATAACTGTTTCCGACTTGTCATCATCACGAAGCACCAGTTCCTTACCACAGGTATCACAAATACCTTCTGCTTTGGGAGGAACATGCTCAATGTGGTAGGTTGCTCCACAGCTAAGGCATGCACGTCTTCCGCCCATTCTCTTAACGATGTTTTCATCCGGAACTTCTACATTGATTGCATAATCAATCTTATCACCAAGCTCTGTAAGCGCCTTATCAAGCACCTGCGCCTGAGGAATGGTTCTGGGGAAACCATCTAACACATAACCGTTCTTACAGTCTTCATTTGCCACTCTGTCAAGAAGGATTTTAACTGTAAGTTCATCGGGAACAAGAAGTCCCTGATCCATATATTTTTTCGCTTCCATTCCAAGTTCTGTACCGTTTTTGATATTTGCTCTGAAAATATCTCCGGTAGAAATATGGGGAACGCTGTACTTTTCTGCGATCATTTTAGCCTGAGTACCTTTGCCGGCACCAGGTGCGCCTAACATAATGATTTTCATAATTATCTCCTATCTGTAAAGTAGTATAGAGGTTACAGAAAGTCTCATGTTTCAAAAACACCCGGCTTCCCTGTAACCTCTAAAAGTTCAATGAATATTAATCATTTAAAAAACCTTTGTAATTACGTACCAGCATCTGTGATTCAATCTGTTTGATTGTCTCAAGAATAACACTTACGATAATGATAAGGCTGGTTCCTCCAAAGGAAACAGAAGCATTAAACACACCGTTGAATACGAAAGGTATTACACATACGATGGTAAGTCCTACTGCACCGATGAAGATGATGTAATTCAAAACCTTGGTCAGGTACTCGCTGGTAGGCTTTCCGGGTCTGATACCGGGAATAAAGCCACCCTGCTTTTTCAAATTTTCTGCAATCTCAAGCGGATTGAAGGTAATGGATGTGTAGAAGTATGCAAAGAAAACAACAAGTAAAATGTACACAACCAAACCGATACTGTACACAGGCTCACTGGGCTTGCACCAGTATGCGGAGTTTAATCCTTTCAGGATATGTCCCCAAACACCTGTACCGCTGTAATTAAATAAACTGCAGATTACAATGGGAAGCTGCATTAAAGATGAAGCAAAGATAACAGGAATAACACCTGATGTATTCACCTTTAAAGGAATGGAGGAGGTCTGACCGCCTACCATTTTTCTTCCCTGTACTTTTTTTGCATACTGAACGGGAATCTTGCGAATTCCGCTGTTCAGAATAATAACTAACATAATCATAGCAATAATGATTGCAAGAATCACAAGTGCTGCTACTACTCCGACTGCAATTGCTTTGCCAAATACAAACTGTTCAAATAAGTTTGCAATATCCTGAGGGATACTGGAAAGAATATTAATTACGAGCACGATGGAAATACCATTTCCCACACCGTTTTCTGTAATTCTCTCACCAATCCACATAAGGAAAGCACTTCCGGCGGTAAGCGCTGCAATAACGGTAATTACGTTAAGCGCATTGAAGTCTTCCAAAAGACCGTTTCCGCCAAATCCGATTGCCATGGCTGCTGATTCAAGCAACGCAAGTCCTACGGTCACATAACGGGTAATGGAAGCAATTTTCTTTCTTCCATCTTCCCCTTCCTTCTGCATCTCTTCCAATTTCGGAATTGCAATTGTTAAAAGCTGCATAATAATGGAAGATGTAATGTAGGGTGTAATGTTTAATGCCAAAATGGACATATTGATAAATGATCCACCTGTAAATGCATTAAAAAAGCTGAACGCATCTCCTGTCTGCTGTGCAAACCAGTTAGAAAAATAATTTCTGTCTACACCTGGCACAGGAAGCTGTGATCCTAAACGGATCACAACTAACATGGCAAATGTAAATAATATTTTATTTCTTAATTCTTTAATCTTGAATGCGTTTTTTAAGGTTTTAAACATTAAATCACCTCTGCTGTTCCACCAATAGCTTCAATTTTTTCTTTTGCGGATGCGCTGAATGCGTTAGCCTTTACTGTAAGCTTTTTGGTAATTTCTCCGTTTCCGAGGATCTTAACGCCATCTTTAGGATTCTTAACGATTCCTGTTTCGATTAATGCTTCGATATCTACTACAGCACCGTCTTCAAATCTGTCAAGTGCACTTAAATTAATTCCAACGATTTCCTTGGAGCTGGGGCATGTAAAGCCTCTCTTAGGAATACGTCTGTATAAGGGCATCTGACCACCTTCAAAGCCAGGTCTGGGTGCTCCGGAACGAGCCTTCTGACCTTTGTGACCTTTACCGGCTGTCTTGCCGTTTCCTGAACCGTGTCCACGACCTCTTCTAAAATTATCACTCTTTGTAGAACCTTCTGCAGGTCTTAAATTAGATAATTCCATTGCTGACACCTCCTTATCTTCTTTGATTAAGCTTCTTCTACTTTAACTAAATGTTTAATCTGCTGAATCTGACCTCTTGTTGCTGCATTGTCAGGCAACACGATTGACTTATTCAACTTTCTAAGTCCCATAGACTGCACAGTTGCTTTATGCTTGGGAACTGCTCCGATAGGAGATTTTACTAATGTAACTTTTAACATTTTCTGGTCTGCCATCTTCCTATTCCCTCCTATGCCATAATTTCTTCTACAGATTTACCACGGTTCTTAGCAACTTCTTCAGGTGTCTTTAACTGGCTTAAGCCTGTGATTGTTGCAAGAACTACATTCTGCTTATTATTGGAACCAAGTGATTTTGTACGGATATTCTTGATACCTGCAAGTTCACAAACGATACGAGCGGGACCACCTGCGATGATACCTGTACCTTCGGGAGCCTTCTTTAAAAGAACGCTTGCAGAACCGAATTTTCCGATGAAATCATGTGTAACGGAATTGTTTTCATCAAGTGCAATTTTCACGATGTTCTTCATTGCATCTTCTTTTCCCTTACGAATAGCTTCAGGAATTTCTACAGCCTTGCCGAGTCCTGCGCCTACATGGCCGTTGCCGTCACCTACTACTACGAGAGCAGTAAATCTCATGTTACGTCCACCCTTAACGGTCTTTGTTACACGCTTGATAGCAACAACTTTATCGCTTAACTCTAACTGGCTTACATCTATGATTGTATTCTTCATGATCTACTTCTTCCTTTCCTAGAATTTTAAGCCAGCTTCTCTGGCTGCATCAGCTAATGCTTCGATTTTACCCTGGTATATGAAGCCGCCTCTATCAAAGACTACTGTATCAATACCTTTTTCGATTGCTCTTTTAGCGATAACTGTTCCTAAGTATGCTGCCGCATCAACGTTATTGGTCTTTTCAAGTTCAGCCTTAACTGCCTTTTCAACAGTGGAAGCTGCAACTAAAGTATTGCCAACTGTATCGTCAATAATTTGAGCATACATATGATTATTACTTCTAAACACAGCTAAACGAGGTCTTTCAGCTGTTCCGCTGAAACGGTTACGTATTTTCATGTGTTTTTTTACACGGACTTTCTGTCTTGATTCTTTACTAACCATTTTTACACTCTCCTTATCTCTTATTTCTTACCAGTCTTACCAACTTTACGTCTGATTACTTCATCAGCATACTTGATACCCTTGCCCTTATAAGGTTCAGGTCTTCTCTTGTCTCTGATTTCAGCTGCGAATTGGCCAACTTTTTCTTTATCGATACCTTTTACAATGATGATGTTCTGACCTTCAAGAACTGTTTCAATTCCTTCAGGGTCTTCCATCTCAACCGGATGTGAATATCCTAAAGATAAGGTTAAAGTCTTTCCGGATTTTGCTGCTCTGTAACCAACACCGTTTACTTCCAGCTTCTTTTCATAGCCGTTTGTAACACCTACAACCATGTTGTTGATGAGTGTTCTTGTAAGACCATGTAAAGATTTCATTCTCTTTAAGTCGTTAGGTCTGCTTACTACTACTTCAGCGCCTTCTACTTTGATTTCCATTTCTGCGGGAAGCACTCTTTCCAGTGTTCCTTTAGGACCTTTTACAGTCACTTTATTATTTTCTGCAACTTCTACAGTTACGCCTGCAGGAATCGCGATTGGCATTCTTCCTATACGTGACATGCCCGTACCTCCTATAAAAATTTGCTACCTAGGAACTACCATACGTATGCGAGCACTTCGCCGCCTACCTGTAATTCTCTAGCCTTCTTATCAGTTACAACGCCCTGGTTTGTAGAAATAATTGCAATTCCTAAACCGCCAAGTACTCTGGGAAGCTCATCCTTGCCTGCGTAAATACGAAGACCGGGTTTAGAGATTCTCTTTAAGCCTGTGATAATCTTTTCATTTCTGTCAGCACCGTACTTTAATGCGATGCGGATAGTCTTGAAGTTACCTTCATCAATCAGGTCATATTTTTTAATGTATCCTTCCTCTACAAGAATATCTGCAATTGCCAGTTTCATTTTAGAAGAGGGAACATCTACTGTATCGTGTTTTGCAGTGTTTGCATTACGGATTCTTGTAAGCATATCTGCAATAGGATCGCTCATTGTCATTGTTATTTTCCTCCTTTTCTACCAGCTTGCTTTTTTGACACCGGGAATCTGTCCCTTGTATGCCAATTCACGGAAGCAAATTCTGCAGATTCCGTACTTTCTTAATACAGCATGTGGACGTCCACAAATGTTACAACGTGTATATTCTCTTGTGGAGAATTTAGGTTTACGCTGCTGTTTAATCTTCATTGAAGTCTTAGCCATGGATTCTATTTACCTCCTTCTTTACTTTGCGAATGGCATGTTGAATAATCTTAATAATTCACGAGCTTCTTCATCTGTCTTAGCTGTGGTAACAAAGATAATATCCATACCTCTTACCTTATCAACCTTATCGTATTCGATTTCAGGGAAGATAAGCTGTTCCTTAATACCTAAGGAGTAGTTACCTCTTCCGTCAAATGCGTTAGGGTTAACACCTCTGAAGTCACGTACACGAGGCAGTGCCAGGTTTACAAGACGATCAAGGAACTCATACATCTTTTCGCCACGAAGTGTTGTCTTACATCCGATAGCCATACCTTCTCTGATTTTGAAGTTAGCAACAGATTTTTTAGCTTTGGTAAGTACTGCTTTCTGACCTGTGATTGTTTCCATGTCCTTTACAGCGGATTCAAGGACTTTTGCGTTGTCCTTTGCTTCGCCTACGCCCATGTTAAGTACAATCTTGTCAAGCTTCGGTACTTCCATGATGTTCTTATATCCGAACTTTTTGATCATAGCATCTACGATCTCATCATTATACAATGTTTTAAGTCTGCTCACGCTTCCAGTTCTCCTTTCCTAGAATTAGTCGATTACTTCACCTGTTGATTTTGCAATACGTACTTTCTTGTCTCCGTCCATCTTGAAACCTACTCTTGTAGCTTTTCCCTTGTGAACGTACATTACGTTTGAAATATCAATGGGAGCTTCTTTCTGAATAATTCCACCATTCTGGTTAGCTGCTGAAGGCTTTGTGTGCTTTGTAACTACGCCGACACCCTCTACTAAAACTTTACCGTTCTTAGCATCTACGGAGAGTACCTTGCCTTCTTTTCCGTTATCTTTACCGGCGATAACCTTAACGGTATCACCTTTCTTAATCTTTAATGTTGCCATTCCTGCACCTCCTATAATACTTCGGGAGCCAGGGAAACAATTTTCATAAACTGTTTTTCACGAAGCTCTCTTGCTACCGGTCCAAAAATACGGGTTCCTCTGGGAGTCTTATCATCTTTAATGATAACAGCAGCATTTTCGTCAAATTTAATATAAGATCCGTCTTTACGACGAGCGCCTTTTACAGTACGAACAACGACAGCTTTTACTACGTCACCTTTTTTTACAACGCCGCCAGGTGTTGCATCTTTAACCGTAGCAACAATAACATCGCCGATCTGTGCATATCTTCTGGTAGATCCGCCCATAACTCTGATGCAGAGGATTTCCTTAGCACCTGTGTTATCAGCAACCTTAAGTCTGCTTTCTTGTTGAATCATGCTAATTCTCCTTCCAAAAATTCGCTTCTGCCAAAGCCCGGAAGAATGCAACGCATTCTTCGAAACTTCGCCGCAGGCGAAAGTTTTTTTATTTTGCTCTTTCTACGATTTCTACAAGTCTCCATCTCTTGTCTTTGGATAAAGGTCTTGTTTCCATTACTTTAACGGTGTCACCAATGCGGCATTCGTTGTTTTCATCATGTGCTTTCAGTTTGTAAGTATCCTTTACAATCTTCTTGTAAAGAGGATGCTTAACGTGTTCTTCGATAGCAACAACGATTGTCTTATCCATTTTATCACTGACAACTTTACCGGTACGTGTTTTTCTTAAATTTCTTTCCACGACTTACGTCTCCTTTCCTTTCTTGACATTCAGCTTACAACCTTAAGCTTCTTTCTTCTTCATAGTAATAACTGTCTGAATTCTTGCGATATTCTTTCTTACTTCTTTGATTCTTGCTGTATTATCCAGCTGATTGGTTGCATTCTGGAATCTCAAATTGAAAAGTTCTTTTTTAGCAGCTACTAATTCCTGTGCTAATTCTGCAGCTGATTTTGCCTTTAAATCTTCTACATACTTATTAGTTTTCATTTGATACACCGCCTTCCAAGTCTGCCTTAGAAACGATTTTACACTTACAAGGAAGCTTATGTGTTGCAAGTCTTAAAGCTTCTCTTGCTGTTTCTTCAGCTACTCCTGAGATTTCAAACATTACACGGCCGGGCTTAACAACTGCTACCCAGTATTCCAGTGTACCTTTACCGGAACCCATACGTGTTTCTGCTGGTTTTGCTGTTACTGGTTTATCAGGGAAAATCTTAATCCAAACCTTACCACCACGCTTGATATGACGAGTCATAGCTACACGGGCTGCTTCAATCTGGTTAGATCTGATCCAACAAGGTTCTGTTGCAACAATACCGAATTCACCGTAAGTGATTGTGTTACCACGACTTGCTTTACCTCTCATGGTGCCACGGAACTGTTTACGACGTTTCACTCTTTTAGGCATTAACATTATTTATCGCTCCCTTCCTTTTCATCATTCTTCTTAGCAGGAAGTACTTCACCCTTGTAAATCCATACTTTAACACCTACTTTACCATAGGTTGTGTCTGCTTCTGCAAATCCGTAATCGATATCAGCACGAAGTGTCTGAAGCGGAATAGTACCTTCGCTGTAGAACTCTGTACGAGCCATATCAGCACCGCCGAGACGTCCTGAACAGGAAGTCTTGATACCAAGTGCACCGGACTTCATTGTTCTGCCCATACAGGACTTCATAGCACGTCTGAAGGATACACGGTTTTCAAGCTGCTGTGCAATATTTTCTGCAACAAGCTGTGCGTCCTTATCGGGTCTCTTAATTTCTTTGATATCTACTAAAACTTTCTTTCCTGTCATCTTGGAAAGTTCTTTCTTGGTTACTTCGATTTCTGCACCACCCTTACCGATTACAACACCGGGCTTAGCTGTGTAGATGATAACCTTTACTCTGCCTGCCGCTCTTTCGATTTCGATCTTGGAAATTCCGGCACTGTATAATTTCTTCTTAAGGTATTTTCTGATGTCGTAGTCTTCTACGAGGAAATCAGAAAATTCTGCATCTGCATACCATTTAGAATCCCAATCCTTAATAACACCGACTCTGAGGCCGTGAGGATTAACTTTCTGTCCCATTATTTTTCCTCCTATCTTTCATCAAGCACAAGTGTGATGTGGCTCATTCTCTTTTCGATTCTGTAAGCTCTACCCTGTGCTCTCGGTTTTACTCTCTTCATTGTAGGTCCTTTGTTTGCATAACATTCTGCAACATAAAGGTTTTCAACATTCATTCCGTTGTTATTTTCAGCGTTTGCGATTGCAGACTGTAATAACTTCTTGATGATGCTGGAAGCATATCTGGGATTGTACTCTAAAATTGCCAAGGCAGTTGTTACATCTTTGCCTCTGATGGCATCTAATACGAAACATGCTTTCTGAACAGACACTCTTGCGTAAGATAACTTAGCTGAAGGTCTTGTGTCTTTCTGCGCATTTCTCTCTCTTTTAATTTGGGATCTATGTCCTTTTGCCATTGCTAAAACCTCCTTATCTTACTTTAGACTTCTTCTCGTCTTTTCCATGTCCTCTATAAGTTCTGGTTGCAACGAATTCACCTAACTTATGTCCAACCATATCTTCTGTTACATATACAGGAACATGCTTTCTTCCGTCGTGTACTGCAAATGTATGTCCCACAAAAGAGGGGAAGATTGTAGAACGACGGGACCAGGTCTTAACAACCTGCTTTTGTCCTGCTGCATTCATTGCATCTACTTTTTTCAGTAAACTTGCATCTGCAAAGGGTCCTTTTTTCAGTGATCTAGCCATTTTCTTCTCTCCTCCTTAATTATTTGATGGCCTTGCCGTCTCTTCTTCTTACGATTAACTTGTTAGAAGCTTTTTTCTTCTTACGTGTCTTAAGACCAAGAGCGGGCTTGCCCCAAGGTGTACAAGGGCCGGGACGACCAATACCGGTCTTACCTTCACCACCACCGTGAGGATGGTCGTTAGGGTTCATTACGGAACCGCGAACTGTAGGGCGGATACCCATATGACGCTTACGTCCTGCTTTACCGATATTGATAAGGCTGTGATCTGCGTTACCTACAACACCTACGGTTGCTCTACAAATGATAGGCACCATTCTCATTTCGCCTGAAGGAAGACGAAGTGTTGCATATTTTCCTTCTTTTGCCATTAACTGTGCGCTGTTACCTGCGGAACGAACTAACTGTCCGCCCTTACCGGGATATAATTCTACGTTGTGTACCTGTGTACCAACGGGAATGTTAGCTAAAGGTAAGCAGTTACCAATTCTTACTTCTGCTTCAGGTCCGTTCATAACCTTCATGCCATCCTTTAATCCTTCAGGAGCAAGGATGTATGCCTTTTCGCCGTCTGCGTAGCAGATTAATGCGATGTTTGCTGTTCTGTTAGGATCGTATTCGATTCCAATTACTGTTGCGGGAATACCGTCCTTAGCATTTCTCTTAAAATCTACAAGTCTGTATTTTCTTCTGGAACCGCCTCCGCGGTGTCTTACAGTGATTTTACCCTGATTGTTACGACCAGCGTTCTTGTCTAAGGAAACACAAAGTGACTTTTCGGGAGTCTTCTTTGTAATTTCGGAGAAGTCAGAACCGGTCATATTTCTTCTTGAAGGTGTATATGGGTTATATGTCTTAATTCCCATGACTTTTTCTCCTTTCGAGTTCTACATTTATTATCGCACTTTTTATGTGCTTAGCTTTTCACCAAATCCTATAATCCGGCGAAGATTTCGATATCCTTGCTGTCTGCGGTAAGCCATACGATTGCTTTCTTTGTCTTAGCGGTTTTACCGTAAACCATACCACGTCTCTTTGTCTTGCCGTCGCAGTTCATGGTGTTAACCTTTGCAACCTTTGCTCCGTCGAACATTTTTTCAACAGCTTCCTTAATCATTGTCTTATTTGCTTCGGGATGAACCAAAAAAGTATATTTCTTTTCGCTCATACCAGCCATACTCTTTTCGGTAATAACCGGTTTGAGGATTACGTCATAATACTGAATTGCTGCCATTATGCATACACCTCCTCAATCTTAGCCACTGCATCCTTGGTAAGAACCAGTGTATCGCCCTTTAAAATGTCATATACATTAATTGTGTTGGTTAATGCTGTCTTGATAGTGGGAATATTTCTGGCAGACATAACAACCTTTTCATCATTTTCAGCAAGTACTACAAGAGCTTTGCTTACTTTTAAGTTGTCCATAACTGCCTTGAAATTCTTTGTCTTGATTTCGTCAAACTTCAGTTCATCAACAACGATGAGCTTGCCGTCTGCTACTCTGCTGGAAAGAGCGGACTTAAGAGCTGCTCTCTTTTCCTTCTTATTTAACTTGAAAGAATAATCTCTCGGTACGGGAGCGAATACAACACCGCCTCCTGTCCACTGGGGAGCTCTTGTTGAACCCTGTCTTGCATGACCGGTTCCTTTCTGTCTCCAAGGTTTTCTTCCGCCACCGGAAACTTCAGAACGAGTTTTTGCTTTCTGTGTTCCCTGACGATTGTTTGCAAGCTGCTGTACAACTGCCATGTGTACAAGGTGTTCATTTACTTCTACACCAAATACCGCATCGTTTAATTCGATTGTACCAACTTCTTTGCCTTCCATATTATAAACAGATACGTTTGCCATCTGAATGGTCCTCCTTTCATTGTTTAGACTGACTATTTAGCAGCCTTTACAGTTTCTTTGATTGTCACTAAGGCTTTCTTAGGTCCGGGTACTGCACCCTTTACAAGAAGTAAGTTGTTTTCTGCATCAACTCTTACTACTTCAAGGTTCTGTACTGTAACCTTTACACAACCCATGTGACCGGGCATTCCTTTGCCTTTGAATACACGGCTCGGTGAAGAGCATGCACCGTTGGAACCCTGATGACGATGGAATTTGGAACCATGTGCCATGGGACCTCTGTGCTGTCCGTGTCTCTTGATTGCGCCCTGGAATCCTTTACCTTTGGAAATTGCAGATGCGTCAACCTTATCGCCGGCTTCAAACATATCAGCTTTAATCTCACTTCCAAGTGCGTATTCTTCAGCGTTTTCAAACTTGAATTCTCTTACGAATCTCTTGCAGGAAACACCGGCTTTGTCGAAGTGTCCCTTCTGAGCTTTATTAACGCCGTGTCTGTGGATTACTTCTTTTTTGCCGCTCTTGTCTTTGTTAACGATTCTTTCCTTCTTGTCAACAAAACCAACCTGTACGGCACTGTAACCGTCATTTTCAACTGTCTTAACCTGTGTTACTACGCAGGGACCAGCCTGAAGTACAGTTACGGGAACTAAAGTTCCGTCTTCGTTGAAGATTTGAGTCATTCCGACTTTGGTAGCTAAAATAGCTTTTTTCATGTTTCTTTACCTCCATTAAATTCTACAGCGGGCCTCGATTGGGCCATTCTAGTGTAGGGGTTACTTGAAGAATTTTTATTTGTTCTTCATTTTAATATCAATGTATACACCTGCGGGCATCTCCAATCTCTGCAGAGCATCTACAGTCTTGGGTGTAGGTGTAATGATATCGATCAGTCTTTTGTGAGTTCTCTGTTCGAACTGCTCTCTGGAATCTTTGTATTTGTGAACCGCTCTTAAAATAGTAACAACTTCCTTCTTAGTAGGAAGGGGTACCGGTCCGCTTACCTGTGATCCGTTCTTCTTAACTGTTTCGATGATTTTCTTGGCAGATGCATCTACTAACTGATGATCATAAGCCTTGAGTGTGATTCTCATTACTTGACTTGCCATAAAAAAAGTCGCCTCCTTTTCGCACTTTTAAAAATTTCTTAAGTACGACAAGCGGTGACTGTACACTCTTCCGTGTGTGTCCTGCTCTCTCACATAAAAACTGCGAATTTCTCCGCATTTGTTCCAAAACATTCTTAACACACGTGTTTCTGCTTTTTGCAGACATATGTTTGTACAGTGACTTGCCGTCAGGTTCTTAGGTTCGGCTTGATGCCTTGCCTCTTGACATTCGCTCCACGGAAAACCTGCACTGCCTTGCGGCCTTGCAGCAACCTCACGCTTCACAGCTATCATGCCACAGCAATTAGTAGTATACATGATGTTTTCTAATCACGCAAGAGGTTTTTTGAAAATTTTTCATAAAATTTTGTATAAATTTTTGTACAATATATACATCTGCCATGATATTCATTTTTCTATAATATATGTGGTGGAAAACGCTCTTTCCACCACAAAATATTGTTAATATCTTTTAGTGTTCGATAACATTCGGCAACGCTTCATCAATATCCACATAATAATGATTGTAGTTTTGTCCGTCCACATAAACCCTGACCATATTGTCTTTTAATATGATACTCGGATCAAAAAGCAGGTTCCGGCTTTTAAATATATGCAAATTACCGTAACCGTCCTGATAGCAGCACTTCACAATAAAAGGATGTCTGTTGTTAATGCGTACATTTAAGTTTCTGGTAATCTCCATCACTTCCGCCATAATATAATTTCCTTCCTGCAACAGTCTG
Organism: Lachnospiraceae bacterium; assembly: GCA_017434885.1. Lineage (GTDB taxonomy): Bacteria > Bacillota > Clostridia > Lachnospirales > Lachnospiraceae > Suilimivivens. Next base: position 45,980 of record JAFSGE010000042.1, on the reverse strand, counting down.
TCACAACGCAATTTCTTATTAATCGAAATAATCAGAAAAATAAGTCCAAGCACGCTAAAAATGAGTCCGGTTCCGCCAAACGTAATTAAAAAAATAATCGCTTCACCCATAAACTCCTTCTCTGCCAAATAAATGCCGATTCCCGTGGGCAGAAAAATAATTCCCATCAGGAAAAAGATAATTCCCACTATCAGCATTGCGCTCATTCCCATTTTTGCTTTTTTCTTTTCCATAGAAGTACCTCCCGCATTTCAAAACTGTTTACTGTTTCTTCTTATTAATATTAAGTAACACAATGGAACAAAGCACCAGACAAATACCTGCCACATTCCATCCGTTCAGATTCTCTTTATAAATCAATACTCCCACCAAAGTTGCCACCACAGGCTCTATGGACGCAAGCACCGATGCCGTACCGTTCTCCATTCCGTCAAGCCCCTTGGTATAAGTCAGATAGGGAAATAATGTCACCAACAACACCAAAAACACCGTCTTGCCAAACAGTATACCATTTCCGCCCACCACCGTAAATACATGCGCCGCATCTACAAAGAAAAATGTGCTGATACTGCTGAATAAAAAAGTATAAAAAGAAATCGTTACGGAGCTGTATCCGCGTATCAATGCATATCTGCTGAAAATACTGTATAAGGCATACCCGAAGCCCGCTCCCAGGCCATACAGAATCCCTTCAAGGGAAAGTACTCCCGCACCTCCTACAATTCCCGACACAAAAGAGCAACCAAAGAATGCCAGAACAAGTGCTGCCAGCTTCTTTACAGAGAACTTCTCTTTAAATAGGAAGGCACTCATCAGCATCACAAACGCCGGTGCCGTATAAAGCAGTACTGCCGCCACAGAAAGTGAGGTCAATGTCATGGTCTTGAAATAACAAAAATTAAAAAACGCCACGCTAAGTGCTCCCGTACCGATAAAACACCATATATCCCTCAGTCTGATTTTCAGTGCATTTCTGTTTAACACCAAAAGTCCCGCAAGCATAACCGCAAAAGTTACAATTCCTCTCACAAAAGTGATTTCCATGGAATCAAGCTCCTCTGCATTCAGCGTTCTGACAAGAAGCCCCATAAATCCCCAAAGGCTTCCCGCCAAAAGCACATAAACGGCAGAAAGATTCAGGCCGCTATGACCTGAATCTTTAACTTGCTTTTCTTTATTCTCAAATGTCACTGTATCTTTTTTATTCTCCGTCAAAGTTAATTCTCTTCTTGCTGACATCTTCAAATTCCTCAATCATTTCTGCCGTAGGTGCCGGTGTTACCAGACTGACAACCACGATTGCAATCAGACTCACTGCAAATCCCACTGCCAGAGAATAAAGACCTGTTACGCTTCCAAGTGTTGTACCGTTTACAAGGGGAATATAATCCCAAAGAATAACCGTAACTGCACCGGATACAATACCTGCCACTGCCCCCTGGAAATTAGTACGTTTCCAATACAAGGAAAGAAGTACGGTAGGTCCAAATGCTGCACCGAGTCCTGCCCACGCGTTGGACACCAGTCCCATGATGGAGCTGTTGGGATTCAACGCAATCAAATATGCCAGAATCGCAATCACAATAACCGTAATACGACTGATTTTAAATACTGTCTTATCAGTAGCATCCTTTTTGATAATTCCCTTTACGATATCCTCTGCCACACTGGAGGCACTTACCAAAAGCTGGGAATCAGCAGTTGACATGATTGCCGCCAAAATACCGCAAAGGAATAATCCGCCGATAAACGGCACCGGAATATCTTCCATAAATATTTTCAAAATCATCTGAATAAACACATTTTCTTCCGCACCGTCTGTCAGAACTTCAGGATAAAGGTACGCTCTTCCCACGATACCGATTGCCCATGCTGCAACCAAAGATAAAAATACCCAGCCGATTGCCATTCCTTTGGACTTCTTCAATTCCTTTTCGTTTTTAACTGCCATAAAACGAACCAGAATATGAGGCATACCGCAGTAACCAAGTCCCCATGCAAGACCGGAAATAATATCTACCGCACGATAAGGCTCTCCGCCGTTGGAGAACAGACTCATATAAGCTGCAGAACCGCCTGCCACACCACTGGCGTCAATCTGAGGCAGGATATTGTCAGCACCAATAACGATAACTGCCAAAATGGGTACTACCAAAAGTGCCACAAGCATCAGCATACCCTGAATAAAGTCTGTGGTACATACCGCAAGGAAACCACCCATAAAGGTATATGTCAGAATTACCACCGCACCGATTGTAAGTGCCACCTTATAATCCACACCAAACACGGAATTAAACAGTTTACCGCCTGCTGCCAGTGCAGATGCCGTATAAACCAGGAAAAAGATTACAATCGTTACGGAAGAAATAAACAAAAGCACTCTTTTTTTGTCATGAAATCTGTTTTCAAAGTATGTAGGAAGTGTCAGCGCATTGTTTGCTCTGATGGTATAGCAACGAAGTCTGCCCGAAATAAACAACCAGTTCAACACAGTACCGATAAACAAACCGATAGCAATCCATGCCTGACCGGTTCCCAGTGCATAAATGGAACCGGGAAGTCCCATAAGAAGCCATCCGCTCATATCAGAAGCCTGTGCGGATAATGCAGCCACAAAACCGCCAAGCTTTCTTCCTCCCAAAAAGTAATCCTCTGTACTGTTATTATCTTTTGCACAGAAGATACCGATTACAATCATTCCGATGAGATATACCGCAAAGGCGATAATTACCCAAAACAAAGATGATCCGCTCATATCTTTACCCTCAACTTTCCAAAGAGCCTGCTCTTTTAGAGTCCTACTCTTTTAACACTTATGTATTACAACTTTTTCTTCTTATAAATATATATGACTCTCTGCATTACGTCAACAAAAATATTTTAGCATGATGCAGTATCACAGCGTTACAGCCTCACTATTTCTCCCGGCACAGGCAAATCCTTTTCCCTTTTATTGTTTCATTTGACACCGCTTGCCAAGAAACGTATAATTTAACAGAAATCATTTTTACAACGGAGGAATTATTATGCCTAAAGTAACCCCATTTAAAAGCGTTCGCCCGGCTCCTGAGCTGGTAAGCCGCATCGCTGCCCTTCCTTATGATGTTTATAATCGTAAAGAAGCTTTGGAAATCGTAAAAAAAGAACCCTTATCCTTTCTCGCCATCGACAGGGCGGAAACACAGTTTCCCGATGATGTCAGTACATATGATGACCGCGTTTATGCCAAAGCAAAGGAAATGCTAGACGAAGGAATCGCAAAGGGTAACTATGTAATAGAAGAAACAGAATGTTACTATATCTATGAGCTTATTATGGATGGACGTTCCCAGACAGGTATTGTTGCCTGCTCCGACATTGACGACTATCAGAATCAAATTATTAAAAAGCATGAAAACACCAGAGAAGAAAAGGAAATTGACCGTATCCGCCATGTAGATACCACAGAGGCTCATACCGGTCCCATTTTCCTTGCTTACCGCTCTGTTTCTGCCATCAACGAAATCGTAGAAAGCGAAAAATCTAAAACACCTCTTTACGACTTCACAGCAGATGACGGCATTACTCACAAAGCATGGTGTATTTCTGACGAAAATATGATTGCACAATTAAAAGCATTGTTTAGCGAAGTTCCCTGTACATACATTGCAGACGGACACCACAGATGTGCCTCTGCTGTCAAAGTAGGTTTAAAACGCCGCGAAGCAAATCCCGCTTATACAGGAGATGAAGAATTTAACCGTTTTCTCTCCGTGCTGTTCCCTGATGACCAGCTTGCCATTCTTCCTTACAACAGAGTGGTTAAGGACTTAAAGGGTCTTTCTAAGGAAGATTTCCTTAAAGCTGTCGAAGATGCCGGTTTCAAGGTAACATTAGAAAAGGCTCCCGTTTCTCCGAAAGAAAAAGGAACCTTTGGTATGTATCTTGACGGTAACTGGTATCTGCTTACTGCAGATGCATCTCTTATGTCCGATGACCCTGTAGAAGGTCTTGATGTTTCCGTTCTGCAGAATGCTTTGCTTAAGCCCATTTTGGGAATTGAAGACCCCAGAACCGATAACCGCATTGACTTTGTTGGCGGTATCAGAGGGCTTGCCGAACTTGAAAAACGTGTTTCCGAGGATATGACAGTTGCATTTTCCATGTATCCCACATCCATTACCGAGCTTCTCTCCGTAGCGGATGCCGGACTGTTAATGCCTCCCAAATCCACATGGTTTGAACCTAAGCTTCGAAGCGGCTTATTTATTCACAGCCTTAAATAAGGTTCCTACCTGCTCACCGTTTAAAATCCGGGTAACGTTATGGACATCGTCGCCATTGGCGATGACCATATCCACCCCGGCTTCATTTGCAATTTTAGCTGCGGCGACTTTGGTCGTCATGCCACCGGTTCCGAATGTACTTTCAGCGCCCTTGGCCATGGCCTCTAAGTCGCCGTCTATATTTTCTACATAGCTGATAAACTTCGCATCTTTATTGTTTCTGGGGTCATCCGTGTAAAGTCCGTCGATATCGGAAAGCAGAATCAAAAGGTCTGCATTTACCAGTTCTGCCACGTTGGCAGAAAGAGTATCATTATCCCCAAAAATTTCATCACCAATCTGGTCTGTGGAAATGGGGTCATTTTCATTGACAATGGGAATCACTCCCATACTAAGCAACTCGTGGAAAGTATTCTCAGCATTGGTACGGCTGATATCGTTTATCATAATTCTTTTGGTAATCAGAATCTGTGCAATGGTCTGGTTATACTCTGCAAAAAACTTCTGATAAATCATCATCAGTCTTGCCTGTCCCACTGCCGCACATGCCTGCTTGACAGATAATGTCTTCGGCTTTCCCTGAATTCCGAGAGCCTTTCTTCCTGCGCCTACCGCACCGGAGGATACCACAACCACTTCTTTATTCTGATTGTGCAAATCTGTAAGCACTCTTACAAACTTTTCCAGTTTATCCAGATTTAAGTTTCCGGTCTCCTCATGGGTAATCGTGGAAGTACCGATTTTCACTACAATTCTTTTTTTATCTTTTAAAAATGCTCTGTCCATTTATCAGTTCCTTTTCCCTTTGTATATTCCGCTTAATACCTTTATGATACTAGCAAACTTTGTTTCAAAAAGCAAGGCATGCCATAAACTTCTCCTGAAAGTCTTCTTCCCCGGCAAGTTCTACATGTCTGATCTGCCCGGCCGCTTTCTCTGCCCATTCTATCACTTCTTCAGAGCACAATGCCATGGACGCACCAAGTCCCGCACCGTTTCCGACACCGATTATTTTTTCCTCATCCATTTCCGGTAACAGTCCTATTGCCAAAGCACTTGCCGGACATATATGATTTCCGAAGGCACCTGCCAGATACAAACAGGTAATCTCCCCTGCACTTACCCCTGCTTTTTTCAGCAGAACTTCTATTCCTGCACGGATAGCACCTTTGGAGAGCTGCAATTGCCTGATATCACTTGCAGTAAGATATACGGGATTTTCCTCCCCTGTAAGCAGAAATTGTCTTTCCTCTCCCTCTTCCACTCTTCTGCAAATCCGCTCTTTTCCTCCTGATGCAGACGCTTCCTTAGCGCTTCGCAGGTAGCCGTCCGCATCTACCACTTCCAGTTTTCTAAGCAGGGCAAGGGTATCCAGCAGTCCGGAACCGCAAATCCCTTTCGCATCACCGCCTCCGATTACATCACAGTAAATATCCTCAACGGGAAAATTTCCTGCCACTCTCACACGGCAAACGGCACCGGGAGCTGCCACCATTCCCCGGGATATTGCTGCACCCTCCAGTGCCGGTCCTGCTGCCGCCGAGCAGGCATATACCTCCTTCTCTCCTATCAGGATCATCTCACCGTTTGTTCCCACATCCACAATCAAAATATTCTTTCGCTTGTCCGTTGTCGCCACGTAAGTATATACAGAAAGAGCATCCGCTCCTACGTATCCTCCGACAGGCGGAAGAATGACAATTTCCGCATTCTTCAGCCTTTTAAATCCCATTTCGCTACCGTTTTTTCTTATGACACCTCCATACCCTTCCATGAAAGGTGCTTTGGAAAGACCTTCTAAGGAAATTCCCGCCAGAATCTGACACATCACCGTATTTCCTACCGCCACCACTTTCGTAATCGCCTCCGGGCAAACAGAATTTGTTTCTTCCGATAAATAAACAGCGGCATTTTCTTCCAGTCGCACTGCCAGTTCTTCCATGGTCTCTTTTATCATGTAGCTCATCTTATCAAGACCATCCTCATGTTCCATGGCATACGTAACTCTGCTGATAATATCACCGCCGTAAATCCTCTGGGGATTCACACAGCTTTCCGTTCCCATCCACGTTCCGCTTCTAAGGTCCCACAATGACGCAGCCACCGTAGTGGTTCCGATATCAAATGCAATTCCAAAACCGCTCCTGACTTCCGTCGTTACAGTAGGCGGCAGCACCTGCGCCTTTTCTTTTCCGTTATTTATTTTTCCTTCTCCCCAAAGCCGGCAACCGTCACAATTCTCCTTATGACAACCGGCACAAATCTTTTTTTTCATTTTATAAGCCCCCTCAAAAGGATACACTTCTTTTACAGCATACCACAATTCTCTTGCTTTTTTAACCGATTTTCTCTATTATCTATATTGATAAATATTTTGAACATTACTATTTAAACTATAGATACACGAAAGGACTCATTATCATGTGGATAGCTGATAACTGGAAAGATTATGAAGTAATTGACACTTCCTGCGGAGAAAAGTTAGAACGCTGGGGCAAGTACCTTTTGGTCCGTCCCGACCCGCAGGTTATTTGGAACACCCCCAAAACAAATCCCGGATGGAAGAAAAGGAACGGTCACTATCACCGCAGTTCCAAAGGCGGCGGTGAATGGGAGTTTTTTAACCTTCCCGAGGAATGGAGCATTCACTACAAAGAACTGACCTTCCATCTGAAACCTTTCAGTTTTAAGCACACCGGACTTTTTCCTGAACAGGCAACCAACTGGGACTGGTTTTCCGACATTATCAAAAAAGCAAACCGTCCTGTCAAGGTTTTAAACCTTTTCGCCTATACCGGCGGTGCTACCTTGTCTGCCGCAAAAGCAGGCGCTGCCGTTACTCACGTTGATGCCTCCAAAGGCATGGTAAACTGGGCAAAAGAAAATGCAGCCGCATCCGGTCTTTCCGATGCACCCATCCGCTGGCTTGTGGACGACTGCGTAAAATTTGTAGAAAGAGAAATCCGCCGCGGCAATACCTACGACGGAATTATTATGGACCCTCCCTCTTACGGCAGAGGCCCTAAAGGTGAAATCTGGAAAATTGAAGAAAGCATTTATCCTTTCATTGAACTCACCACCAAGTTACTCTCTGATGATGCACTTTTCTTCTTAATTAATTCCTACACTACCGGACTGCAGCCTGCTGTTCTTTCCTACATGATTAACACCACCGTAGTAAAAAAACTGGGCGGTCACGTAGAAGCTTCCGAAATCGGACTTCCGGTTTCTTCTAACGGACTTATCCTTCCCTGCGGTGCTTCCGGCAGGTGGATGCGCAACAGCTAAGCATTTCTGCCCGTGCTGACGACTTACACAAATACAAACTGAATCAAAATCATATAAAGCACCGTTCCCGTTACAATACTGAGCAATGTATTCCGTTTCCAATTATGTAACAACACCACAACTGCGCCGGCTAAAAACTCCGGCGCACCGAACGGTGCTTTCACAAACGATATCTGTTTCAAGCAATACACCACGAGCATTCCCATAATGGCAAAGGGCAGCACCCGTCCAAGATAGATAATGACCTCCGGTGTTTTTCCTTTTCCGCCGAAAATACAGAAAGGCAGGAAACGAAGCAATGCGGTAACAGCTGCAATCACTGCTATTATTGTAATCGAATATGCTGCATTCACTTATACATTCCCCTTTCTCTCTATTGTTTTTCTTCCCAAACACAACAATGTCCCTATGGTAATCATGGCCGGAATCAAAAAACTCTCGCTTCCGAACACTAAAAGACAGATTACGGAACATCCCACACCGATTAATGCAGGAATATGGTTCTTTGTACTCTTCCACTGCTCCACAAAAACAGTAAGAAACAATGCTGTCATGGCAAAGTCTACTCCCTTTGTGTCAAACGGAATCAGTGTTCCCACCCACGCACCAAGCACCGAACCGGTTATCCAATAAATATGATTACACAGCGAAACGCCGAAACTGTACTTCTGAAAATCCAGTCCATCCGGGCTTTCCCCCGTACATACCAGAGAATAGGTTTCATCTGTCAGTGCAAATATCAGGTACGGTTTTTTTCGTCCCGCTTTTTCATAAGGTGTAATCATAGATATTCCGTAAAACAGATGACGTGCATTTACCATTAACGCGGTGAGTGCAGCAGTCATCACCGACGCACCACCGGACAGCAGACTGATTGCCACATACTGCATGGAACCGGCATAAATAAACACGCTCATGGCAAAGGCCCAGCCGATTCCGTAACCGTTCTTTTCGGAAATGATACCGAATCCCAGCCCCAAAACCAGATACCCCGCCATAACCGGTGCAGTTTTTACCAATATCGTTTTCATGTATTTTTTCATCTATGTATCACTCCATACACCAATCCTTCGCTTTGTCATAACAGATTTTTTCATTCATATTTTTGTCAGCTTCTGACAGATTTCAGCCACGAAACAAACGCCTCAACAAACTCCCCATACATCGGATATCTGCTTGCAAAAATATTGTCCTGCGTATACACATACGGCACCCTGTCAGGGAAATACAAAAACATGCGCACCGCATAAAATGCAAGCATTGCAATTATCAATATGGCAAACAACGGTTTAAATCCCTTAATTTTTGTGCCTTTTATATAGCGAAACCATCCGCAATACAGCAAAAATATTAAAATAACATATGCCATAGGCTGAATATAAAACGCTCTTGCAAATTCTCCCCGAAGCATAAAAAGAAAAGCCCTTGTCAGTCCGCAACCTGCACAGGGCAATCCCGTCACATGAATCAGCGGGCAAAATGCAGTCCGAAATAAGTGTACGAGCACATAATACACCGCAAATATAACTGCTGCCCAACCGTATTCTTTTATATCCCTTAATATGTGTTTACCACTTTCTCTTAGTTTTTTCATGTTCAAATGTCTTTAACAGTTCTTCAATGTCCTCAACTTTACCGATGACCATCAGATGTTCTTCTGCTCGGAATACATGGTCCGCCATCGGCATAAGCTGTGTGTTTTCTCCAATCTTATATCCTAAAATACTGGCTTTATACTTTGCCCGGAAATTCACATCCTTGATGCTTTTCCCTACCCAGTCCCGGTGAACAGGTATCTCAAAAATAGAAAAGCCGTGATTTACTTCAATATAATCATAGATATGACTGGCGCTGAAACGCACTGCTGCCTTCTCTGCAATATCTCTGTCCGGATACACCACCTCATCGGCACCGTTCCTTAATAAAAACTTCGCCTGAATATCTCTTGTTGCTTTACTAACTACATATTTTGCTCCACACTCTTTCAGAAGAGAAGTAACCTCCAGACTGCTTTGGAAATTGGTACCGATGCAGACAAAACACACATCAAAATTGGAGACACCAAGACTTTTTAACACTTCCGGATTGGTACAGTCTGCAATTTTGGCACTGGTAACAATAGGCATCACTGCTTCCACACATTCTTCCACTTCATCCACTACCATAATTTCATTCCCCATTTCTGCCATCTTTTGACACAAATGCTGACCAAATCTTCCAAGTCCGATAATTAAAACCGATTTCATTTATCCAGTCTCCTTTAACCAATTAATATTTTTTCTGCGGGCAACTGCACCGGTGCCACTTTTTTGCGCTCAGTAAAAGAAAGTGCAAAAGACATACTTCCGATTCGCCCACAATACATCAGCAATACAATGACTATTCTGGCTCCCATTCCAAGTTCTCTGGTAAGCCCCGTTGACATTCCCACCGTTCCTATCGCTGAAAAAACTTCAAACGTAATATCCGTCACCGGCAATTCCGGCTGTATAAAACAAATTATAATAATGGAAACCACTGCAAGCAACATACTGATAACTACAACATTACTTGCTTTTCTTACCGCATCATCCTCAAGTCTTCTGCCAAAAATATTCACACCTTTACTCGCCCGAAGATTTGACCACACATACATCAAAAGCACCAGCATTGTCACCGTTTTTACACCACCTGCCGTGGAGCCGGGACTTCCGCCGATAAACATCAGTACTACCGTAAAGAGCTTAGACGCATTAGTAAGGCCTGCCGTATCAATGGTATTAAATCCTGCCGTTCTGGCTGTCACAGAGCTGAATGCGGACGCAAGAATTTTCTCTCCTATATTCATATCTTTCAACAGGTTATCATTTTCAAAAAACAGATAAACCAAAGTTCCGCCAATCAGCAAAAGCAGTGTCATAAACAAAGTCATTTTGGTGTGTAATGCATATTTTTTTATATGCAGCTTATTAACCTTCAAATCTTTCCAAACAAAAAAACCGATACCACCAATGATAATCAATGCCATAATTGTTATATTTACCAGCGGATCACCATAAAAATTCACAAAGGAACAATACTCTCCGTAATGTTGTCCGAGCAAATCAATTCCTGCGTTACAAAAAGCGGACACCGAATGAAAAATACCATACCAGATTCCTCTTCCCACTCCGAAAACGGGAATAAATCGAATTGCCAAAAATACCGCACCTACAGCTTCAATAATTAAAGTACCGAACAGCGCCAACCGTACCATTTTCACAATTCCGCCCATCTGCATTCCATTCATGCTTTCCTGCAACAGACCACGTGTTCTTAAAGAAATCTTCCTTTTCATGACCATTGCAAGCATCACTCCCATGGTCATAAATCCAAGTCCTCCCACCTGTATCATAATCAAAATAATTAAATGTCCGAATGTTGTCCAGTGGCTTCCCGTATCCGCAACCACAAGTCCCGTTACGCAGGTTGAAGTGGTTGCCGTAAAAAGCGCAGTCAAAAAATCCGTTTTTTCTCCTGCCCTTGTGGCCATCGGCAACATTAAAAGTCCTGTTCCCGCCAGTATCACCACCAAATACCCAAACGCGATAATTCTCACATAAGTCAGTTTATCTTCTATCTTTTCCCAAATTTTCATACGTTTCCTTTCGTGAAAGGCATCCTCATATCATCGGCACGCTCTCTTTCGTTAACCACAAACTATTTTATATCAAATCCTTTGGAAAATCTACTGCTACGACAGGAAATCCTCAAATAAATCAAAAGAATCTGTGGAAATTTCCGAAGAATTGTGTATAATCAATAATAGTATGATTTTAAAAGGAGTATTTCACTATGTCTAAAATTATTTTAACCGGTGACAGACCTACCGGCCGCCTTCATGTAGGCCACTATGTTGGTTCCTTAAGAAGAAGAGTAGAACTGCAGAATTCCGGTATGTTCGATAAAATTTACATTATGATTGCCGATGCACAGGCACTGACCGACAATGCAGAAAATCCTGAAAAAGTACGTCAGAATATTGTGGAAGTGGCACTTGACTACTTATCCTGCGGTCTTGACCCTGCAAAATCTACCCTGTTCATCCAGTCACAGCTTCCCGAACTTTGCGAGCTGTCCTTTTACTACATGAACCTGGTAACAGTATCCAGATTGCAGAGAAACCCTACCGTTAAGGCTGAAATCCAGATGCGTAATTTTGAAGCAAGCATTCCCGTAGGTTTCTTTACATATCCAATCAGTCAGGCTGCCGATATCACCGCTTTTAAGGCAACGACCGTTCCTGTCGGTGAAGACCAGCTTCCCATGATTGAGCAGACCAAAGAAATCGTCCGTAAATTTAATTCCGTATACGGCGACACTTTAGTAGAACCCGAAGTGCTTCTTCCCGATAATAAAGCCTGTCTTCGTCTGCCCGGCATCGACGGCAAGGCTAAAATGAGCAAGTCCTTAAACAATTGTATTTATTTATCCGATACGGAAGAGGATGTACGCAAGAAAGTTATGTCCATGTTTACAGACCCTAATCACTTACAGGTATCCGACCCCGGCCGCGTAGAAGGCAACCCTGTGTTTATTTATCTGGATGCTTTCTGTAAGGATGATATGTTTGCAGAATACTTACCTGACTACGCAAATCTTGATGAACTGAAAGCACACTATACCAGAGGCGGTTTAGGTGACGTCAAGGTAAAGAAATTCTTAAACAATGTATTGCAGGAAGAACTTGCACCTATCCGTGCCAGAAGAAAAGAATGGGAAAAACAGATTCCCGCTGTTTATGATATCCTGAAAGAGGGCAGCCGCGTTGCAAGAGAAGCTGCTTCCCAGACCTTGGATGATGTCAAGAAATCTATGAAAATTAATTATTTTGAGGATAATGCACTGATTACAGAGCAGGCACAGAAATATCAGAACGTGTAAGAATAAACGGAACTGTCAAAAGAATTTGTTCGCATTCCGTTGCGTGAAACATTCCGATGAGCCTTTAAACAAGTCTCATCTTCATCACGCAAAGTCACTTGAGCAAATTTCTTTTGACAGTTCCTTTTTTTCGCCATATCCAACTAAAAGCGGTGAAAACATCCCTTCTTTTTAATCAGTTATTTATTTGCCGTGGTTCCTTCTGTCATTTTGCGGATTTTGTACATGCTGATACCAAAAAGGGCTCCGAACACTATATAATATCCGAGGTAGGAGCTTAAGGTGTTCTTAGGGGTTACTTCTTTCAAACTTGTGGTATAGTACAAAGTCACCTTGTCTCCGTCTACAATGGGATCATGTCCTGCCAGATTATAAAGGTACTGCTGCCCGCTATCATCATAATACTCTGCGTAGACTCTTCCGCCTTCTTCTTTGTAATCTGCCACAATACTGTGTCCCCACTGTACTGCACCGAGTTCCTGCATATGTCCGAACAAAGTACCGATAAGCGTTACAAAAGATACTACCATCAGAATAATCCAAAGCGTATTAAGCATTCTTTTTCCTTTTGAAATTGTTCCCTGCTGCTGTTGTTGTTTTCTCGCCATGTCATTTCTCCTTCATCAATCTGATAATAAAAAGTGTACTAATATATCCGTTCCCCGCCTTCTCAAGAAAAAGGGCGCCTCCATGAAGCTCTGTTATTTTTGCTGCTACCGCAAGTCCAAGTCCTGAGCCCTGCTTATTGTGTCTGGAATCATCTCCCACCGTAAAAGGGTCAAAAAGCTGTTCTTTTATTTCCTCCGGAATTCCCACTCCGTTATCGCCAATTTCTATCTGAATGGTCCTCTCCGTCTGTTGCAGCGTTATATATATAGTAGTCCCTTTCGGATTATGTTTCAAGGCATTTGACAGAATATTGTCAAAAACTCTCCTCATCTGCACTTCATCAAAACAATAATCCATTCTCTCATCCGGTATCTCTGCCTCCAGAAAAAAGCCTGCAAGTTCTATTTCATCATACTTATCTGCCAAATAACTTCTGACATACTCCGCGAAATCCTGCTTCTGTTTTACCAATTGAAATTCCGGATGCTCCAATTTACTGTAATCATAAAAGATATTAATCTGTTCTGTGAGGCTTTCCGCCTTTTGCAAAATGGTGCTTAAATACTGGTTTTTCATTTGCGGATCCGCAAGCCCGTCAGATAGCACCTTTGCGTATCCCTGAATAACTGTAATCGGTGTCTTTAAGTCATGAGAAATATCTGCCAGCATCCGTTGTTTCTCTACAATCAGCCTTTCCTTCGCCGCTTCACTTTCCTCAAGCTGTCTGGCCATCTTATTAAAACTGCTGAAAATAGCTTCAAACTCCTTCGGTCCACGGTAAGCAATCTCCCGGTTTCGTTCTCCTTCCGCAAAAGAAACAATTCCCTCGTTCAAAAGCGTAAGCGGCTCTTTTACTTTCCGGTGAATGTAAACAGTAAAAATAACTGTCACGACAACATAGGTTAACAAATAAAAGGGTATGAATATTTTCCATAAAGACAATAACCGCTTATAACGCTGCCTGTCCATGTGTTTAATATGCATCACAAGGGTATAATTTTCACCATCGTCCCCTTTATATTCATATTTGCAGATATCATATCCGGGCATTCCTTTTCCTGTCAGGCAATTCAGCTCTCTACGGGTAAACTGTTCCTTTGACACAGAAACGCTGGCACTGATTACTTTATACTCCTCGTCCAGAATCAGATACCCTTCATTGGTCTCATATCCGGTATCCGCTTCATGCCTCTTACAGCTTACCAGAATTTGCCTGCTGCCATCCTGCGTAAGATATTCTGTTGCTTCATATGTCACCGGACTGTTATAGAACGGAATATAAGCAAGTTCCTGCACACTGTATCCTTCTTTGTTCTCCTCCTGCGCGTAAATTACATTTCCCTCATCGTCCAGAATCTCGAAAAAGCCGGAAGTCATTAGCATTTTTTCCATACTGAGTTTCTCATATTCTCCTGCCGTGAGCAGACTAAGACCGCCAATCACCTCGTCCTTACGCGGCAGGCGCATAATCCGATCCTGCGTCCATTCCTTTGCCAGATTCAGTATCAAAAGCAAAGCCGCCATTACGAGAGTAAAAATCACATAATTTTTTATCAAAAACACATACAGGCTTTTTTCTTTCGTTTTATATCTTTTCAATTTTGTATCCTATTCCTCTGATATTTTTGATATATTTCGGCGCTCTGGGATTGTCTTCTATCTTGTCCCTTAAGTTGGAAATATGGACCATCAGCGTATTGTCATCATTGACATAGCATTCCCCGTTTACTTCCTGATAAATCTGTTGTTTGGTAAACACCTTTCCCGGCGATTTCATAAAAAGAGAAAGCATCTTGTACTCTGTAGGTGTAATGACCACGTTTTGCCCTGCTTTAGTCAGAGTAACGGAATCTTCATCAAGAATCAGTTCTCCCACCTGCCATGTTCTGCCTGCCGGCTCAGCCTCCTCCTGTTTACTTCCCAAACTATAGTAACGCCTGATATTGGATTTGATGCGTGCCACCAGTTCAAGCGGATTAAACGGCTTCGTCAGATAATCATCCGCTCCCAAATCAAGTCCCAATATCTTGTCACTGTCCAAATTTCTGGCTGACAAAATAAGAATCGGAATATTGCTCATTTCCCTGATTTTCTTTACCAAATCATAACCGTTCATCTTCGGCAGCATGATATCCACTATGGCAAGATTAATCTCATCGCTTTTCGCAAGTTCATATCCTGCAAGTCCGTCCTGTGCCAAAATCACTTCATATCCCTCATTTTCCAAATAAAGACGTATGACCTCCGCAATGTCTTTATCGTCTTCTACTGCCAAAACCTTGTACTTCATCTCTATTCTCCCTTGTTACTCTTTATCCGATTCGGCATCTGTTCCTGCCGCCCTCCCCCAACATGCTTCTATTTTACTATTCCGGCAAAAGATTCTCAAGTCAGACTTCCGTCTCATGAGACTTCCTTCTTCTTTTTCTCTTTTGATTTCAACCATTTAGGGTTGCGAATTTCTTGGATTTGCGGTATTCTGTTTTTACTTACCTCTTTTAAGAGGCGCATCAAACAAAGAAAGGATTTTTATCTTATGAATGCAAAAAAAGTGACTAAAACACTGCTTGCAATGGGACTTGCTCTGGGGGTATTCGCAGGTGCCGCAGTTGCTTCTTCCGGTACTGTCAAAGCAACAGAACCGCAGCCCGAACAACAGGTCCGCAGTGTGTATACCAATGAACTGATTCCCGCATCCCAGGCGGTATGGCGCCCCATTGCCGTTATGATGCCTACCGATAAGTCTGCACAGCCTTCTTACGGAATCGGCAATGCGAAAGTTTTATATGAAATTATGGAAGAAGGTAATATCTCCAGGCAGCTTGCCATCATCGACAACTGGCAGGGACTGGAGCGAATCGGCAATATCAGAAGCTGCCGTGATTACTATATCCATATTGCTACTGAGTGGGATCCTATTTTGATTCACTTTGGCGGAGTCTGTTATATGCAGGACCGTATCACGGCTCCTGATATCAATAACCTCTCCGGTACATATGAATACGGTGTGGGCGGCGAAGCTCCCGGAAGCGGCAAATTTTATCGTACTTCGGACAGAAAAGCACCTCACAATGCCTATATCAGCGCTGAAGGAATTATCAGTGCAAGTGAAAAGTTAGGTTATTCTCTGTCTACCAGACCGGAATATTACAATACCACACACTTTAACTTTGCAAACGGTGTCAATACCTTAGAGCAGTATCCCGGCGCCATTCCCGGTAATGTAATTGATTTATCCGATGTATTCAGCTACACCAAGAGCTATTTTACTTACAATCCTGAGACAGGTTTGTACTCCAAGAGCATTCATGGCAAGGCTCAGACAGACGGTCTGACCGGAGAACAGCTTACCTTCTCCAATGTCATTATCCAGAATACCAACTGGGCAAAGCGAGATGCAAAGGGATATCTTGCATTCCAGACCAATGATTCTACCATGGACGGTTATTATTTTACAAAAGGACGGGGTATCCATATTACATGGAAAAAGACTTCTGATCACGAGCCTACCAGATATTATGATGATAACGGAAACGAGATTCAAATTAATGAGGGTAAGACCTATATTGCGATTGCGCAGGCAGGGAAGAGTGTGAAATATTCATAAGAAAATTTAATATAGCGATATACGCAAAAAGCTTGTTCTTAATCCTATGCGTGAAACATTCCGACGAGCCTCTTAATACGTAAATCGTGTTCAGCAAAGGCTTCCACGATTTATGAGTCTCGTCTCCATCACGCAAAAGGATAATGAACAAGCTTTTGTGTTTCCGCTTATTTTTTCTTATGTTCATCACCAGAAAAGGCGTTTGAACAAGCACTTTTTATATTAGTATACAGACTCGATTTTCTTGACGGTGTCGTAGAGGGATTGGTTGACGGGTACGGGCAGATCATATTCTTTCGCTTTGCGGATGACGGTACCGGCAAAGAAATCTACTTCTGAATATCGTCCTGCAAGGCCATCCTGACGCATGGAAGGCATCCCCTCAGGGTTCAGGGTATCTACCAGTGCTACATAAGCATCAAGATCTTCCTTTGTCACCCCGGTTCCCGCCAGTTCGGAAAGTCTGCGGACTTCTTCCATCGCTGCAATCATTTTCTCACGGGCTTTTCCCGGTTTCTGAATAGTGTCATAAGTCCCTTCTTCTACCATAACTACCTGATTGACACCCACGTTAAGCATCCATTTGCACCAAAGTCTGTGCTGAATATCTTCTTCCACCACATAAGGCACCCCTGCCTCTTTCAGCATTTGCGCCGCTCTTTCCACATAAGCCTGTTTCTCTGCATCAGGTGTTCCGATGCGAAGCTCTCCTTCATTTGCAAAGGTTAACTTGTTTCCAAGCTTCACTGCATCCATTCCCTGGGCAATACAGTGCACAATATGTCCTTTGTCAAAATAATCAGCCATCATTTCTTCACTGCTGATGCCGTTTAAGACGGAAAGCAGTATGGTATCATCACTCACTGCATCCTTTGCCAGCTCCATGGCATCCTGCAACGTAGTTCCCTTTACTGCAAAAATAAGCAAGTCGGTCGGTTCTGCCTTTGCCGTCACTTGAAAATCACATTTCTTTCCGTTACAATATACGCCTTCTGCCAGATATTTCCGGACACGGGCTTCGTCTGCAAGAAAAGTTACTGCCTCTTTTCCTAAAGTAGAAGTAATTCTTTCTCCGTATAAAATACCAAGCGCACCCATTCCTACAATCGTTATTTTCATGCTATTCCTCCGCGTTATCATATGTCTATCACTATCATACGCGATTTTATTTTATTTTTCCACCGAATATTTCATCCACTTCACAAATGTAACAACACAGTCAAGCAACAAGGCAAACAAAATTACTCCCATAAAGAAATACTGAAAATTAGCAAACATATTTGCAAGAAATGCACTGTCACCTTCAAATAATGCCCCTACACGTGAAGCAAACTCCGGATTTATAATGTTCTTGTTGCTAAGCCACCACACTGCGCATATTGCAGAAAGAACATCCGTAATCACAGTGGTTAACATAACTCTTTTCGTATATTTGCCATCAAGTAATTTTACTACCTCTCCGGTAATTCCCAGTGCACTGAAAACAAAAAGAATATACCATGTATTTCTGATAACCTGTGTGGAAAATATGGGAACCATTTTGCCGTCAACCACACCGCACATAAAAATTTCCGGGCAAATCAAAAATACCACCAGAAAAATCACGGAAATTGCAATACCAAAGATACTCTCTCCTTTTGAAATTGTCTCTTCCTTTTTCGGTACGGGAGGCAGGTCATCAAAGCTACTATTTGTATCCAGAGAAATTTCTTTATACTCAAAAAAAGCAAACAGCGCTGTCACAAAGCCGAACGCACTGATGGCACCGGAAAACAACATTCCTACCCACTGCATAATCGCCTGATACCATATGAAATCCTGTCCGTTTACCACTGCGGAAACAATGGCTGCAACGGTAAGCCCTACAGTCTCACAAATCAGCACCAGCTTCAATACAAAAAGGTATGTATTGTAATAATTCGGACCAATCAAGCATCTCTTTCCGTCTCCCGCATACTGCTCATAAAGCTCTGTAGGGGTTCCCAGTTCGGTCAGTACCACTTTAACATCTTTGTCCGTAGGCATCATATCACCGCAACGTTCCTTTAACATATCATCAATTAATGTGCGCAATTCCCTTGCCACATCTTCTCTTGTCTTATAAGGCAGTTTTTTAGTCACTGCATAAATATAGCGTTCTGTCAAATCACTTTTCATCATTTTACCTCTCTATTCCTCTCATGAATCCTTCCTTAATTACTCCACTTCCGGTTCCAGCAATTGATTTACGTTGGCTGAAAACGTCTTCCAGTTTTCCTTTACTTTCTGTAAAACCTGTTCTCCGTCCTGTGTAATCTTGTAATATTTCCGTGGCTTTGCCTCCGCGGTGTCCCACTCACTTGCCAAAAGCCCCTGCGTTTCCAATCGTCGCATCAAGGGATATAATGTATTTGCCTCTATGGGAATCCCGTGTTCCTGTAACTCTTTCACCAGATTGTATCCGTATTTCGGTTCCTGCAGCTGATTCAGCACCAACAAAATCAAAGTACCGCGTCGCAACTCCAGTATCAAACCTGATACTACTTCATCAATATTCATTCTTATCCTCCTGCGCACTATAGTGTTGTTATCATAATACTGTATGCCGCACACTATTGTCAAGTATAAAATATTATTTTTTTTAAAATCCCGGTTAAAAATCCTTTATTTCCTTCCTGTCCTTTGCTATAATCAAATTATCAAATAGTTCGGTTTATATTTTGAAATATTCAGACAAATAGGAGAAATTTATGGAACATTTTAACCCCTTATTGCAAAACAATCACAGTCCGCAGAAATTTTTCACAATCGGCGAGATTATGCTCAGACTGACCCCTCCCAATTATGAAAAAATCCGCATGACCAACAATTTTGAAGCCAGTTACGGCGGCAGCGAAGCCAACATTGCACTTTCTCTTGCCAACCTCGGCATTGACAGTACCTTTTTTAGTGTCGTTCCCAATAACAGCTTGGGAAAAAGTGCCATCCGCATGCTTCGAAGCAATGACGTCCACTGCACGCCTGTCATCTTAAGTACCCCCGAAGAGACACCCACTCACCGTTTGGGTACCTACTACTTGGAAACCGGTTACGGTATCCGTGCCAGCAAAGTGACCTACGACCGTAAAAACAGTGCTATTACAGAATATGATTTCAGCAAAGTGGATTTAAACGCCTTGATGGAAGGCTTTGACTGGTTGCATTTAAGCGGAATTACTCCCGCACTTGCCCCTAATTGCCGTAAATTAATTATGGATGCGATAAAGACTGCCAAAGAAAAAGGCATGACTGTCAGCTTTGACGGCAACTTCCGAAGCCTTCTCTGGTCTTGGGAAGAAGCAAGAGATTTCTGTACGGAATGTCTGCCCTACATAGATGTATTATTCGGCATCGAGCCTTATCATCTTTGGAGAGATGAAAATGACCACAGCAAGGGAGATTACAAGGACGGTGTACCGCTTCAGCCCACCTACGAGCAGCAGGATGAAATTTTCCAGGCATTCATTGCACGCTATCCCAACTTGAAGTGTATTGCACGTCATGTGCGCTACGCCCACAGCGGTAGCGAAAACAGCCTGAAAGCTTTTATGTGGTATGAGGGACACACCTTTGAAAGTAAACTCTTTACCTTCAACATCTTAGACCGTGTGGGCGGCGGTGATGCATTTGCCAGTGGATTGATTTATGCCATGATGCATGATTACAAGCCTATGGACATGGTAAACTTTGCAGTTGCCAGCAGCGTGCTCAAGCATACCATTCACGGCGACGCAAACATTACCGATGATGCCAAGAGCATCCGCAATCTGATGAATATGAACTATGATATCAAACGCTGATTTTTAATTAATTAAGCATTTATACACTGACAGCCCATCTGCCGTTTCCCGGCAAATGGGCTGTTTTTTATCTCACACGGATTCTCTTTATCATTGCCTCTATCTCCGGCACTCTTCCTTTTATGCGCTCCGGACAACTCATTACTTTTTTGCTTTCTGCAAGCACATACGCTTTCAGTTCCGGTATCTGTTCATACAGGCAATCGGTCAATGCAGCCGCATATAAATACGAGCCAAACCGATTTTGGTGAGTGTTATCCACATCAGAAAAAAGTTGCTCCCGCCAACATCTGTCATACTCATCAATCCATCTTCTCGGACGGTCATATCTGGCTTCCCCGATGGTAAGCCCGTTCTCGTCTTTGATACTGTGAAGGCTCTGCGCATCCTCACTGCCAAGCATCTCCAGCAGTTCACAGCTTCTTCGGAATAAATCGGCTACCGCAACATTTTCTTCCACGCCAAGCTGACGCACTGCCCTGACATAAGGGAAATCTCCGAAAGCATCTTTGTTTCCGTGATGTCCCGGCACTGCAACAATTTTTCCGCCTTCAAAATATTGTCTGGCAGGCGCTGTAATCAGAACCGGAATTGCTCCCAATTCCCTTACTTTATCAATATAAAATTTCAGATATCCTTTATATGTGGCTCCACAGGCATAAGGGTAATAAGTATCCCCGTAAGCAGGAAGAATCTCTTCATACTTCTTGCGGTTTTCCTCAATTTCTTTCTGTGTGGCGCCATCATCAATCAGTACTTGGGGATATTCCTCAGGAAAAGAAGCCGTGCTTACCTTCATCTCCTCTGTCGGAACCACTGTGGGATATCTCCCCTCCGCATCGGGCTCTCCTAAAGGTGTCATCCGGTCAATATACGTCAGCTTATCCTTACTGTTATCATCATTATGGCAAAACTGCATCAATACATAATCACCGGGTTTTATCCGGTTGCACACCGGTCCCATATTGTAAGGAAACTCATTTACTGTAAAGATTCCGGTATCCACAAATCTTCCCTCATTCAAGAAGCTACGGCTACTTCTGCCACCTTGTGCATACACATTTACTTTTACTTTTTCTTCACAAAAGAAGCTTTGCAGATGGTCACCCCATCCGCCGATAAAATTATTTTCATCTTCTCCGTAAGCCGTTACAAGAGAATCTCCCATAGCATGGATCGTTATCATTTTTCCTCCCTGCCTGCCAAAAGAGGTCTTGCAACTTTCACATTAAAATATTCAATCAAAGGTCCCATAAAGAATGCCGTAATAATGGTGCCTACACCTACAATGGTAGGAATCTGAGAAACAGTTCCTCCTCCGATTAAAAAGATGATGGTTCCTGCCACTACACACACCAAATCCGTTCCGATTCTGCAATACTGGAACTTTGCCAGTTTCCATTTACCTGACAGTACAATCGCCACCGCATCATAAGTGGAAACACCCAGATCCGCCGTCATGTAAAGAGCAGAACCAAAACAAATAATCACAATTCCCACAAGCAGACACAAAATCCGCACCACCATAGATGGATTTACAATTACTGTCTGCAGGAAATCATAGGTAAACTGGGTAATATAGCCAAGCAAAAACAAATTAATAAATGTGGCAATTCCGATGTTATGCCTGTCCACCACAATACTGAATGTTAAAAGAAGCAGATTCACAATCACATATAGTGTTCCGAAGGGAATGGGAATCAGCTGGTCAAGTCCGCTCATCAAGGACTGAAACGGGTCTACGCCGAGTGCCGCTATCTTAAAAATTCCTACGCTGATGGCACAAATAATTACTCCTGAAAGTGACATTAAAATTCTTCTTGATTTCATAGTTTTCCTTTCTCTGTTCCTAATTCTCGTTAACACTTTAATAGAGTACCGGCAATCTGTCCAGTGTCACTGCCACCGGATGTTTATACAGTTTACATAACATTTCTTTGTCATTAAATTTATCGGTAAGACAGAAATCATGACTCCAGGTCATATACCATAGCCAGGGAATATGACTCTCCGAGAGAACGTCCGGTTCGGGAATAATTCCCACTTCTCCCAGTGCTGCTCCTTTTTGTGTATCTGTAATCTGCCTTAATTCTTTCCAGTAGTCTGCAAAATCACTGTGGGCATGGGCCGGCGGATAAATATCCCTTGATATAATGTCACAATATTCATCCCCTACATAACCCTCTTTCAAAGGAGAATTCCACACCCAAATCAGATTGTGAATCCCCTTTTTCTCCGTAAAGTATCGGAACATAAAGCGGTACAACGCCTTTGCAGTCTCAGGTCCTTTTGCACCCCACCAGAACCATGCGCCTTCTGCCTCATGGAAAGGACGCCACAAAACGGGAATCTGTTTCTCCTGAAAGCCACGCAATAATTCTGCCATCACGTCCAGGTCATGACACATCGCCAGATATTCCTCTGTCCCCTCCTGCAAAGCCTTACATCCGTCAAAATCGGTATTTTCAGTGTAAAAAGATTTATCTCTGCCGCCAAGAGGAGAAAACCAATGCCATGTAAATGTAAGCAGCCCCTTTCTTTCAGCCCATTCATAAGCCTTTTCCAAGGTACCTGTTGCTTCCCGCACTTCAGAAAGGCACGCCTCATCCGCATCTTCCCAATTAATATTGGGTGAATATGCCAACAGTTCAAACCCGCAAACAGCCGGTAATTTACCTGTTATTTTTTCTATGTAATTTGTCTCCTCCATCCCCATAGACTGGGTATGCTGCCCTGTTAATATGTTTTTTCCTTCTACAGAGCTTAAATATTCCAATACCCGGGTAACTTCGGGAATCGCCTTTTTATCGCAAGGTGTTGTTATCATGTCAATTCTCCCTGTTCATCCTGCGCCGGAAGCGCCTTTATAAATTTAATTGCAAAGCAGACCGATACCGCACATGTTACAATATCTGCAACCGATTGGGATATCTGGATTCCCGTAAGCCCCAGTATGGTTGACAAAATTAGCAATGCCGGCATAAATGCAAGTCCGTTACGAAGCGATGCCAATATTGTAGCTTCCTTATTTCTGCCCACACTCTGAAACAACATATTGGTACAGGAAGTCATCGGTAACAGAATTAATGTACAAAGCTGTGCCCGCAAAGCCACAGTTGCAATAGAAATTACATCTGCGTCATCCCTGAAAATACCGATAATTTCCTTAGAAAAAATAAGTCCCAAAGCAACCATGATACTGAGCAATACTTCTCCTACAATTACCGTAAAGAAAAACGCCTGTCTCACACGGGCGTACTTTTTTGCCCCGTAATTGTATGCCGATACCGGCTGGAAGCCCTGTCCAATTCCAAGACCCACTGCAAAGGCAAAAAAACAGATTCTTCCCACAATCGACATAGCTGCAACCGCCGCATCCCCGTACACTGCTGCCCGGGAATTAAGCAACATGGTAGAAATACTGGACAGTCCCTGTCGAACCATACTGGGAAAGCCGGTCTTGGAAATTGCCATAAGTTCTTTTTCTTCCATAGCCTCCCTGCATCTGCGAAGGGACAGCCTGCACTGTGTCCGCCCCGATAAAAACATAAACAACAAAATACTAAAGCTGATACATTGGGAAACCGCCGTAGAAATTCCTGCTCCTCTGATTCCCAAGTGACATATCTCCATCAAAAACCAGTCACCGAAAATATTCAGCAAACCACCTGTCATAAGTCCTATCATTGCGTAAGCTGCTCTTCCTTCATAGCGGATAATATTATTCATGGTAAAGCTTGCCGTCATAAACGGTGCCGCAAGTAATATGTACGTTGCATAAGTTCTTGCATACGGCAAAATAGTATCCGTGCTCCCCAACAGTCTCATCAGCGGGTCAAGAAGTAAAAGTCCGATTACTGTAATCCCTGCCCCCGCGGTAAGTGCCGTAAAAAAAGCTTTTGATGCAATTCGCGAAGCCTTTTCCACATCCTTAGCTCCTAAGCTTCTGGAAAGAATACTTCCCGACCCCTGGCCTAACATAAATCCGAAAGCCTGTATAATAGACATAAGTCCAAATATGATTCCCACAGCACCGCTGGCACTGGTTCCAAGCTGACTGACAAAATAGGTATCTGCCACATTGTAGATATTGGTCACCAGCATACTGATTGTGGTAGGCAGTCCCAGCATAAGCACCAACTTCGGAATCGGAGTCTGCGTCATTTTAATGTACTGCGCCGATTGTTCCTTACTTTTACCTTCCATTTTTCTTCCTCTCAATCACTTGTTTCTTATGCAAACCTTGTAAACGACAGCAACACAAAACACATCACTGCTATTATTGCAAACAAACTGCATAAGCATATTGTCCCGTACTTAAATCGCTTCTTTTCTCTGATATATTCTGCTGCAAACAAACACTGGCACAACAAAATCGGTACCGCATAGCGGATATCCATCGTCCATACAAAGGGATAGGTAATGCAGAAGTGATAATAACTTGCAAACTGCACTGCAAACAAAATAACAATGCTGATGCTCTCAGCAAGATATTCTTTTCTCTTTTTTACAAAGCTCCACACGGCACATAACGACACAACAACAAGCGCAACCCATATAAAGAAAAGTACATAAGCCAAAGCCTTAATATACAAATTATAGTTATATCTCCACTGACCAAATACTGTAGTTTTTAACAATCCGATAATAGGGTTTGTATCCGTATATCGTCCTTCAAACTGCAAATATATATTTTCAAAAGTAAAATGGTGAATATCAAAGTCCAACGCCCGCTTCCACGCCGGCATATAGCCTAAATACCCGATAGTATCTGCTCCTGTATAATAAATATAATTCACAGGTACTCCATATAATAAGTAATTGCGAATATACCACCAAAACCCCAAAGGAAAAACAAGTACCGCAAAAAGTGCCAGTTGCCAAAAAACTTTCTTTTTTTCTTTTATCCATTTTAGCAGAAACAGAGCACCTACCGGGAATGCAATGATTGCCGCCGTTCCCTTCGTTGACATTCCAAATCCGATAGAAAGCGCACATGCCATAATCAGATGATAACTCGGCATTCTGTACCATAAAACTGCAAAATACATTGCCAGAAACATAAACATAAAGCAAAGCGGATCATTGTTTACACTTCCCGACATGATAATGAATGTAGGATTAAAGGCAATCAAAAAAAATGGGAAAATAGCACTTTTCCCGTTATAATCCCAAAGCTTAAGCAGTTTCCACACCAGCCATATGCATATCGTTACATATACAAGCGGCAGAAGCTGCAACGCCTCATAATTTCCCTGCCGGGCCGGTATCAGCTTCCATACCATACTTAAAAATAAAGCGCTGACTGCGTGATGTACCGGAGGATGCCAAAATTGAAATGCCTCTCTCACATCGAAATCCGGTAAATGATGCGCACTCATCAGATATGCAATATAACCCAAGTGTCCGTCCATTTCATGAGGAGTTCCTACGTCATGTTGCATGTCATAAACAGACGTATAACAAATATAAAAGAATCTGAGCAACAGACTGCTTATCATAATTATTGCAAAAATCACAGACTCTTTCTTTGGGTTGTCCCAGTCATCCATATACTTTTTTATCATAACAGCTTTTGCCGTCAAAAATTTTCTCATGAATCTCCCCTAATCTGACTGAATTTATCAGCTTTTACAAAGTAATCCAGTACCGTTTCATAACTTCCCCGTCTCCCGGTACTGTTTTTTCAAATATACCGCCGTTTGCAAGAATCGTTTTCTCACTCGCTGCATTCTCCGTGCTACAGGTCACCATCACCTTATCCATACTCCGTTCCTTGCACCTTTGCAAGCACAATCGCAGCATTTCTTTGGCATAGCCATTTCCTCTTTCTGACGGACGAACGGAATAGCCGATATGACCTCCCCATGTCCCCAAAATGGGATGATTAATATGGTGACGTAGCTCAATAATTCCGACCACTCTGTTATCAGAAGTACGGACTGCCATATAAGTCGTGGATGTCACAAAATTTTCAGGACAGGTTTCTATATTTTCCATTGCCACGCATCTCTCTACCCACTTATCTGCTGTCTCGCACAATTTCAAAGAATAACATCCCGCAAAGGAATCCGGTCCGTTTGTTTCAAGAATTTCTTTCCGAAACATCATGATATCATCATCATATTCTATTGCCGGTTTAATTAATCTGATTTCTCCCATAGCTTTATATATTTCCTTTTCATTCACTCTTATCTTACAATCATAAAGATTTCTTTTCGCCGAAATTCTTTGAAGCAAAACACGCACCCGACAAATCCTTATCGGGTGCGTCTATACTATCCCTTATGATTCAGCACTTCCAATCTTCCCTTCACAGTATCGGAAATGCCCTTTACCACATCCGCTTCTGCCAAAACCTCCTGTGTACTGGCTGCTAAATTGGTAAGTCTGTCATTGATATCTGTAATAGAAAGTGTCAGTTCTTCTGTCTCTTTCATGAGTTCCTGAATCGCTTTCACAATCTCTGCGCGGTTCAAGTCACTCTGCTCAGAAATTTCACGGCTGGAATCTGCAAGCGCCTTCACTTCATCTGCTACTACCGCAAACCCCTTGCCGGCCTCTCCGCTGTGAGTTGCCTCTACGGCCGCATTAAAAGAAAGTAGCGTAGTCTGACTGGCAACTTTTGAAATGTCTAAATTGTTCTTTTCAAGTTTCTGTAAAAGTCCCTGAATTCCGTCAAAAGACTGTTCCAAAATTTTACAAAACTCTGAAATTTTTATCATTGCAGCGCTGATAGCTCCACTTTCTTCTGCATTTACTGCATTGCCCTGAACCATTCCCTCAATAGAAGAATTCAATGCCTCAAAATCCTCTGCAATGAAATGTGCTATCTCTTCATTTTTACTTAAAATTTTGTCATTCTGCTCTTCAAGCTGCTTTGAAAATTGCTGTACTGCATTTTTAATATAATGAATACAATTGCCGGGTGTATTACAGTTATTAAAAATAGCGGATGCCATTTCCGTACAGTTGCTATATCCGCATGCACCACAGTTAATGCTTTGTTCTTCCTTGCTCATTTTTCCCATTTGCTTAAATATCGCATCAAGTTCAAGCGGATACGGTTGCCTTAAGGAAACCATAGATGATTTATCCGTATACTTGCGCATGAAGTCCTCGATATTCAGCTTGGAAAACTTGCGATTCAAAAACCACAGGCGCATTTTCGGTGACATCATCCTTGAAAAAGGATGAAAAATGCGTTTCTTTTTGCTTCGCGCCTTAATTTTCTCTATATTATAGTAATTATCTTCCGAATGACTTTTCTCTTCTTCAATGCCTGTTCCGTAAAGACACCCTCTGTCACAGTTCAAAATATCCACCATAAAAGGCTGTCTATCGTTTCTGTCCACACGTTTCTTATAGTCTTTCAAGAATTCGTATGCACGTTTTTCGCCCTCTACCTGGCGCACAAATACATCTTCACCACAAAACCAGTAAACATTTTCTTTCAGACCGCCGGGCATCGGATATATGGAACCCAAGCCGTACGCCACTTCATCCTTAGTGTTCTCACCAATGACGTTGTGCTTTCTGACATAATTCATTAAATGTTCAAACGTTAAATTATATGATACATATCCGTTGGTATTGGGATCGGTAATCTCCGCCTTCTTTGCAATACAAGGACTGATAAATGCCAACTTATCAGAAATATGCATATATTTCTTTGCATAAATGGCCGTGCACATCATGGGGCTGTGTATCGGTACCAATTTTTTTATCAACGTAGGTTCATATCGTTCTATGTAATTAACAATTGCCGGGCATGGCTGTGAAATACCGCCTGTGAAATTATGCTTTGTAATATAGTTAATATAAGCCCATGTAGTAATATCCGCCCCAAAGCTGACACTGATAATATGATTTACTCCAAGTCTCTTAAGGCCGCCAAGTACTTTCCCATATTGCTCCGGGTAATTTGCTTCAAATGCAGGCGCCAGAATAACCGAGATTCTTTCTCCTCTGCCAAGATCTTCAAAAAATTGCTCCGTGTCATCAAAAAAGCTTCTTGCATGATGCTCACAGGCATCAAAACAAGCACCACAGCTGATACAATTTTCACTGTGAACCGCAATTCTCTGTCCATCACCGCAAGGTATTGAATAGTTTGCAGTCAGCACCGGACATACTGAAATGCATCGATTACACCCTTGACACTTTTCGTTGGTATAAACCAACGTGTTTGTACTTTTTTGGCTCATGATTCCACCCCGTTTTACGCTAAACTTTTTATTGTTCCCCTATTTTTTATCCTTTATGTTCCAAAATTTTATCTGTAACTGCATAAATTTTTTCTGCATTTGCCGGTTTTAACAGATAACCTGCCGGTTCTAAATCAAGCACCGCATCAATATGCTCTTTGTCTCTGACGCTTGTCAGGTAAACCACCGGAATATCTTTTCCTTCCTCAGATTCCCTTATCATCTGCAGTGTCTGCCTGCCGTCATATTCAGGCATCTCATAATCCAAAAAAATCAAATCCGGTTTTCTGTCCTTAATCAATTCCAGCGCATCACGTCCTGATGTTGCAAGCCGCACATCATAACGTTCCTCTAATATGGAGCTGAGCACCTTAATCTGAAAAGCATTATCATCCACCAGCATAACACTTTTTAACAATTTTCCCTGCCCATCCACTGTCTTATTTTCAGGGTCATACTTTAGATGCAATTTATCACAAATTACAGTCAACACGCTTTCATTTTCCAGTGGTCTGGTCAGCATAGTAAACTGACTCCTGTACATATATTCCTCAAAATGCATCTGTTCATTCTTAGAACCGATGCATACAACAGGTATCTTAGAATAGTACTGATAGATTTCATCAAATACTCCTATACTCTCCCTGTTCATATCTGCCATACTGATGACTATCACATCAGGATTTACAATCCCCATAATTCCTCTTACAATTTCCTGATTGGGTACAGAAATCCGGGTATCAAAATATCCTCTCAAATAATAATGTAAATGTTCATAAGTTTTGTTAAATTTGCCAATTAATAATAATTTTTTCATGTCAGTTCACCTATTGCTGTTTTATCTCCTCAATAATTTCCAAGGCTTCTTTTGCTCTTAAGTTGTCTACCTTTGCAACCAGTTCATCTATCAGTTTCTGCATTGCTTCCGTATATTGATACTTCTTAATTTCCGCACACACAAAATCAGCAGTCTTGTAGTCACCACTCTGCAAACTAAATTTTAACATATCAAAATAGGCATTGTCTACAGGTCCCAGCTTTTGCTCCGTTTTCTCCTTAGCAGGTAAAACCTCTGCAATCCTTTTTGCATGTCTTAGCATTTCGTCTAACAAAATCGGATGTAATTGGCATACCCTGTCAATCTCCTTATCTCCCGCTGCGATTTCCGATAACCTCGCCAGCTTGGATAACATCATTGCACCTACTGTTGCTGCTGTACTTTTCAGTGCATGCACCTCCAGTCGATAATTGTTTAACGACTCATTTTCTGAAATGGTCTCTATCAGCGAATCCAGCTTTTGTCCCAAAGGCTCCATGGAATTGTGGAATTCCGTAAGTGCCTGTATCAGCAATTCTTCCTTTCCTAACAAACTCATGGCATAGGAGAAATCAAATTCGTCCGGCTCCTTAATCGTTAACGGTTTGTCCTCCTCTTCTTCTGCATTTTCTTCTTCAAACAGTTCTTTTGGCAAATAATCGATAAACATCTGCTCCAGTTTATCCGGTAAAATCGGCTTAGAGAGGAAATCATCAAATCCCTCCTCCAGGAATCGCTCCCTTTCACCGATAATCGCATTCGCCGTCAACATAATAATCGGTACTCCATCACATAAATGTTGCTCTTTCATCGCATGAAGCGTTTCCACTCCATCCATTTCCGGCATCATGTGATCTAAAAAGATAATATCAAAACTCTGTTTCTGCAAAATTTCCAAACATTCCTGACCGCTCTTTGCCTCTGTAATCTGCATCTGAGTCGGCTTCAAAAGTCCCTTAAATACTCTCAAGTTCATGACATTATCATCAACAGTGAGTACTCTTGCCCTGGGAACAACAATACTGATACCACGCTTTTTCTTTTCTGCAGCCTTTGCAAATTTACTCTTGAAATCTCCAAGGGGGGCTTCATCTACTACCTTCTGCTCAATATCAAAGGAAAATACGCTTCCCTTTTCATATTCACTTTCGATTTGCAAGTCACTGCCCATCAGTTTCAGTAACTGCTGGGCAATATTCATCCCAAGTCCCGTTCCCTCAACATTGCGGTTTCGCAAATCATCAAAACGGGCAAATGCATCATATATCTTATCAATATTTTCAGGCTTGATTCCAATACCGGTATCTTTTACGGAATAAGTCAGAATTGCATTTTCTCCATCCCTTCGGCATGTCACTTTCAAAGTAACAGTTCCCTTTTCGGTATACTTCACGGCGTTGGTCAGCATATTCAGCACCACCTGACGGATACGTTTATCATCGCCGTAATAACTTTTGGGCATAGACTCATCAATATCAAAAATGAGATTCAATTTTTTGTCTTTCGCCCTGATGCGAATCATATTGTACAAATCGTTTAATAAACTGCCGATTTCATACTCCTGCGGAATGATTTCCATTTTGCCGGATTCTATTTTGGATGAGTCTAATATCTCATTAATAATATTTAAAAGGACCTCGGAAGAATCCTTAACGTCCGCTGCGTATTGCTTAATGCTTTCTTTCTCTGTTTCCTGCATAATCATCTCATTCATTCCGAAAATCGCATTAATCGGCGTACGGATTTCATGGGACATTCTAGCAAGAAATTGAGATTTTGCCTGATTGGCATTTTCTGCCTCATGCTTTGCCTTTTCAAGCTCTGCTGTCAGCTTTGCCTTCTCCAAGCTGCCGCTTACAATCGTAAGAATACTGTTACAGATATTTACAAATGCAATATAAATCAAACAACGGGGAATCACAAAGAACAGCATCAATGTAAGCGCCGGATTATCGTTTACCTGCGTCAATGTAAACTGACCGTCCACAACATAATCTGCCAGTCTGCCTGTAGTAAGAAGCGCCATGTTGGCATCGCACAATCCGAAATAATAGCCGCCGTAAACAATCACTATGGTACTGACAACCGATAATGCATACACATAATTCATGACCTTCTTTGAAGAATAAAGTGCCGCGCACAAAAAGGGAAGTAAAATACCAAATACAACGTGATAGGTAATGGTAACACCCATAATCGTAATTACCACTACTTCACCGAACAAAATAAAATATTTCACCTTCTCATTGGAAAAAGAAATCTTTTTTGCCACCAAATATATCAGGCAGTAAATAACAACAGACGGGATGAAACCTGTAAGCATCAGCGACTGGTCAATAATAAAGATATTTAAGATGTTCAGGATAAATGCCAACAAATATACCAGCATTGTCACACTGAAGCATTTCATAACATATAAATTTGCTATGTACTCCTGGTCCTCTATATAAACTGATATATCTTCTTTCCTTTTTATAATTCCACCCATAAAAATCTCCGCATGTGAAAAGCATATCATAATTATTTTTCAAAAAATAGTTACACTATTCCTTATTATGAAAATTATATCACATATTTCCAAATATAAAATACTAATTTTCAACAAAACAAATAAAAAATCCCGAAAAGAATATGTCTTCTTTTCAAGATTTTTTATTCAAAAACAAGTCTTTCTTTTACAGCGTCAGCCGTGCTTCCATTTCTTCAAAATTAATTTTCTTAACGGTGCCGTTTTTTAATGTAACGATTGTATTACCGTACACACCATTTCCTGTCATATCTTCGTACTGAACCGACTGAATCGGGAATAATTCTTCATCTGAAAAATCTTCCGTACTTTCCTTGGTAAGCACTTGCGAAATCATGACATAGGGTTCATGTCCGCCATACTGCTTGTTAAAGGAGCTTTCTGCATACACAACAATGGAATTTTCCGAATCCGGATTAGTACCTACACTGTGTACCAGCTTTAAATCCTGCCATCCGTCATAAACGGTCATTGCCAGTTGCTTTTTACAACCGGTATAATTTTTTCCTTTCAAAATGATTGCTTTTGCACTGCCGCTGTTTTTTACCGTCACCTTTGTCCCGTTATCAGGGAATCCATATGCACCCAATGTAAACTTTACCGGCCTACGGAATAAGCGGTGCTTATCTACACGAATGATTCCATTTTCCACAGGGAAATCAGCCAGATTCATTGCCTGAATCCACATTGACTCCTGCTCCAGGTTATAGTCAAAAAACTGCCGCCTGTATAATACACCATCCCGACTGCCACACCAAAGCGTTACATTAGCACGCATCAGCTTTCCTGTCGCAATATCCTCCAACACATATTGTTGTGTTTCCACTTTTCCTGCATGAATATCCATTACTCCCGGAGTGGATTCCCACGGATACTTTGTGTTATAGCACAGCTTGGAATAATTCCACATCGCATGGAAATCCCCTGTATTTTTTACAATTTTTCCTGTCCGTAAAATAGTTTCCCCGTTTGCTTCATGATTGGTAAAGCATAATGCAGGACCGTCCAAAACCGTTTCCTTTACTTCTTTTCCCTTTAACTGTTCCCATGTACCGTTATTTTCCTTTGCCGTCCAAAAAGGATGGTCGGCAGGCAAATCCAGACACAGAAATGCCTTTCCAAGCCAAAAAGGAGATTCCGCACAGGAATATCCCTGTACCAATGGCGAAAACTGTCCGTAAAAACCTAAGGTCGGTACTCCTTTATACAGAAAATCTTCTCTGGTCAAAAACTGAAGCAGCGAACCGGAACACACCCTTCTGGCACGCCCGGGGTCCGCCTTACTATTTCTCAGGAAAAAATTGCCGTCAAATGCACTGGTTGCCGCATTCCGATAAATATTACTTCTTCCCCACATATTGGTAAAGCCGTCTCTGTCAAAGAAATCCGCATAAGTCTCCATCAGCTTATTGGAATTTGCTTCGAATCTTGCCGCAATATCCGGCATATTCTCATACCCATACCACTGATTCCACAACGGTCCGTATACATTAAACGCCCAACAGGAATAGTAATCAAAGCAATGTCCGTCGCGATACCAGCCATCCCCTGCATAATAATTTAAGATTGCCTGAGCATGGTCCATCATGATTTCTTCATCGATAGGATAGCCTTCCATATGTAGAAAAGCCATATCCAGCATGTTGAACAATCTCCAGTTCTGCGGCACTGTATTTGCATGTGCAAAGCCGGTCAGAAATTCTGCGATTTTATCTTTTTCTTCTTTTGTGTAAGTATCCCAGATTTGTTCCTTGGAAATCCATAAACAGATTACAAGGGCACAGGTTTCCACCGTCTGCTGAAACGCTCTGTAGGGATCTTCATAATTTGTCATTTTCTGCAAATCTTCATAGGTTCCCACATAAATTTCATCTTCTCTTGTGCAGGAACGAAGCACCTGTTTTTTATAATATTCGCTGAGCGGATATCCGCAAATACTTATCTGCGGTTTATTTTTCATTAAAGGAGCCGCAATGAAAAAAGAGCGGGTCAGACCTTCAAACATCTCCGCCTTTCGCTCAGCCTCCTGAAGCTCCGGCGAAGAATAATAGTGGGGATAAGTAATTTCCGTCTCTTTACGCGGCATTACTACCGGGTCATCCATCGTTTTAATATTTTGAAAAATGCCTGTCAGCATATATTCTGCCGCTTCTAACCAGCTTTCCCTGGTCAGTCCCGTATAAGGACTCAGCTCATAATCCAATGTTTTAGGTCTAAATACCATAACGCCCTCCTACCAAATAAATAATTCCTGACCTGTCAGTTTCAACATTGCTTCTATCAAGAAATAATCTCCGTAAATAATGGAAAATTCATGTTCTTTATCATGATAGGCAGCAGTGCACTTCTCTACAATATGATCTGTCTCCTTGGCCCAATTACATCTGTTTTCTACCAGAAAATGTAACAACTTTAATGCCGCATCATAATATTTTTTGCCTTCATCCCCCATCAGCCGTGCCATCTCCAACATACCGCAGGCTGCAATTGCTGCTGCCGTGGAATCTTCCCACGGGCAGCTTTCGGGCTGCTTAAAGTCTACCGGAACTGCGCCGTTCTCCCGCACATTTTTCATAAAATAGTCTGCCACTTTTCCGGCAGTTTCCAAATAAACAGCGTCTTTTGTATGAATATTACTGAGAACAAAACCATAAATTGCCCATGCCTGTCCTCTGGTCCATGATGAGCCCTGTTCTATTCCCTGTCCGCCATGCGCCGTTATAAATTCTCCCGTTACCGGATGAAACTCCACAATATGGTGCACCGAACCGTCCTGCCTTATGAAATTCTCCATTACCGTCTTTGCATGAAGCTTTGCAATCTGTTCATATCTGGGGTCCTTCGTCTGCTCCGATGCCCAGTACAATAGCGGAATATTCATCATACAATCAATAATCGCCCATCCCGCTTTACTTCCGTCATCTGCATCATTCCATGCTCTTATAAAGCCGCCTGCAAGATTTATTCTCCCTGCAAGATTATCTGCCGCCAGCAATGTTCTGTTATAGGCCTCTTTGCTTCCTGTGATACGGTAATTTGCCCCGGACGTCGGTAACCACTTAAAACCACTGTCATGGTCCATACCGCCATGGTTCAGCAAATTTGCATCTAACTTTTCCTCTACCTCGATAGCTGCTTTCCGGTAACTCTCGTCTCCTGTCAGATGATACATTTGCCACATCATTCCGCCCCAAAAGCCGTTTGTCCACCAACAAATATTCTTTTCTGTCCAGTCATCATGAATACCGTCAGTTGTTGTATACGGTATTTTGTGACAACTTCTTTTTACTACCTCTTTCATCTTTTTTTCTATTTTCACTATCGTTTCTTTTGCCCAATTCGCTCCGTCATACATAACATATTCTCCTTTACCATTTTTTATATTATACATGATTGACAGCTTTTAATTAATATCATATAATGCAGAAAAACTAACATATCCTGCTATTCGATTAACAGAAATGGTTCCATTTCAGAAAGAGGTTTTTATGTATCATGTAATACGGGGCGGATGCGAAACCAAACATCCCAGTTCCTTTGTTATGTCCATGCCAAAGGGTGTTGCCAACTTCTTAATACTGATTATTCACACAGCCGGTATATTTCAAATTGACGGTCACCAATATGAGGTCACTCCCGGACAGGCTCTGGTAGTGTCTCCAAATACGCCCTACTCATACTGCAATCCGAATGGCTCCTACATGGATGACTGGTTACATTTCGAGTTTTCCAATCCGGAAATGGCTTCTTTTCTTTTTCCTTGTCAAAACGCTCCGTTTGCAATTGGGAAAGCAGAAATATTTACTTTTTTGATTCGTCAGATTTTATGGGAAGCAGCCTATGCCGAATCTTCTTTCAAACAGGACAATATAGACGCACTTTTTACCGTATTGGTAAACCATCTCAAATCTGCCTTTCTGTTTAAAGAAAACACGGAAAAAACTTCTCCCTACCGTGCGCAGTTACAGCTTCTGAAGCTGGAAATCGGTAACTCTCTTGACCATCCGCACAGTATTAAGGAACACGCAAAAAAAATAGGAGTCAGCGAATCCTATTTTCAACATTTATATACTGATTATTTTGGTATTTCCTTTCAGCAGGACCTCATAAAAATGCGGATAGACAGGGCTAAATATACCCTTGTAACAACAGATTTAAGCATAGAACAGATTGCAATCCTTTGCGGATATGCAAGTGAAGTGCACTTTTATCGTCAGTTTAAGGCGGTAACCGGAATCACACCCGCAAAGTACAGAGCCAATATGCAGACGTGATTTTTGGGGACAATACCGCTTTTCTCTCTTGCAGATATGTGATTCGTAAATCAGTTAATGCACTTATATCTTGTATGGTTGCTTTCTCAAATATCATAGTTACCTCTGTCTTATGCTAACGCTTTATTATATATTTCATTAATATGTATTTTTGTTGTGTCCAAAACCGGCACCCTTACATCATTTTCTTTTATAGCAAGCGGCAATTCCGTGCATCCGAGCAATAAAGCATCTGCTTTTTCCGTAATAATATACTTTTCTGCCAACTCAATCAGTTTCCTCCTATCTTCCGCAATGACAATGCCATTTTCCAGATTCGGATAAATCAGATTCCCTATTATCGCAATGTCTTCCTCTGTAGGGATAATGGGATATATGTCATTGCTTCGCAATGCTTTCTCATACAAACCACTTCGCAAAGTAAACTCCGTTCCAAAAACAAGCACTCTTTCTAATTTTCTGTCTTTCATTTCATGCACAGCGGCGTCTACTATACTTACGACCGGAAGTGGCATATTATCACAGAGCATATCCCAAACAATATGCTCCGTATTCGCTGTAATTGCCGCAATCTCTGCTCCGGCTGCTTTCAAATTTGAAAGACTTGCCAATAAATATTCACACAATTTATCGTAATTTTTCTCCCTGAGTGCCTTATCATGCATAGTCATATTTACACTGTCAATCACAATCTCAGGATATACACTCATCCCTAATTCTTTTTGGCACTTTTGAATCAGTCCCAAATAATATTCTACCGTTGATGCCGGTCCCACACCGCCCACAAGTCCTATCTTTTTCATAAACTGTTTTCTCCTGTACTGCCTTTATTGCAAACTTTTTTCTTATACAACTTGATATCCTGCATCTGCTAAAAGCTGCAGCGCCATAGGAAATTTTTCTTTCTTAACCAAAACATAATCCGTATTATATGTTGAAACAACAAATATCCCTATATTGTTTTCGGCAAGCAGAGTAGAAATTTTTGAAAGAATCCCTATCAATGAAAAATCTAAAACGCCTTGGATTCGAAATGCTTTCCAACCGTCTTCCCTCTCTGTTACATTAGCGGGAACCTGCTCTGTACGACAGACCAGAGAATTTTCTTCATCGGTTTTCCCTATGAAACAGTATTCATCTTCTATATTCACTAATGTATAGTCTTTTACCTTGCATACGGTAAAATCATCGTCTATTTTCTTTATTTCCATTTTGTTTTCCTTAGATAATTTCATTTTCGCGCCAGGCGTAATCTTTTGAACAATTATATCATCTGCCAAATATTACTACAATCATTGAAAACGATCTTGTATCCATGATGCGAAGCAGACAAAAGAACATCAACCATATGCTCTCTATTGTTACCGGTTCCATTCTGCACTTACCCCTTCATCATCTCAATCGTTTCCTCCACGGAAATACACTCCGCATATCTGCCATTCCACATAAACTCGTTATAATACTTATAACTCTGCTCTCCTGTCATAAAGGCATTATCAAATGTAGAATTCGCATTCTCCGGCACAATCATTTTAAAACCATGTTCAAAGCCACACTTGATTGTTGCATCAATACAGTAATCAGTCTGCAATCCGACAACTGCTACTGTGCAGACATTCTTTTCCACCAAATATTCCAACAAGCCCGTTCCCTTAAAAGAACTATTTACCGTCTTATCGAAAATTTTCTCGCCCGGCTGTGGAGCAAAACCTTCATATATCTCAAAACCCGGTGTTCCCTTTGTCAATTCCGCACCGGCACCATCATCGTGTCTTACATAAATAACTTCAATATTATTCTCTCTAGCTGCTGCAATTAATGTTTTAACAGCATTTTCAAACACATTAAAATTATATAAATCCGGTATAGTTATTAATTCCTGTGTATCGACTACTAAAAGTACCATCTGTTCTCTCCCTAGTCATTATCCTTCAACCAATTCTTTACAATACTCTGAAACAATTCCGGTTGCTCTATCTGCAAATTATGTCCCGCTCTATTCAACGCACAATAAGTCGCATTCGGATATTTCTCCAACAGTTTGAATTGATCTTTGTATCCCACTTCTGTATCCTGCTTGCCAACTATAATTAAACAAGGCTTCCTAAACGAGGTATCTAATTCATCCACATCAAAAGAAAATGCTCCCTCTAAAACATCATCCAAGAAATGTCTGTCCTGAATTTCTATAGCAGGTAAAATGTCTCTTTCATACAATTTCCAAACAGGTTCTGTCAGCACCACATTCATATATGTAAAACTATTATACTGCGCTTCAGATAAAGTCTGTAAAAAAGCATCATCTCTCTCCATTACACATAATGGTTCCACTTGCCCGTTTCTACATCCCGGATACACTAAAGGACATAATAAAATAATAGATTTTACCATTGGCTGATACTTATTCACAAAGCCTCTTGCGAGATATCCACCATAGGATTCTCCGGCTAATATCACTTCATTTCCTACAACATCTTTTACAAAATGATATATCACATCCAACATATTATCAGATGATTTTATGTTTTTTCCTGCAACAGACTTTCCCATGCCAGGCAAATCAATATAAATACGCTTATAGCATAATGTCTGGTCTTCAAAAACAGGTTCCAAACAGCCTGACATTATCCGCCTGTCCATTCCCCAACCATGCAAAAATAATATAGGCGTTCCTTCCCCTATGCACTCATATTCAATAATCGTATCATTGATAATATACTTTCCCATAATAGTTATCCTCGCTATACCTCAAAACTCTCCGTCTTCAAATCACAATAATATCTGCCACTCTGTGCAGTAAATTTCAGAACACAATAATCCGGATCCGTAACACCTTTCTTATAAAACATGGTGTCCCCTTTTCTCCAAATCATATCTTTTGTTTCTTGATCTGTTAAGATTTCCATCTTTCCAACTAACATAACACCAGTATATTTAATTAATCCCTTACGATAAAAATAAATACTTGCATTAGAATTGCTTAGAAATTGCTTCACTCTGAGAGATGATGTATTTGTGGAGAAATAGAATTCCTTCAATCCATTCATTTTTCTAGGTTTCAACATTGCTTTTACATTCGGACAACCATTCTCATCCACAGAACATATGAAACTAACCTTTTGCTTTTGAATAAATTTTTGTATTGTATTTAAATCCATAACAACAAATCCTCTTTACTTCCTCAAGTTATTTCCCTTATCAAAAAATGCTTTCTCCAGCATATCATACTCTGCATACGAGCAGACCTCTTTGCATCGTTTCTGATACTCCTTAGAACGTCCCAACATGTTACTAATCTTTTCACACGGAAACTCTGCACATTGATTACATTTATCTACGTTATGCGCCTTTGTGCATTCTACCAAATGATATGTACACTGTTTGCGTGAAGAACATCCTTCACATCTGATTTCTTCATTGGTTACAATGCGATCTCGCCAGCCTACCCGATACCATAGCTCTGCTACATTCCTCAGTTCTTCCTCACTATGCGCATTGTATCTGGGACATTCTATACAATTATCTCCGCATAGGGTGATTTTTTCTTCCATGTGATACCTCCACATCAATTACCGCAACACAATTTTCATATTATAATACTTGGCTACAACATCCTCAAAACCAACAGATTTATAAAGTGAATATCCATCCTCGGTTGCTTTTAATTCAATAATGCTCACACTTTCTGCTCTGGCATCTTCCAACATCATAGTCATTAATTTCTTTACATAACCTTTCTTCCTATACTCCGGCTTCGTATAAACATTTAAAACAGTTCCTGTCTTCCCGGTAATAAATGACGGACTCATAGGTTTTTCCACTATCAACAAAAATGCACATGAAACAATATCCATCTCGTCCCTTGCCACATAAGCCATCAAATCTTTGTTGAGGTGCTTTTCATAATAGCTTGGTAAAGATGCTTGCATCAACTCTAAGTTTTCGTCCGAAATAACACCTAAATCCTCATTTAAATATGCAATTCGTAAATCAGTCAATACACCTATATCTTTTATAGTTGCTTTATCAAATATCATCGTTTCGTTTCCCACTTTCGTCTGTATTAATAAAGGAATCTTTTATCATAAATTCATTTCAAAATAAAGTTCCGCATGCTCGTTATCGTTATATCTTTCAGTTTCCCGAAAACCTACACTTCGATATAAATGTTGTGCCACCGAAAACTGTTTTCTGGTATCTAAACACATTTTCTGGTACTTTTGCTCACGTGCACTTTTTACTGCATGCTCTAATAATAACCTTCCATAACCACTCCCTTGAAATTCCGGCAACACAAACATTCTTTTTAATTCAGTAATCTTATTTGCATCATCTATTTTACGAATTGCTCTCGTTCCTATCACCTTGTTATCGCCAATCAGGCACTAAAAACAATCATTAGTCATATAATGGCTTTCTACATTTGCTACATCTGCATGTCTATCTTTTGGGGAATAGGGTATACCCACGGCAGAAAAACATTTTTAAAAAAATTATTCGCTTGCTCCTGCATATCAACATTAAATTTAACAATATCCATTTTATTTCACCCATCTCCAATTTCGTTTTTGTTTCCCATGTCCAAAATAAATTGTTTTCGCTCCCATTTCACCAATGCGTTTTGCACTTTCTAGCATTTTATCTTCATCTGTGTACAGCATTGATATAGTTGGATAAAACATATTCATTAAAGCATCTCCCACAAACAGTTTGTCTCCTTCTATCTCTAACCCAATAGAACCCTCTGTATGCCCTGGCAATTCTACAACCTTTGCATCAACACCATATTCATTCAAGTTGTCTCCATCCTGTAAATACAACATTGGTTCAAATATATCTAAAGTATCCTTTTCAAAACTACTTAAAGATACTAATAATACTATCTTCCCCAAAAGAGTTTTTGCCGACATTTTTTGTTTCCTATTATCCGGTATCATGTTAAGATCTTTTTTACTCATTGCAATCGGAATATTTAAAGCGTTCGCAAGATAAGCTGCATTCTGACAATGATCCATGTGTCCATGTGTGAGTACTATTAAACTCACATGATACTCTTTGCATTTATCCAAAATTCTTTCCCGATATTTTTTTCTTCCTGTGTCAATTAATATGGCTTTATCTTTACCAACCACGATATAACAGTTTACATTACCAGCACTAATCCTATGTATATCAGCCATAATATATATTTAACCTCACTTATATTGAACGCAGCAATTTCCCCAATTTATCTGGAGCTTCAACATTCACCTCATGCCCTGCACCACTAACAATCTCTAATTTGGCATGCTTCAAAAGCGTTGCCAATTCCTTTGCAGCCTTTTTATTTGCATTGTCCTTTTCTCCGCAAACTATCATTACCGGACATGATATATTATCCAATCTATCCGTAAAATCCAACTCCATCATGGATTTGCACAAACCAATATAATCTTTTTTCTCAAAACCCATCTGTTGAAACATGGACTTTGGCATAAACCGAAAGCATATGTTTTGCAATTTCAAAAGCATTTTGGGTATCTTATATGGAGTCGCAATAAGAACCAACGATTTTACTTTTTCCGGTCTTTCAATGGCATAATTTAATGCCAAGACACCACCTAATGACAGTCCACACAAATTAATTGATTCATCAAACTCATCACACAACTCTGAAAATGCTTTATACAAATTCTTATAGTTCACATTTTGATTCTTTACACCTTCTACCAAATTAGGACACACACATTTCTCCGTCTCATCCATAGACGAAAGCACCATATTCCAACTCTCTGGTGTTTGTCCTAATCCATGAACAAATACTTTTCCAATAGCAAAATATTCCTTTCTATTATACATCAATAGGTGCCGAAATTATAGATAGATTTCTTTCCTTTCCACCCTCATTCATCATTTGATACTTCTCTATAACTTTCCCTATCTCATCCATTAATTCATCGTATCTGCTGTCTGAAAGTCTCAGTATACAAGTCCTTAAACTCAGCCTGTCATCCTTTGGATTTACAGTATCATTTTCACAATACTTCTGAAAATTCATATATAGACCCATCAGAAATTGATATGCATCCTGTGATAAATTCTCCGACATTCCAAATTTTTCTTCATTAATAACTAATAAGCGCTCTGTACTACCTCTGACTTTACGTTCTTCTTTTACAAGTAAAGCTTCTTGCTCCAACATAATATTAATGTGACGGTACAAAGTAGGCGTTGAAATATCACTCAACGCTTCTGCTATCTGCTTTGTTGTCGCTTCACCATAAATTTGTAAATACTGCATCACTTGTATTCTGATTGGATTTGAAAGTATTTCTGTTATATTCATTTCACTCCACCTTTCTTATTCTTGATTATATTATCATTTTTGATAACACTCAATTACAAATTGTATTTTATACGAAAAAGGCTCAACCCCTTGTAAACAAAGGGCTGAGCCAATTAAGTCAATTGATACTCAAAAAGTATTTAATTACTCAATGATAGTAGCACCATGACCAACCTACAGTACATCCACCTTCACGGTCTGATTTTGCTTATTTAGAAACTTAATTGTTACGGTTTTTGCCGTTTTTTGACTCATATTATGGGTATTTTACCTATTATTTAGTCTTTTTCCGGGGGAAAGTATCAAAAATGTATCACGATGCTTATTTTTACAAAATGACACACAGTGT
This sequence comes from Lachnospiraceae bacterium, assembly GCA_017434885.1. GTDB lineage: Bacteria > Bacillota > Clostridia > Lachnospirales > Lachnospiraceae > Suilimivivens. Next base: position 2,992 of record JAFSGE010000042.1, on the reverse strand, counting down.
GTTCCACTTTTAATGCGTCGTAGCACCGGTGTGATACACATTCTTATTCTCTATGTGAGTATCTTGTCTAGCTCCAGTTCGTAATAATATTTAAGCGTAGACTTAGGATATTCTTTGATAAATAGCTCCACATCACTCTTTGCAATTCCACAAACAGATATGTACTCCGCAAATTTCTCTCTGGCCTCTTCATAACTACAATCAAGATATGTATCAAGCTTCACCAATAGCTCCAGCATCTGTAACACATACACATTCTCTTTTGTTATCGGTACAACCGTTTTTCTTACAACAAATCTTCTGTTACCAATCAGGACCTCTCCATCATCCGAAACATTGTTACTTACAATCTCAATCACATAAGGAACCTGCGTAGAAATCCCTATCTGGTTAGCGAATGTATTACCGGCATAGAAACCATCTACATTATCACCTTTGGAAACAAAACGATATCTTGCCACCATATCTGCATTCGGACCAACAGCGAGGTTAAATTTTGACTTCTTGGGAATGAAATATACTTCTTCATCATATTGCTGCAACGAACCTTTTTCACAGAGTTCCTTCAGTTGCTGGTTTAATTCAGACTCAGTAATATTCTCAATCAACAAATCAGCAAGAAAAATCGGCTCTGCTTCTTTGTAATGTTCTTTTATATAATTGTAAAGCATCGCCGTTTCTCCTTTCGCTATATTGTATAAAGGAACTCCAAATCCTTCTTCAGTACCTCATCCACCGATAAATCAAGCCAATTCTTTTTAGACCGCTCCACTTGCTTTTTGTATGTACTGCTGTTAAAAATTCTTTCTGCCCTTCTTCGAATTTCATCCGCATCATTTACATCAATTGTGGTGTCAGCATATATGTACTTCTGTATGCAGAATCGAAGCTTCTCCATATCTGCCAAATCAGACAAATAGCAGATATCAAATACATCTTTATATCTGGTAGACCGGGTTCCGAAATGCATCAGAGATTTCAATTTTTCAGTAATCATCTGCTCGCATGAATTGATTAACACACTAGCAGAATCCTCTTGAAAACATACATCAAAACAATACTCTTCCTGTTCAATATCCAAATCTTTATGTACACCGATATCCATTTTCAGCGAAAGCACATTGCCGTAGTCATCGGATATCTCAATATGAATACGCTTGCCTTTATAATCCTGATGTTTTAATTCCTCTATGGGTGCTGACATCCGCAATCGAATTCCATCTATACAATTCAGCTTTTCAACAAATATGCCTATAGATTCTTCGGATATGGAAAATCGAATAAAATCTAAGTCCAAATCCTGCGTAGCTCGTCTTGCATTCTTGGACAGGCTACGCATAACTACACCGCCTTTAATGGTGACATTTCTATTCAGACTACTCTGCGAAATTGCCTTTATAATAATATCCTGACACAGCTTTGCTTCTGCATTTGCTTCGCTGTATCCGTCCTTTTTAATTTTATCTACTTCATCCAACAAGTTCACTACAATACCTCCAACTCAATAACCTGCATCATTTTACTCGAATGCTTAAACTTGGCTGCGTACTCTTCTACCTTCGCAATATCCATAGTCTCCACACGATTCCTGTACGAACCGATAATCTCCTTGTAATAGTCAAATGGCAATTTGCCACGGAATCTTACAAGTTCAATCAGCATTCTCTCCAAGTTATAAATGCATATTTCAATGTTATGATACGGCATCTTAATCTGCCCCATATCAAAAATATCCTCTTTCAAAAAGGTCTGCTTCACCCGCTCATCCTTAATCCTGCCATCGGTTCTGACGGTTGCCAAATGATAAAAATCAGGAATCACGTCCGTTAATCCATGATAATAAAAAGCACTCTCTCCGGTAAATACCGCCTTCGGATATTTCGCACTGATAATCTCCAACTCAGAACAATTTCTGCCCAAGGAATAAATGCCCTTCTCCTTTTGAAAAAGATTTCCTTCCGCTATTTCTTTTTTTAACATATGGTCGCTACCATATTTCTCTATACATTGCTTATATGTCAAAACCATAATCCACCAACTCCATTTAAGCGTTTATACACACAATTATAGTTTGTGTGTATCTTTACTCAAATTTTAGCATTACACAGATACTTCGTCAACAAATATTTAAGTAAAAGCACACACCATCTATTTTTGTGTGTACTTTTACTTAAATCTGCATTTATGCTATAGTGTTTGCGGAATTGACAATTGTTATTCTTTTGCTTGCTTTATACCTATATAAACTCCCCTTCCGTCCAATCAAACAAATAATCCGGATCATTCCAATACTTTATATCCTCATACTCCCGCTCATACACACCGAATTTCTGTCTTGCTTTCTAAAGCGTCTTTTCATACTCCATATGATTAAAAGGACTATAAAGCTCCGCCTCCTCTTCACTGCATCCCACTGTCCGCAGGTAGAGTTTCTTATCCGGTGACATAGGGTTCACTTCATACACCCACTTCACCGGTTCCGGATGACTCCGGCTATGTGCATAAACTGTCTCAAAATATTCTTCCCAAGAATACTGCCGCCCGTATTCATCATAAATTTCCAAATCTGTCTGATGCTCCCGGCAAAACGCCTCCAGCTTCCGAAAACTATCAAACGCCCCATGCTTCTGAAACAAGGGCCGCCATCCAGAGCTTAATTTATTCAAATGACACCGATAACCAAGATACGGCTCATCCACGATGGTATACTCCTCGCCAAGCACGCCCCACTCCGACTTCTCTGCAAAACAAGTCTGCATCAGTTCCTTATTCTTACTCATAAAATAATAATTGGTTCCCATGACAATCCTCCTCTCCTAATAAAAATATCCTCTTACCGGAACCCATTCAGAGGTCCTGGTAAAAGGATATCTCAAAGTCAAGTCTTTGTCATTGGACGGATAGTCCAAAACACTTATGCGGCCATCTGCAGACGCTGGGCGTAGTGTAAAAGACGCTTGTCCTTCGGCTCCTGCGCCACCTTATACAAGCC
>JAFSGE010000041.1 GCA_017434885.1 Lachnospiraceae bacterium | reverse complement strand
TTTACTCTTTAGAATTTTCAGGGTTGCATTGCTGTTTATTTGTCAAGGTTCAGTTGGTCTTTTCTTTCAGACGCAACTCTGATATCTTATCATGTGCTTTCCTTACTGTCAAGACCTTTTTTAAATTTTTTTCGAAAACTTTTTAGCACATCCAGTTTTCTTACTGGTAGCTAAACGGAGAAAGAGGGATTTGAACCCTCGCGCCGCGTGAACGACCTACACCCTTAGCAGGGGCGCCTCTTCAGCCTCTTGAGTATTTCTCCAAAATTCTGAATTGCTTACCGCTACCAATATTTTATTGTGCGCTTTTGTGACGCAAAAGTTATTATACATAAGCGTGTTTTGTTTGTCAACACCTTTTTCTGAGAAAATCTCAGCAAGAAATATCATTTCTCAAAAATACTGTTTTTGTATTATTTTTTCATTATTTTTGACAAAGATATTTTTCTTATTCAATCTTATGCCGTATACTCTGCAATCGCTTGCTCAATTCTTCTCTTCACTTCTGCTGCAATGTCAACTGTCTTCATATCTTTATATTCCTCATAATACATAGGAGGCAGATATATCACCTTAACAGTTACGGGGCAGATTGAGTTTTCATCAAACGGAACAAAAGAATCAATTAAAGCGCAAGGCACAATAGGACACTTTGCTTTTGTGGCACTTTTAAAACTTCCGCCTTTAAAGTCAAGTAATTGATTTCCGTTTTTACTTCTGGTTCCTTCCGCAAAGATAAGAAAGTTTCTGCCCTCTGATACTTCCCGGGCAACATTCATAATTACCTGCATGGACTGTTTAATATCTTCTCTGTCCATTGCATAAGAGCGGAGAGCCTCCATAACCTGTTTTAAAAGGATAATGTTACTTGCTTCTTTCTTGATGACAAAACCAAAAGGTCTGGGACAGGATTCCAAAAATACCAATACGTCAAACAATCCCTGATGATTAGGAAAAAACATAAAACCATCTTCTGCAGGTATGTTCTCCAATCCGTGACTTTCTATCGTTACTCTTCCCGCACGGTTTGCATTCTTTGTAACCTTTTTAACAACCGCATATGCCTCTTCCAAAGTCACCTTCTTGCTTCTGCCGCACCACCAGATTTGAAAGAAATAATATGGTGCCTTCAAAATAAGTCTTACAACCATTAACGCAATTCTCACTGTCCTAGTCTCCTGTCATTTAATCTTCTTTGTAATCATTAATCGCTGTCTCGTATAAATTGTTCCCTTCGGAATCTATTACCACAATGGCAGGAAAATTTTTTACTTCTAACCTCCGAATGGCCTCTGTTCCCAAATCATCATATGCAATTACTTCTGAACTGATAATTGATTTGGAAAGTAAAGCACCGGCTCCTCCTACTGCTGCAAAATAAACCGCTCCGTTTCGCACAATCGCATCTTTTACTGCTTCGGCACGTTTTCCTTTACCTATCATTACTCTCTGACCAAGGTCAAGCAAAGTAGGTGCATATTTATCCATTCTACTGGATGTAGTGGGACCTGCGGAACCTATGGGCCTTCCTTCTCTTGCCGGGGAGGGACCCATATAATAAATAACGGCATCCTTAATATCAAAAGGAAGTTCTCCCCCCTGCTCTAACGTTTCATACATTCTTTTGTGTGCCGCATCCCTCGCAGTATACATTGTTCCGGTTAAATACACATAGTCTCCGCTTTGTAGTGTCAGAGCCGTTTCCTTATCAAAAGGAATTGTAATATATTTGTCCATCGATACCATACCTTCCGCTCTAAAAAATAAAACCTACTATATATAGTAGAAACTCATTTAAATTTCTCTGACACAATGTCTGTTTACATGGCAGCAAATATTGATTGCAACCGGCAAACCGGCGATATGTGTAGGATATGTATTAATATTAACTGCCAGTGCCGTGGTACTGCCGCCTAAACCACCCGGTCCGATACCGGATTTGTTAATCTGCTCCAAAAGTTCCTCTCCCATCTCTTTGACATAAGGAATCTGAGAACGGATATTGAGCGGTCTCGTCAATGCTTGTTTTGCCATCAGCGCACACTTTTCAAATGTTCCGCCGATGCCCACCCCAACTACCATGGGAGGACATGCATTGGGACCGGCATCCTTTACTGCCGTAAGGATGGCTTCCTTTACGCCCTGCATGCCGTCTGCCGGCTTGAGCATAAACACTCTGCTCATATTTTCACTGCCGAATCCTTTCGGCGCAACAGTAATTTTAACCTTATCACCTGCAACAATATCATAATGAATCACTGCCGGGGTATTGTCTTTGGTGTTTTCCCTGATAAAAGGATCCTTGACAACGGACTTACGCAGAAATCCTTCTACATATCCCTGACGAACACCTTCGTTCACTGCGTCAGTCAAAAGCCCGCCTTCCACATGAACTTCCTGTCCGACTTCCAAAAAAACAACCGCCATACCGGTATCCTGACAAATCGGAATCATATCGTCCCCGGCTATCTCCAGATTTTCTCTAAGCTGATTCAAAATCTGCTTTCCCAAAGGAGATTTCTCTGATTTCTGTGCACAGCTAAGTGCCGCATCCACATCCTCAGAAAGAAAATGATTTGCCTCAATACACATTTCCTTCACATTCTTTATGATTTCGTCAACATGAACTGTTCTCATTTCTAATCCCTCGTAATCAGATTTTTAATCTCTTCCAATTCTTCCTGACTTGGACTTCCCGGCTTCCATCCGATAGTTTGTCCGTCATCTTCATATCTGGGAATAAGATGCATATGAAAGTGAAATACTGTCTGACCTGCTATTTCTCCATTATTCTGAACCAGATTAAATCCTTTACATTCCAGTTTCTCCGTCATGACTTTTGCCATCTTCTTTGCCAACTTCATCACATCTCCTGCCAACTCTTCAGGAAGTTCATAAAGATTGGCATAATGATCTTTGGGCAAAATTAACGCATGTCCCTTCGCTGCAGGACCCAAATCCAGTATCACACGGAATTTATCATCTTCATATAACGTTTTTGAAAGAATCTCTCCTGCTGCAATTTTACAAAAAATACAATTATCGTCTCTCATTCTCTTTCTCCCTACTATAATATTGTTTTTTCCATAAATGCATAAATCTGATCCAATGTCCTGAGAACCTTAAAGTCACCTTTCATCTTCATGGCACCGCCCATAAATGCTCTTTGGAATGTCATACGGGCAAAAATAATATCATCCATGGTTTCTTTGCTGATTTGTATTTCCACATCACAAAAGCTTACATTACCATAGTAGCATTTACTTTCCGGTCCATTTACCTCTATTACAAAAGGTTTTCTTTTTCCTTCTATCTGAATCTTATAAATTGCCTTAAATCCGGGCTGTGGCGTAAAGTGACTCTGAAATTCCTTTACATATTCCTCTTCTCCGCCTTCTTCCGGTTCACTGCTTCCCATCATATCTCTAAACAGGCTTGTCAATTCCTGAATATCTTCTTTTTGCCTTCTGACATAACTGTCATCAGACGCATATCTGGACAATTGCTCTGTCTCCTGAGGAGTCAGATCAATATTGGGCGTAATCGACACCATTTTTTTAACTGCCTGATTACTTGCGGGAAGACTGGGCATCTTCTGATTAATGGTACGATATAAGTTTTCTGTTTTTTTCTCGATTATCTTGTAATAATCTTCGTTTCCTTCAAATACAGTTGTATCTGCAATGTATCCGCAAATACCGCTACAAGGCAATCCGCCGAGAATTTCCCATGCATTGGAAAGGCTGAGCTTTCCTTCTCTTTCTCCATAAGTTGTGGACATTACCACCGGACACATATATATCTGGGCAATCTTTTCTTTATCTCCGTATAACCAGCACGCATCCAGAAACTGCTGCATATATCCGCCAATACCGAACCATTCTACCGTAGTTGCCAGAATAATTCCATCTGCCTCCTTCAATGTTTGCGGCAAGGTAGTAATACTGTTTTTCAGTTCATGCAGATTAAATCGTTCCACCACCACATGCAATTCCTGCAAAACTTCCTGCATTCTGTTAATTACATAGAGTGTAGGATCATCTATCAACCCTCGTCCGCCATAATAAATACATACTTTCATATCTACTATCCTCTCTGACTGCTTTCAAACAATTACTTTAAGTATAAAGCGGATTTGATTATCTGTAAATAAATTTTAATTTTCCGAGACGGATTTCATCTCCCGGCTCTAACAGTTCAGAAGTATTCGGTTCCATACGCACCCCGTTTTTAAAAGTTCCGTTGGTAGAATTCAAATCTGTCATACAGACTTTGCCGTTTTGTCTGGAAAACTTTACATGCCTTCGGCTTATACTTGCATCGCCAATTACCATATCCACACTTCCTGCAAGTTTCCCTACAACAACAGGTAGTTGACTTAAATCAATATGATTTTTGTTTCCTTTTCCTACTCCATACAATTTGTATTCACAATTTTCCGTCCACGGAATAAACACTGTCTCACCGCAAAAAGGTGCTTTATCACCATATCTTTCTTTGGTGACTGCCTGATACAAATCATGACTCTCTTCCCAGTTATTTCTTATTTCCTGATATCGCCTCTTTGCCCTGTTCATCCGCATCTCTTTCTTTCGCAACAAACACACATATATCCATAGTCCCGCGCTAAGAAGAAGTAACAATCCGCTAATCGCAAAACCTGCAAATAAGCAAGCTTCTCTCCCTTTTGTCATTTCATACATTCGGCTGATATACCCACAAGCTCCCGCAATACCCAGCGCCAAAACAAATACTGCTTTTAGCACCTTATACCCTGTCTCTGTAGCAAACCATGCAATTGGCGGGTCTTTTATCTCCTGTATGAAATCATCATGCCGATTATAACGCAAACTCTCATCCTCAAAGTCTTCTTTCTCTTCCTGCGGCTCTTCATTTACAGCTTCACAGTCTGCGTCCTGCTCAAACCATTGCAAAACTTCATCCATTACGAATTGTTCTTTTTCTACCAGGTCAAGCATTTTATAGCAGATATCCACCGCTCGGTCATCATCACTTTGTACCTTCTCCGTTAAAAATTCAAGTAATCTCTGCATATAATTCTCTTCCGGTTCAAAAGGATAGTAAAGAAAGGAAATTTCCCCGCTTTCCAAATCATAAAATATATATTCCGGTTTCAGTAAAAGGCATTTTTCTTCTAATAAAAACTCCGTCATTTTATTCCACGTCATTTTCAAATTAACGAATAAATTAGTGAGCTGTTTCATTCCGATTCCGCCGCATTCATATAAACTGGCAATACTTTGTTTTGATGTAATTTCATAATAAAGCAACATTTCTCCGTTGATATGCCTTTCCTGACAAGGAAGTAATCCATATATTTCATTCTCCGTAATCATTCTGCACTGATACTGATTTACAGATGACTCTGTATTTTTAATGATTAAATAATTCTGCCTCAGATTTTTGTAATATTTAACTTCCATTCTTTATTCTCCTCACTTCCTTTACTTTTTGCATGGGATTTTGTACTTTTACATTTTTTGACACACTTAAGGTTCCGTGAAAGCCGGAAACGGAAACCTGCACCGCTTCTTTATTCCTTTCTGCATTAAGTATTTCAGCATTCAAAAACGGATAACCTTTTGCCTTATGATTTAATCGTTCTTTTATATAATTTTCTGTGTAGGTGTTTTCATACTCTTCTCCATAAATCACTTCTCCGTAATGAGATGATGCAAATGTAAACCGGCTTCCTCGCAGCGCCAGCAAAAACGCATCCTGTGATATGACACATCTGTCATACAAATAAAAGCCGCCCATAATCAGAGTACAATAAATAATCAGAACAATCGGCATCAGATAAGATGCCTCCACTGTAATATATCCTCTTAAGCATTTACGCATATCCCAACATCACCTCCATGGAAATCAGAAAAAACGGTATCAGAGGCAACTCCCTCTTTTCCTTTTTGAGCAATAAAACAAACACTCCTCCTAATCCGGCAAGCAAAATGCCGATGCATAAAGTCCAAAAAGCAAATCCTGCGCATGTCCATAATCCCAACACTACTATTGTCGCGCCATCTCCGCTTCCAATTTCTCCTTTTGTCACAAATGCAAGGAAGTATAGTATAGTTCCGGGCAGACAGCTTTCAAATAGTTCAAACCAAGAAAACGAACCGTTTGCAAGGAATTTTAAGAGTGCAACACTTCCCGATGCAAATAACATCCACAACGGAATCTCCCGTTTCTTAATATCCTCTGCAGATAAAAAAGCCAGCGTCATCAATGCTGCAACATATCTCATCTTTTCACACATGTCTTCCCCTTTCTATCCACATTTGCTACATGCGCTTCGTCCATTCGCCTGTGATAACGGTATTATCAATACTGTATGTTTCAGCGCCGAACAATCAGACTGTGCATGATAGCGATTTCCCCATGTTGTATAATACACAAGACCTCCCTTTGCAGAATGGCAAAAGTTACAAGGATAATATATTTCTCCCGATGCATTACGCAAATCTCCTATCTTTTGGCTTTCTGCCGCATAAACTACCACTTTAAGATAAGTACAATTCTCTGAAAAATGATACTTTTCCCCGTTTGGAGTTACATAAACATATATCTCTGTCTGCTGCCCGTCCCATTGTACATCCTGCTTTCGGTATCCCACAAACCCATGACCGAAACAAGCTTCTGTAAACACTCTGCTTTCTATCGGTAAAAAGCCGATAAAAGAGGGAATCTCATAGGTAATTTCCACGAAAACATTTCCATCACCTTCTCTGTCAGTTCCCATATCTGCTTTCTCCTGTTTCCCATACACAGTTTCATATTTTGCAAAACATTGCTCCGTTACCTGACCATGCAGTTTTTCCCAATAATCACTTTGTATCCGGACTATCTCCAACATATATAAAAGCGTCATCATCAAAAACAAAAATAGCGGTACTACCATAGTTGCCTCCACCGTAAGTGAAGCTTTCATCCTTTTTTGCAACACATTTTCTTTACCACTGTTTCTTTGATAAAAAGAGGAGAAAAAAGATGCTCTCTTGTATGGCACGATGAGAGAAAGGGTCATTCTGCTGACCTGTTGACAAATTGTTATGATTAACCGAGAGAGCATCCTTTTTCTCCTCCTTTCCCGGCATTAATAATACCCATAGCATCTTTCCAGATCATAAATTTTTCCTGATTTCTCTGATGCAGACGCTTTTGCCGTAAAGCGCTCTGCGCACCAATCCATGGAAAAATACATATTTCCCGTAAGATAGCGGATATCCATTTCCATAATATCCATGCTGCGTAAATTTCTCTTTTCCTCCGAAAGCTGCATGATAAGACAGAATAAATACTCTTCATAGCTGTAACCTGACTGTCCGCTTATCTGCAAAACCGTACACGACATTACCTGTTCTATTCCGGTATAAAATCCGGTTTTTGCATTTTCTGCTTTTCCTCCCTGTAACAGGGATTGTACTTCGGCAATGCTTTCCAAATAGGCGCAGGCATAAAGGATACTTTTGGTAACCGGAACACAAAAACTCTCATCCAGTGCCACCGCTTCAAGCTGCTTTGCAACATCCATTGCCTGACGATACAAATCTGCATCGGAAAAAGCATAAGCTGTATTCACAGCAAATCGCCATATTAAAAGCTTCTCTGTAACCGCTTTAATATTTTCATAATCAGACCTCTCACCCATGGCAACATACTCCAGTTGGCACTGCAAAAAGCTATCTTCTCTCTCCCGTCCGTAATTGCCCATCTTATCAAACAGATATTCCGTAAACACTGCCGTATCAGCCTGCTTCATTTCTGCCTCTGCCATATTTTTTATTTCTCTTCCCGATAAATAAGCTTCCGACTGTATCGTTCCCACACCAATGCTGTTTACATCAGCTTTACACAAATACAAAACATCACTGCCTGTCAGTGCAAAAACACTGTCTGCCGGATTAGACAAAGGTACTTCTTCCCACTTTCCCTTTTCATTTAGTTTAACAGGCAGTTCCATACCTGAAATCTCTTCCATCAGTGCTGACCAATTATCCAATTCCTTCCCGGGCGTTATTACTACTCCATCTCCTAAGGCTTTTCCATATGTCACGGTTTCACCCTTTCCGCTATCCTGCCGGAAAGATACGGCCTGTGCTTTTAAAGTATTTCCGTTTCCCTGTGCTGCTGTCACAATTTCCACTATCTGCACCTGCTCCAAGTCCAAAATCCCCCAGGCTGCATTGTCCCTTTTGCCGTCCATATTTTTACACATGTAATGCTCCAGTCTCTCCTCCATATTTTTCACGGAAGGCATTTTTTCCAGATAAGACAAATCCACATACAGCAACCCGTACCGTTCATGAAGCTTTACATGAAATTCACCCAGAACAGAATTCATTGCCAAATCCATTGCTCCTTCAAACCGGACCTTCCCCGCATTTCTGATTGCATAACCGGTAAGCAGTAAAACAAACATAATAAGAACAGAAAGCGACAGGGAAAGAAACACTGTAATACTACCCTTCATCACGCCAAAATAGCGGAACTGTCCACCGAAATTTTTTCAAAAACAGTGCTCACCAGTTCTTGTATCTGTGTTTTAAAAATCAACACCAAACCGATTAAAACCACAATAATTAAAATAATTTCTACAGTTCCCATTCCTTTATTGTTTTTTCGAAAATGCACAAATGTTTTCTTCATCCTTTTTTCCTCCCTTTGCTTAAACCCTTGTTTAAAATCCTGTATATACCGGTATCAGTATCAGAATCATAACTACCAGCAGCATCAACATCATTGGAAAGAGCAATTTTGTCCCCGCTTCTTCTCCCCGTTTTTTGGCGCTGCTACGCTTTTCTTCCCATGCATCACAGCTTTCTTTTGCAAGCTGCTTTAAAATATCCTGATTTCCCTGTCTGTTACACGCAATCAGCAAAAAAATAAGTTTCCGATAATGAATTTCATCACACCGTTTTGCAAACTTCCGGTACACTTCTTCCTCCGCTCTTCCATTAGAAAACTGATAGCAGGCTATCAATACCTCTTCATACAAAAATGATTTTTTCCCAAATTTCTGCTTCTTGGCTTTGTATTCGCCGCCGATTCGCAAAAAAGCATTGCGTATACTCAATCCTGCTCCTATGTAAAGCTGTAATTTACTCACAAATTCAGGATATCTCTCCGTCAGCTCCTTTTCCCTTTTTCTGATTTTATTTTGCAAATCATTGTTCATGGCAAATACGATCATCACTGCCCCTGCTATTCCCAGAAAAAGAAATTCCAATCCTGCTTTTGGTATGTTCTCCTTCCATATTACCGTTTCATCTCCCACTGTGACCGGCAGATACCATCTGCTTTGCTGCGCGCTATGCGCATCACTTTCCTTCAGCGCTTGCAAAATTAACTCCCTTTCTTCCTGCTCCTTACTTACCCGCTCCGGGAACAATATCACCGCAAAATCCTGCTGCCACTTTTGTTCTCCATAAGACAACTGCGCTGTAAGAGTCACTTCTTCTCCTTCCACTCCCACTTCGCTTACATCCACCGTCCCGTCTGCACGGATTTTTCCGTAATCACTGCTTTTCCAGACAATTGCAAAAGGATAATCGTCCACACTTGCAGGCAGACACAGATGGCTTCTTACACTTGCAAGGCTTTCATTTTCTCCTTTTATGACGTACGGCAACATTTCTGTTATCCGCTCTTTTTTCTCAATAAGTTCCTTGTCTGTATACTCGCGTTCCGGTACTTCATAAATAATATCATTGGCACCTTCCCCCGTATTTGCGTTTAAAACTATTTTATAACTTCCCTCTCCCCATTCATTTCGATACAAATGGGTTCCCTCCTGCAATCTGCCCTGTATGCGGCTGCTTGCATAAACACAGATGCAGGTACCTGTCCCTAATAAGAGAAATGCAAAAAACGCCTTTGCTCTTTTTGATTTATATTTCCTATATTTTTGCTCTATATTTTCACCCGGATAGAGTTTTTCCAACATACCCTTTACTTTATCGGTACCGGAAAATATTTTCTTCTCCCGCTTCATATCCTTTACCCGCTTTCACACTTCTATCTCCGCCAGACGCTTTCCCCATAAAAACGCCAGCAAATAAACAAAAAGGCTGATACTCATAATGACAATTCCTGATAAATTATGATACATTCCGTCAAAATATCCCGGTGAAGTTACTTCCACATACAGCATCAATGCAAATGGCATTCCGGTCATTATTTTCTGTTCAAATCTTCTGGCACTTAAAAAAGTTTCAATCTCTTTTTTTGTTTCTGCCTTCTGTTCAATGATTTCCGCAGTGTTTTGCAAAATTGCCGCCATATTCCCTCCACTCATCTTTGCAATATGAAAAACTTCCGCAAATTCAATAATCTCCGTAATTTGATATTTATTACCGATAGTTTCCCATAATTCCGTAACCGGAATGCGATTGGAAAGACCTCTTCCTATAAACGAAATCATTTTACACACCGGACTATCCTGCCCGTAAAGTCCTTTCAAGTCCTCATAGCTGCCTAAAAAAGCATTTTCGATACTGTATCCGGCCCTTTGTGCTGCAACAACAAGCATCAGCAGTTCCTTAAACTGTTCTCTCACAACGGCTCTTTTTTTATCAGTCAAGCCCCTTTTCAACTCACGATAGCAAAATACTCCGGGTATCAATAACGGCAAGAATGCCCACCGGCTCCTGTAAAAGCACATGTTCAAAATACATATTACTATCGCGCTCTCTGCCGCCAGCTTTGCCTTTTCTTTGGTGGTAATATCAATAAAGATTTCATCGCAGTCCTGCTGCCATAAGCTTTTCCACATGTATTGATTCTCCTGTTTTTTCCCATTCTCCCAAAACACTCCTTTCTTTTTCCAAACCTGTTTCATTAAACCGGAACAGGCTATTCATTTCTATTTCTCCGCTATTGTCAATGTAAGGCTCTGCTATTTCCAACAGTTTCCGGCTACCGTCCCTGACTCTTCCCAAGTGAATCATCAAATCAAAACCGGAAGCTATCTGCCTTCGAATGGCACCAACCGGAAGTTCCATTCCCATTAAGACCATGGTTTCCAACCGGCTGACCACGTCCTTTGTACTGTTTGCATGCACTGTTGTCATGGCATTGTGTCCTACATTCATACTTTGAAGCATGTCGATAGCTTCTTTTCCCCTAACTTCCCCGACTATGATTCTGTCCGGTCTCATTCGAAGGGATGTTTTCAATAAGTCTCTGATGGTAATTTCTTTACCACCTTCCACATTGGCATTTCTGGCTTCAAGCCTTACCAGATTTGGCAATCCCTGTAGCATTAATTCCGCGCTGTCTTCAATGCTGATTACTCTTTCACAAGAAGGGATAAACCCTGACAAAACGTTTAGCATAGTTGTCTTACCGCAGCCTGTCCCACCGCTCACGAGAATGTTGTATCCGGCCTTTACCGCAGTCTCCAGAAATACCGCCACTTTATCATCCAACGCGCCCATTCCTATCAGTTTTTCCATCGTCATGGTTCTTTCCGGAAATCGACGTATGGTAAGTATCGGTCCGTTAATCGCCACAGGCGCTAAAACCACATTGACACGGGAGCCGTCCTGCAATCTGGTATCCGCTATGGGTGATGACTCATTTACCACTTTGTTTCCGTCAGCAGCAATTTGCTGAATCACTTGCCCCAGCTTCTCCTTTGAATCAAACCGCAGGGACAGTTGCAGAAGCTTCCCCTCCTTTTCCACGAAAACAGGATCAGTCCCGTTCACCATAATTTCCGTAATATCAGGGTCCAAAAGCAGCTCCTGCAAAATTCCCAGCTTTCGTATCGCGAAAAAAATCTCCCTTCGCAAATACTTTTTATCTTCCAAATCAAGCGGATGAGTTTTACCGGCTTCCAGTATTTTACCGTCAATAATCTCTTTTATTTCCTCATCGCTCATTTCTTTGGACAAATCCATGCTTGCAATAATTGCTTCCTGTAATTTTCGCAATGATTTATTGATATCCCAATCGCAAACATATCCGGACGTTCCAATGCTTTGCATTCTCCTATTCATACTCTTCTCCTAAAAGTGACGGAAATACCTCACTTTTTATGTAGGCCGCCAGATCACCGTATGTTAACTCCTCAAAGCGTAACGGAAGTTTTTTAAAAAAAGGCAATTTCCATTTTTTGGTCTTCGCCGCAATCTCTTCACGTTCCATATTCTCCAATGCTCTTTCATACTGTTCCATTTTGGCAGCACCTATGGAATCCTCTCTAATGATGGTATAAATCCGGTCACAATTCTGCAAAACATCCCACAAATCCGTCATACAATCGGATAAGTCAAGAATCAGATACTCATATTCACTTGTCTTTTCCATCTCTGTAAACAAATCAACCCACTGATCTCCCCTAATTCCCGACAGACTCTGGTAAAAATTTGCCGGAGGAATAAAATCAAGTCCGTTAACAGTTTCTATCATACTTTCCATACGGTAAAACAGCTTGTCTCTGGCGCAGGTGAAATAATAAGCAAGATCAGATATATCACTCTTAAATTCTCTACTCAGCATCCTTCCGAGTCCGGAATATGCCTCAAAATTCAAATAAAGGGTTTTTTTATTTCGACGGGCCAGCATTTGCCCCAATGTTAATGAAAAAGTGGTCTGCAGACACCCTGTAATAGGTGTGTAGATTCCTATAATTTGCATGTTACGGCTGCCGGTTCGAAGTCTTCTGCCACTATCCTGCACATTTTCTGCATAATAGTGCATTACTTCGCGAAGCACATTTTCACATGACTGATACTTGTTGATATGGCATAATGTCTTGTTTAAATTTTCACCGTTTTCGCTCAAAATAATGATATGCGGTATTTTCAGTTTTTGTACTTTGTTCTGATATGCGTTTTGTGAAATGAGAAGACATTCTATCTCTTCCTTTTCCGCATAGGAAAAAAAACTGTCCTCTTTTGTGAAGATATGGATATCAAAAGGCATCTTATCCTTTCCTGTCATAAAATCCATAAGATGATAGGCATAACTCTCCTCACTGTCATAAATCGCAAGGATTCTTTTGTCCAATATAACCCCTTTCTGCTCTTATTAAACTATCAAGCTACTCATAATACATTGAATCGTTGGGAGAAACTCCCTGAAACTTCGAAAGAATGTAATACATCCTTCTTGAATTTCTAAAATGATATAAAACTAAGACTGTCTTTGTTTGTAACCCGAATTATATCGGAGATTTTTTTGCTTGTAAAGTAGGCTAAAGTAAATTTTTCAATTTTGTTAAAGATAGACAAAAAATTCTTAATTTTTAGAAGTGCAAATTCCATGAACCCTTGATTTTCCTATGTTTTTTACCTATCAAAAATAACCAATTTGCATATAAAACTGAACGCCGTACATCATCAGCACACCGGAAAATCCAAGAAAACCGGATGTCAGGAATGTAAAGGGATTATATCCAACACAAACTTCCGGCATGAACGGTGAAAGAACATAATTTGCAAAATATATCATAAACAGACCAAGCACACCGCGCAACACAAAATTAATGATAATTTCCACGTGCCTGCGCAGTATTCCTATCATAAATACAGCTCCCAGCAAACCGATTATCCACAAAACACCGCTGTAAGTATCCATTTACCCACCATACCCTTTCGTATTTTCCGGCAAAGTGTCAATTCTGATTCAATATATGTCCTGTTTTTGTAAGTATTCCTATTTTTTTCCGTTTACTGAATAAACATATTTTTTCTGCTTATAATTCTAAATGAGGCAATTATTGGCTGTGGATTGAATATGATGTAATAAGAACGCAGAAACGAGGTAGCCCATGAAAATGTTTTTTAGTACATCCTCCCATACCAACCGCACCTTATCGGAAAAGGAAATCGAAAGAAATGCGCTTCTCTCCGATTTGGAAAAAACGAAAAAAGCCCTTGAAATTGCGTACGCGGGCTTTGATAACGTGACGGAACCGGACTTAATCGACTGCTATATCTATGAAGTAAATTCCGTTATGAAGCGATATAAATTTTTAATGGAACAGGCAGCACGACTTTGCATGCTGCCTGAAGAAGACGAACAATTATCTGCTTTAAACACAAAAGCCCCTGTTACTTCCCTGATCGGCTAAGCTCTCTGTAAGCTGATTTCTGCCGTAAGTAAGCCCCGCATAAACAGTCTGTGTATTGGACATAACCGGTCCGGAGGTGTCCTGTGCACTGACTGTCTCGTAGGCGCCATGAAGCTTTGCTATCACACGCTCTACATTGGAAAGTTCTGATACGCTGCTGCGCGCGTCTGCCTTGGTAAGCTCTCTGTCAGCATAACCGTAAAGAGCCAGCAGATTCCGTGATACCTCATACTCCAAATGAAGGGACGCCATCAACTCATGCAGACAGGCTTTGGTTCTTTTGATTCCTTTACGGAACTCTTCGATATCACTGGATGCATGTGCCTGCTTTGTCTCCTCCAAATAAACCAAAAGCATCTCGTAGAGAATTACAATTAACTGGGTTTTATTTGCCTGTGTAATTTTTAATGTAAACTGCTGTTTTAATTCCTTAGTCATAGCAAAATCCACTCTTTCTTTTCACACATTTACATACAAATCATTACTGTAACAGCTGCAATACCTGAGAAGGTCTTTCATTCGCCTGTGCAAGCATGGATGTACTTGCCTGGGAAAGCACCTGTAATGTGGTATATTCCGTCATTTCTTCCGCCATATCCACGTCCATGATACGGGAATATGCCGCTGTCATGTTTTCAGAAGAGATATCCAGACTGTTTACGGTATGCTCCAGACGATTCTGGTAAGCACCCAGACGGCTTCGTACATCTGAAACAAATTTTATGGCGTCATATACTTTGTCAATTCCTTCTCCGGCACTTGATTCCGTAGATACATCCAGTGCGGAAATTCCCATATTTTCCAGAGAGATTTTAGGAATACGGATGGCAAGCTGCTGTCCCTCATTTGCACCGATTTGCATATCCATGGAACCGAAATCTTCTACCAGAATACTTAAAGGTTTCGCAGCAGAAATGACAGCTCCGTCTCTGATTTCCAACTTCATTTCGAAATCTTCTTCTCCCTTTATCGTAACAACATTACCGTCTGTCTGTGTCACCTTTGCATTACCGGGAAAATCAGACTGAAATGAATTAACCGCTGTTTCCAAATCAATATTGCCATTTTCATCGTAAGCAATATCAAGGGCTGTAATATTATATGTACCGTCCTTCACCTCGTCACTGTAATAAGACACTTTTACATTATTGTCTGTCGTATATCCTCTTAAGTCAAAAGAACCGTCAAGTATATTCTGTCCGTTAAACTGGGCTTCGGAAGCAATTCTTTCGATTTCTTCTTTAAGCTGTTTCACTTCATCGTTTACCAGCTTTCGGTCATCATCAGTTAATGTACCGTTATTTGCTTTGATACAAAGCTCATTTGCTCTTTGAAGCATTTCATGAATTTCACTTAAGGTTCCGTCTGCAATCTCAATAATGGAAATACCGTCACTTGCATTGTTGTTTGCAACCCCGATGCCTTCAATCTGTGCATTCATTCTTTTGGACATGGCAAGTCCTGACGGGTTATCCTTAGCACCCACAATTTTAAGACCGGAGGAAAGCCTTCCCAAAGACTCTGCTAACCTGTTGTCTGCCCTGTTAAGTGAATTATTGGCTAATACTGCCGATGCATTAAAGCTGATTCTCATATTCCGTATTTCCTTTCTGCTTACTTATTTCCTGAATATATCCGATATACGCTTTTGCGGCCTTGTAGAGAGTATCCGGTGTTTTACCTTCCTCTCTGCTCTGAACCGTGCGCTGCAAAGATTCCTGCAAATGAGCCGCATCCGCTGCAAAGAAACGAACATCTCCTGCCTTAATTCCTTCCTCCGAAAGAATTTCTGCAAACAATTCCTTGTTTGCCTCTAAAAGACCACTTACTTCTTTATCGTCACAAATGCTGTATCCGATAAGCTTATTTCCTTCAAAAGTTAATTCCGCCCTGTTTTTTCCCAATGCTTCTGTTTCAAAGGAAATTTCCACCTTACTCTCACCCTGTCCTTTATGTATCATCTTCAGGTTTACGGCCGTAATGGTGCCATTGATATTTACGGGCATTTCATAGTTTTCTTCCTTTGCCATGGAACTCATAAAGCCTATCTGTTTATAAAGCATACCCATTGCTTTAACATCAAGAGCTCCATATCCCGGTTCAAATGCGGATTCATGAAGCTTCTCCTGCATCTGCTTTGTCATCTCTAAGTAGCTATCCTGTGCTTCTTCCTCTCCTGTAAAATGTGAAAGCAGTTCTTCTGCCGCCGCGCTCACATCCTCTGCATTTTCAGCGGAAAGACTTTCATACTTACGGAAAGCATCCCCAAAGCCTCTCATCATCTGTTTTGCAAAAATAAGGTTATCGGCACTGACAGGCTGATGATATTCCATCAAATATTTCAGTACGGCATCTTCGCTTCCCATTGCATTTCTGACTTCATGGGCAACAGCCTTTTCAAATTCTGCTGCCGCTTTCTGTGTCTGCTCATCGGAAAGCTCTGCCTCAAGCTGCTGTCTGTTTTTGATATATCCTTTTTCTATCTGCTCTAAAATTGTAGGAACTGCTGATTCTTTTGCCGCAGCACCACCAAAGGAATTGTCTACCTTGTAGTCCATTTTTCCTTTTTTACTGCTTCTGACTGCTGCCAACAGGTTTTCCAAAGTAGGAGCACTTCCCGCCTGCAACACGGCACCAAGAGCCGCGTCATCTCCTTTTTCTACCTGACGAAGGAGTCTGTAAATTCCGATATATGCGCTTCGCTCATCCTCGGAAATGTCCTTTTTCTGCTCTAACTGATACAGGAACTTGCTGTAGGATTCCATTTCTTCGGATACATCTACAGGCATATTATCCAAGTATTCCTTCAGTTCATAAAGAGGCATCGCAAGGGGATTGACACCTTCTCTTATCATGGAAAGTACGGTTGCCGGTTTCATCTTATCCACCACATCCGTCAGAAGCTCCTCTGCCTTACGCACCTGCTCAAAGTTCTCCTCTGTCATCTCCATGCTGTTATATCCCATAATTCTGACAACCTTACGGTTTTTGTCATAGACATCCTTCTGCATATCAGCCAGAATATCATCCACATTCCGAAATGCCTTTTGGATAGAATCGCCCATATCTTTTCTGGGTGCTGTCATAAGGGTTTCATAAGCTTCCCCGGCTTTTTGATATGCGGTCTGTCTGCCAAGAGACAGCTTCTCTATTTCGGGAAGAGTATCGCCTTGTGATACCTCTGCCACAATTTCCGCCGGAGCCCATTTAATATTCTCTAAGGTATAAAGCGTCTGTCTGTAAAGGCTGTTTTTGATGCCGGTTTCCGGAGCATCCACTTCCCCTGTCAAAGCTTTATCAATAGCAGTATTTGCCGCATCAAGCTGTTTTGCCAGCATATCCATCGGCATAGTTTCAATGGAAAGTCCGCTTCTGATAATTCTTAAATTCGCTTCTGCCGTCATGGAAAGTCTGACCTGTGTCAAAATATTTCTTCCCTCTGCATCAAATGCCCTTTCGGGATGAATGTCCTCCCTCTTCCATTCCGCATATGCCGCAAATAAGTTTTTCAAAGTGAAGGGAATCTTTTTGGCTGAAATAATATCAACAGCTTCCTCATCCACCTGTTCTATCTGTTCTTTTAATGCAACAGCTTTTTCTAAGTCGCTCTGTTCCTTGGAAAGGTCTGCCTGCGTGGGCTTTTTGCCGTCAGAAACAGCAATTGCAGCTGCCTTTGCAAACATGTCAGGTGTCTGAGGTAATATCACTGCCTGCGTCTGCTGCATCTGCTCAAAGGTATCCCGATTTAAGGGAATCCCCTTTTCTATCAGCCATTTTGCATCCTGCAGGGTATCTTCTCCTACAGAAAATCCTGCTTCTCGGATTACTTTTTCTATCTGAGGCATTAACTGCTCATAGTCAATATTTTCCGGCTTTTTTGCGTAATAACCTGCTACATTACCGGCAACGTAGTATCCTTTTCCCTGACGGCTTCCGTCTCCTGCGCCGGAAAAACTTGCCGCATAAAGATTCTCAGGAGTAGGGGGAAGCCCATTTTCTATCATGTATTTCCTGCTTCCCTCAGATAAAGGTCCTACGCCTTCCAACATATTCCAGGCATCCTTTACCGCTTCCACATTCTCTTCGGTAAGAGGAATATCATGCTGCTCAAACTGCTTTTTCAGTTCATTTGCAAATGCGGTACTTCCGGTAAGCGCAGTAAGCTCCTCTTTGCCAAGAGTATCGGTATAACCGGCTACCTGCACACCTCCCTTAACAAGGGCTGCTTTTATATGATCAACAATGGTTACAACCGCTTCAATATCTTCACTTCCGGGATGGAATCCTTCTTTTTGAAGCTTTGCAAAATCTTCATCAGACATAGAATTAGACATTACTGCCATATAGTTTCTGCGGGCAGTAATATCCTGCTGCCCCGCTTCCTGCATAACCTCTTCTGCGGTCCGTCCATGACCTGCGTAAGCGCTGTTATCCATAACTGTGCCAGAAATGTCTAATGCAAAACTTCTTGCGGAAACTTTCCCTGTCTCCTGCGAAGTACGATATACGGTTGTATCCCTGTCTACATTTGTATGATTACGGACAGTTCCATCTGCCCCTTCAAAACGAATATTCATATCCATACCTCTGTATACAAGAATGTTTTTTTAAAAAAAGAGTGAATGTATTTACACATTCACCCTTTATTTCGGCATAACTATTTTGTTTCTTAACCTTTAAAATTGAAAGATTAACGCACTAAACGGAGGAAGGTCTAAGGTGACACTGTAATTTCTATAGTCACATTGCTCTTTTTGTGGTATTAATTCCTTAGGGATATCTGCCCCTGAACCACCGAAACGTGCCTCATCACTATTTAACAGTAATTTATATTTTTTCTTTTTTGGTACACCGACTTTGTAATTTTCCCACTTCATCGGTGTCATATTGATAATGAACATCAAATTGTTCTTACCATTCTCAGACTTACGGAAGAAGCTGTATGTACTTCTGTCCTTATCATCGCAATTCAGCCACTCAAAGCCAAACCAGTTATTATCATTCTCATACATACAGGGATACTTGCGGTAAACCTCAAGAAGTTCTTTCACATAATCCTGCATTCCCTTATTTAAAGCCTTGTCAAGCAAGAACCAATCCAGTTCTCTCTCTTCGCTCCACTCTCTTTCCTGTCCGAATTCCTGTCCCATGAAAAGCAACTTCTTTCCACAGTGACCAAACATAAATGCATATCCGGCACGAAGGTTTGCGTACTTATCCACCTGATATCCGGGCATTTTGTTTACCATAGAACATTTCAAATGAACTACTTCATCATGTGAGAGAGGCAAGATATAATTTTCGCTCTCGTTATAACTCATGGCAAAGGTCAGGGCATAATGATTGTCTTTCTTGAAATACGGGTCAAGCTTCATGTATTCACAGAAGTCATGCATCCATCCCATGTTCCACTTAAAGGAAAATCCAAGACCACCGTCTTCTACAGGATGTGTTACCTTCGGCCATGCGGTAGATTCCTCTGCAATGGTGATAAATCCGGGGTAGGTACCGCGTACTACAGAATTTAAGTGACGGAAAAATTCAATAGCTTCCAGATTTTTGTTATCACCGTATTTATTTGCAACCCACTGTCCGTCCTTTTTACCGTAATCAAGGTATAACATAGATGCAACCGCATCCACACGGATACCGTCAATATGAAACTCTTTAATCCAGAAAAGTGCATTTGCAATCAGGAAATTCTTAACTTCGGTCTTTCCGTAATTAAAAATCTTGGTTCCCCAGTCAGGATGCTCACCCTTTCTCGGATCCGGATCTTCAAAAATACATTGTCCGTCAAATCTGCCAAGACCATGTGCATCGGTCGCAAAATGAGCCGGTACCCAGTCAAGAATCACACCGATTTTGTTCTTGTGCAACTTATTTACAAGATACATAAAATCCTTAGGTTCACCGTAACGTGAAGTAGGTGCATAATAGCTGGTTACCTGATATCCCCAGGAACCGTCAAAGGGATATTCCGCAATTCCCATAAGTTCTACATGGGTATATTTCATTTCTTTTAAATACTCAACAATTCTGTCAGCAAACTCCCGGTAATTATAAAATCCCTGTTCTTCCGGTCTCGGATGACGCATCCAGGAACCAATATGACACTCATAAACTGCCATGGGTTCTTTGTTATAATCCTTGGTATCTCTTTCTTTCATCCATGTCTCGTCCGTCCAATTAAAACCGGACAAATCTGTTGTTCTGGATGCATTTCCGGGACGCATTTCCGCATAATTTGCAAATGGGTCTGCTTTGTAAAGCTTTTCGCCGTCAGGTGTTGTAATCAAAAATTTATAAAGTTCGCCTTCGCCCACTCCCGGAATAAATGTAGCGTGAATACCGCCCGGACCTAACTTCTTCATGGGATTTGCCTGCTCATCCCAACCGTTAAAGGTTCCGATTACATGAACGCTTGCGGCATTGGGCGCCCACACCCCGAAAAACATACCTTTTACGCCGTCTTCCACAGAAACATGCGCACCTAATTTCTTGTAAATATCATAGTGCGTTCCCTGGGCAAACAAATACTGGTCTGCTTCCGAAATGAATACCTTTTCTCTTTGCTCTGTATTCTTGCTCATACCATAACCCCCATCTATTTTTAATAATGCATGAAATCTTTTTCCCGAAGAACTACCATGTCTTCTTCATCATAACGCTTACCGAGTAAAATATCAAAGAAATGCGCCGGCGTTTTCTTGTCAGCAAAGTAAATTGCTTCGTCCACAATCTCTTCTATTTCGGAAAGCGTTACTTCATGGTCACTGGTCTGCATTTCCGCAATTCTGGTATGAAGTGCCAGTACGCCAAGCTCATCAATGGCATACTCCTGGTCAAGAGCATACTTCTTTGCATACTTAACCAATGTCTGGTCATCTAATGCTTCTACATCCACACGCAGATTAAACAGCGGCAACAAACCTTCATTTTTCAAAAGGAACTCATCCATTTTCTGCTTACTGTCAGTCAGAAGTACTATCATTCCTTTATCTTCTTTTTCAAGTTCTTTTAAAAGCGCATCCACCGTATCTTTTTTCATAGTGGCGGCACCTTCAATAATCAAAGCACCGTCTTCCAATTTATCCAAAGTTGCCGCCACGTCTTTTTTGTTCATGGTAGCACCGGAAATCTTTGCTACCTTTCCGGAGAAATTGCTGTCGGAAAGCTGTACTTCTTTTACAAGAAGCTTGGCAAGCGCCGTCGTTCCTGTACCTTCTTCACCGGTAATCACAACATTGCCCGCATAAGAAGCCATGCTGATGTTATCAATGGTTTCCACTATCTGTCTTCTGGTACGCTTGTGATGAATGAAAGGGGCAAACTGCTCTCTTTCACTCTGCGTCATTTCACGAGCCTTTGCTTTATCGGAAGCCGCTTTATCTTCTTCATGGGATTCTTCTGTATCAGTTTCCTGCTCAGCTTCAGAATCTTCCTCCGATTCCTCAGCGGCGGGCTCAGCTTCCTGTTCATCCTCGGCAGCTTCTGTCTCATCGTCTTCCAGAGCCACTGTCACTTCAGGGATTTCGGTTATATCTACTTCTTCCACTGCTACGGCTTCTTCTGCTTCCTGTTGCTCTTCTGCATCAGAAACATCTTCTGCTGCTTCTGCTTTCTTTGCAGGTTCAGCAGGCACTGTTACATTTTTAACTTCCGATGTATCCTCTGACATCTGAGGTTCTTCAATTTCTTCCAGTTCTTCTACTTCACCCAGTTCCTGAACTTCTTCAATCAGTTTAGAGGCTTTCTTAACAGCTTCTTTTTCTGCTTCCTTAGCAGCAGTCTTCTCCTGTTCTTTTAAAGCCTGCTCTTTTGCCGCTTCCTCTGCCTCGATATCGGCCACCTTAATCACTCTTGGTCTGCCTTCTTCGATACGCTTCTTTTCTTCCTTCATTGCGGCAGAAATCATGGCCTTTTCCAATTCTTCCAAAAGACCTGTCTTGGTGGATTCATCAAAATCGGCAAACAGTGTGTTGGTCTGCTTTTGCACACGCTCCCTGATTTCTTCCATGCGTTTGCGCTCATTTTCTTTCTTGATGCGCTCCCACTCGGTCATAATATCATCAATGCTGAGCTGTCCCGTAATCTGTTTTTCTACTTTTTCTTCCTCAGGAACTACCAGACTAATCTGTCCGTCATATTCCTGGGAAAGCAGATTATCATAACCGGATGGTTTAACAAATGTCTTAATCACTCCGGTGTTGCTAAGAGCCGGGTCGGGGCTTGCTGCCGGCATCCCGATAACTTTTTCTGCCGACGTTGCCTGCACAGGCTTTTCTTCTGCAATGGGCAGTGTTGCCTGTTCATATTCCTTCGCCGCCTCTGCATTTTTCTCTGCAAGCTCGGACACCACTTCCTCAATGCTCACTTCCGCAGTATTTCCGAAAAATACTTCTTTGGAAACGTCGGTACCTTCATTAAGAAGCTGCATTTCGTCTGTATCCTGAGAAACGTAAACGGGAGTCATTTCTGCAAGATCTCCGGTAAGAGAAATTTCTGATTGTCCCTCTTCTCCTGCCTCATCCGCTTCAACAAATGCACTCTGTTGTGCTGTTTCATCATCAGCCGCTGTCTCTTCGCCCTCTGCAACAGGCTCAAAAATTTTAGTCTGCTCCATTTCAAGCGCTACATTTTCAACCGGCATTTCCGCAGTAGGATTGTTTTCCAAAAATTCTTTCATACTCTCTGCAAGTTCTTTTTGCAGATTAATGGTATTGTACTGGCTGACATCTACTGTTTTTACCTGAATATCTTCAAGTTCCTTACTGGGAATCTCCTGAGTAGGATCTGTCAGCACATTTTCTTTAATGCTGTACTCATCATCATCTTCCTCTTCGGTCGCCACATTTGCCTCTTCCTTAATGGCATTGCTTTGGGCAACATAATCAGACTGAATGATTCCGCCTGTCTGACGTAACTGTTCATATTTTTCCTGCTGTTCTTCGGAAAGAGGCTGATGAAGCTGTTTCAATTCCAACGCTTTCAAAACATATCTGCCGTCACCAAACCAGAGGACGATTTCATCACACTCCTCCACGCATTTAGTTTCCAAACCAACTCTGTGATACAGATATGCAAGCTCGTAAGCCCATTTTTCGCGGTAGTCCTTCTTTTTGAACTCTTCAAGAACTGCAATTCTCTCTTCCAGACTTACTTCCTGTGCTTCGTAAAGCTTGTATTGCAAAACATAGCGTCCGCTGTCCTTGGGCGCTAACTGCACAAATTCTTTATAATATTCAATCGCCTGTACATACTCTTCAAGTTTAATGGAAAGTTCACAAAGAGAATATACTATCAAACGACCGCCGCTGTGCTTTTCATAAGCAAGCAGCAAAATATCACGGCTGTCCTCATAGCGACGGTTAATTTTGTACAAATCACTGATAGTACAAAGCATCATCACACTTTTGACTCTGCGCCAGTCAATGGTATCTGCAATTTTAACCGCTTCTGCGTATTCTCCTTCTGCTATTAACGATTTAATCTCGTCCGCACGTACTTTATATTCATACTTATCCAAGGTACTCACCTCATGCTTTTTCGTATTTTAGACATAGTTATCCTATTTTCATTTTCTAAGTGTACCATATAGGTATGCGTATGTCAAAAGCAATCCGCAAGAATTTAACAAGATATTGGCTGTTTTTTGTGGTAATAATCCACATATTGTGTATATTATTACCTAACAGCGTCTTCCATTCAGCAAAAAAAGGATAGCAGACGCTATCCTTCTCACTTACACAATTTTCAACAAATGATTACTAAGTAAGGCAAATTCCTCCAATGTTAATGCTTCACCCCTTATAGATGCACTAAATCCAAGTTCTTCCAGTGCTTCTGCTGCCTGAGCTCTGGTAATAGGTAAATCAGGTGCATTCCCTAAGCCGTTTGCTAGTGTTTTTCGTCTCTGGTTAAAGGCCGCACGAATTATCTTAAACATAAATTCCTCATCCTCCACTTGTACCGGAGGCTCCTCATATCTGTCAAGACGGATAACAGCACTGCCGACATTGGGCTTTGGAATAAAACAGTCCGGTGAAACATAAGCCACCACTTCCGGCTTGGCGTAATACTGTACTGCCAGTGACAGGGCGCCGTAATCTTTCGTTCCGGGACCCACCTGCATTCTGTCCGCCACTTCTTTCTGAATCATAATGGTAATACTTTTTAGCGGTACATGGCTTTCAAACAATCCCATGATAATTGGTGTCGTAATATAATAGGGCAGATTTGCCACTACCTTAATGGGTTTGCCCTGATTCTTCTCTTCCACCAGCTTGCGGATATCTACCTTCAAAATATCTTCATTAATGACGGTTACATTGTCATAAGGAGATAATGTATCTGCCAATATGGGAATTAACGATTTATCTATCTCTACCGCAATAACTTCCCGCGCGCTTTCTGCCAGATACTGGGTCATGGTTCCGATTCCCGGTCCGATTTCCAGGACACAGTCCTCCTTTGTCACCTGCGCTGCACTGACAATTTTTTCCAATATATTGCTGTCGATTAAAAAGTTTTGACCAAAACGTTTTTGAAAATTAAAATTGTATTTTTTGAGAACCTCAATGGTTCCCGTAGGGTTTCCTAATGTAGGCATAGCATTTACCTCTCTATTTGATAAACTCTTTTGGCATTTTCTCTTGTTATCCGAATTACTTCCTCTTCGTCCATACCCTTAATCACAGCTATTTCCTTTGCCACATAAGGAAGATTCAAGGAACTGTTCCGCTTGCCTCTGTTGGGTACCGGTGCAAGATAAGGACAATCCGTTTCAAGCACAATGGCATCCATAGGCAAATACTCCACGACTTCCTTTAATTTCTTTGCATTGGAAAATGTAAGTACCCCTCCGATGCCAAAATAAAAGCCCATCTTCAGATATTCCTTTGCCTGCTCTACGGAATATGAGTAGCAGTGCACGATTCCTCCGATTTCCTCCGCATGCATAGCCTTCATCATATCCATGGTGTCTTTCGCCGCATCTCTTGAATGCACAACCATGGGTAAGGACAACTCTCTTGCCAGATTTGCCTGCTTTTCAAACCAGATTCTTTGATTTTCCTGCACATCCTCTTCCTTGTCCCAGTAATAATCAAGACCGATTTCCCCAATTGCCACGATTTTGCCGCCTTTTTGAATTGAATTGCTCTCTGCGGCCTGCTTAAGCCATGCAAAAGTTTCTTCATTTAATTCCTCCGCATCCGAAGGATGTACACCAAGCGCCCCGTAAACGAAGGGATATTCCCGGCAAAGGGCAAGTGTACTTTTACAGCTCTCTATATTGGCGCCGATATTGACAATCGTTTCTATTCCGGCTTCTTCCATACTTAAGAGAAGCTCTTTTCTATCATTATCAAAAGCGTCGTCATCATAATGCGCATGCGTTTCAAAAATCAATTTTACTACCGTCCTGTCCTGTTATTTTATAAAAAAATAAAATTTCTTAAAAAATTTTTAAAAAAGTACTTGCAAACCAAAAAACATTATACTATAATAACACTTGCGTTGCAAATCACAAATGCAACAAATACTAAAGAAACGCGTCTTTAGCTCAGTTGGTAGAGCACCTGACTCTTAATCAGGGTGTCCAGGGTTCGAGCCCCTGAAGACGCACTATGAGTACCATTTTTGAGGACGTAGGAGCCTTGGGGATGGTGCTTTTTTCGTGTAGACAATGAATCATGCCAAATAGAAAATCCTAAACCATTGGGAGCTTGCTCACATATGGTATAGGATTTTTTATTTGATAGGACGAAGTCCACGACCGAGATGCAGCGCAGCGGAATCGAGGGTCGTGCATGACTCTTTGGCATATGCCTCTACTCTGCTTTCTTTGCATGTTGCATCTTAAATTGTTTAGGGGTAACGCCCTTCCACTTCCTAAAAATCTTAATCAGATGGCTGCTGTCCGAAAATCCCGTTTCCTGACTGATATAGCTCAAATCAAAATCGGTAAACAATAACAAATCCTCAGCCTTACATATCCGGATAAATTCAATATATTCCTTACAGGAACGACCATAATACTGCTTAAAGTTTTTGGCAAAATAAGAATAACTCATATTGCACATATCTGCCAAATCCTCTACTCTAATCGGGTCTCCGGCATGAGCATCAATATATGCCGTAATGGCATGAATAGAATCAATCTCCTGGGAATGGGTAGCCGCAACGTCGGTGTCAAAACCCTTTTCCCTCCAGAGACGGATTAAATTCACGAGTAAATAACAAATTTTATTATGTACTATAATATCATAACCGTAGTTTCTCTCTGCAAGCTCTCTCCTGCACTCCTCGAACATTTCCGCCACAGGAATATCCCTGATTTCCTTTTCCGGGAAAAATACAGGTGCATTGATACTTTTGCTGGCACTGCCGAGAATAATCCGCAATTTCGGCGCATAGCTGTTTTCCGTATACAGCTTATTTACATCAAACTTCATTACCTCATATTTTAAAGGATAATTCGTGGCTGTATAAATGGCATGAACCGATTCGGGATGAAATAAAATCAAGTCACCGGCCTCGACAATATAACTTTTTCCGTCAGTTTCTATCAGACCGGTTCCTTCCTTCATATAAACAATTTCCATGAAATAATGCCAGTGAGGACGTATGGGAAAATCCATCCATGATGTATCATACAAAAACGCCTCATAGGGAGAATTCAGTGTATCGCTGTATTCAAACAAATATTGCATAACTGTGTCCTTCTTTTCCCATCTCATTATGGAATAGATTTTTACAATTTTTACACAGCAATATTATATCCGATTCTTTTTAAAAGTGCTATAGTTTTATACATGAACGCTATAGTATTTTTTGACCATTTGATGCAGAAAGGAGTTTTATATGCAATTTATTAAAGGTGTTACCTTTGGTGCTTTTTGTCATAAAGGAAGTCTTGAAACCAAAGAAGCCTACGAAAGTTTGGACAATTTAAAGGAAAAGACAGGCGCTGATTTTATCATCCTTGTTCCCAACGGTCTTCAGGAAACACCCCAGTCGGAAGAGATTTCTTATACTACTGACGCTACCATGTCAGATAAAGAATTAATTCAAATGATTGCATATGCTCACAAAATTGGTCTTCGTGTAGCACTAAAGCCTACTGCCAATTGTAAAAACGGTACCTGGCGTGCTCATATTAACTTCTTTGATAAAGATGTACATTGTGAACCGAAATGGAGTAACTGGTTTGCTTCCTATACGGATTTCCAGTTGCATTATGCAAAAATTGCAGAAGAAACCGGATGTGAAATGTTCATTGCCGGATGTGAAATGGTTATGAGTGAAAGACGGGCAGATGAATGGCGCAAGCTTATTTCCGATATCAAAGAAATTTACCATGGTCCTGTTTCCTATAATACTGACAAATACCAGGAAGATAACGTTACCTGGTGGGATTGCGTAGATGTAATTTCCTCCAGTGGTTATTATCCCTTACAGGATTGGGAACAGGAACTTGACAGAATAGAAGCTGTTGTGAAAAAGTTTAACAAACCTTTCTTCTTTGCGGAATGTGGATGTATGTCCACAGAGGGCTCCTCCAAAGTTCCAAACGACTGGAGTCAGCGCGGAGAAGTAAACCTGCAGGAACAGGCTGATTGGTATACAGCCATGTTTGAAGCCTGCAAAAAACGCCCTTGGGTAGAAGGTTTTTGCCTTTGGGATTGGGCATGGAAACAGTATCCTGCCTGCAAAGCCTCCACAAACGGCGGCTATGACATTTACGAAAAGCCTGCACAGGCTGTCGTAAAAAATTACTATGCTAATTTCTAATAATCTTTTATCCCCCTTTTTATGCTTCAAGCCAAGAAGCACAAAAACAGCCGGTCTACCATATCAGACCGGCTGTTTCTGTTATCATTCCTGCAAGTACTCCGATTATATAAAGTATTGCTGTAATCTTTAAATTCTCTTTTAAATTGTCATTTACCCTAAAAAGAACCAATACGCCTACTCCGGCACCTACCAGTAAGCCTGCAAGCATCGCTCCTGCACTGAGCATTCCCTCCAGATATAACTGTGTGATGACAACCGATGCCGCACAATTCGGTATCAGTCCCACCAGTCCTGCAACAAGCGGACCGATTACCGGCTTTCCGCTCAAAATACCGGCCAGTGCATCTTCCCCTACCATCTCTATCAATAAATTCAAAACAAGCGTAATCACAAAAATAAAGAAAAAGATTTGCAAGGTATGTTTTAATGCTGAGCGTCCTATCTTTCCCTCATTACAATGACAATGCTCATGGTCACACATATGCTCTATGCGAAGCTCCTCTTCTTCCTGATGAAGCTGCTTTTTGAATATCAAGTCAATCAAAAATCCGGCCACAATACCGATTGCTGCTTTAACTGCCAATATTTTACCAATAGCAGAAATGGATACCTGCTCAGAAATCAGAATCGGAAGCATCTCATCTGAAGTGGAAAGAAACACTGCAAGCAAGGTTCCAAGCGTAATAATCCTTCCTGCATATAAATTAGATGCTGCTGCAGAAAACCCGCACTGTGGAATAATACCCATAACCCCGCCGATAAGAGGTCCAAAACTGCCCGCCTTCTTAATCGCCTGCTCTGCCTTTTTTCCGGCCTTATGCTCAATATATTCCATTACCAAATAAGTTACAAACAAAAACGGAAGTACTTTAATTCCATCCTCTATGGCATGTCTGATGGCATGCTCAACTACGTGTAATGTCACTGTTTTCTCCTTTTTACAAACTGCGAATCCCCTGTTAATATAACTTTCACAGTATATCACGTTCCCCCTGTATTTTTCAATAAAAAAATATCGGTTACAAAACAGCCTGTTACAGGACAGACAAAACATCCAATACTGTCATCACGCTGTAAAGTACCGGCTGATGCAAAAGATAAATAATCAGGGAATGTCTTCCAAGAAAACTAAACGGTTTACAATTTAATGAAAACACTTCCTTCTGCAGCCATTTTTTCTCTTGAAAAATATAATACAGAAAAAATCCGGCAACAAACAAAAATACCCACGGAAGCAGTGAAAAATAATCTGTTGAATAAAATCCCGGTTCCGGAAATCCGAGATACGTCATAAATAATCCGCGGTACAGGGCCTTCGGAAGCTGAGTCAGCACAATCCCCTCAAAGCCAAGCGTACCGCTGTTTACGTTTCTAAATATAAAAAAACATAAAAGGCTTATAAAAAACCCTAATTGCGATGGTATCTTTTTTAGCACCTTCTCTAACGGAACCGTTAACAGCATCGCCGAGCCGGTTAATGTAAGTACGCCGAACACCACCCTGTTTTGAGGCATAAAAAGAAGCGTAACAATGGTAACCAACAAGCCGCCCCCAAATACCATAAGGCCTCGCTTCAACGGCTTTTTGCCAAGTGGCCGGCAAAAGCCGGACAAAAAAATAAACGTCCAGCAAATGCTCTGCTGCCAAATATAGGCTCCGGTTCCCCGGTACCAGTTCCATTTCACGCCATACATGTATACTAAATCCCAGACACCATGATAGAGAATCATACTAATCAGCGTAATCCCCCTAATAGTGTCAAGTAGGTGATATCTTCCGTGTAATTTTCCTTTTAACACAGATTTTTGCTTCATGATATCCTTTCTTTGTTTCAAAAATATTATTTTCCTCTGCCCGCACGCTGTTTGGTAGAAATATAAGACGTCAAATCCTTACATAAGTTCATAATTCGAAGACCATACACTATCTTATCTTCCTCATCCTGAATACGCACTACCTTTCCCACCAAATCAAGTACATGTCCCAAATCCTCGAAATGTACCGATATTTCATCTCCTGGCAGCAAATCAAGCTCTCTTCTCTGGTCGGTAATAGCAAAACCTGTCATACTGATATCACGCACAATAATATCCTTCTGCCCTCGCCCTGCCATTCTCATCAAGCCTCTTTTGGAAACACCTACGCGGAAAAATTCGCGACGGTTAATACGGTTTCCTTCACCTTCCGTCTGGAGAATATATTGCTTCTGATAAAAAGCAACCTTCACATTACTCCATTTATACGGCATACCGTCTTCTGTCTGGCTCTCCATCTCAATGCGTACACCATCAAAATTCAGCACCTGCTTTGACTGATAATCAATGGTAATAACAGCTAAATCCTCGCGCAAAATCTTTGCAAGCGCAGCATGCATCTCAATACTACGTACTTTATTACTTACTTTCAGAGTAATTGTAGTTCCTTCACCTAAATCCGTTAAATTAATCCCACTCAATACCTATCCCTCTTAATCTGAAATATTTACCCCATTTTTGTTTTTCCCTTTTACTCTTCCGGTTTATTCCGTCCTGCTGCCTTCTCCTTTGACCAAGGCTCAGGAACAAGCCCCTTTATCAGACTCTTTGTGTCACGATACTTAATGTAAAAATATCCCATAACGGAAAACACGGTAGCACCGATGAAATTGACTATCAAATCATACATGGTATCATATAATCCTACATCCAAATATCCCGATACATCCAGCACCTCTCCGTTTACCGCTACATTCTGTATATCTTTGATAATTAATGTATTGTTGTCCTTAAGCGGGTCAAGAAATGTAGAAGAAATTTCATAAATCACCGTATCCTTCTGCATGTCAAGACTAAAGAAACAATCCATTCCAAATTCAAAGAACTCCCATAACACCCCTATTGTCATGGAAAAACAAAATGCCACAATAGCCGTAAAAAGCGGCGACAATTCAAATAACAGTCTTTTTTGGCGATTCATGATATCAACCAGTGAAAAGCCCACCGCCGCACATAAAAATCCGTTCAGCGTATGAAGCACGGTATCCCAATATGGAAATTTGATATAAAACGCACTGATTTCACCCAGAATTTCTGCTGCAAAGATAAACACCAAAATAACAATTTCCAGGGGAGACGGAAACTCCACCTTAAATGCAGCCTGAATGATACTGGGAACTATCATAAGCCCCAAGGTTAAAAGACATAAGAAAACATTTTGATAGTTTTGGTTAAAAATCTGCATAATCAGAACGCAAAGAACCAAAAAGCGCAGTCCGGTATATACCAGAAATGTGCTTCGGTTTTCTTTCAGTTCAAACATAACAGCTTTCCAAAAATTGCGCATCTTTTGTTTCAAAAATCATTCCTCCGATGGCTATTTTAATCATAACATAGAACAGCAAAAAACAATATACATTTTTTGTCATTCTTACAAAATTTTCTATCATATTATACAACATGAAATCTCTTTACGCATCTAAACAATTTATAAACAATTTGAAATCTATGTAATTTATCGCCGTTATTCGACACAGAACAACGGCTGATAAATATTTTTGCTTTTCTTACAAATATTCTCTTAATTCCTTGCAAAGCTTCTCTTCAATTGATATCAGCCTGCCGCAAATTTCCTTGGATTCCTTGTCAGCATTTTCGTATTGATTCAGATACTTGTTGAGCGTTTTTACGCCCATGTTACAGCCATCTGTTATCAAATCTGCTACTGTGGCATCACTTCCGTCCATGCTCATCTTCATATTTGTCTTAAGCCAGGACATTCCTTTTGCAATAGGGTTCGGGTCTTTTTCTGCAGCATCGTACTTATCCAGCATTTTGCAAATTTCATTTTCCAGCATTTCATGGTGGTCTTTGGTTTCCTGTAACAGCTTCTTCATCTGCGAATCACTGATGCTCTCTAACACTTCATCTATTGATGAAACTGCCATTTTTGTTCCGGCATCACATTCCTTTAACAATTTTACAGTATCGTCTCTATCCATAATTACCTCCGCTTTTGCTAATTTTTTGCTTTCTGTACATATTCTTTCCCTTTTGTTCATATAAAATACGGAGGTGATTTTTTGAAAATAAATTTAAAACAACTTATTATCTGCATCGCAATTCCGCTTTTGGTAGGAGGGCTCGCCGCCTATATTACGCGTGATGCCATGGTATCATTCGGGCAACTGAATCAGCCGCCTTTGTCGCCGCCGGGATTTTTGTTTCCCATTGTGTGGACAATTCTTTATACTCTGATGGGAATTGCTTCTTACCTAATATTGTCTTCCGATAAACCCAAAGAAGAAATTAACAATGCCATTTTTGTATATGCTATTCAACTGATAGTTAACTTCTTCTGGTCTATTTTCTTTTTTAGGTTGGAATGGTATCTCTTTGCCTTTTTCTGGTTACTTCTTTTGTGGGCATTTATCATTTATACTATTGTAACCTTTTACCGGATTTCAAAACCTGCAGCATACTTACTAATCCCTTATCTGCTTTGGGTAACTTTTGCCGGATACCTGAATCTGGCAATTACTCTCTTAAATTAAAATAAAAACGTTAAACGCATTATGACAAAGCACTCCTGAACTGTCAAAAATTCAGGAGTGCTTTCTTTTTATAATATATCTTACTTATTTTTTTATTCACTATAGTTCTGATTTACATACTCTTTGATTGCTTCACTGTCCTGCGGCATTCTGCATCCTACGATGTATTCACCGTCATTGTTGGATGTTCTGATAATACATCCTTCCAGCGCTTTTCCGTTTAAAATACCGAAATTATTTACCTCAACAGTAATATCTTTGCCTTTCCACTGGGTAAACTGACTCTCCCGGCTTGCAAAAGCAAAACCGTTTGCACTGATATTTACCATTCTTCCCGCATAAATTTCATTACCGGCTTTTAACTTAATGGTACAAGGATTTGCAAGAGGCATTCTGGGATATTTTCTTCTGTTAAATACCTGCGGATTACTTTCTACGGTAAGACAATACTTTCCGGCCTCGCCACCTTTACTGAACTGAAAATCAATATTGTCCCAACTGTAAAGTACATTATCAACCACAATTCGAAGCTGACAAAGGGCATGCTTTTCTTTTTTATCAATAATGTCCTGTCCGTTATCTTCCAATGTCACGTATATCTTTTCATTAACGCAATCAACTACTTCGCCGACGTATTCCTTCTTCGCTGTTGCTGCATTTTTGAGAGCTACTGCTATCTTCATGCCGCTTCTTACATCCTGAATACCCATAAAGCCGCCGACACCAAGCTCTTCCATCAAATGTCCCACTACCGTTTCAATATTTCCGGCACTCTTAGCACTTTCTTCATACTTGCTGAGCATTTCTTTGGTTATAACTTCCGCTTTATTGATTCTTCCTGTCATAACCTCCATAACATCGCATACCTGCTTCATGTTATCGGCAAGTATTTTATTGGAGGCTTCCACTTCTTTAACCGCACTGTCCACTATCTTAATATTAGCACCAAGTGAAGTGGCATCATTAGTGATATCCGTAACACTTCTGTCTACGTGCGAAACCTTTTCAATATTTACCTGAATCAGTTCAACCGTTTCGGAAATTGCTTCAAGCATTCTTTCGGAGGTCTCTTCCAAATGACCAAGAGCACTCATAATTCTGTTGGAAGAATTCTGGGTTCCGCTACTGAGTTCCCGGATTTCATTTGCAACTACCGCAAAACCTTTGCCTGCCTCTCCGGCTCTCGCTGCTTCAATGGATGCATTTAATGCAAGCAGGTTAGTTTTTGAAGTAATTCCTTCAATGGTTCCTGTTTCATTCTTAACGTTCTGGAATTCTTCTTTAAATTCTCCGAGAACCTTTTCTACCTCTGCAGAAAGCTCTGCCATTTTGTTGGTAGTTTCGACTACTTCTGTCAGTTCCTCGGAGCTGATATTTGCATGTTCTACAGATGCCTCAATTAATGTAACCACCTGGTCCATCAGGTCTGCCACATTGTTTACCTGTGTATCGATAACATTTGTCATCTCCATGGAAGACATTGTTTTATCATTTAGAACGCCGTTGTCATCGGAAAGATTCTGCATATCCGTTACGACATCTTCTGCTCCCATACGGTTTTCATCCGCAAGCTCTCTCACTACCGTAACGCCGTCCACAATTTCATTACTTGCCACTTTTACCTTTTCAACGGTCTGTACCACTCTCTCCAAATTGCCGGAAATAGAGCCTGTCAGTGCGCCGTCTGACTCTACTAAATGCTTAATCGCCATGTTGGTACATGCATAACAGCACAAAACAATGGCAAACTGCAATGCACAGTCAATACTGGAAACAAATTCCATCATACCTTTTACCCGGCCTTTGTAAAGGTTACTGGTAATCAGTACAAACATGGTTGCCCACATCATAACCTTAATTAATTTCGGGTTTTTATAAAGAATCAAAATCGAAATCAACGGTAAAATAAATACATAAGATACTTCATCCAGAGAAGTCCACGCAATAACCGCAAAAAAAGTAAGATATCCAAGTCCAAGTATCCACTTATAATTTGGGTTGTCCATTCCCTTCAGCTTTAACATCAGCCCGCCGAATATGTACTCTGCCCATCCTACGACAGAAAATAAAATGAACCAGTTCAGTCCGACTTCTCCCTCTGCCATCTTCACACCGTAGTAAACAGTTACGATAATCATCAAAGTAAGCCAGGTGGTACCTGCCCTTCTGTTTGCTTTCGCATCAAAATATTTTTGGTCATATGTCTGCATCATTATGCCCCCTCATTCTCGTAATGACAGCTTGCTTTATTTTACCATATTTCTCAAATTACTTCTATTGATAAAATGGAATATTTTGTATGCTTTATTATTTTTTATAAATCCTTTATGGGAAGACTCATTTGGTGCCACTCTTCGCCGCCCCATGCAGAATTGGCAATTCCGTCATCACGAAATCCCATCCTTTGATACATTTCTACTTTTTCCTGAAGGCAGGTCAAAGTAAGCATATTGCGCCCATTTTGCCGTTCACGCTGTGCATAGCGGTGCACAATTTCTCTTGCAAGTCCCTGCCCGCGGTATTCGGGAAGCACATCAAGACCAAGCAACATGACATTTTTGCCTAATGGGTTATACAGGCTTATATCTGTAAAAAATTCATCCCTAAAAGATATTTCATTTGTTGCAATGCCATTCAAAAATCCTGCAATTTCTCCGGTTTCTTTATTCACTGCCACTAAGAAAAGCTCCGGTGCCTTGCCAATTCTCTCCTTCATATGTTTCTCAGAACAGGCCTCGTGGGGCGGAAAACATATCTGCTCAATGGCAACCGCCCTGTCTTCCTCTCCCGGTCTGATACTGCGAAATTCAAATCTGTCTGCTAATGTCATATTGTTAAACTCCTTTTACCCTGCATACCAGAGCATTTCAAAACATTCTTCCGCGTTTCTGCCGTTTACGGTAACAGGCCATCCATTTTCTGTATATAATCTGCATCTTTGACCGTCACTTGTCAGCATATCCGCAAAGGTCTCTCCGTCTGTAGCCATAAACTTAAAGTCGGTTCCTGCCGGGAAGCAATATCCTTCTCCTGTGAGATTGCCTTCTTCATCTACCAGTTCCGCCTCAATTTCTGCTATGGATGTAATAGATATATCACTTTTCACTTCATAAATTCCATTTTTTTCCACGGGCATTCCGTCATCTCCCACATAGCAGTCTGCCGATGCGGTGTAAGTACTCAACACATCCATGCGCTTTTCTACTTCAAAATTAAAAGGATTGGTAAAACAACCTATACCACCGCCGGTTTCGCCCATATATTCCACAGAATTTGGCGTAATCTCAAATACGGTTATCAGCCGATAATCATTCTCTACCATCCGTTCCACATATATGTAATTCCGGTCCTCTGCTTTTAACAGATAGCTTTTGTATCCATAACCATAGCTTTCCTGCGTGAAGGTATTTCCGTTTACGGTTACGTTGTAAGATTCAATATAATCCATTTCATAATCATAATTGCACGTTACGGAAACGTAGTCCGTAATTCCATCACCGTTTAAATCCGTATCCGTTCCACTCCATAAATCATCCAATTCCATCACATAACTGTCATCCACATTTTTAAAGTAACCGTCATCAAAAATCTGCGGATACTCACTATAGCAAACCGTTATCTGTTGTAGCCCCTCCGCATAACTTCCAATTTCATAATTACTAAAATAAAAAGTCACACCATCATATCCCAAAGTCCATGTAAATGTAGGTTGGTATTCCTCCTGCACAGGAGAAATATAATCCCGGAAAACATCTGCCAAAGGTTCCTTCCAAGGTTCTAAATCCGGATATTTTCCTATAATCTCTGCCTCCAAAATATCGGGCAGACTATCCATATCGGTAATCACATTTTCCAGTGCAATCCACTCACCTGTCTGTACATCAAAATTATAAGTATTATAAAAAGAGAGCCCGTGAATACCGCCTTCATAAGAGTAAATCTGTTCTTCCACCGCCAGTACTTCATCATCGGCGCGTTTTAAAATCATCTCTGACTCAAATTCATATGGCCCCATCCAATTATCCGGTGAACTTTCTTTATAATCTGACAGCGCATTCTCTTTTATCTTATCAACATATCCTTGCGTCTGCGCAATATACTCTGCATTGAATGTATTCACTGCCTTCGTCAATGCCGGATAGTCAGTGATTTGTAAATCAATAGAATTATATTTTCCACTCATCAGGAAAACATCATCATAATAGCTGTCCCAATGTTCCTCAAAAGTAACATCAAGATAGACCGCATTGGGTGCTCCTTTCTCTTCTGAATGTGTCTTCTCAGGGTCTGTCTCACTATTGTGTTTCTCTGACGTTTCAGGTTCACCTTGTGGCTCTGTTACCGCAACAGTTTCCTGCTCATCATCCTTATTTGGTTCTGTTTGTTGCTCTTCCTGCCCATTCTCAGATATAACAGATTGCGTCACTTTCTGCACGTTACAACCCACCATACATAAAACTATACTTAAAATTATTGCTACCAAAAATCTCTTTTTCATGGCTATGCTCCTATTGTAATGTGATAAAGAATTTTATTTCAGCTTCAATCCGTCTTTAAATGCATTTCCGACTTTCTCACCAAGTCCGATGTAAACATGATTTACCGGATCATAAGTAATAGGTTTTAACTTCCGGGGATCAATCTGACCATTCGTAAGAATACTCTCGTCTGCATTCACATTTACAATTTCACCTACTAAAATACCGTCTTCAAAACTCTTGACCTTACATTCAAGTGCCATAGGAAGCTCATCAATCAGCGGCGCATTGACATATTCACTCTTGGTTGCATGAAATCCAGCTTTGGTAAATTTGTCAGGCACCTTGCTTGCTGACTCCACACCTACATAATCGCAAGGCACAACAGTATCCTCAGTCGCGATGCTTACAGTAAAGGCTCCCGTCTTTGCAAAATTTTCAGTAGTTTTGTGCTCAGACATGCTGATAGATATCTCATTCATGTCCGTGATAATACCCCATGCTGCGTTCATAGCGTTAGGGACTCCGTTTTCATCATAAGTTCCTACAATCAGTACCGGCATCGGGTACATAAAAGGCTTTGCGCCAAAGTTTACTCTGCTCATGCTTCATTCCTCCCATAATTCCAGATGTGCTTCGCACATATTATATCATAGACATTGCTTTGCAAGTCTATGATCAATTCCAAATGTGCTTCGCACATATTATATCACAGAATATTTGCATGGAATAACTTTTTCCCTAAAAATGAACAACCGAAAACCCTTCCCATTCCATTTCACGATGAGTCACCATAATAACCGTTTTATTTTTCATTAAGTCAGACATCGCCCGGTGAATCATTTTTTCACTATGAGCATCTAAAGCCGACGACGGTTCATCCATCAAAAGAATTGGCGAATTCTTTAAAAAAGCTCTGGCAAGGGCAATTCTCTGTCTTTGACCTACAGAAAAATTACTGCCACCTGCGCTTACATAAGTATCATATCCTTGCGGTAGCTCACGAATAAATTCATCGGCATAAGCCATCCTGGCTGCGCGTGTTATCTCATCCTCTGTCATGTTCCCCATTCCGTCAGCACCGATAGCAATGTTTTCCCTGACAGTTCCTTCAAACAAATAACTTCTCTGAGGCATATATGTAATGAGCTGTCTTAACTGAAATAGGGAATACTCGTCTATTTCTTTTCCATACAGCCTGATGGTTCCCTCTTTCTTTTGGTAAAAGCCCATTAGCAGTTTTAGCAAAGTACTCTTTCCACAGCCGGATTCTCCCCTGAGCATTACTTTTTCATTTTTGGCAAGTCGCATAGAAAAATCTTTTAGGGCTTTTCTTTCTCCGTCATAAGAAAAAGTCACATTTTTTACTTCAATGGGATATCTCTCTGCTCTTTTCTCTGTAATAGTTTCCTCAGGCAGTTTCTCATCTGCCTTTTCTTCGCCCTCGGATTCCAAAAAGTCAAATACCCTGCCTGCCTTTACCAAAGAAGCAGAAAACGTGGTAAGTGCAGAACCGAATCCCTGCATTAACGTACTGACACCCATCTGAAGAGAAACTACCGCCATAACGGTTCCGTAATCCAGTTTTCCTTCAGAAACCAGATAAGCGCCTACAAAAGTAGTTCCGAAACTTGCCAGAATTCCCAAGAAAAATGCGACCATTTCCAACCCTGCTGCCTTCTCTGCCCGTCCCGTTTCCTCCTCCAGCACCGTCTCATTTGTTTTGTAAAAATCATCATAAACAATGGATGCTCCATGATACATTTTTAGCTCGGTAAAACCTGTCAGAATGTCACTCAATCGATTGGTAAGCGAAGATACCCTTTTTTGA
The DNA here is from genome assembly GCA_017434885.1 of Lachnospiraceae bacterium. Classification (GTDB taxonomy): domain Bacteria; phylum Bacillota; class Clostridia; order Lachnospirales; family Lachnospiraceae; genus Suilimivivens. The sequence continues at coordinate 58,779 of JAFSGE010000041.1, read as the reverse complement.
ATTTTCTTATCTTCCTCTTTAATTTGCCTGTTGATTCTGATGGAAATATACACAGTTATCAGGCAAAATCCCACTGATACTAACATCAAAGTCGGGCTATATATCAGCATGGCAACCAAAGATGTAACGCCATTTACAAGTCTGCCTGCCACCCAAAACACATGGGAAAAATATGAATCCTTTAAAGAATTGGCATCCCAATTCAATATTTTGAGTGCTTCCCCGCTATGATGGTTTTCATAATAGTTCATATCCATTTTCATCAGCTTTTCAAAAAGTCTGATTTTTATATCAAATACTATTTTCCGCACTATTTTAATTTGAAAATATCTTCGGTAGGGTGCCAGACAATTTAACAGCACTACTATGATACAAAGAATGATTGCCTTATTTAATAGTTCGCTACTTCGGTATTCAACTGCATTAAAAATCAGTTTATTCATATAAGGATACGCAAGATTTAACAGAACAGAAGTAATTAGCGTCATGATAAAAACCGTCCAGTAAGCAACCTTGTATTTGCCTATATAAGAAAAATATCGCTTCAATTCTTTCATGCCTGTTCACCTCCCGACATGGTATATTCGTTATACATGCTAAAATAGTTTCCTTTTTTATTCATCAATTCTTCATGCGTTCCTTTTTCAGCAATTCGTCCCTCATTAAGCACAATAATTTCATCATAGCCTACTATGGTATTGAGACGATGTGCCACCGTAACCATGGTTTTATTTGCGGCTACCTCTAACAATGTCTCATTTACCTGTCTTTCTGTCTCCTTGTCCAGTGCCGAAGTGGGCTCATCCAATAAAAAGATAGGTGCATCTTTCAGAATTGCTCTTGCAATTGCAATTCTCTGCCTTTGCCCACCGGATAAATTAGTTCCTCTTTCCTCCAACAATGTCTCATACCCTTTTGGCAACTTTTTTATAAACTCATCACATCCCGCCTTTTTTGCAGCATTTTTGATTTCTTCCGCTCGTGCATCAGGTTTTCCGATGCGGATATTATCAAGTACACTCATGGGAAAAATAATTGCTTCCTGAGATATAAGCGATAACCGGTTTCTGACTGTTTCGGATTCCAAATCGGTAAAACGATTTCCATAAAAATAAATCTCACCCTCCTGCACTTCATATTGTCTGCATAATAATTTTATAATCGTGCTTTTACCGCTTCCGCTTTTTCCCACCAGTGCCACTTTCTTTCCTTCTTCTACCGAAAAATTGACTTTCTCCAGTGTTTTACAATTCTCCTGCGTTGTGCTGTCGTATGTAAAGAAGACATTTTGAAATTCAAATACACTTGACGAAGATTTATTTACTTCCGGTAAATTTGTACTTTCAGGTTCTGTCGGAATAGTGAGAATTTCAAGCACACGTCTTGCGGATATCATTGCCATTTGTGTTCGGACTACAAGCTGATATGCATTTACCAAAGGGTCATTTATTTTACCGATTCCGCTTAAAAAAACAACCAAAACTCCTATGGATAATTTCCCCTGTAGTGCCAAATATCCGCCTACGCAAAGTGCAATAGCTGTAGGTGCTTTACTAATCAGTACTGATAATGGTTCTATATGATACTGCCATAAATCATTTTTATCAGAAATGTTCCATACCTCTCTCAATGCTGCCCTGTAATTTTCTTCCCTTTCTTTTTGCAAATGATAAGCCTTTATTTCGCAAACACCGTCAAAAGCCTCTTTAATATGATTATTGATTAACCCCAAGCGTTTCACATATTCTGCCTGTGCCATTTTGACAGGTCTTAAAAGCCTGATACTAAGAGGTACCATAATTACTAACGGTCCGAGGCAAACTGCCGAAAGAATTGGATTCATGGAAAATAAATACCCTGTAAATACTGTCACCATTACAGGCGCGTACAGACAATCTTTAAAATATGTCTGCATATATGTGGCTACGGTAGCTACATCAGAGGATAATCTTTCCATAATATCTCCGAAATTATGATTTTCCATAAAATCCGGTGCAAGTTTACCGATATGATTCACCAAATCATATCGCATATCTTTTAATATATTTGCTCCAAATATTCCTGTTATTTTTACTACAAAATAGTTTGCCGCCATTCCAAGTAAAATCCCTGCTGCGGCTTCTAAACAAACTGCTGACAGACGAAAATATATTTCTCCTGAAACGGCACCATCTATCACTATTTTTAATATGTCAATTATATATACATTTGCTACAGAACATCCGAATCCCGCTATGATTATTAATATAAGCTGCTTCCAGTAACGCCTTACATATTTAAAAATTGTTTTCATACTGTACATTTTCTCCTTTGTTTGTTATACTTTTTACAGTTTATCAACTGTTATCAGTCATAACAATTGCAGATATGCACGATTTTTATATACTTTTTGCAATTATAAACATTGATAATTGTAAAAAGTCTTATTTTACAAAAAAGGAGAGCAGACCATGCCACAGCAGGATCGACACAAAGAACGTATCATTCCTATAGAGTTTACATTTTACGACACATTGAAGTCTTTACCTGTAGAGGAACGCTGTTCTGTAGTTTTACTTACCTGCGGAAGTGCTACCGTAAAAATAAACAGCCACATTCGCAGACTTAATTCCCCCTGCGCCATATGTCTGTCTCAATATGATACTTTTGAATTAATTCATGCCGAAAATCTCAGCGCTAAATCTTTTCACTTCGACCCCTGGTACATCAAAGCATGTCTCTGTTTTGATAATTTGGAAGATAACGTGGAAATTGATGCGCAGTATGTGTATGACCGCGTGAAACTTTATATGTTTACCAGACATACCGAATATTTTCAGGGAATTATTACGCTGACTCCTCAAAGTTATCTTCATATCAATGAACTGATGCTGATGATAGGCGCCGAAACCTTTTCCCAGAGCGACGGCTTTTGGACCTGTCGGATACGCAGAATGCTTCTTCAGTTAATAAACAGCCTTTATGATATCTTCGTAGACCAACGGAAATTGAAATTTTTTGAAACACCGGAAACCGTAAATCCTGCTTCCATATGTGCAGAATATATCGAAAAGCATTATTCTGAAAACATTACCCTTGATATGCTTTGTCAGCTTGTGAATCTGAACCGCACCTCTCTTAATCAGAAGTTTAAGGCTCAGTTTTCTTTTACCTGCATGGAATATTTGCTGAATTACCGATTGAAAATTTCTCAGGAACTTTTGTCGAATACAAATATGAAAATACATGAAATTGCCGAAAGTTGCGGCTTTAAATATGATTCTTATTTTATCAGACAATTTACAAAAAAATTGGGGATATCTCCGGCCATCTACCGAAAAAATCCCCTTTCTTATTCTTCATATGATGGTGGAAAAATACGAAAGTTGTGATAACTTTGCGTGATTTTCTCACTCTTCAAAAAAGTTTTAAAATTCACTTAGCGAAGTCAGCATTTCATTTTCAATGTCTGTACTCTCGTCACTACATTTTCATTAAATTCTTCATCTGAAAACTTCGGATCTCTGGTATCAAACCATATTTTGCAAGGTAATTCACCACATTCACCACAGTTTTGCATAAGGCATACTTATGCTCTTTACTCGCCGCCATGCCAAACCACTTGGCCGCCTCCGGCAGATTCTCCCCGGTTCCCAATCCATACTGATACATTTTGCCGATGCGGTATTCCAGATAAGTGTTTTCTTTTATGTCTTCCACCATAAGCATTGCTCTTAAGGACTTTTCATACCATTCCTGTGCTGTTGCCTTGTCTGCTTCCACAAAGATGCCCTGTGCATACATCTTTCCCATATCTGCCATTGCGTAAGCATTTCTCTGCTCTGCCTCCTCCTTCATGATTTCATAGGCTGCCTCCTCATCCGGCTCGCACTCTTGCGTGCCATACAGATATTCCCTTGCCTCTTTATAAGCATCCGTCCACTTGGCATAAAATTCCTGTCCATCCGTTTCTTTGCTTCCCGGCTCGTCATCAAAATAATCTACGGAAACCTCCTCCATATCTTCTGTAACTTCCAAATCATCTGCTCCATCTTTTTTCTCTCTTTCGTTTTCCAAATCTTCCAGTCCTTCATCCTCTGTATATAAATATCCCTCTCCGTATCGGACTGCTTCCCGGATGACCATGTTTTTGATACTTTTTAATTCCTTCTGCTCTGACAGTGGAAGCTGCTTGGCATCTGCATCCTTGTAAAAATGGAGTATTTCACTTTTGCTCTCCAGCCATTTCTGATAGCACTCTGACACCTTTTCTTCCTTTGCCAGTTCATTCACAATACTATTAACAATTGCCTTCACATCCGCTTTCAGATATCCATATACCTTCTTGCCTCTAGTATTCATTAAACGCTTGGATAGCAACTGCATCTGTTCTGTAATTTTTTCGTTATGACAGATTCCGCTCTGCATTTGCTGCAATAAAAAAAGCAGACTTTTATTTGCCTGCTCCTTCAACTGTTCCCTTTGCTGTGTTCTCTTTTCATAGATACTCATAAACTCCTGACGGAAGATATCATGGGCATAAGTGGACCTCATGGTGTCGATGCCTTTGGGCGATAGGTAACCTTCCGATGGATTTGTGGAGTACACCACCAGATGCACATGAGGATGGTGGGACTCATTATGAAATGCTGCATACCATTTGAGATTCCTGCTGTCTATCTTATAGTTTTCACACAAAAGTTCCACCCTGCTCCGTAATAATGCCTGCCACTGTACGGCACTGTCATACCCAAGCCTTTCTGCATCCTCTCTCCGCAGGCTGATGACATTAGTCCATATCACTCCCGGATGATTTGCCACCTCCTCTGCCACACGGGACAGCACAACAGACTCCCCCTCATTAGAAAACAGACCATGAGTACCGATTCTTTCTACTCTTGGTCTGTTTGCAAGGTAATCTATATAGTTTTTCTTCTTGGCTATGATATCAAGGTTGTTTTCCAATGCCTGAGTGATAAACTCTGTCGCATTCTCCCTTGTTGGCCTCTGGAGATAATCATAATACTCATGCATACGGTCTGCATCCTCTATCTTTGACAGGATGTCTGCTATCAGTTCCTTTTGCTTGACTGTAGCCGGAAGCAAACCGCAGGTATTGTCTATCTTCTCCACACCTTCACGGGTGCTGATATAATTCATGTAATTGGCAAGATGTGAAGGAGGGGCATTCTTGAGATAGTTGCAACGTAAGATTAACTTAGGCATGTTTTCCCTCCATAAATTAGAACTCATATCATTCTAAATCTTGTAATTCAAACTCATTATACAGTATATTTTGAACCTCAACTATATCGTTTCTATCCCTAATTTTCATCCCTTTATTATCAATGTATTCAAGAAATTCTGTATACGCTTTAATCTTTGAATTTACAATCTTATTAAACTTTTCATAATCAATCACACATTTATTTCTTTTACACATTTCATCAATATTTTCTATTCGCATGATAAAAGGGGGATGCGTCCCTTCTTCCTCCAAATCATGAATATGACTAAAATACATAATTACTGTTGCCCATAGAGAACTAATTCCATATTCAATATTACCCGTTTCTTTTGATAAAACAAATGCTGCTGCATCAGCTCTCAATTCTTCTTTCCAACTGTTAGCCAAAGTTTTTACTTCTATATTGTTTATTACTTTATTTAGAAATTTTGTTTCATTCAAAGGTTCCAGAATTGTGTGAGCATATTCATGTGCAACAAAGAAAAAGAAAACACCTACAGTAATCAATCTCATCAATATTTCATGGACTTCATACTTGCATTGTCGTAACTCTTCTTCTACCTCTAAATCAATTATAGGACTATCTAAACCTGAATTTTCTGCATAATATGGTTCGCCATCAAAATGAAACCATATCATCACATCAATGAATTCTTTTGTAAGTTTAATTCTTTGCTCTGATGTTAGTCTACGATAATACATATTTTCAAAATTTAAAATAGACAATATCCTATTTGTAAAGTGCAACAATCCTTCATTAAAAACAATTAACGGAACATCATCACAAGGAATCACACATGCCTGAAAATCGTGCGATTTTATTGTTCCATATAAGGGAAACTGTTTTGTGTAATCCATTGCCTTCCCATTCACATTAATTTTTTTTCTATGTATTAAATCTCGTAATTCTTCATAACCTTGGTCCATTAATCCAACTAAGTGAAAATCTTCATATGGCGTCAATAAGGATTTCTGCCTTTCCTCATATTTTAGCATTATCTTCTCATAATCATCCCCTAATACCTCTTTTTTTAACATTTCCATCATGTTCTTCTGTTCTTCAGAACGCAGAGGCACCTTGTAATGCATCTTCTGTAATTTTATAAGCACTTCTTTTGCATTCATAGGCAATTACCAATTCTTTAGTTCTTCGACTACTGCATCCACAATCTCTTGTTTTTGTTCTTCATTTAAATCAAAAGATAAAAAGCAATCAAACTCTTTACCATCCTTTTTAATCTTAAATACAGTTTTTGCTTTCTTGGGTAATAATTTTTTTTGAACAAAACCAAGCAAATAACTAAAAGAATATTTTAATAAATCATATAATGTAGCCATCCCAATATTATTAGATATCTCTATCAAAACAATAATCATGTCATGAGGAATTAATGTATTACAAGGAATCTCTTCAAATACAACCCCTTTTTCATTCCGATTTAAATAATCCATATCCTCTGATGAAAAACTAATCTGCTTACTCTCATTCACAAGGGTAAATGTTATCATATGTACTTCCTCCTTTATACCAGTAAATACTATAATAAGCTTATTGAAACATCTAGGTTATTAATAATCTTCCCATTAAATGTTCTATATCCATATTTACATTATATCATGAATGCTTACTATCTACATCCGTAAAATTCCCCTTATAATACTAATATACATCTTAGATAATACCCGGTTGCAAATTATAAATATTTATCCTCTAACTCACAAAAATGTTTTGCAATGCCTTCTTTAACCACATAATTCAACAAGAAAAATACAGTTTCTTCATAAAAGACAAACAACAAAACGCCTATTCCAGCAGGTAGCCAATACCACCATACACAAAAAAATCTCTACTCCTTGTGCTGTTTTCTGATATAAAGTTCTTCAACTACTTGCATATGTACTCTTTTTTTTACATCTGCCCTTGATACATTTCCTTAAACAACCGTTTTTTACTTTTATATCCTCATCATTTTATTATATTGTTTTTATGATTTAATAAATGTTCCACAATATCATCTTCTTTTTTATAAACCTTGAAAACATCATACGATGAAGCCATTGTGTCATATACACCTATAAATTGCGATAATATCGGAACAAAACCTGCAATAGATTTTGCCAACCCTATTATAGCATTTCCTCTTTTCTTTGCCATTGATGTTTTCTTTTTACTACTCTCTTTTTGAAGCAACTCATTTAATCTAATAAAAACCATCTGGGCTATTTCATCAAACTGATCTGGAGTATTCATAATACTATTAGTTGCTTGATTAAATAATTGCCTAAACTTATCACATTCTCTATTCGCTCTAAAATTCCTTAACTCATTCACATTCATTTGCACTATTTGGGCAATACTATCATTTCTCTGAATAGCACAAACATATTTATACTCTGTTGATGGTTGTATTTCTGGCATTCCTGAATAATAAAATTTATTTGGAAACCATTCATAGATATTGAATATGGGGTGCATCTTAAAACCTTTGGCTTCTTTGCAATGCAAATTATATACTAATAACACATCTTCAACAATGTGAAGTATAGCCGAATAATTTACTAAACAACGAATAAAATCTGTATTTAGATATCCAAAAAGATTAATGGTATCAAAAATAATATCTTGCATATTAATCATTGCCATTTCATATTTTTGAGCTTCTTCTAAATTTAACAATATGTCGTTATCTATAAGTTTTTTAGATATGTCTTCGTCTGATAATTCTTTTAAAATTGCTATATTTCTTGCTAAATTCTTCTGTGCATTTTTCTCATCATGATCTAGCCCAAAGGTTTCCTTAATAAACCTTATTGCATTTGAATGACATTTATCACTAATCTTTTCTTTTTCTTCTAAAGTAATTAACGCTTCTGCTGGCACAATAACAGCAAACATCTCTTCCGTGTCAAGAATATATTCCCGAATATCATATATCGCTACTATTGAATGATAAAATAACATAATGTTTCCTGAATACATTCTTATTTCTCTAGACTCTTCCGCTATATCATAAAATGGATCATTTAAAGCTACTAAATTAAAGAAAATACAATTTTGCTTTATGGTTTCTTCATAAAAAATAGCATCATTCTTTTCAGCGGTTCCGAACATTCCCATATTTTCAAATGTAGATAATCCTTCTCGTAAATATCCAATTTTATCAGCCCAAAAGCAATGAATTGCCTTTGTAAATTCCAAATGCCTTAAACTATGATTATCTTCTTTATTATTCAAAATAATGGATTTTCTATTTCTTAAATATTGCAAAATATATTCATCACATTTTTTACCACTCTTTTTATAATCAATATAAAAATCTCCATAAAATTCATCTAATATAGCATAGTATTCTCTTTGAATTTCTTTTATCTTTAATACCTTATCCATAATTAACCTCTTACTTGTAATTTAACTATATCATCCTGTGCATTTTCATGAAAACTATATGTATCTTCAAAATTACTGCACCATTTATCCTTTTGTCTCCAACCGCACACTTTGATTGTAGCTTCTTTAGTTCATCTTCCTTCACTTCAACTGCTAACATTAGTTTATGCCATTCTAAATATTTTCTGTCTGCGCTTTCACACAAGACAGCATAGTGACTCCCCTCCATTAGAAAACAGACCATGAGTAGCGCTTCTTTCTACTCTTGGTCTGTTTGTAAGATAATTTATGCTATTTTCTCCTTGGCAATGATAACAAGGTTGTTTTTTACAATAAACAACATCGCATTTTTGCTTGTTGACCTTTGGAGATAATATTTTGACCTTATATACCTCACATAATTGTACAACAACTATGACCATTCAAAAGAAAACTTATACACATGACTTTGAATGTAATCATTCAAATAACTCCCTAATAGTCCTGCTTCCTGTAACACATTAAATAACTGACGATTTTTGTTAATTAATATAATTAATTCATTCTCATCCATATCCACTACTGCATTTTGGCATTTAATACACACATCATAATATGGAGAATTATGATGTGTACGTTTAATAACATTGTGAAAATCTCGTTTTAGCTTAGCATAATCTGCTGCTATAGTATATATATTTTGCAGCCTACAACTACAGTAATCCATATGATACATTTCATGGCTTATTCCGTATATTCTGTCATACCTTGATAGACTACTTATTCTTTGCTGCAAATTTACCCACAAATCTCCCTGTATACCATACTTCCTCAAGTAACTCCTTTCTCCTGGAACCAACTTATAACTTTCTTTCTCTCTTTCTTCATCTCCACTTATCATAAGTAAATTATTAAGTATATTAAAATTTATTTTGCTACTAGATAATGCTAAACTATCTGGTATCGAAAACAAATCACGTTCTTCATCGACACTTAGTAATGGGCGATGATAAAAGAATGTATTTTGAGAAAATGTACTACAGAGCACATATATATAATATTCTAAAATATTCTCCGAAACAAACCTATTAATTTGCTTACTCAATATTTTGTCATTTGTAGCAAACATACTTAAATAGTTAATCATATCTCCTAAATCAGCACAAAATATTTCTTTCTCACTGTTTTGAAAAGCATAAACTGGTGTATCATGCTCAAAAAAGTATTGATTTTTAGAAGTATTAGTGATGAATACATCTTCAGAATCCAAGAAAACAATTTTTTCTCGAACAGATTCTGTAATACGATCAAAATTATATATCCTGTTCCTCTTTCCATTATGGAAAAAGAATTCTTCTCCTTTTTGATAAATCGGGAACAAAAAATCTGGATATAGATTAAATAAATTTAACACACCTATAAATTTATACCCATTCAGCATAGATTACCTCCTTAGACAAACTGCATAGCCAATTGAAATACTGTTTCATTATATCTTGTCGGAGCTGTCATATTTCTAACCTCATAAGTTCTATAATCTATCCCATTGCTTGTTATAAAATCGGATATTGCTTTTTTACGTGCTAGATTTTCCGGTAAAACAAGTCCTCGTACCTCTCTGCTAACATCAATAGCTTTTTTGCAGATTACCTCTATTGTATTTGATCTTTCATCAATTTCAAATCCACCATTAGCCGATAACATTTTTAGCAGGGCATTCACATATGTATTTTCTGCTTCTTTCTCCACAGAAATACCACGCAAGTATTTCCAGTTACTTCCAAACACTACTGAAACATAAGCTCTGATAGCATTACAATTATTATCAATCTCAAATTGGTTAATATGCATATGTCTATGTATAAATTGCGAATACATCTTAGTACTAAATGCCCCTGAATCAAAAGGAAAAACTCTATAAATATCAATTTTATCTATATCTATTATAAAGCATACAGGGCAACATAATTCGTCGGTTCTGTTATATTGTTCCTTTTCACCTACTGGATAGGAAGGTTTTCCATAAAAGAAATATAATAATTCTTCATTAAAAACCGGACACATAGTTGGCTTTAAATACATGTCTTCTATAATACTTTCACAATCAAACCCATCACATGAATGCATTATTGGAAGCACATCTGGCAATATAGAATAATCAACCTTATCCGCGATATATTTCATAATTGGATTACTTTTCATATAGAATCCCTCTCATATTATTTAACCTACTTCAATTTTACAGCAATCCCCAAAAAAATACAACAAATGCTACTATTATGATTCAACTATTCATTTTGATAATGATATGCCTCTTCGAAGGTTACTGCGCCATTTATCCTTTTAACTTCATCTGTACACATTGCCTGTAACTTCCTTAAATCCCCTTCATCCACTCCATGACTATACGCAATTACATGAGACAGTTTTGATGTTTCCACTGCCATCTTATACATTGCACGAGCTACTCGGTTCTCACTATCCTTTACAGTAGAATGAATTACTGATGCGATAGTGGAAAGCATATAGTTTTCGATTTTCTCAGATGTCAGATAGCCGATATAAAATTTCAATGCCTGATTCAAAAATTCATTTCTTGATTTCACATCTGCCTGCTCCATCAATCCATCCATCTGTTCCAGCAAGTCTTCTTCAATATAAAATCCCTTCCTTACTTTTCCCTTTTCCGCCTTCACTGCTACCTCCCATAAAAAATAAAAGCAGCAAATCATTTCGGATTCAACTGCCTTTATCAACAACTCAACAATTTATTCTATCAGATATATTCACAGATGACATCATACAACTCTTGACGGCTCATAAAACTATGATATTGAATATTGTCTATTCTACAATCTCCACATTCTTCTCGTAGTTGCTCTTCAAATGCATTATAGAACTTATTGTATGGTCCCACATACACAGGCTCTTCAAATCTCAATGGCTCTGGATACCATCTAAACTGATCACCAGTAATGTCTAGTACAATATCATCTTCAATAACTAACCATGCGTGTGGTGGATTCTCCAATTCTAGATCATAAAAAGTTGCACTCACATAAGTTATCTTTTTTCTATAACCATTGTCGTACAAAAATTTTGCAAGCAATTCTGAAGTAATACCGCAACAACCTCTTGGAAAATTTGTGAATCTTTGATCCTTATCAAATCGGCTCTCATCTTTGGCTTCATCTATTGCCATGCGAAACTTTACTACTAATTCTTCTATTTCCTGCATCACTATTCCTCCTGAACGCTGTTAGTATTACTACTTCTCGTTTGCTTAATTATATCACTCAATCTCTAGTTTACAACATAGAGCTTTCCTTTTTCTTCCGCCTGCAAGCAATTTTTGCGAAAGGCATAAATTTATGTTTCCTCAATGCCTTTCAATTCTTGAAAACAAAAAAATATAGCATAACTTCTTCCAAATCTTCAAAAAAGTTATGCCATACTACAAATCTCCCAACGGCTCTGCCGGTGGGTGTTTCACGGGTTAGACCGCCCTAAAGCGGCATAACCCCTTTAACCTGCACTATTTTCGACCCTAGTTTTACAGCCCTCATTTACTCCTGTATTTCTGTCTTTTACACAGTCATTTCCGGCTACTCCGATTATATTTTCTCAAATTGGCTGGGAAAGGGCAGAATAGGTGCTTATCGGTCACTTTATCCACTTTCCCCGAACAAGGGCACAAATCGGCTCACGAACGGTCACACGGGCTGATTCATCCCTTTTTCTATCCGCCAACTAAAAAACAATAAATCTCTCTTATAATTTCTCCAAATCACTCCCAAAACCACTTTTTCACCCTTATGTATCTTTAAAAATGGGCAAAAAAATCGGGCAAAAACTAGCCATTTTTGGGTCTAATTTTTGCCCTCAAACCACAACATCTTGTGGTCAAACCCTACTTTTTCTTCTCTTTTCCACAATACTGCATCATTATTACACACTCAACGTGAACAGTCATACCGAACTGGTCCACGCCCCGAACCTTTTTCAGTTCATAACCGCCCTCACACAATATTTTCAAATCTCTTGCCAGAGTAGCGCTGTCACAGCTCACATACACAATCCGCTCCGGTTGCATCTTCAGCATGGTTTCAAGACATGCACCGTCACAGCCCTTTCTGGGCGGGTCTACCACAATCACATCTGCAAAAATGCCTTCCTTCTCATATTTTTCAGGCAACACTTCCTCTGCCTTTCCTACAAAGAACTGCGCATTTGTAATGTTATTATTGGCAGCATTTTGCTTGGCATCCTCAATAGCCTGCGGAACAATCTCCACTCCGTATACCTGTTTTGCCTTCCCTGCAAGAAACAAAGAAATCGTTCCGATGCCGCAATACAAATCCCACACGGTTTCTTTCCCCGTCAGGTCTGCATAGTCAAGCGCCAGACTATACAGCTTCTCCGTCTGTACAGGATTTACCTGATAAAAAGACAATGGAGAAATGGAGAATGTAATTCCTTTCTCTGTCAGCGCAAAATCATGCAGCGTATCACGGACATGAATAGTGTCCGTAATACGGTCATCTCCCCAAATCGTATGCACTTCCTTGCCCATAATTACATTCGTATTTTCTGTATTGATACTGACAGAAATGCTCGTCATTCTGGAAATCTGCGTAAGTGCCGCTATCAACTTTTCCTGCATAGGGAAATATGCATCCTGAACACACTTATTTCCCCTACTACAGCCTTTCTCTTCAACAGTTACTGCACATTGTTCCTTAAAACCACTTGCCTTCCCACGGGAACCCCTCCAATTTATCACCAGGCATACCATTATCTCGCCGCTGGTAAATCCCTTACGAATCAGCACATGACGCACAAGCCCTTTTCCGGTGTTCTCATCGTAAGCAGGCACATGATATTTTTTCATATGCTTCAATATAATTTCCAAAATTTCTTTATTTTCCTCCACACCTAAATAGCAGTCGGTGTTGGCAATAATCGAATGTGTTCTTCCCGCATAAAATCCGGCAACGGGAGTTCCCTCTTTATCACATCCGACAGGATACTGTGCCTTATTCCGATAACGGAAAGGATTGTCCATTCCCACAATAGGCTCCATCACACAATCCACAAACTCAGGTGCAAAGCCACCTATACGCACCAGATTATTTTTAATCTTATCCTGCTTAAATGCAAGCTGACGCTCGTAGCTCATGGCCTGAATCTGACAGCCGCCGCACTGCTTATGATATGCACATACGGGCTCGACACGATAAGGAGACGGCGTCACCACCTCTTCCAGCCTTGCAAAACTGTAGTTTTTCTTTACTTTAGTAACGCGCACTCTTGCCGTATCACCGATAACAGCGTCTTTTACAAAGAAGGGATAGCCATTTATTTTGCCTATCCCTTCACCTTCACTGCTGATATCTCCAATTGTTACAGTTACTATATCATTCTTTTTATATTCCATGTAAAACATGCCTCTTTTCTCTTATGATTACTCCAGTCGTGTTCCTTTCAGATTCGACTCAAACAATCTGTTAAATCCAAGCCAACCCGTCTCATTGGTGTTTTCCATAATCTCTGTAAAGGTCTGTAATTTGGCATCGGTATTGTCCGCATAGCTTAAAGCCACCGCCTCCATAATGGCAGGCTTTTTGGGAGAACCAAATTCCAGTTCACCGTGATGAGACAAAATACAGTGTTTTAACTCATTGGCAAGTATACCGGGAAATCCGGGAATCTGCCGGATTTTTTCACCTACCATTTCCACACCCATTACAATATGTCCAAGAAATTGGCCGTCATCCGTGTAATCATTTTCCGGGAAAAGCGAAATTTCTCTTATTTTTCCGATATCATGACACATAGCCGCTGCCAGAAGCAAATCTTTTTTCAAGAGCGGATACAGGGTACAATAATAGTCACACATCTTTACCACGCTTAAAGTGTGCTGCAACAGACCGCCCACAAATCCGTGGTGAATACTTTTTGCCGCTGAAGACTGCTTAAAGGCCTTCACAAACTGCTCATCCTTAATAAAAAACTCCTGTAAAAGCTGCTTTAAATAAGTATTTTCCGTGCAGGAAATATAGCCAAGAAGTTCCCTGTACATTTCCTCAATATCATATTTACTCACAGGCAGATAATCCGCGGGATTGTACTCTCCCTCGCCACATTTACGGATTCTCTTTACATTCACCTGCAAAGCACCCTGAAAACTGGTAATTTCTCCGTAAACCTCAATATAGTCAAGCGCATCAAAATCTGCAATTCCCATATTATTGGGGTCCCAGATTTTAGCATCCAGCGTGCCTGTTTTATCCTGCAAAATGACACTGTCATAAGGCTTTCCGTTCTTTGTTACAGCCGATACTTTATGCTTACACAGATAAATGTCAAATACTCTGTCGCCGTCTTTGTAGTCTTTAATATATTTCATGTCTTTTTCCCTTTCAAGCTCTATTTCATTCCCAGTACTACTTCCACCTGCATACCCGCATATCCTTCCGGGTCTTGCCGTAAAAGCCCGATGGTCACTGTATCTCCCGGCTGTTTGTCCACAAGATATTCTGCAAATTCCTTGTAGCTGCCGATAGCGGCACCATCCAATCGGATTAACACATCACCGCTCTGAATACCGGCTTCCATGGCAGGGGAATCCATGTCAATTTCCATCATATAAACACCAAAAGGTACTCCGTGGGTCTGATTCACTTCCACCGTTACATCACTGCCATGTATACCCAGATAAGGGATGTCTTTATTATTGGAAAGATTCTGGACTGTTTTTTTCAACTCTGTAATGCCGATGGCACTAATCATATTTTCCATGCTGTTGGTATGATTCTCAGTATCGATAATACCTATCAGCTTTCCTTTTAAGTTTACTAAAATACCCGTCGCACTTTTACTTCCGTAAATATCCGTTGTTATCAATTTATATGCGGAATCGGGAAGATTTAATGATGTTCCTGTCGAAGTAATAAATCCATAACAGAAAGAATCTGCCATTCCTACCGGCTGACCGATGGCAATAATAGGCGCCCCTACCAGACTGCTGCTGGCAGAACTTCCCATCTCAATAATTGCCACTTCACTTAAGGTATTAGGATTCAGTGCCGTCTTTTCTACCGAAAGAATGGCAAGCCCGGTATTGTTATCCTTCTTCTTAATCTTGGCATCATACTGTCTGTTGTCTGCAAACGTTATCTTAAGAGATTCTGCGTTTTCAATGGCATTGATATTTGCCAGAATCAAAAGTTCTATGCGATTATCTGCCACAATGACACCCGAAATCACACCTTCATTTTCGTAAGCATTGTTAAACCAATCCATATCGGACGTAACACCTACAACTGTTACCATGGATTTCTGTACATCCCTTGCTACCATGGAAAGTCCCTGATAAATGGACGAATAATCCTCCACTCCAAGCTGCATTTCCGAAAGCACCTGTTCAATCTGCTCATCCTCAAGTGCCGGCGCCTGGGTAGGCTCCGGGTTCATCTGGGATTCATCTACAATCATATCCTCCGGTAAAATTTCTTCTTCCTCTGTCTCCTCCACAAACACAACTGTTGAAGGTTTCTCCTCAGGATATAACTTATTACTGATAATAGGCTCCAAAAGAAGGAATGTCAGACAGGCAACCATACCGAAAATCACTGCCATTGCTACAGTAATCAGCGTACGCCGAATCAGCTTTTTGCGGTTTAGCGGTCTTTGTTTAATTGTCTCTTTCATAAAATCAGTTTCCTGATTACGATTTTCTTCCATACAAAACCTCTTTGTTATTTAAAATCACCGTTATGATTATAACACATATTTGCCCGCTTCGATACCATATTTTAAAAGCCCCCGGAGAGAAGTAAATCCTCCGAGGGCCCGGTAATTGCCATAAGACTCTTATTGATAGAAATATTCTTTTGTAATGGTTACTTCACCGGTTAAACGGATATCCTGCGCAGATGCTCCTATGCTGATAATGTAAGTTCCGGGATTTACACGGAATGCTTTCTTATCTACGTCATAGTAACCAAACGCATCCTTTCTGAGCACCATTTCAGCTGTTTGCTTTTCACCGGCTTCAAGAAATATCTTTCGGAAATTTTTCAATTCCTTCAGCGGCTTTTCTACGCATGGCATTTTCTCGCTCACATAAAGCTGAAGCGTTTCCGCACCTGCTACATCACCTGCATTTGTCACGCTACAAGATATCTTAACACTAATGTCTTCTTCCTCTTCACTGCTCAGCATCTGCAAATCTTCATACTCAAAAGCAGTATAAGACAGCCCATGCCCAAAACAATATGCCGGCTTCTTCTGATATTTTTCAAAATAACGATAACCTACAAAAATACCTTCCTTAAACTCTACTCTGCCCATTAACGCAAACTCACCGTTTTCTCCGGTTGGCGTGTCCGCATAAGTAACCGGAAATGTTTCGGGAAGTTTGCCGGAAGGATTTACTTTTCCCAAAATCACATCCGCAAGCGCATGTCCGGTCTCCATACCTGCATAATAACACCAAAGAATTGCTTTCGCCTTATCCCTCCAGGGCATTTCCACGGCAGAACCGGCAACCATCACGATAACCGTGTTGGGATTAGCCTCTAAAACGGCTTCAATCACTTCATTCTGGTTGTAAGGAAGCACCATATCGCTCCTGTCATGGCCTTCCACATCATAATCATGATTCAGACCGCCCACAAAAATGACCTCGTCACATTCTTTTGCAAGCTGCACTGCCTCTTCCAGAAGCTGCTGTCCCTTTTTGCGGGATAAAGCAAGTTTCTCTTCCTCTTTTTTCTTCTGAAGCTCCCTGTCTCCTGCCTCTAACATCTTGTCAACGTCAAGGCTGTCCTGCTGCCAGTTTTCTTCTCCCTGTTCTTCCTTGGAAGGAATAAAATAACCGGGTGTATATTTCACCTGCGTATTACCGCCAAGTCTGGTCTTCATACCCATAAGCGGAGATATTTCATAAAGCGCTTTTATCTCTGCACTGCCGCCGCCGTTTGAATGAATCATTTCAGCATTTCTTCCGATAAGGGCTATTTTCTTAAGTCCTTTAGGAGAAATGGGAAGTCTGTTTTCTTCATTCTTCAACAAAATCACGGACTCTGCCGCAGCCTTATACACCGTGCTTCTGTGTTCAGGTGTGTTATATGTACCGCTTTTGCGGTTCTCGCTTTCCTCACCAATCATTTTCAAACGGAACATCATGCGGAGAATGTTTCTTACTTTATCATTTACACATTCTTCTGACACTTCTCCGGCTTTGATAGCTTCCTTCAAAGGATTTGCCAGCTTGTAATCATCAAAGTTATCAAACACTGACATTTCCACATCCATGGGAGCTTCTGCCGCTTCCTTGGTCTTGTGGACAGCCCCCCAGTCACTGATTACGGTACCGTCATAACCCCACTCGTCCTTGAGAATGGTCTGCAACAAATTCCGGTTTTCACAACAATGAATACCGTTCAGTTTGTTATACGCACCCATCAAAGACAATGTTCCCGCTTTCTGTACTGCTGCCTGAAAAGCCGGAAGATAAATCTCACGCAGCGTTCTTTCATCAATAATGGTATCCACCATCAGACGGTCTGTTTCCTGTGCATTGGCTGCAAAGTGCTTGACGCATGCCGCCACATCATTTTCCTGAATCCCTTCAATAAGAGGAACGGTAAGCTCCTCTGTCAGCTTCGGGTCTTCACTCATATACTCAAAATTACGTCCGCAAAGAGGACTTCTCTTGATATTAATTCCGGGAGCTAAAATCACATCCTTGCCTCTGCCTCTTGCCTCTTCGCCAAGAACATTTCCCGCCCAGTAAGCCAAATCACGGTTCCATGTGGATGCAAGCGCACTGTTGCTGGGAAGATAAGTCACAAAATCATCGGTTGTCCCTGCGGGAATCCACTTCCCGTTTTCAAATTCGTTTCGAACACCCATAGGACCATCGGATGATTTCAGCGCAGGAATGGAAAGGCGCTCTACCGCTTCCGTGCGAAACAGTCCTGCCCCGTGAATCATGGAAATCTTTTCGTCCAAAGTAAGCTGCTGTAAAAGCGCTTCCACTTCAACTGTATAATCTTTTCTCTGTGTATTCATACAATAACCTTACTGCTTATTCCCTGTGAAAAGCAGCCTTTCCGTACGTTCTCATAGTATGATTATTATAATATAAATACTTGGGAAATAGATAGAAGAAATATCTTTAAATATGGGATGAATATATCATGAATTTTTAATACAGGATTTGAACCTACGGTCTTCGCTCCGCTCCGGTCCGTCCAAAGCCGAGGTCCACCGGACCTCGTGAACCCTCTGCGCCCGAACGATTGCATTCTCTCCTCTAAAGGTTACAGTTTCACATCATGTAATATCAACAAAAAAAGATAGTCTCGCACTGACGTGAGAGAATATCTTTTTTCGTCGGCGCGACAGGATTTGAACCTGCGACCTCTGCGTCCCGAACGCAGCGCTCTACCAAACTGAGCCACGCGCCGTAACTTACGACAATGTTCATAATACAATTTTTACAACAAATTGTCAATGTTTGTGCTATAATATTTTTTAAAAGTAACAGTTCAGCCATGAAACATATAAACACATGCGTGGGTGCTTGCACACAAAGCATTTGTTTATGTGTTTTATGGCTAAGTTGTTGCTGAAAACGAGGATTTTAATATATGCAATCAAAAGTAACAAATATGACTTCAGGAAACCCTGCAAAACTGATTTTAGTTTTTGCAATTCCCTTGATGATAGGAAACGTATTTCAACAGCTTTATACCGTGGTAGACACCATTGTCGTCGGTCAGGCTCTGGGTGTTGGTGCACTTGCCGCCCTCGGTGCAACCGACTGGCTTAACTGGCTCTTTAGCGGAATTATTCAGGGCTTTGCACAGGGTTTTTGTATTTTAATGGCACAGGAATTCGGCGCCAAAAATTACAAACAGCTTCGCAAAGTCATTTATAACTCCCTGCTTCTATGTGTGATTTGTTCCGTACTGATTTTAGTCACCAGTGAAGCCGTTGCCATGCCCGTTCTTCGTCTGCTTAACACCCCGGAAGAAATTTTGCCGGATTCTCTTTTATACTTAAGAATTATCTTTATGGGCATGCCTATTATTATGGCATACAATATTTCCGCTTCTATCCTGCGCGCACTAGGTGACGGCAAAACACCGCTTCACGCCATGATAGTGGCTTCTGTTACCAACATTATTTTGGATCTTTTGTTTGTACTGGTATTTCATATGGGTATTGCCGGAGCAGCTGTTGCTACACTGCTGGCACAGCTTTTGTCGGCTGCTTACTGTTTCTTTTTCATCTATAAAATAGATATTCTGAAATCAGCAAAAGAAGAACGCACACCTGATAAAGAAGTGTGCGTTAAGCTCTTAAAGCTTGGCTACCCCGTAGCCTTTCAAAATATTGTCATTTTCATTGGCGGTATGATTGTCCAGTCTGTTGTAAACAGCTTCGGCGTTATCTTTATTGCCGGATTTACCGCTACCAACAAGTTATATGGTATTTTGGAAAGTGCCGCAACCTCTTACGGCTACGCCATGACTACTTACGCAGGTCAGAACTTAGGTGCCGGCAATATTGTCCGCATCCGAAAAGGGGTTCGCTGGGCCACCGTTATTGCATTTTTGACCTCATCTCTTATCAGTATCAGCATGTTTCTCTTCGGAAAAAATCTGCTGAATATGTTCCTTACCGGCGATGCAACGCAGGTAGAAGAAGCCTTGGAAATAGCATTCCGCTATCTGAAAATGATGAGTCTCTTTCTGTTTACGCTTTATCTTCTGTATGTGGTACGTTCCACCTTGCAGGGTATCGGTAACACAGTAATGCCTATGATTTCCGGCATTGCCGAATTTATCATGCGCGTCGGTGCTGCTTTGGTCCTACCCCTTTTTATGGGACAGGAAGGTATTTTCTACGCAGAAATTCTGGCATGGATTGGCGCTGATGTGATTTTATTATCTGCTTATATCTATCATGTCCGCAAATGGAAAAAAACTACATCTGCTCCTGTCTCTTAATAATATAGTCAATCAGCATTTCGGCGGTTTCCTTCTCTCCCAGTTTACTGCTGTTGACACAAATGTCATAATTACGGGAATCGCCCCACTTTCCGTCACTGTGGAAATTATGATAGGTCTTTCTCTTTTTGTCCTGTTTTGTAATAAAAATTTCAGCCTCTGCATCGGAAATATGATAAAGCTTCTTAACCCGTTCAACCTTGTGTTCCCTGTCACCCAAAATAAAAATGGAAATCATGGCAGGATAAGGACGGAGAACTGTTTCCGCACAGCGTCCCACTACCACAAAGGACTCTCCTTTTGATGCACGCATTCTGAGAAAATCAAACTGCATGTTAGCAATATTTTCTTCCATTGTGCTGACAGGTTTGCCGAGTATCCGGGAAAAAAGCTGATTGGTTGGCTCTTCATCGTACTGTTCAAAATCAAAAGAACCTGTTTTGTTTTCTTTTGCAATCTCTTCCAAAAGACTGCTGTCATATAAAGTAAGTCCGAATCTTTCTGCCAGCATTTCGGCTATTTCATGTCCTCCCGAACCAAATTCACGTCCGATAGAAATAATTAACTGTTTTTCCATACTTTTATCTCCTTCCTTTGCACCGTTTTCTGTCTGTAAGCATTGTTATTTTGCTTGTCATCGCATTTAGCGGTAAATAATGTATTTGCAAATCGGATTGCCCATGGAAGAAAATTTTTCCTCGTATTCCGTCATCACATTTCCCTGTACCATTTCTTCATCATGATGCAAATCATAAGTAATTTTCTCTGCCTTCCATCCGGCCTCCGGTAACTGCTCTACCGCAAAGTCAAACAATCCTCTGTTGTCGGTCTTAAATTCCAAGAATCCGTCTTTTCTCAAAATCTTATCATACCTTGCCAAAAATTCCTTGGAAGGAAGACGCCTTTTGGCATGTCTGTCCTTTGGCCACGGGTCGGAAAAATTAAGGTAAATCTTGTCCACTTCTCCCTCATCAAACACTTCCTCTATCTCCTCCGCATCCATACGGATAAACTTTAGGTTGGGCAGCGGTTCTGCTTCCATCTTCTGAACTGCACGGAGAAGAACACTGGAATATTTTTCAATTCCGATATAATTAATTTCCGGATGAAGCTCTGCCATGCGATATATAAATTTTCCCTTCCCCATTCCGATTTCAATATGAAGCGGATTTTCGTTTCCGAACAGTTTTTTAAAGCTTCCTTTGGTTTCCTTAAAATCATGTATTACAAATTCACTCTCTGCAATGGCTTCCCTTGAACCGGGTACATTTTTCAGTCTCATTATTTCCTCCCACGCTTTTATGCCACAGAGTTTATCGTTTAAAGCATAAAATATTCTTGATAGTTTAAGTATATCATAGTATCCAAAAATAACCATGAATTTTTTGTAAAAGCTGTTTGGTTTTTAGGCAAAATAGTGTATCATATTTGTAAAACTACAACTTGCAAGGAGTTTCCATGAAAAGACAATATGCAAAGCGGATAGGACTTCTTTTTTTATCCGCCTTTTTATATATTACAACTGCATTTACACCGCTCACTGTTCTGGCAGCGCCCACAGAATCCGATTATGAGGCGCAGGCAGAAGAACGTAAAAAGCTTCCCGTCCAAAGCAATCAGATTATCAACTGGCCGGACGGTCCCGCAATCAGTGCCCATTCCGCCATTTTGCTCGAAGCCAATACAGGTACTATTCTCTATGCCAAAAATATTCATGACAAAATGTATCCTGCCAGCACTACCAAACTGATGACCTGCTTAATTGCCGCTGAAAACACCAAAATGGATGAAGTTGTCAACTTTTCCCATGACGCGGTTTTCAGTATCGAAAGCGGCAGTTCCAATATCGGTATTGATATGGGACAGGCTATGCCTATGGAGGAATGTCTCTACGGTATTTTGGTAGCTTCTGCCAATGAAGTGGCAAATGCCGTGGCAGAACACGTCGGCGGCAGTATGGATGCCTTTACCGCAATGATGAACGACAAGGCAAAGGAGCTTGGCTGCGAAAACACACATTTTGTCAATGCACACGGTCTTTATGACGACAATCACTATACCTCTGCATACGACCTTGCGGTAATTGCAAAAGCCTTTTTTAACAATGAACTTCTATCCAAAATCGGCAATACGGCTTCTTATCATTTTCAGGCAACTGACACCCAGCCCGATGATTTTATTACCCGTAACAAACATAAACTCATTACCGGTGAGATTGCATATGAAGACATCAAAGGCGGAAAGACCGGTTATACCGATGAAGCCAGACAGACGCTTGTTACCTGTGCAGAGCGAAACGGTCTGAAACTAATCTGTGTTGTCATGATGGAAGAAACACCTGACCAGTTCAACGATACCGTAAAGCTTTTTGACTACGGTTTTACTAATTTTGTGGTAACCAATGTTTCTGAGCATGAAACCGATTATCAAATTAAAGGACTGGAGTTTTTCCATACCTCTTATGATGTATTCGGAAATTCCTCAACGCTTCTTTCTCTGAATGAAAACAGCTATATTATTTTGCCGAAAACAGTAGACTTTACAGAGCTTACCTCCGAAATTTCTTATGAAAACCTGTCGGAACGGGAAGTTGCAAGAATTTTGTATTTTTATCAAAATGTTCCTTTAGGCATGGCTTCCGTTCATTTAGCGGAAAATACTTCAGACAATCTGATTCCTTCCGGTGATAAGCCGCTTCTTAGCACCGGCAACCCGATTATTCAGAC
This sequence comes from Lachnospiraceae bacterium, assembly GCA_017434885.1. Taxonomy (GTDB): domain Bacteria; phylum Bacillota; class Clostridia; order Lachnospirales; family Lachnospiraceae; genus Suilimivivens. Next base: position 35,433 of record JAFSGE010000041.1, on the reverse strand, counting down.
TCAGGCAGACAGTAACACTGTTTTTATTAATGTAAAATTGATTTTAATCATCATCGTTGCAGTTGCCGTTGTTTTGATTATTATCTTTGTTGCACATGCCATGGCAGCAGATTACAAATTTGGTGATATCGGTCATAAGTCAAAGACATCAAACAGACGTAAAATTAAAAAGAACCGGGATAAAGGTCCTCAGTTCCCTTCCTCCCGGTTTAAAGATTTTGATTTCTAATCAGATAACTTTTTCTTCTGTTGCCTGTTTTTTAACATTTTGCGCTTTATTTTTTGTTGTTCCTTTGCCTGCTCTCTTTTTTGGGCGATTTGCCCTGCATCCTCTTCAGAAATAAACTTTGTTGTCTTTACCACATATACACTGTCTTTTTCTGTTTTGCGGATTCTGATTTTTGCCTTCATAAAACCGTGTTCCGGACAATGGGCAACACTATAATAATGCTTTCCGTTAGGAGTAAACCAACGGATGGTTTTGCGGATATTTTTGTGGCAAAGATAACACTTTGTGCTGATAACCTCTTTGTCCTCCATGGCTATCTGCTTATCCGGAAACTCTCTGGAAATATACTTCATATAATCATGAAACATTACATGAATTTCCTCTTCCCGGCTTCCCGGAAGCACAAAGGTATCAATGGAATAATTTTCAAGCACATCATCCTTTAACGTCTCAAGAACCTTTGCGGTATAATAGGCGTCACTGAATGCTCTGTGAAAAGGAATGTCTTTTTCGATGTTCAAAAAATCTATGGCATACTCCAAACTCCGGCGGCTCTTCCTGTCTTCATAAGCGATACTGAACAGCTTTTGGACATCAAGAAACTTAAGTGGCTTATCAGAAAGAGGCTCCATATCATAAAACCTTAAGTTTCTTTGCAATTCATACAAATCCAAAGGACCCCATGTACAGAAAATATAGTCTTTTCCGCACCAGTCCAGAAATTCACCTGCCACCTGTGTAAAAGGATTCCCTTTTCGTAAATCTCTCATATGAAGATGAATAATTTTACTGGTAATTTTATGCATGTGAAGATAAACAGCAGGTTTCACCAACTGATTAAATTCATCAATCATTACCTTCTCTTCATTCATCTTGATTGCCCCGATATCAATAATTTCAAAGGGCATCTCCTTCACTTCCGGTTCTTCTCCGGTGTTACTCTGATTCCATTCCAAATCCAGTACAATGTAATTCATGCATTATCTCCCTTTATGTGTCCGAAAAGGCGCGGCGGGAAGTCCGTTTTGTCCAAACAAAGGAACTTCTGCGTAGTTTCTCCAAAGATATCTTGCCATTATCGGTTCTTTAACATGCTCAGAGGAAACAAAGATGACATTTCTTTTTCCATTCTCTGACAAAGTATGTGCTTTCGCCGGATAGAATACTTGGTCTTCTCCTGCAATTTCAAAACCACTAAGCTCTCCCTTTACAGTAAAGCCTTCCTCTGCGTAATCAAAGAAAAGCTCCATGCCGCCGTCAGCATACAGGTAATCTCTGTAAATAGGACCAAAAGCATTTTTCTCTTCTATCATATGATAGGTATGGCAGAGTGCCTGCAGTGCCAGTCTCTCCCCTACGCTCTTCTTATCCTTGGGATGAATCTCATGAAACTCTCCGCAGTCAATAATTACAGCAATTCCCGTATTCTTTACCGTCCTGTACACCTTCATCTGATTTTCACGAAGAATACACCAGCTTTTGGTATCCGGGTCATGCTGATATCTGTGCATGGTAAGCTGTACAAAATGGAAAGGAAGCTCCTCATCCATAAAATCTTCTCTCCACTGCCTGATTAAACGGCTAAAAAGCGTGTAGTATTCTCTCGGCTTTCCTTCATCTGTTTCTCCCTGATAAAAAATAAATCCTCCGAGAGTATAAGGCGCCAGTTTCTTTAACATTACTTCATAAAGCCCGTAAGGTCTGGTGAAGTTGGCACAATTCATGGGACCGGGATACTGACAGGGACCTATCATCTCCTGCACCTTGTCAAATGCCGCCATAGGTTCTTTTTCATAAATACCTGCTGCCTTTGCTTCCCAATCGGCATGATACCTTTCATAGGCCTTGTAATCTTCTATCTGTTGTTCTCTCGGCTTACAGGCAGCCTCACTGTTTTCATAGTCCTCAACATAACCACGGGTATCTTCATGCTCAAGAAGCGCTTCCCTGCTCATCCACACACTGGCTGAGGTACCTCCCCAGTTACAACCGATAACACCTACGGTTACGCCCAGTTTTGCTGCAAGCTTCTTGGCAAAAAAGAAACCTACCGCAGACCATTTGGCAGCATCCGTCTCACCAAAAACCTCCCAGTGAGCTCTTGCTTCCTCTTCCCAAAGTTCCTCACACTCATAAGCTTTTTTTGGAGTATAGTAAAAACGGATTTTTTGTAAAACAGTATCTTCCTTCGGATTTGCTTTCAGTGCTTCTGCACCGCCTTTGGCATTTTGCAGTTCCAGTTCCATATTGGACTGCCCTCCCGCAAGCCAGACTTCACCAATGGCAATATTTTTAAAAGTAATGGTATCCTTACCGTCGGTAATCTCCATTACGGCATCTTCCGTCGCCTCATACTCCGGCAGATAAACCATCCATTTGCCGTTCTTGCAGATATTTTCGCTCTTTTTCCCGAGCAAGGACACCGTAATCCTGCTACCATCATCCGCACTGCCAAATACACGGATTTTTTTATTTCTCTGTAATACCATATTATCACTGAAAACCGCTGCTGTCTTTAACATTTTCTTCCTCCGTCCTTACGATACCAAACGACGCTACGCTTTGCAAGCCGTCTTATTGGACAAAAAATTGTGCAACTCTATGTCGCACAATTTTTTATTTTTTTTACTTATATTAAAACTCTAAATAATATGCTTTTGCACCATGCTTTTTGAGCTCTACCGGAAGTACTCCGTCAAGTGCCACATTTTCTCTGCTCCAAAGCTCGTATCCCTTTATTTCATTATAAATCTCCAGTTCATTAAGTGCAATGGAAATCTTGCTGTCCTCTTCTCCTGCATTAAAGACAGCTATATAAATACCACCTTCTATACTTATGCCCATCCACACAATATGCTCTACTCCGTTTATCTCACGACGCCATACCTGATGTGAATGACGCACCTCCTGATGCATGCGGAGTATTTCTTCATTGGTCAGAAGATTCATGGTAAACTTGTCGAATTTCGTCATTTCACCACCAATCATAAGAGGGGAACGGAAAATACTCCAAAGTGTCAGCATGGTAATCTGTTCATCTTCGGTAAACTTTGTCCAATCCTTTTCGTCATAATCCTGACGAAGCGGTCCAACCGGAAGCATATCCGCATCCGGCCAATGCCCTGCACCGGTATGGGTACACCACTTTTCTGCTCTCCCAAACATGTCATAAAGAAGCTCCCACTGATCCCAAAAATCATCGGTAATACGCCACATATTGGAAATCTGTTTGTAAAGTTCAGCTTTTTCCAGAAGAGCAGGACCGGGAGAAAGGCTTAAAATCATCTCTCTTCCGCATCCGTGAAGGGCTTCACTGAGCAGTATCAACTCTTCCTCCTCATGGGGAAGCTCTCTTGCAATGTCATCACACTTAATAAAATCAACACCCCAGGAAGCATACAGTTCAAACAAACTGTTATAATACTCTCTTGCGCCTTCCTTCGCTGCATCTACACCGTACATGTCAGTGTTCCACTGACAAATACTGTTTGTCTTGGCAATTTCTCTTGCCGTTTTATCCGTGCCTTTAATGGGCGTATTGCGATGAACCGCCTGTCTGGGAATGCCTCGCATAATGTGAATACCGAATTTTAATCCCAAGGAATGCACATATTCCGCCAATGGAGCAAATCCCTTTCCTCCTGCAGAAGAAGGAAAACGGTTTTCAGCGGGAATTAATCTGGAATACTCATCCATACAAAGCTCTGCAAAAGGATCATATTCATGATTCTGCGCATTAGGCGCCGACCATTGGATATCCACTACGATATATTCCCATCCATACTCTTTTAAATTCTTTGCCATAAATTCGGCATTTTGTCTTACAATCTCTTCATTCACCGCTGCACCATAGCAATCCCAGCTGTTCCACCCCATGGGTGCTGTTAATTCTCTCATAAAATCTCTCCCTTATTTCTTATTAATTCCATACTCATGATAATTCCTTTTATTTTTTTACAATAGCAACGCCTGCTTTGGAAAGAACAAGACTATCTCCTGCCTGATAGCTTTGACCGCTGATTAAATCGCAGCCTGCTTTTTCAAGCAATACTCGCTGTTCTTTTGCAGAGTGATTTAACAGGAATAAATAACTTCCTTTTTCATTGATTCGCTCGCAAGCTTCCACGCCTTCCGGAACATCCGCTACCGGCATAATCTCAAGTTCCTTGCAGAGTCCGCCCAAAAAGTCTTTATAAAATTCTTCATCGGACGCTGTTGCCACATAATATGCTTTACCCTCCCCAAACCGGTTACAAGTCAACACAGGCATTCCTTCATAGAAATCACTTTCATAATTACTAAGCGCTTCTGCTCCCTGCAAATGAAGTAAATCGCAAAGTACCTGCGCAGGATATGTTTTTTCTTTATAAGTAAAGGAATTTGCTTCTCCTTCGGGAAGTGCATCGGATTCCTCCACCCAAATTCCCAAAATATCCTTTAATCTGCCGGGATATCCGCCGGTGATTACCAAATCATGGTCCTCTACATAACCACTGAAATAGGTGGTCACAAAGCTGCCGCCATTCTTTACATAACTGCGGATTTTCTCGTCAAATCCATCCTTACACATATAAAGAAGGGGAGCAATTACCAGCTTGTAAGAAGATAAATCGTCATCCACGCTGACAAAATCAAGGGAAATATTCTGCTCACTTAATGCCCTGTGATATCTGCCAACTTCCTGACAATAGTTAATCAATCTGCTTGGTCCTGCGGAAAACTCTGCTGCCCACCAGTTGTCCCAATCAAACACAATGGCAACCTTTGCATCTTCTTTTGCACCCAGAATTTCACTTCCGATTTGGTCAAGTTCTTTGCCAAGCTGAGTAATTTCCCTAAATACCCTTGTATTTTCGTTGCCCACATGGTCTATCACAGCACCGTGATATTTTTCGCATGCACCGATACTTCTTCTCATCTGGAAAAACATAACCGTATCTGCACCATGGGCCACGGCCTGATAACTCCAAAGGCGCATCACACCGGGTCTCTTTAACTTACAATAAATATGCCAGTTGCTCACACTGGGAGTCTGCTCCATAAGAGCAAAAGGTTTTCCCTGTTTTAATCCTCTCATCAAATCATGCTGCATGGCAACCTGTGCCGGGTAAGAATCATAACCGGGATAATTGTCCCAGGAAATGAAGTCCATGTATTTTCCCCACTTCTGATAATCAAGAGGTTTGTAGGAACCCATCAGATTGGTAGTAACCGGAATGTCCGGTGTATATTTCTTTACAGCTTCATATTCCATCTGAAAGCACTCTAACATGCTGTCAGAGTTGAAACGATTGTAATCTAATGATATCCCTTGGAAATTGGTGCGAATTCCGTCCCACGCAAACTCTTCGGAAAGCATATTGGGAAGAACAACATCATCAAAATCGTATAAGGTATGTCCCCAGAAAGACATGTTCCATACTCTGTTTAATTCATCAATTGTTCCGTATTTCTTTTTGAGCCATCCTCGAAATGCCTTTTCGCAATTTTCGCAATAGCACTCTCCGCCGTATTCATTGGAAATATGCCATGCCACGATATTGTCATAATCCTTATAGCGCTCCGCAAGCTTCCCTGCCAGGGCAACGGAATATTTGCGGTAAGTAGGACTGTTGGGACAGGAATTGTGTCTTGCTCCGAATTTTCTCTTCATACCATTGTGTTCCACACGCAGGATATCAGGATACTTACGCGCCATCCATGCAGGATGAGCTGCAGTAGAGGTTGCCATACATACCTTCAGTCCGTTATCCTTTACCATTTTCATAATCTTATCAAGACGGGCAAAGTCATAGGTATCTTCATCCGGCTGCAAAGCTGCCCAACTAAATACATTGAGCGTCACAATGTCAATATGCGCCAGCTTAAAAAGACGCATATCCTCTTCCCAGATTTCTTCCGGCCATTGCTCCGGGTTGTAATCTCCACCGTACAATATTTTATTTACTTTACTGCTCTCTATCATGCTTCTATTCCTTTCCGCTATATGCTTTGACCGCTTCTTTTTTTGCTGCATCTTTTGCCATGGCGCCTTCCATATCAAAGGCCAGTATTTCTTCAAAACCAAGTGCATATGCTTCTTCCTGCATCGTGTGAAGAAGTTCATAAAACTCTTTTTCATCTTCTGCAAAAATCATACGCCACGAATACTCCTGAATAACACCGCGGCACTGCTTTCGAATCGCTGTCTGCTCTGTATTTTCAGAAGGATTTGTATAACCGCATCCCGGTGAAACCGCCAGCTTACCGTTATCAATCAGATAATCAAGCGTTGTTGTTGCACCCATCTGCATCTGCCAGTCTTTTTTTATTGCGGACGCGCTACCGTCAATCACCGATTCCCACATCTGGTATTGATAAGGATATCCCCTCTCATCCAGTTCCATTTTATTAACCGCCAGATAATTTAATTGAGAAATGCCGCCTTTCCAGCTGCCTCCGCCCCATTCCTCCGGTACAGTTGCATCACCTTTCACTAATGCCTCTTTTCCGAATTCCGTAAGGTAAGGACCCTTTTCTCCGTATTCCCATGCAAGACCTTCCGGTCCTGCAGTCTGGGCAATGGAAAATACTCCATTTGCACTGATTCCCTCAGAAGAATACAACCAGTCAATGAAATCAGCCATTCTTTCAGGATCCTGTGCATTGGCACCAATGGCAATAATACTTTTTTGATTTCCATATTCACTGCAGCCGTAAGAATAAATACTCATATCGGCAATGTCTGCCATCATAAATCCTTTTCCCTGTTCTTCCCGCTCAAGGGTATTGTAGTGGGTCTGTGCCACCCAGGGCCAGGGAGCATAAAGTATTTGTCCTTTTTCGTATTTTTCCACAAAATCTTCGTATTTCTGCGTAATGGAATCCGGGTCTACCAGTCCCATCTGATTGGCATCAAAATACCATTTTAATACTCTAAAATAAATGGAATCATCATCTAATATGCTCTGAAAATCACTTCCATCTGCCTTTGCCAGCACAAATCCGTACTCATCATAACCGTAAAAACAACAAGGCTGCTTGGCTGCATTCATCAGATTCGCATCCCAGTCCCGGAAAAAAGAAAATGCATAGGTTCTCTCTCCGTCCTCTGTTGAGGGACAAAGATTCTGCATATCTTTTAGTACCGGAAGCATATCCTCTAAAGTTTCCATCTCAGGATATCCGAGCTCTTTATACAAATCCCAGCGGATATAGGGACCGTAAGTGGGTTCCAATACTTCACTCGGCATGGTGGGCGCATTTAGTGACAACTCCGAAGGAATCCCGTAAATTCCGTCTTGAGGAATGTTTTCATGCATGAAACGGATTGCCTTTTCAAAACGCATAATCTGCTTATCCTTAATGTAAGGCTCCATGTCCATGACAAGCCCGGCTGTTACCATATCGGGAAGATTGCCGCTCTCACCACTGCAGATAATCAAATCCCCGATATCACCTGCTGCCGCACGGGTTTCAAAAAGCGTATCTCCTCCGCCCGCTACATTAGGGGCAATGATATTCAGTTCCATATTAAATTTATCTTTTACCAGCTTGGCAAACCAGCCGGACTGCACTCCCTGATAATTAGCAAGCCCGTCAAACACATCTACTACAATGAATTCTTCATAGGGACATTCTTCTTTTTTATCTGCCTGTTGCCCGCATCCTGAAAAAAGAAGACTGCAGGATAGCAGTATTGCTGCCAAGCGGTATATTCTGTTTTTCATACTCTCTTACCTTGCCTTTCCGGCAACTTTCCTTTGCTTACTCTTCCACTCCCTGTTTCCAGCAAAGTTCCGTGAATTCTGCCCAATTTTCTTCTCTGTCAATAGCATAGAGTCCCATCAATACTCCCGTAAAACCGCCTGCCACTTCAGATGAAAGATATTTTGCCCTGGCACTGCCCAAAAGCTTCTCATCTCCCTCTGCTACACAATAGAAATGATATCGTTCCGGTTCGGATTTTACAGATAATTCCACAGACTCTGTACCTTCCGGTAACACAAACTCTCCGTTCACTGCTTTTGCATCACCGGTACAGATTTTCAAAATTACTTTGCGCTCTTTTCCTTCTTTTATAACAGCTAAATCATAATGCTGGCTTTCATCCATATAAACGGTCACGCCCGCTTCTTTTGCTTCACCGCTTACTTTTACTGTCAGTTTCGTGTCAAACTCTGACTGGCGCACGCCCACAAAAGTAGGAGTATCTGCTTCTTCTAAAGTAATTTTTGTGCCGCGCATTCTAAGTCCCGTTTCGGTAAACTCATAATTTTCCTTGCGATAATCACGAAGATAACTGAAACGAAGCATATCATCCTCTTTAACAGGGAAACTCACGTCATAAATCTTTGTATTCTGCTCTCCTGTAAGAGCAACATCCATGTGCTCTGTTACAATTCCGTTATTTCCTGCCACAAACCATCCATCCTCATTCCAGCTAACGGGAGCCATAAACACTTCACGTCCCAAATGATGATAAGGAGACCACTCTCCGCACTGGCGGAATCCCAAACAAACAATATAGTAATTTCCCTGTGCATCACAAATCAGGTCACCATGTCCGATACCTTGAATTCTGTTTTCATTGCCGCCCAAATTTCTGTTGGTAAGAACAGGATTCTTCTCATATCCTTCAAAGGGTCCGAAAGGATTTTTGCTTCTGGCATAAGTAATCATATGGCCATACTCTGTACCGCCTTCTGCCGCCATCATATAATACCAGTCTCCGATATGATACAAATGAGGTGATTCCAGATATCTACCGCCGCTTCCCGACCATACGGGAATACTTTCTGTCAGCTTTTCTCCCGTTTCTATATCAATTTCACACTGTAAAATGCAACCCTTTCCGTTTTCATCGGAACCATTGCTGGTAAAGTATACCTTGCCGTTGTCAAATAACAAAGAAGGATCAATTCCTTCCTGGTCCACAAAAATAGGCTCCGACCATTCTCCTCTGATATCCTTAGTGGAAATATAAAAATTCTTTCCGAAGGTATTGTTATTGGTCACCATATAAAATGTTCCGTTATGATAACGAAGCGTGGGAGCAAACACGCCTCCCGAACTGGGAATCTGATGAAGCTCTACCTGACTGGTTCTGGTAAGGGCATTGGCAACCTGTTTCCAGTTAATCAAATCTTCACTTTCAAAAATGGGCACTCCCGGAAAAAACTGAAATGAACTGCACGCTATGTAATATTTTCCCTCCGCCTCACAAATACTGGGGTCTGGATAAAAACCACGGATAATAGGGTTTTGAATTTTCATAAAAATACTTCCTTTCGCACTGTCTGTATTGTACTTTTTATTATACAATTTCCTTTTTTAATAATATACCAAACTAATTGAAGATACTTTACCTCTCAAATTTGACAACCCCTTATGCTTTCCTTTAAAATGATATTATCAAATGTGCAAAGGAAGAAAAAATGGAAACCGTATTTATTGCAGATGATGAACAGAATATCAGAGAAGGTCTGAAGTGTATTGTTGACTGGAATGAGCTTGGCTTTACCATTTGCGGGGAAGCAGGTAACGGAGAAGATGCCCTGGAAGGTATTTTAAAAAATGAGCCCAGTCTGGTTCTTCTTGACATCCGTATGCCCAAAATGTACGGTACCGATATTATCCGTATTGCCAGGGAAAAAGGCTATCAGGGTAAATTTATTATCTTAAGCGGCTATTCCGACTTTACCTATGCCCAGACTGCCATCCGTTACGGCGTAGAATTTTACCTGACCAAGCCCATTGATGAAGATGAACTTCTGCAGGCACTTGTTAAAATAAAAAGCGACCTGGAAGCTGCACGCTCTAAGTCAGACAACCTTACACTTTTAAAGCATAAAGCAAAAAATGTGATTCTTCACGAAATCGTAACCGGTACTTATGATTCCTCCGATACCGTTACTTTTTCCCAAAACGAACTGGAAGAAATGCATCTTTGTGCCGATGTCTATCAAGTGGTAATTTATGAAAAATTCAGTCTGAATCCCTCAGATATCAGCTATAATTTTGCAGACCTTTTGAAAGTGACCAATAAAGGAAACCATACCTTTGAACATTTTGAAGAAGAGGGGAATGAAGTCATACTTCTGAAAGGAAGCTTTGCCCTTTCCAAATTCCAGGGTTTTCTTGACCGTTATGAAAAAGCGTCTCCTCAGGAAGGAAGCCCTTTGGATTCTCTCTTCCTTGCCTACGGAAGACCGGTTAACAATCTGGATGAAATTTATCTTTCTTACGAAGAAGCATCCACTCTCTGCAAGAGAAGATTTTTCTGTATTCAGGGACAACATACTTTAGGCTATGAGGAGCTTCCCGATGTAAAAAACAGAATTTTGGAAATTAGCAATGAAAAACTGGAAGAATACTGTAACATGCTTACGGATTATCTTCTCACCTTTAACCGTAAAAAGGTTGCGGAATCTCTTTTTGAACTGGAAGAATACCTATATAATGTCAAAAATGACATTACATCCGTGAAGTTATTTTTAACGGATTTGTACTTACGCATAAAAGAAAAAGTAAATCATATTTACAATAATACATCCATTCCTTTTCCGACCAACGCCGAATCCATCGACAAACTGGAAAACTGTCATTATCTTTATGAAATGATACAGTACATATCTGAGCAGGCGGAAATGGTGATGAATGCAACGGGTAATCCCTCCAGAGATACTGTTTTGGACGACATTCTCTATTATATCGACCATAACTACCAGAATAATATCAAACTGGAGAGTATTGCTCCGCTGTTTGGATATAACAGTGCCTACCTTGGCAAAATCTTTAACAAAACCGTGGGCGAAAGCTTTAACTCCTACGTAGATAATAAACGTATTGAGCATTCCCTTGAATTGCTCAAAGAAAACCGCCTTAAGGTTTACGAAATTGCCGAACAGGTAGGCTACAAAAACGTGGATTACTTCCACAAAAAATTCAAAAAATACGTTGGCATCAGCCCTGCGGAATACCGCAAAAACCTGCCCCAGTAACATGGGGCTTTATAAATTTCTGATAAAAGTTTCCGCCATGTGAATCCAGGTATTAATCTCCGGTCTGATTTCCTTGCCTGAAGAAGAACAGGTCAGCTCCGTTCCAAGACCTAAGCCATGTCCGCCCTTAGGATACAGATGAAACTCAACCGGGATATTCTTTCTGCGCAGTGCCTGCACAAAAAGCAGGGAATTTTCTGCCGGTACGGCACCATCCTCATAAGTGTGCCAGATAAAGGTAGGAGGTGTATCCTCCGTTACCTGTTTTTCCAAAGATAACTCTTCCAAAAGTTTTTCCCTTCGCTGCGTATCGGCAGCTTCTCCAATCAGCATATCAAAGGAACCTCTGTGTGCAAACTCACCTGATGTGATAACCGGATAGCTCAGTATCAGACCGTTTGGTCTCAGTAGCTCCTTATTTCCCTCTGCAATCTGCTCTGCCAGCCACTCCTTGTTCCAATAACATCCCAAAAGTCCTGCCAAATGTCCCCCTGCAGAAGAGCCCTGTACCAAAATCTTATTTTCTTCAATATGCCATTCATCCACATGTTTCCTTACGGTAGCCATTGCTTTAGCAAGCTCTGAAAGCGGCGTGGGATAAACAGCCGGAGTCACACTGTAACGAAGCACCGCCGCATGAAATCCCATGGACAAATACTGCAAAGCAAGCAATTCGCCCTCTCTGTCGGATAAATGATTGTATCCGCCGCCGGGACAAATGATAATAAGAGGACGTTTTCGAATCAGAAACATCTCTGCATCGTCAATAATATAGGTAGTCAGTGTGGGCGTACCCACACTTCCTTCTACCGTCATGTCTATTACATTATGAATCATTTGATACACCTTTCCTTTTCTGTACTATAAAAAGAGAAACTTTGCCAATTTTATTTTGCCGTTTATATTCACGGTAAGTTGCGTATTACTGTTTTCTTTAATGTCGGAAGCAATTATGTCAGCTTCTATCCACTCAAAATCTCTGTCTTCTTTACTGCTTACATGAATTTCACACAATTCCTTATCACCATCCGCATTGTTTAACATGAAAGTTACTGTGCCGTCCTGAAGCGCAGAAAGAAGAAGACGTACTTTCTGAGGCTGTTTGTCAAATACAAAATCTTTGTAGCGTAATACACCGCTTACCTTTTCCTTGGTATCGTTATCCACAACATCAGGTGCATCTCCTGCTTTTCCGGGGATAATGGCCGTCTCCTTAGTTGTGGTGTGCCCTTTGCATCCCTTATGTATAAAACAGTTCTCATAAGCATCGTATTGCTCCGCCTTTGTCTCTGCAAAAGGATTTCTTGCAGGCGCTTTGCTACCCTCTACAAAAATGGTCTGACTTTGTCTGATATCCTTAGATGAAGCTCCCAACATAAAGGTATAATCACCTTCTTCTAAAAGAAGAGAGTCGGATATCACATCAAAGTAACGTAAATCCTTTGTTTTTATCATAAGTGATACTTCTCTGGTTTCTCCGGGCTCCATTCCTTTGATACGATCAAATCCTTTTAGCTGTAAAAGTGGCTGCTTTACACGGGACTTTTCTTTCCGGACATAAAGCTGCACTACTTCATCGGAAGTAGCCTCTCCCTTATTTGTCACTTTAAATGTAACTTTGATGTTGTCGCTGTCCTTTTCCAAAGTAAGTGGTCCATACAAAAATTCACTGTATGTAAGGCCGTAACCAAAGGGATATAATACCTCTTTTTCAAAATACTGATAAGTTCTCTTTCCCTGAATGATATCATAATCATTGATATCCGGCAAATCTTTCTCCGAACGGTACCATGTCATGGCAAGTCTTGCCGCAGGAGATACTTCTCCGCTTATTACCGATGCAATTCCGGTTCCAAGCTCCTGGCTTCCCGACGGTGCATACAAAATTCCGGGAACGGTTTCCTGCAATCTATTTACAGAATACGGATAATTAGTCACAAGAATTACTACTGTTTGCGGATTAACCGCAAGCACAGCATCCACCAGCCTCTGCTGCGCAGGAGGAAGCTCCAATGTCGTTCTGTCAATCTCTTCTTTGCTGTTAATCACCGGGTTACTTCCGATGATTACCACTGCTTTTTCTGCTTCCTTAGCTGCGTTTACTGCGTCGGCAATTCCGTTTGTCACGATTTCCATACCGAATACGGAAGGCTCTCCTCTAAATACGGCGTGACACTTGCGTCCAAGCTTTTCATCATCACCTTCACCAACTGTTTTTTCATCGGTTTTGATTACTACCAGATAACCGTCCTCATCAACGGTCACTTTTCTGCCGTTCCAACTGTTAATATAATAAGCATCACCGCTTTCCGGCTCTACATCAAAAGAACCTGTCTGTGTGTTGATAAACCGGAAACTTTCCCTGATAAACCAGGAAAATGCTTCTTTTTTGTCAGCCTTGATTAAATAAGAACCTTCTTCCAGTGTTACAAACTTATTATTACTGCTTGCCTGCAAAGTGGTACTTCCGCAACCCCAGTCTGTAAAGCAGAATACTTCTGCATGCTCTTTATCGGTAAGACGAAGTCTTAAGTTTTCATCCAGACCGATATACTTATCCTCACAGGTTAGGTAAATATCATACAAACCGCTCTCATAAGAAATAGCTGTGTCTTTGTACTGCTCCTTAATTCCTGCAAGCGGTGTTATTTCATAAGGCGGAATTCCGCAATACCAGTCTTTATACCATACATCAGCCATAGGCCCGATAACTGCCAGTGAACTAGTCTCTTCCGGTTTGATAGGCAGAATTTGTGCTTCATTTTTTAACAATACCACAGATTCCTGTGCCATTTTGGCTGAAAGCGTTTTGTGCTCCTCGTTATTAATAAACTCTTCACCCATTCCGGTATAAGGACATTCCCCCTTGTTGTCAAAAAATCCGAGACGAATTCTGGTGCGGAAGGAATTTCTCACAGAACGGTTCACATCTTCCTCTGTCATAAGACCCTTTGCAAGTGCTTCTCTTGCTGCCGCAAAGACTACTTCTCCGTTATCCGTAAAACAGTCTACACCTGCTTTTAATCCGTAAGCCACTGTCTCGGCATGGGTCTCAAAATATTGATGATCGTAAACTGTCTGCTGAAAATCTCCACCATCACAAACCACGTGCCCCGGAAGACCGTAAGTATCCTTTAAAATCTCCTGTACTTCAGGATTGACAATCGCCGGCACACCATTGATTTCATTGTAAGAAGTCATGATTGCTTCTGCGCCGCCCTCTTCAATGGCTTTGCGAAACGGCTCTAAATAATATTCATATTTATTTCTTCCGTCCAAAGAAGAAGAAATTTTAATTCTGTCCTGCTCTACGTTATTGGCATAAAAATGTTTTAATGTTGCACCACAGCGCAAGTAGAAAGGATGATCTCCTTTCATACCCTGAATATAGGCCGCAGACATTTCCCCTGTAAGATAAGGGTCCTCTCCGTATGCTTCTTCCGTTCTTCCCCAACGGGGATCTCTCTCCATATCAATTGTAGGTGCCCAGCGACAAAGACCGCCACCACCATTTCTTGTAAAAAGTGCTCTTGCTTCCTCACCTACTGCCCGTCCGCACTCCTTTATCAGCTCGCGGTCAAAGCTTCCGCTCATACCAATAGGTTGCGTAAAAGATGTTGTTGGCTCCGGCTCTCCGGCATTAAACGCCTGATCATGTCTTGCTTCTATTCCATGAGCAGCTTCGCCGCCCATATAAGATGCCTTGATTCCCAGACGCTCAATATCCGGGCATCCGGTCGTCAGGCATGTAATTTTCTCTTCTAATGTCAATTCATTTATTAAATAATCAAGTCTCTCTTCTATCGGTAATTCATTATTCCATAAAGGTGTGCTCTTATAATCACTCATAGATTTCTCCCTGCTATCAAATATCATTATCGCTCTTCATAAGGATATAACAACTGCAACTTTGCAAAAAAATCTTCCAAAATAAACCTGGAATTAATGGATGTATATACTTTTATCTTTGGTCTTCCCATTTCAAAGCAATAGGAAGTATCTTCATTAATAATTGGTGCTTCTTTGTATACCGAGCTGCCGCAATTTGGCTCTATCACCACTCCTACGGAAGGTGAATCCCCAAGTGACCAGCTCTCTCCTGCTGTCCAGCCGGCATGCTCCGACTCATTAAAATTTACAGTATTTTCATATAAATGTTTACCGATTTTTCCGTAAGGATAAATTTTCTTTTGAATTTCTGCCAATCCAATGTGCATGGTGCCATAAACATTATTAGGTATCTGCCAAAACTCCACACCACTGCTTATAACCAGATTAGCCGCTTTTACATCATTTCCGCAATTAAATTCTCTATGGTCGGGATTCACACATTCATGGCTGTGCCCGCCAATCCAGACCACTGTCATTTTACTTATAATAGCAGAATTTTTCCGAATTGCGGATGCCACATTAGTCAAAGCACCCATGCATAAAACATACAAGGGACTTTCCGCCTCTCTCATAGCTTCTTCTATCAGAAATTCTGCTGCCGGTGATAAACTGCTATCTTCTATTTCTTCAAGGGGTCCCTCTTCCCCCATAAAAACAGGTACCGACATGTCCATGCAGTCCAAAACCGCCATGATTTCATCATAACTTTTCCTGGTACTTCCCGGCTCATGAAACTGCTCTGCAAAAATAGCTCTTATATCAAGCTTTTTACTCATTAAGGCATGTGCAATCGCATATGGGTCATCTGCTTCACACGCCGCATCCGTATCAATAATGACACGTTTCCATTTATCTTCTGTTACTTTATATTTTAAACCCGCCAAATCTCTTTTTGCCATACAATTATCCTTCTTCTTGCTCCGGTTTGCTGCTCTTTTTAATGACAGCACCCGGTTCTTTTTCTATCTCCTGAAAAATTCGTTTGCTGATAGCAGCCACCGTAAAAATCATAAATGCCGGACCGATAATAATTCCAAAGAAAACCATAGTAGAATTAAACTGGAAAATTACAAATTCCACCGCTAATAAAAAGACAAGAAGAACTGTACGACCAAAATATTTTCTTGCAATTTTATAGGAATTCTGAATGGTTTTTACAATAGAATTTTCATATCTTGCCATAAGCGGATAAGCATATATTAATGCCAATATTACAATAAAACAGGATACCATGCCGATAATCAGAAACATAATCGGATTTCCTTCCACTGCTTCAAATAACTGAAAATCCAAATATACTGCGTACGCAGCTACAAAAGTGAGAACACCCAGAACAATACCCTGCTTCCAGTTTTCCTTAAACGCCTTAATAAAGCTTCTGCCTATGTATCCCTCTTCATCATCCACCATTTTAAGCGCTACCGACATAGCTGCAACACTGGAAGCACCGATAGTAATAATTGGGAGACTAAAAAGTATCCACATAAAATTTAATTTCAGCACATCTAAAAATTTCATCATGAAGCGGTATAAGGGACTGTCTACACTGAAAAATTTCATATTATTTCTCACTTTCTTTTTTGCAAAAAGGGACTGCTCTATAAAAAAGCAGCCCCTCATTTTTATTTATTTTTTAATTCTTGGTGAATTTCAGCTTATTTAACAGCATCTTCTGCAGCTGCTCTTAACTTAGCTTCGTTCTCCTGGAATTCTACACACTGTGCATAGCCGTATTCATCAGCCTGAGCAATCATGTCTGCTACAATCTGATCAAATTCAGCATCGCTTGCTGCGTAAATAGCTTTCCAAGAGTTGTCCTTGATACATGTAGCAACCTGATTCCAGATTACCTGTAATTCATCAGACTTAACACCTGCAGAGTACATTGTACCGGGAGCTAAAACATAGTTGAATGTTCCGAAGTATTCATCAGGTGTAGCACATCCTGTATGATCTCTCCAGTCAGCTTCGATATCAGAACCGGGTTCTGCTGTAAAGCTTGCCCACTTCTTGTAGTTGTATGTTTCACCGTTTGTTTCAGGGTTAGGAGAGTCGATACCCCAAGTTGTATTGTTCATCTTGAAGTTACCGTCTTCAAATGTACCTGAATATCCTTCTGCCATTTCTGTCTTGCCGTCTAACTTAGCTGCCTTACCAAGATCTGTGAAGTATGTTAAGCCATCTTCACCATAGTACCAGCAGATGTCCTTAGGACCGTATTCAGCAACCATACGTCCTTCGGGAGTAGATAACCAGTTGTAGATTGCCATACAAAGTTCAGGATATTCTGTCTTAGCGCCAATTGTCCAAGGTCTGTTACCACCGTATACGTTCTGTCCGTAAGCGATAGGTCTTGCTTCGGAAGGAATGCAAGGATACATAGCCTTACCTTCAGCTGCATGAGCTTCTGAGTTGTACATAGCAGAACCTAAGAAGTTAAATACGTTCAGGAATGCTGTACCGTTCTGGTAATCTTCTACCATACCGTCATATTTCTGTGTCTGGGAGTCGGGATCAAGTAATCCTCTCTGGTATAAAGTATTGTAGAACTTTAAGCATGTGAGGTAAGGTCCGTCTTCCTGTAAACAAGGATAGTATGTCTGTGTTTCAGGATCATATAAACCGAAACCAAATTCATCATATCCGTAGTAAGCTGTTGCTGTAGACTTAACAAACATTACCATGTCGCCGTCCCAGTCATTGAACAGGGATACACCGTAGGTAGGCTTGCCGTTATCATCTGTAGGGCAGATTTCCTGCATCTGAGCAAGAACTTCTACCATATCATCAAGATTCTTAATTTCAGGATAACCTAATTCTTTGTAAAGATCCCAACGAAGATCCCATGTGTACATACCGTCCTGACGAGCAGAAGAATCAATTGCTACGTCAAAACCAAAACCGTATGTTGTTCCACCGGAAATCTGTGCGTTCTTTTCAAGAGCATATGTCATGTTCTCTTTGATATAAGGACCATATTCTGCAAGAAGGTCATCTTCGTTCCAGTCATACAGTAAACCTTTTTCTACTGCCTGAAGGTATTCATCACCATCATTACCCCAGATTACGAGGTCACCAAGGTTACCGGATTCCATACGTGTTTCATATACACCATCAGTTTCAGGGATAATGTTCAACTTAACATTGAACTTCTCTAACATAATCTGACCAAACCAACCGATCTGTTCACCGGAATAGTTTGCTAACTGGTCATATACATCGAGAGTTACAGTTTCTTCAGGAATAACATCTGCTAATAAATCTTCAGCTTCTTCCTCTGTCGCTGCAGCTTCTGTTTCGGTAGCTGCTGTTTCTTCTTTTGTTTCAGTAGCTGCTGTTTCAGCAGTTTCTGTGCTTGTGCTGCTTGAACCGCCACATGCCATTAAAGATAATGTCATAGCTGCAGTTAAAAGCAATGCAACAATTTTCTTTGCTTTCATACTTTTTCTTCCTCCTTTTTTCTGTGTTATTAATGCCGCTTATGCGGATAACACCGTAAGTATGTGTAACAATAAGTTAACCTTTTACCGCTCCAAGCATAATACCTTCTTCGAAATATCTCTGCAGGAAAGGATATACCAGCAGGATAGGAATTACGGTAACCATGGAGATGGTATATTTGATAATCTTTCCGCTAAGAGCCGACTGGATTGCTGCTTCGCTTACCGCGCCGCCCGACTGCATCAGGGACTTTAAGTTGGACGCCTGATTTAAGTAGATATACAATCTGTGCTGCAAAGTATATAACTCAGGAGCAGACTGCATGTAAATCAGGGAATCCGTAAAAGAATTCCAGTGTCCAACCGCACCAAAGATGGCAATGGTTGCAAGAATCGGCTTACTTAATGGCCAGATAATCTTTCTGAAAATTGTCATATGAGTCGCACCGTCAATGGCTGCACTTTCTTCCAGCTCTGCGGGAATGGACTCTATGTAGGTCTTAACCAAAATGATATTATAAGGTGCCACAATACCGGGAATGATATATACCCAGAAGCTGTTGGTCAGACCTAACATCTGCATATTCAGGAATACAGGAATAATACCTGCATTAAAATACATTGTAATTACCAGAAAACGATACCAGAATTTTCTGTGCCACATTTCCTGCTTGGTAACCAGATAACCAATCAGACCGGAAGCAAGTACCATCAGTGCCGTTCCGAGAATGGTTCTGGCTACAGACACCATAAAAGAAGTTGATAAATCACCTACATTAAGCAAGGATGCATAGTTCCCTAAATGAAGTCCTCTCGGTATAAAGTTGATGGTTCCCTTTAATACCATGTCATTATCACTAATCGTGTTAATAAACAGATAATAGAAGGGGAAAATACAGGTCAGCGTAAATAAGGTAAATACCAGGTAGTTGATGCTTTCAAATATAATGTCGCCGACTTTCAGTTTAAATCTGCGCTTATGTGTTTTTTTGTATAATTTTTCCGCTTTTAAATCAGCTTTTTCCTGTGCTGTCTTTGCCATGCTTCCACCTCCTAAATAATACTTTCGCCACGAATCAGTTTGGATACTTTATTCGCACTAAACAGTAAGATTACACTGATAATTGACTTCAGCATACTTACCACCGTTGTAAGAGGGATGGAACCCTGACCGATACCAAGCTTATATACATACAAGTCAAGTACTCTGATGGTATCTGTATTGGTTGCATTTTCAAATACCAGATACTGATCCATACCGTTACTTAAAATGTTTGCAATCGACATAAGAAGCAATACGAAGAATGTGGATGTTAATCCGGGAACCGTAATATGCCACATCTTCTGGAATCTTCCTGCACCGTCCACGGTAGCTGCTTCATAAAGCTGCTGGTCAATACCGGAGATACCTGCTATGTAAATAATGGCGCTCCATCCGATACCTTTCCATGTTCCCCATGCCCACATCTTAAGCCATGTGTGAGAACCGTCCATCAGGAAGTTCTTTCCTGATTCCCAGATACCCATGTTTACCATTAAACTGCTGATAAAGCCGTCTGTAGAGAAAATACAAAATGCAATCGCATATACCAAAACCCAGCTGATAAAGTTAGGAATGGTTGTAAATGTCTGTACAAATCTTCTGAATTTTAAGTTCTTCATTTCACATAAGAAAATCGCAAATGCCATCGGAAGCCAGCTTGTTGCAATTCCCAGACCACTCATTGCAAGTGTATTTTTCATTACTTTTACGATATCTCTGACTGTAGCCGGATTCTTAATTAATTCCTGGAACCACTTAAATCCGACAAACTTATCCATTGTTAAGGTATCACCTGCTTTATAATCAAAGAAGGCATATCTCCAACCCCAAAGAGGCAGATAAGAAAATACTGCAGTCAGTGCAAGGAACGGCATCAGCATAAGAAATAACTTATACTGTGTTTCCATCTCAAACTTTTCTTCCTTCTTACTCTTGGAAAGAAGAACTATCTGTATTAAAGAACCTACTAAAATTACTGCAACGATAGCGGCCACCATCCAAAAGCCCTGAGGAAACATAGGCTCTACTTTTTTGGGCTTGCTGGTTGCTGCTACCTGCTGATAAGCAACGTAGATACCTGCTAAACTGATTGCTTCTACGGCACATCCGATTACGGAAATCAGATTGCCCAGTTTTTTAAACTTTATATTTCCAAGTGACATACATCCGCTTGCACCGTTTGCTGCAATACCTAAGCATAATGCAAGTGCAGATGCATATAAAAGCTGAAGCGAGGATTCGGACACCCATTCCTTCTTAAAAGCTCTTCCGAATTCTGCTGTCAGTGAAGAATAAGAAATACCGGATGTAAACAGGGACATGTTCTTATTAATCATACCGCAGATTCTTGCCGGGTTTAAAGCCGGAATAAACAAGAATATTACTGATATAAGAATTAAAATTCTAATCAGGTAATACAGCTTATCCGAAGCTTGTTCTCTTGAAGTCTTGCTGTTTTTCATTTACCTTTTTCCTCCCTTTTCAAATGCCAAAAAAATACACCAAAAAATCACAAGGATTTCTTGATGTATTTATTATATAAAACTTAAAAAAATAAAAATACTGTAAATACTTGAGGAAAAATACATTCATTTTTTGTTTTTAAGGTATCATTTTTACATCCTTACTAAAAATTTCCTCTTTTGCCCTTTCATAAGGAATCAATATCCTGATGGTGGTTCCGCTTCCCGGCATAGAGTCAATCCGGATACCGTACTGCTGCCCGTAATTTAACTTGATACGCTGATGAATGTTATAAAGTCCGATACTCTTACTCCTGCTGATATCTTTTACTTCGATACTGCTTCTGAGCATCTCGAGCTGCTCTCTTGTCATACCGCAACCGTTATCACTCACCTTAATACAAAGAAGTTCTTCCCCTTCTAACTGCCTGTAAACAGAAATAATTACCATTCCGCCGGTCTCTTTTTCTTCCATTCCGTGAAGAATGGCATTTTCCACTACCGGCTGCAACAGAAGCGGCAGGATATAGAGAAAATCTGTCTGTATCTCTTCTGATATCTCAAATTTACTGTCAAATTTATCTCCGAACCGGAGCTTTTGTATTTTCAAATAATTTTCTACATGGTCCAGTTCTTTCCTTAAAGTAGTAAAACTGGTTCCGGTATTCTCAAGCACATACCGCATGGATTTTCCGAGAAGCTTAATGGCAGTTGCCACCTCCCTGTCTCCTGCAGTGTAAGCCTTCATACGAATGGTTTCCAACGTATTGTATAAAAAATGAGGATTTATCTGACTGGCAAGCATCTTAAACTCCATGGCCTGCTGTTCACTGGCAAGCTGTTGTTCATTCAAACGGGCTTCATACATATCCGCATCCTTTTGCTTAATGTTCTGTACCATGACCTCTAAATCAGCAAAAGCTTCCGATACTTCATCTTTTCCCTGTACAGAGTTTACAATCTCATAATTCTCATTACTTACCTGATGCATGGCCTGACGTAACGTAAAAATACGGTCAGTGAAATAATCCGTAAAAAAGTGAATAACTACTGCCGGCAGCAGGGCAGCTACCAGAATAATTGCAATACAAATATTAGAAATGGAAAGAATATTCTGATAAGCCTGGTCATTGATGGTACACACATATGCCTTTGAATCTGATTGATACATATGTAACGTGGACACATCGACAAAACATGGGATACCGTTTATTTTTAAATCCCCTTCATATTCATAATAGTCTTCATTATAATTAATATCTACTTTCTGACGTGTGCCGTAAGCACTCTTGTCGGAACTGAAAAAAACAGGCATTCTGTCAACGGAAACCATGGTATCATATTCCTGACTTCCCAATCTTGTCTTTAAATAATTATCGCTGATTTTTATAACAAGTACACCGTTATATTTGGAATCCGCCATTGGAATTTTTCTCACCAGACAAAGATTCCAATATTCATTTCCGTACTCATCAGTATCCGTCATCGGCATCCAAAATACACTGTTCTGATTGATGGCGCGTATAAACCAGTCTTCTTTTTGCATTTTTTTGTCTGCCTTATAGAACTGTTTATAGTCCATAAAACCGAAGTTATCTGTATAAATCTCAATGCTGTCTATTTCCGCATAATTATTATTGTAATTATCTACCAGTGTAAAATCCGAAAGACTTTCTATCATATAAGGTTTCACATAGTAACTTCTGGAAATAATTCTCTTGATATCCTTATTGGAAGCCAAATCCTCCGATATGTTATAAACCTGTGTAGTAATCTCAAACAAGATTGTTTTTACCCGCAGGTTATCGGACTGAAGCAAATCTCTATGATAATTGGTAAGCATATTTCTTGTATTGATAATCAGGAAAGTACCTATAATCAGAATCGGTAAAAGAACAGCTATAAAGTAAATGGTATAAAGCTGTTTTTTGATATTTGCTCTATTAAAAAAATTTTTAAAAAGTTTAAAATTACTTTTCAGCTTCATAGGTTGTGCTTTCTCCGTAAAATGTACCTTATGGTAAGTATAAATAGTATTTTTCAATTTGTAAACAGTAGAAAAATGACGTATTTCATATGAAAAAATATCCGTATTCAAATACTTTTTTCTTTATTATAATTGTATTTGTAAAACTTTGATTTCAAATAAATTATTCAGAAAGGAATCGGTACAAATTTATGAAATTCAGTAACGGATGCTGGTTACAAAAAGAAGGCTACGGCTGCCATGCGCCGCAGGAAGTCTATTTCACCAAAATTGAAGAAAAAAAAGTAACTTTATGTGCACCCACCATTCATATTACAAGCAGGGGTGACACTTTAGGATGTATCAATCTTACTTTGGAAATTACATCCCCCGCACCCGACATTATGCGTGTGCGTACCTATCATCACAAAGGAGCTGTGGTAAATACACCCGCTTTTGAACTGGAACTGAATGAAGAATTACCTCTTCAGGTAGAAGACAGTGAGAAGGAAATTAAAATTGTAAGCGGCTCACTTACTCTTGCCATTACCAAAAATCCCTTCTCCATGACCTACTTAAGAGACGGTGAGGTCATCACCAAATCATCCGGTCGTGACCTTGCTCTTATGAAGACTGACTGGAAAGGTTACGCTTATGACAAGGGTGACAATCAGGATACTTACATCCGTCAGATGCTCTCTTTATCAGTAGGCGAACTTGTTTACGGTATGGGAGAACGCTTCACTCCCTTTGTAAAGAACGGACAGAGCGTTGACATCTGGAATGCAGACGGCGGTACCAGTACCGAACAGTCTTACAAAAATATTCCTTTTTATATTACAAACAAAGGTTATGGTGTACTGGTTAACCACCCCGAAATGGTTTCCTTTGAAGTGGCAACCGAAATGGTTACTAGAACAGAGTTTTCCGTAGAAGGATGTTATCTCGATTACTTCTTAATCAACGGTCCTACCATGAAAGAAGTACTTACCAAATATACAGACCTTACCGGAAAGCCTACTCTTCCCGCACCTTGGACTTTCGGATTGTGGCTCTCCACATCCTTTACCACCAATTACGACGAAGAAACTGTTATGAGCTTTGTAGACGGCATGCTTGACAGAGGTATTCCTCTTAGAACATTCCATTTTGACTGTTTCTGGATGAAAGAATTCCATTGGTCAGACTTTACATGGGACAGCCGTGTATTCCCCGACCCGGAAGGCATGTTAAAACGTATCAAAGCAAAAGGTTTAAATATCTGTGTATGGATTAACTCCTATATCGGACAGGAATCCTGCCTGTTTGATGAGGGCGCTGAAAAAGGTTATTTCATCAAGCGTAAGAACGGACAGGTTTGGCAGTGGGATATGTGGCAACCCGGTATGGCAATCGTAGACTTTACCAACCCTGATGCTTACAAGTGGTTCCAGGATAAACTGGAGGTTCTGATGGATATGGGTGTTGACTGCTTCAAGACAGACTTCGGTGAGAGAATTCCTACAGAAGATGTTGTATACTTTGACGGTTCCGACCCGAAGAAGATGCACAACTACTATACATATCTTTACAACAAGTGTGTTTATGAATTATTGGAAAGAAAACGCGGTAAAGGTGAAGCTGTATTGTTTGCACGTTCTGCGACCGTTGGTGGTCAGAAATTCCCTGTACACTGGGGCGGTGACTGCTGGTCCGATTACGAATCCATGGAAGAAAGCCTTCGCGGCGGTCTCTCTCTGTTAATGAGCGGATTCGGTTACTGGGCACATGATATCGGTGGATTTGAAAGTACTTCTACTGCAGACGTTTATAAGAGATGGGTTGCTTTCGGACTTTTATCTTCACACTCCAGACTCCACGGAAGCTCTTCCTACAGAGTTCCCTGGGCTTATGATGAGGAAGCAGTTGATGTTGTAAGATTTTTCACCAGATTGAAAGCAAAAATTATGCCTTATCTCTATAAGACATCTATTGATACTTCCAAATCAGGTATCCCTACTATGAGAAGTATGGTTTTGGAATATACAGAAGACAAGACTTGTCACTACGTTGATAAACAGTATATGTTAGGTGACAATCTCTTAGTTGCTCCTATCTTCAATGACCAGAGCATTGCAGAATACTATCTGCCGAAGGGAACCTGGACAAACTTCTTCACCGGAGAAGAAAAGGAAGGTGCAGGCTGGATTACAGAAAAGCATGATTACTTAAGCATTCCTCTTATGGTAAAAGAAAACTCCATCGTTGCTTTAGGTGCCCATGATGATAAGCCTGACTATGATTACGGTAATAACGCTGAACTTCGTATCTATGCTCTCAAGGACGGAAAAGAAACATCCACCGTTATTTACGGCATGGACCAGAAAGAAGAGCTTTCCGTAACTGCAATTAAAAATGAAGGTCAAATTCAGATTAGCGTAAAGACCGATAACGCTTACAGCATCAGACTTGTAAATGTAGTTGCTGCCTCTGTTTCACAGGGCGAAATGAAGATTGACGGTAAGGATACAGTAATTACTTTATCAGGTAATGCCGATATTACCGTAACTGTTTAGTTCTTCATTTACTTACTAAATCAAATTTATATCAATAACGCAAATGCCGACCGGTTTTCCGGTCGGCATTTTTAACGCAACACCTATATTTTTTATGTAATTTAAAATTACACAATAAACTTTTCTATTACTTCCAAGAGTTCTTTCATCTTATCTTCAAGTTCTTCCATCACCCCTGAAAGCTGCTCAACCTGTAAGGTCTGATTACTTACGGTTGCATTTACATTCTCTGCCGAAGCTGCCGTTTCTTCTGAGACAGCAGAAATACTTTCTATGGAAGCAAGTGTATCATTTCTGTTTGCATCCATTTCGTTCATACCGGCAACACTTTTGGAAATATTTTCAAGAAGCTGATTCATATTTTCCTTCATATCGGCAAACATCTGCTCAGTTTCCTTAACAGTAGCTTCCTGATTTTCTACCATAGCTCCTACTTTTTCAAACACAACCTGTGTTTCATCAAAGACACTGTTAATATCAACAATTACATTTCTGATTTCATCAGAAGACTTTTTGGAATTATCTGCCAGTCTTTTAATAGAATCCGCTACCACCGCAAATCCTCTTCCGGCTTCTCCTGCTCTTGCCGCTTCAATGGAAGCATTCAGAGAAAGAAGCGAAGTTTCATCAGAGATTTCATCTATGGCATCAATCAATGTCTGAATGCTATTCATCTTTGTATTCAGATTACTGATTTGCTTTGATAAAAGACCTGTAATTTGCCCTGTTTCTTCTGCCTGCACAGTCAAATGCTGCATTTTAACTGAACTGTCCTCTATCATGGCATGAGTATTCTTTGCAAGGCTACCCATTTCTTTCACACTTTCACTGGTAGAAAGAATTTTTTCGGAAAGAATTGCTGTCTTTTCCAAGCAATGCTCTGCGTCAAGTGCCTGCTGTCCTACACCTTTTGTAATTTCTTCCATGGCATTTTGAATATTAACAGTAGAAACTTCTAATTTATCACCGGATTCTTTTACCTCACCGACATAATGGCTTACCTCTCCGGATACGTCCTTTACTTTGGTTATAACATCTTTTGTATTGGAAATGGTATCCATAATATGTTGTGAAAGCTTTCCGAACTCTGCACGGTCGTTAATTCTCATGTCAACAGTAAGATTACCTTCCGACACTTTCTTTAATCTTCTGATAATACTTCCCATTTTTTTGCTGATACCGAGAATAATAAATGCTCCTACAATGGCTACAAATATACAGGAAATAATAACCCACATAAAAATACCGGAACGCATGGCAATGGCTTCCTTCATAAGTTCCTCTTTGGGAGTCAGTGCGCAAATGGATGAAAGATTTGTATCACATCTGCCATACATAAAAAGATACTCTTCTCCTTCATACTCTACATAACAGCTGTAAAGTCCTGTTTCATCCTGCTTTGCTGTCTTATAGTATTCCTTATCATAAAAAGAAAACTGCATAGTATCATCTATAAACAATTCTCTTCCGTCATCTGTTACGAAGGCAATAATACTTCCCTCGCCAAGATTTAAGTCTGCCAAAATTTCCTGAATTCTTTTACTGCTGATATCAATTACCACACAGGCATTTTTAGAACTTACCATTCGATACTGTGCAAAAATATATGCATCTGTGGAAGTACTGAATCTCTCATCCACAACCGGGTGATATCCTGCCCAGGCTTTTGCTTTATCGTCAGCATCAATGTAAGGCTGTGCTTCTGCTTTAAATTTTTCATAATATCCGGTCTTATCTCCTTTACCGGCAGTGGTTGTAATATCATTTAAACTGTCAGATGTAACAATAACCACGTTCTGAATAAAAGAGTTACTGGACTGCTTTGTTCTGACTAATGCTTCTGATTTTGTCAAAGCATTACTTTTTGCTCCCGGGTCATTTTTATAGGTATCGGAAGCGTAATCTTTTATATTTGCATCATTAAATATTTCAAGTGAATCGGAATCTACTGACTGAAATCCGAAATCCAAAAGCGTTGCTGTCATCTGAATCGCTGTCTTTGCAGACTCTTCATAGTTACTCAGCATACCGTCTGCTGCCTTTTTGTAAGCATAATTACCTACAAATGCCACAATACAAACCGGAATCATAAAACCTACAAAAAGTTGTACTTTTAGCCCCGGTGACCAGATAGCCTTTTTCTTTTTCGGTTTCTGCACTTTTTCTTTTTTCACTTTTTCTGCTTTTGTTTTCTCTTTTTTCATCATACAGGCCCCCTTCCTTTCTGACCTTATTATCTTATCATCAATCTTTTTTTAAAATTACTGTAGAAAATATAGTATTTTTACAAGAATTATTTGATTTCCCGGATAAATTTTATAAAAAAATGTCGGCTGTAAATTCAAACCGACATCTTCTCTGCATATTCTATTTAAAACATAAATTACTTCGTTCTTTTACACAATACTCAGAAAAATACTTCTCTTCCAAGGGAATCCATTTATTCTGAAATGCGGATACTCCATCTATCCCGTTTCTTTTTAAAATACGTTGCTGCTGCTCTTTTGTATCTACGACAAGAAACACTTTTAAATCATAAAATTCAATTAATTCAGGATGACAACTGTAAGAACCTTCAATAATCGTGACCTTCTTAGGAACAATTTCTGCATACTCTGTTATCTTTTGTTCATGGCAATCAAAAATTCCATAAGAAAATGCTTTATTCTCTTTAAGAGGTTGCAATACCTCCTGCAAAAAACGTTCA
The DNA here is from genome assembly GCA_017434885.1 of Lachnospiraceae bacterium. Classification (GTDB taxonomy): domain Bacteria; phylum Bacillota; class Clostridia; order Lachnospirales; family Lachnospiraceae; genus Suilimivivens. The sequence continues at coordinate 7,158 of JAFSGE010000041.1, read as the reverse complement.
TAATCTACATTTCCACCGGGTTCATTGAACCGTTCAGCGGTTCTTTGTTCAGGGCGCAAAAAAAAGTGGTCCATATGAACCACATTACAACCATATGTACTTTGCATCTCATTTGCAAGCGATGTTTTTCCTGCAGCACACCGTCCATCCAAAGCAACAAGAACAAACTCCTTCTGCTCTAATACACGGGTAATCTCCTGCCACAAAACCTTGCTCATCTCTTCAACTGTCATGCTTTTTCCTTTTTTTGATGATACCCATTCTTCATCATATGAAAATGTGCCATACCGGTACGGTTTAAAGCCACCATAAATGCCGGTATAAAAATTAACTGCAAAATAATACCGGGTATCGCATTTACAAAAGATTCCATTAAGAAAATAGTAAATGTAAATTCTACTCCGGCAACACCAAGCAATACTACTCTGACAAAAGCCCATACCACGCGCCCTGCAAGCATTGCTGCAATCAGACTGCGATAAAGAGCCAAAATACATTTCCACTTGGAATGTTCATACAGCCATCCTGATGCAAAACCATAAGTAGCAAGCTCAAATGCCATACAAATTCCGGTAGGAAACAACATTGGCATTCCAAAAATCATATTTCTCACAAGAGGTAACAGAAAACCTACTATCAAACCATACTGCCAACCGCATATCAGACCGCAAAGAAGCACAGGAATATGCATGGGAAGTAACATATTCCCTATCTGAGGAATCTGACCCGTAAAAAAAGGAAGAACCAGACCTGCTGCCATAAACATGGCTGATACAGTTATACTTCTGATAGTCATTCTTTTCATATTCTATTCCCTCTAAACTGACTTATCATGATGATTTATTCAACTATTTGCTATTTGAAAAATCAAATGTTCCCAGCGGGAATCGAACCCACAACTAGCGCTTAGGAGGCGCTTGTTATATCCATTTAACTATGAGAACACAGGCATAACAGGTGGCATACAGCCACCTGTCTATTTTAACATAATCAAAATTACATGACAACTCCGAGTTCTTATCTGTTTCTCTTTTATTCACTATCAACTTTTCTATTCAGGAAAATTGATAAATCCCTGCATCCAAATAGAACCCTTAAAACGTCTGCCGGGAGCCGGCTCTCCATACAAATCTTCTTTGTTAATGCACAAATCAAACACCAAATCATTGCAATTAACGGTCATCGTATAAACTTCTTCTTCGGTCAACCGGTTCTTTACCAAATTGCACTCCACAATTTCCGCAAGTATGGAATAGTGATCACACTCAATACCATAAGGCATGAAATAAGTATCCACAAGACTAAACACATCTTCCTTTAGTATTCTCTTAGAAATTGCTGTGTATGTGTCCATATCGCCCAAAGTCAGATTCTCAATCGCCTGCTCATCACCCTTGCGGGCAGCATTAATCAGCTCACTTCTGGTCATCAGGCTTTTTTTATTTCTGATAAGATCTCTCTCTGTTTTGAGAAGCGGCATCATAATTGTCCCTTTTGTGGAAAGCGCCGACAACGTTAATGTAGTTCCTCTGATAGGAAGAAGTTCTGCATTTTGTGCTTTCACATAAGGAATTTTATTTTGCAGATAAAAAATCAAAGATACACCAACTTTAATATCATCACATATTCCGGCATAAGACTCCTGTGCTGCATGACGCTCTACGGAAACATCCTCAGAAGAACTTACAACGTTCCCCCGTAAATAAGGATAATAATAATCGTAAGTAAATTTGTCATCTTCATCAAATTCACCGCAAACCGCAATTCCGATATTTTCTGCAAAATCCTTGCAAAACTCTGCCATTAACGTCTTTTCGCCGTTTGATGTATAAGCACGATCTGTAGCAGCAACCACAATATCCGTAAGAAGCTTCTGCAGTTCTTTTCGATCATTCAGTTTGCTAAAACCTATCGCTCTTAAATATTTGTGCAAAATTATCTAATCTCCTTTTTGCCACCCATATAAGGCTGCAGAACTTCAGGAATTCTCACACTGCCGTCTGCCTGAAGATTGTTCTCAAGGAATGCAATCAACATTCTGGGAGGAGCAACTACTGTATTATTCAATGTATGTGCAAAATACTTTCCGCTTTCGCCATTCACTCTGATTTTCAGTCTTCTTGCCTGAGCATCTCCCAAGTTAGAGCAGCTTCCTACTTCGAAATATTTCTTCTGTCTGGGTGACCATGCTTCTACATCATAGGATTTCACCTTAAGATCAGCAAGATCTCCGGAACAACACTCAATTGTTCTTACGGGAATATCCAAAGAACGGAATAAGTCTACGGTATTCTGCCATAATTTTTCAAACCACATAGGTGATTCTTCCGGCTTACATACAACAATCATTTCCTGCTTTTCAAACTGGTGAATTCTGTAAACACCACGCTCTTCCAAACCATGTGCACCCTTTTCTTTACGGAAACAAGGTGAATAGCTTGTAAGTGTCTGAGGAAGTGTTTCCTCAGGAATAATGGTATCAATAAACTTACCAATCATGGAATGCTCACTGGTTCCGATTAAATATAAATCTTCGCCTTCAATCTTATACATCATGGCATCCATTTCTGCAAAACTCATAACACCGGTTACAACATTACTTCTAATCATGAAAGGAGGCACACAATATGTAAAACCTCTGTCAATCATAAAATCTCTTGCATAAGAAATCACTGCGGAATGCAATCTTGCAATATCACCCATAAGATAATAGAAACCGTTTCCTGCAACCTTTCTTGCGCTGTCTAAATCAATACCATTAAATTTTTCCATGATTTCTGTATGGTAAGGTACTTCAAAATCAGGAACTACAGGTTCACCATACTTGGTAATTTCAACATTTTCGGAATCATCTTTACCGATAGGAACAGTAGGGTCAATTATATTAGGAATTACCATCATAATTTTGGTAACTTTTTCTTCCAATTCTTTTTCTTTTTCTTCTAACTCAAGAAGACGCTTTGCACCTGCTGCTACTTCTGCTTTCTTTGCCTCTGCTTCTTCCTTTTTGCCCTGTGCCATTAATGCACCGATTTCTTTTGAAATCTTGTTTCTGCTTGCACGAAGATCATCGGCTTCCTGCTTTGCCTTACGGCTTTCTGCATCAAGCGCAATTACTTCATCCACTAATTCAAGTTTGTTATCCTGAAATTTCTTTTTAATGTTTTCCTTTACAAGCTCAGGATTTTCTCGTAAAAATTTAATGTCTATCATAATAAGACTCCTTTCTTATTGTTACTCAAGTACTTTTTCGATAAAAATATTATTTACTTTTGTCAAATCAACAAATGATTGCTCTGTAATCGGTACACCGCTTTCCGACTTACTTAATTTAATAATCGGTCTATCGGGAAATTCTTTATTCTGTTTTACCACAACTCCCTCAAAACCGTTGCTCAGCAATACACTACTTCCTGCCGGATAAACTGCTGTAAATTCCAAAAAGGTATTTACAATATTCACATCATACAGAAAGCCGCGGAATGTTTTCAAATATTCAACCGCTTTGTAAACCTTTTGTCTTTTACATCCGATTCCGCATATCATTTCATCAAAAACATCACAAACACTTACTACTTTTACTTCCGGCGGAATATCCTTTGCCTTAAGCGGATAACCGGATCCATCTATCAATTCATGATGACTCAAAATAATTTTTTTACTCAGCTCTGAAATCCATTTTTCATTTTGAAGAGCTGTATATCCGTATATAGGATGTTTTCTGTATTCTGTAAGCTCTGTTTTTGTAAATGACTCTACATCCCTGTCTGTAAAAGGGACCGTTACATACCTAAGTCCGATATCATGTAACAAACAACCTACAGCAATATCGTGAACCGATTGCTTTGAGAACTTTAATTTTAACGCAAGTAAAGTAGCATATGAACAAATACTGACTGAATGTTCATACACATCTGAACTTCTTTCTTTAATGTCATAAATTTTATTGATTACTTCCGGTTCTTCCAATACACTTTCAATAATATTGTCGGCAGTATGACTTAATTCAATAAGTTCTTTATTATTGTGGTACGTATGCTTTTCTATAATATTCTTCACTTTACTGTGAAAAATATTCCCTACATCAGATTTTAGTAATAAAGCGGCTTCTTCCTGAATATTTTCTTCCTTAATATAAACCTCTTTAATACCTAATTCTTCAATCTTTGCAATGTATTCGGGACGCAATACAATACCATCAGACAACAGAACTCTAATTTCTGATGTCAAAATAGGTTTCGCCAAAACCTCTCCACCTTTTAAATCAGATGTTTTTACAATTTTCACGGCATTGCTCCTAAACTCTATTCAGTAATACCCATCGCCATATCAAGTGCTTCTTTTTCTTCTTTTCCGAGAGGAATATCAGATTCTCCCAGCTTTACTGCTTTTGTATAAGAATAACATCCTTCTGTACTGTGTACGGAATTGATGATAAATCCATTATTATTTTCATCAAGTAATGCCAGACAGAAGCTTAATTTTCCTCCCATCTGATTAAAAGCATCATATTTAACAACACCCATCTTCTGGAAAGTTGATTCCATATTCTTGTACAATGTACGGATATCTTTTTTATTTTTTTCTATGGATGATTTAATAAATTTGTTATCCTCAAAAAGTCCTACAATTTCATCCTCAAGACTTTTTGCTGATTTTCCTTTCATAAAACTCTTATACTTCTTTTTCATTTTAGATATAGAACATATGTTCACTATACTGATAACCAACAATGCTATTATAACAATGATAAGTACCAGCAAAACAATTCCTATATCTAAGTTACCCATTCCTATATTATTTAAAAAGGAATTATTCATCTTTAATCGTACCTTTCTAATCTAACGTATATCAATAACTTTAACCTTTATTGTTTTGAAAGGAGATCTACCAGTTTTTCTAAATCATCGTGACTGTAAAATTCAATTTCCATTTTACCTGCTCCGTTTCCTTTAGAACTGATAGCAACCTTTGTACTAAGCCTTTGCTTTAACTTTTCTTCAATATCCTGATAAATAGCTTCCAATGCTTTATCTGTAACCGGCACTTTTTTTGCTTTTACAGGTTTTCCTAAATCTTTAACAAGCTTCTCAACATCACGTACACTTAACTTCTCATCAAAAACCTTCTGAGCAATAGTATACTGCTGTTCAGGATCTTCAATACTGATTAACGCTCTGGCATGTCCTGTTGAAATCATATCATTAATAATCATCTGCTGAACCTGATCACATAATTTCAAAAGACGCATAGAGTTGGTAACTGCAGTACGACTCTTGGAAACTCTTTCAGCTACCTCATCCTGCTTTAAATTGAACTCAGTTAAAAGCTTTTTATAAGCAAGGGCTTCTTCAATCGGATTTAAGTCTTCTCTTTGAATATTTTCAATTAAAGCTATTTCAACAATTTCCTGCTCAGTTAAGTTTTTAATAATAACAGGAACTTCTTTCAATCCGGCTTTCTTTGCAGCACGCCATCTTCTTTCACCGGCAATAATTTCATAGTATGTTTTTCTGTCCTGTACCAGAATAGGCTGAAGTAAACCAAACTGCTTAATAGATTCTGCCAGTTCTTCCAAAGCATCCTCATCGAAATTTTTTCTGGGCTGTTCTCTGTTTGGTTCTACCTTTGTAATATTAACAAGAGTTTCGCCTTCTTTTTTTTCTTCTTTTACTTCCTGCTGCTTTGCTTTTGTAGAAGTTTTTGTTGTTTGACTATTTCCTACTGAAGCAGGTATTAATGCATCTAAACCTTTACCCAATCCCCTCGCTGCCATCTCTACTCTTCCTTTCTTCCGATTAATTCTTCCGCTAAACTCATATATGCTTCCGCACCGGCTGACTTTGCATCATACATATTAATAGGCATTCCATAACTGGGCGCTTCTGCTAATCTGATATTTCTTGGAATTAATGTACTAAACACTCTTTGATTTAAGTGATTCTTTACATTCTCTACAACCTGCATGGAAAGATTAGTTCTGGAATCATACATTGTAAATACTACACCTTCCATATCAAGGTCAGGATTTAATCTTTCTTTTACAAGATTAATGGTATGTATTAACTGGCTTAAGCCTTCCAATGCATAATACTCACATTGAATCGGAACCAATACTGAATCCGCTGTTGTCATTGCATTGATTGTCAACATATTTAAAGAGGGGGGACAATCAATGATAATATAATCATAACTTTCTTTTACCCACTCTACTTCTCTCTTTAAAATAAATTCTTTTCTGTCGACACCGATTAATTCTATTTCTGTTGCAGCAAGATTTACATTAGAAGGAATAATAGATACTCCCGGAATTACATCATTGATAATACATTCTTTAATAGAACATTCACTCAGTATTAATTCATAAATTGTATTATCCAATTCATTTTTCTCTACACCGAAACCACTGGTGGTATTTCCCTGAGGATCAGTATCAATTACTAAAACCTTCTTTCCCTTTGCTGCTAAACAAGCAGATAAATTGATTGAAGTAGTAGTTTTACCTACCCCTCCTTTTTGATTTGCTATTGCAATCGTTTTTCCCATCTTAAGTTCCTTTCATATGTCAGTCATAAAAACCTATTCTCTCATCATATCATAAAGGTTTTCTTACTGATTATAACACTTATCAAATTGATTATCTATATTATTTTTTTGGAAATTTAAACTTGTGGTATGGATTTTATAAACCACTATATCTTGTGGGGCTATTTTAAAGAAAAAGCTTGATTTTTCAATGTTTCACGGGTATTTTTGATGTTTTTGGAGATGTTTCACGGATTGTTTTACTAGATTTTGTGTTGGAATGTTTCACGTGAAACATTATCTTGTGTTTGTATGTGAAGTAATATGGTAAATGTTTCACGTGAAACATTTTGAATAAGGGTTATATAAAATACTCTTGTGGTTCGTTCTACGGATATAAGATTTTCTATGTGTTCTGTTCTTTGTTTTGGTATATTACGCAAACGGCTACAATAGTCTTCCATGACTAGTTGTAGCCTTGCTCGCCTTCCATGGCTCGCATTGCTATTCATCTATCAGAACACTAAGAAAATCTAATATCCTCCGCAATCACCACTTCGAGTATTTTTATATTTCTCTATTTCAGAACTTTCAGCTGACAATAATTTTACATCATTATTTACTAATACTCCT
>JAFSGE010000040.1 GCA_017434885.1 Lachnospiraceae bacterium | reverse complement strand
TCTGATCTTAATCACAGTTTCCAACCATTCCGTAAAAAATTCCCTGACTGTAACAACATTATCGGTTACATAGCTATTACTATGCAACTGTGCAACAGCAAGGTCTCTCCCCTGCTGTGCATCCTTCATATTCCTATAACCACTTTTCTGCTGTACCTTTTTAGTGCCATCTGACAAAATCAATGTTACACGGAATCCAAAGCTGTTCTTCAACTTCATTACACCACTGATTTTCCAATCTATGTATTCCATTACATATCAGCCTTTCTACTTTTAAATGTATTATTCAGATAGCAGGTTATCCTTCGAGCATCCTCCATCACATGGCAATAATGCTCGAATGTCGTATGAATAGACGCATGACCTAAAAGACCGGATATTTTCACGAGGGACACTCCCTGCTCCAGTAAGATAGTCGCATATATATGACGAAGATCATGAACAGAAACCCGAGGAACACCGGCACGAATGCAAGCCCTCTTTAAAGCACCGTAAAAGGATGGCAATGTATGCGGCTCGCCATCCTCCCGGCATGAAATGTATCCGTGGTCATGATAAGCTGAACCTAACGTATTCTTATCTTTTATAATTCTATTTCTCCTGATTTCCAGTTCCTCAAATATTACCTTCGGAATCCGCATTGTGCGGTAACTGTTTTCTGTCTTGGGAGGTTTCTCTGCAGGGCGTTGTCCGATTCTTTTTCCGTTCTCATCAAAGAAGTATTCTTCGGATATCTGTCGGTTAATTGTAACGGTTTCGTTTTCCGTGTCAAAGTCAGAGAATTTTAATCCAAATATCTCCCCTCTGCGAAGTCCGCAGAAGAGTGCAAGTAAGGTTTCCAAAAACCAATTTGTAGATCGCATTTCAAGCAACAGCCGTCTGATTTCATCCCTTGTTAGGATCGTGGCATTATGCTTTTCCCTTGGATAGTGTTTAGTAAACTCTATGGGGTTCTCAGTTAGATACCCCTCCTGTACAGCATTTCGCATAGCGGTATTCAAAAGTTCTCTGCATCTGTTTCCTGCGGATTTTGTATGTAGGGATGCTGTTTTCAAAAGCCTGTCAAAATACCCAGTATTACAAAGTCGAAGTGATAAATCATCCACATGGGGCAGGATATAGCAATTCAGTGTGATTTCTTCAACCATACGGGTGGCGGAGTCAACGGTAGGTACATGCACCCTGTTAAACCAGTAGTTCAAATAGTCGGCAAGCAGAATATTTTTGTCTGTGCAAGGATTCCATTTTCTCTTATTTTCCTCAAACTCCTTATGCATTCGTTCATAGCTTTCCTCCGCTTCCTTCTGTGTTTTGAATCCTCCCTTTTTACTGTAACCCATTGAGAAATCTTTGCGTAGAAATTTAGTCCTGTGATACCAGGAACCCTTGTAGTAAAATGCTTTGCTTTTGTTTTTAGCCATAATGTAACTTCCTTTCAAAATGATGGTATTTTAATTCTATCTGCACCGCACCGTTTTGAAAGTATAGCGAAAAGGAGGAGCGCAATTATCTGCACTCCTCCTACTCTTATATCCTACTCTTCCTCTTCTTCAAACTCTCCTTCCAACCAAAGGTGGAAGGCCTTTTTCGGAACTCTGTACTGTCCGCAAATCTTATATACCGGAAATGCATTTTTCTTTTCATAGACTTCCTTTATGAAAGCATATCCGGTACTCTTTTTCATGCCCAACAAAGCACTGATCTCATCTGCGGTATATACAATAGGTTCTAACTTATCCATAACTTGTCTCCTTTCCCATTAATACTTTGTTCTGTCTCCATTGCATAACCACTGATCGAAAGACACTTTACCAACCCGGTAATTCTTGCCACACCTTATAACCTGGAACGGTTTTCCCTCGGCATAAACCTTGGCAAGAAAGCAATATGTTTTCGATTTGCTGAACGCAAGAATCTTTTGAATTTCCGATGGCGTATAGAACGAATCATTACCTCTTGTTCCCCGAAATGCAACATCCTCGTTCTTAGCAGGTCTGTTTGGTTTAGTAAAGATGTTCCATTCATCAAAAGCATCTGCAGGCACCACATATTGCGCACCAACTTTAATAACAGGGAACAACTGATTTGCTATCGCTTCTTCCAAAAAATCACTTGCCGCATTCGTGGATACCGCAAATATTTTTGCAATATCCTGAACACCGTACACTCTTTTTCCCTTCTTGCTCGACATTCTTTTTCCTCCTTTCCCATTATTAGAATCCATCTGCGGTCGGTATCAACCGCAATATTTTAGATTGCGAAGGGAGTCTAAAACGGGGCATTTCATTTGGCAAGTAAAAAACAACATAAAAAATCGCCGGCACCAAAGCCGGCGAAAAAATATGTAAAATTATTTGAAAAAGAAAGAAATTGGCATTCAGCAGTGCATACACAGCCTCACTCTTTAGCGGGTTCTGATGACGAATTTGGCCACTTTGGCCACTATTCCATTTAGTCCACAAGTCGCATTTTCGTATTATTTTGCCCTAAAAACACGGTTTAATATGGACAAAACGTACTGTTTTGAACACTTTTCTTGACGAAGCGATTATA
>JAFSGE010000039.1 GCA_017434885.1 Lachnospiraceae bacterium | reverse complement strand
GTAGCTCAGCTGGATAGAGCAACGGCCTTCTAAGCCGTGGGTCGGGGGTTCGAATCCCTTCGAGCACATTTATGGTGGGTATGGCGCAGTTGGTTAGCGCGCCAGATTGTGGCTCTGGAGGCCGAGGGTTCGAGTCCCTCTATCCACCCTATGCCGGACTTGTCTTGGAGACAAGCATTTGTCCCGGGTGGCAAGCTTGGTGCATAATGGGCTATCGCCAAGCGGTAAGGCACAGGACTTTGACTCCTGCATTCGCTGGTTCGAATCCAGCTAGCCCAGTTTAAATTTTATATGGGCCACTAGCTCAGGTGGTAGAGCACTTGACTTTTAATCAAGTTGTCCGGGGTTCGAGTCCCCGGTGGCTCACTAAAAACTGTATCAGTTTATCTGATACAGTTTTTTTCTGCTCATTTTTATTTATCAAAACAAAAGAGAACCATGTGGTTCTCTCTTGTTATTCTGTATAATTAATCGTAAAATGCGCTTCTCCATTTTTATCCAGTTCCATAATAATAAATGAAGGTTTTCTTCCATCCTGCCTCGGATACGTAAGACTTCCCGGATTAACCGCAATAATTCCGTCATCAATGTCCACTATCGGCTTATGGGAATGGCCATACATTACAATATCTGCTCCGCGGTCTTTTGCCTCTGTCTTTATCAAATTATTGCTTACACTTACACCATATGTATGTCCATGTGTCAACCATACTTTATACTTACCAATCTGAAATTCTTTTTCCCTTGGCAAATCAGAAAAAAAATCATTATTCCCCTGCACCATTTGTACAGGACACCCTGCGCTTTGCGCAACCGTATATTCGCCGCCTTCAATATCCCCGCAATGAATCACCATATCAACCGGTGCAACACGTTTAAGCACACTTAGATAATTTTCATGATATCTATGTGTGTCACTGACTATTAATATCTTCATCTGTGTTGCTCCTTACTTATTATCTTCCAGTCTTTCTCTGATTGCGCGAAGTGCTTTTCCCCTGTGGCTGATTGCATTCTTCTCTTCTTCAGAGAGTTCGGCTGTAGTCTTCCCATATTCCGGCACATAAAAAATCGGGTCATATCCAAATCCATTGCTTCCCTTTTCTTCATAGTCAATTCTGCCTTCAATGGTTGCAACCTCTGTGAGCACATTACCACACGGCAATACAGCTGCAATCGCACATACAAAGCGTGCAGACCGCTCTTTTCCCTCTACGCCTTGCAATCGCTCTATAATATGATGATTCTTCACGCTGTAGGGCGTTTCTTCTCCCAGGTATCTTGCCGAATAAATTCCGGGCTCCTTATTCAGATAATCCACTTCCAGTCCTGAATCATCAGCAAGCACAATAGCATCTTTGGCATATGCCGCCACTGCCCTCGCTTTAATCACGGCATTTTCTTCGAATGTTTTACCATCCTCGACAATTTCAGGGTCAATGCCGGCTTCCTTCATGGATAAGATTTCTGTCTCCTCACCTTCAATCATCAGACCTGCCAGTATTTGTCTGATTTCTTTCATTTTTCCTTTATTACCTGTTGCAAATATAATCTGTCGCATCTTTTGCACCTTTCAAGCTATTTCGGTATTTTCTGATTTATTGTTTTTCTTCTGCATAAATCTTCATAATGGCATTATAAATTCCGGTGGCAATTTTATCAATATATTCCTCTTTGGCAAGCAAGGTTGCTTCCTGCTTATTGGTAATACATCCCACCTTAATTGCCGCAGCCGGTATAGTCGCATTTCGAATTGTATAATCATCCTCGGATGCTTCTACAAGTCCCAGACCTTTTCCCTTAATATTTGTTACAACCTCTCTTTCAAGGCAGTCTGCCAATTCCACGCTTCCGAATCCCGGTATAAAGTAGTCACCGTTATAAACCGTTTCCGTACCGTAAACCGCACTATCTTCTACGGCATTTACGCGAATTCCGATATACATGTCTGCTTTTGCATCATTGGCCAAAGCTATCCTGTCTTTTTCCGATGGATTCACGTCATCCATCCTTGTGTAATAAGCCTTTACACCACTGCCGTCCAACTTTTGTTTTAACTTTCTGGCAACGGAAAGGGCAATATCTTTTTCCAACAAATTACCGGAAGCTGCTCCGGTATCCGAGCCTCCGAATGCCGGGTCAATCACCACGATTTTATCATACATTTCACGCGGCGAAGAAAAACTGATATACAAATTGCTATTTTCCAAAATCGTACGGCATTCAAAAATTCCCGATAGCTGGAATTTCAGGCGGCATCCGTCCTCTGCCACTTCATAACTTCCCTGCTTAATCATTTCCCGGTTTCCCGATATTGCATTATCTGCATAGAAGCTTTCTTCTGCCTTTGGTATCAAAAGCCAAAGTTCTCTGTCCATATAATGATTTTCAATGACAATCTCCCCGGCTTTACATCCTTCCGGCAATGGTATCCGCAAATAACTGGTATCCGCTTCACCAAGCAAAAAAGTAAGGTTTCTCTGCCCCTCCTGCTCATCAATTCCCGTCTTTACCATTGTCTCCCCACTCACTTCATCCTGTGCCACATCCACAACGGTAATTACCTTTTCCGACGACAAATAAATAATCAGTGCCATGGAAATCACAAAAAAAACGATACTGCAAATTGCTGTTTTCTTTATTAAATCCTGTTGCATCTTTTTATCCTATCTCTCACTATGAAATCTGTTCTCTTTTTGGCGGTTTGGGCCCCGGAATCTGATAAAAGTATGTTTTCATCATTCCATTATATATCTTCCTGTTTTTGACCGCTTTAACCCCCATAGAGCTTTCCGCCTGCTCATAAGCCGTAATCAGATACAGCGACCAGCTGTCAAGCTGCTTATATCGTTCTCCGATTGTCTGATACAAAGCCGGTAAGTTTTTCTTTTCTTCAATTCGCTCACCATACGGCGGATTGGTAATGATAAATCCATATTTTTTACTATGACTAAGTTGGTCAACCCCTCTTACCTGAAAATGTATTTTGGATTCAACTCCCGCAAGTCTTGCATTCTCCCGGGCAATCGAAACCATCTTTTCATCAATATCATATCCCTGAATGTCGGTCGTCACATCCATGGTAATTTCATCATGTGCTTCTTCCACAGTATCCTTCCAGAGACTTTTCTGTACAATATGATTCCAATTCTCTGCCGTAAAATGTCTGTTCATACCGGGCGCCATATTTACTGCCATCATAGCTGCCTCTATGGGGAATGTTCCGCTTCCGCAAAAAGGATCCACTAAAATGCGCTCCCCCCGCCAGGGTGTCAGCATAATTAAGGATGCTGCCAAATTTTCTGCAATCGGAGCTTTCGCCGTCAATTTACGATATCCTCTTTTATGTAACGATTCCCCCGTAGTATCAAGCCCAACCGTCACTTCGTCCTTCATTAAAAAAACACGAATCGGAAAATTCTCTCCATCCTCCGTAAACCAGCTAACCTTGTATGTTTCTTTCAGTCGTTCTACCATGGCTTTCTTCATAATAGACTGAATATCTGATGGGCTGAACAGTTTACTCTTTACACTGGCCGCTTTTGCCACCCAGAACTTCCCGTTTATCGGGATAAATTCCTCCCATGCAAGTGCCTTGGTTCCCTGAAACAGTTCCTCATACGTTTCCGCCCGAAAGCTTCCTATTTTAATCAATATTCTTTCAGCTGTTCTGGAAAAAATATTAATTCGGCAGATTGCCTCTTCATCGCCCCAAAATGTCACCCTGCCGTCTTCCACCTTTTCTACATCATAACCAAGATCCGTTATTTCTCTTTTCAGCACCGCTTCCAATCCAAAATGACAGGGTGCAATCAATTCATATTTTCTCATATTATTTTTTATTCCCGTTTTGCTCACTTATTTTCATCTTCGCTTATTATAGCATAACAAGTTTTGTTTATAAAGTGAAAAAGGCGCCAAAGGCGCCTTTTTCTGTTTAGTATTCGTTGTTTTTCTTATTGCTGTTAGAAGAGTTGGAAGAGCTGTTCTTCTGGCTGTTCTGACAGTTCTGGTTGTTTTTGTTTTCCTGATTCTGCTTGTTGCTGTTCTGATTGTTATTCTGGTTATAATCGTTTTTAGACATATTCCATTCCTCCTGTTTCTTTAGGTTACAGGAATATTATTTTCTCAAACAGATATTTTTATTCTGCCCATCATTGGTACTTTGGTACTACTTTTTTATTTATTTTGCACAAATACATGTCACTTTGCAGCTAGTACTTTCGGACTATTTGTGCATTGTTTTTTAATTAACAAAGATGTATAATGTAATTGTAAACAGGAATACCCTTCAAAATTCCTATTTACAACCCTTATATTAATTATTTATACTCCCCGGTAAAACCCGTCAGCCCCTCTGGCGGGTTTTGCTATGTCTGTTTACGGCCAAATGACACCACGCTTTGTGAGCCTTCATATTGGACAAAAAAACTCCCGCTCGATGAGCGGGAGTTTTTAACATATACTCAATTACAATTATTCTTTTACACCACCCAAAGCTACACCTGCAATGATGTACTTTGACAAGCAGAAGTAAACGATGAAGATAGGCATAATGGTAAGAACCAAACCTACATAAATAATACCGTAGTCAGAACGGAAACGTTCACCTCTCATTAACTGTACGAACATAGGTAATGTATATTTCTTCTGTGAAGAGAGGATCATGGAAGGTGTATAGAAGTTGTTCCATGAACCGATAAATGCGAAGATTGCCTGAGTTGCAATCGCAGGTTTCATAAGCGGTATCGCAATTGTATTAAAAGTACGGAACTCGCCGGAACCATCAATTCTTGCCGCATCAACAATTTCAAGAGGTAATGCACTGAGCATATACTGTCTCATAAAGAATACCGTTGCAGGTGATGCAATCGCAGGAATAATCAAGGGTATGTAGCTATTGGACATTCCCAATTTATACATAAACTGGAAGAAACCAATGGAAGATACCTGTACGGGAATCATCATGATTGCCATAATAAATGCCCATGCAAAATTGCAACCCTTAAACTTGTATACAACAACACCATAAGCCGTAAATGTTGAGAAATACACTACCAACACTGTTGAAAAGCCCGCAATAATACAGCTGTTAAGCATATACTGATAAAGAGGTACATTTTCATTACACTGCGCTACCAGTTTTGCAAAGTTCTCCATAATATGAGTAGACGGAATCAGTGAAAAGGAAGTCTGAATCGCTACACTGTCTCTTGTTGCATTTACAATCATAATCCAGAAAGGGATTAAGCTGAGGAAACAAAGGAATACGCAAACCGCATTACGGAAAATTGCTGTTGCCATTATTTTAGCGTGATATCCGCCCTGTTCATTCTTATTTCCCATATTAGTTTGCCCCCTTTCCTGCCGCTGCCTGTTTTTCAGCTAATGCCTTCTGAGCAGCTTTAATCTGTTTCTTCTCTTTGATAGCATCCTTATCACGCATGATATAGAACATTACCAAGGAAACAATTAAAGTAACTACGAACAATACTACAGAAGTAGCGGAAGCCTTACCCATCTGCTTAGCACCGGTAAATGCAAGCTCACGCATGTACATAGTAATTGTTCTTGTTGTGTAGTCAGGGTCACCGTAACCACTTGTAGTTAACAGCTTAGGAATATCGTACATCTGGAGACCACCGATAGCGGAGTTAACCAATGTAAATAACATAATCGGTCTAAGCAAAGGTAATGTTACCTGTCTGAAAATCTGTCCGCTGTTTGCGCCGTCAACTCGTGCAGCTTCAAACAGGGAAGGGCTGATACCAAGTACACCTGCGGTAAGAACGATCATTGTATTACCATACCACATCCAGAAGTTAATAAAGGAAATAATACCTCTGGTAGCCCATTTATCATTAAAGAATCTGAAAGGCTCATCCAAAATACCCATACTTACCAATACCTGGTTGATAGGTCCGTTGGGATAGTTAAACAAGCTGTAGAACAATACAGAGATTGTAGCAGCTGTAATGATGTTAGGCATAAAGGTTAACATCTTGTATGCGCCCTGTGCTTTCATTTTTACTCTTGTATCCGTAAACCATACAGCCAAAAGTAATGCCAATAAAATCTGAGGCACAAAGTTCATCAGCCACATGATAACAGTATTCCAAAGAGAATGGAAGGTATATGTATCAAATAACACACCATCTCTACTCATAAATACCGTCTTAAAGTTTTCAACTCCGTTGAATGTAGGTCCGACTACAGTGTTGAACATCGTATCCGTATACTGTTCACAGAATGCCAGGCCGATTGTATAAATCAAAGGCCACAACTGGAATACTGCGAAGATGATAAAAAACGGTGCGATGAAGAAATAACCGTAACGACCATATTCTACTGTCTTTTGTTTCTTGTTTGCAGTTTTTGCCATCTCTCCACATCCTTCACTTTTTATTCTCTGCTTTACGGCAACCTTGCCATAAGCATTGGATAATACTTTTCTTAAAAAGCACTATCCAACATTTATGGCATGGCGGCTGCCCAAATACCTCTTTAGAATATCTGTACCGGCACGAATGCCGGTACAGACTTCATTTTACTTAGTAAAGTATTAACTTAATTGTTAATTATTCTACTGTTACAGAAGGATAAGCTTCAGCAACTGCTGCCTTGAAGTCAGCGATAGCTGTTTCTTTGTCCTTTTCACCTGTAGAGTAAGCTGTTAACTGTGTTTCAAGTAATTCATTAACCTTCTGGTCATATGCAGACATCCAAGAAACATCTACGTTGTCAGCAAGAGGAGAGAATACGGAAATGAAATCCTGTCCGCCTAAGAAGTCGTAAGCACCCTTACCAGCGTCAGACAGAGTCTTCATAGCTGTCTTGTTGTTTACGTAATCTAAGGTTTCTTCACTCATCTTTGTCATGATTTCTGTATCACAGCAGAGACCCTTCATAAGGAGACCAGCTAATTCTAAGTCAGAACATCCAGCTGTTGCACCTAACCAAGTACCACCCCAGTAGTAAGGAGCAGGACCCTGGCACATATTCCAAAGACCGTATGTACCTTCACCTACTGCAGCACCACCACAGTTAGCCTTGATTGTCCAGTGTAAGAACCATGTACATCCGAAGTAACCGAATACGGAGTCGTTGGAAGGACCAGCGTTCCATTCTTCAGACCATGTAGCTGTCTTCTGTGTTAAATCTTCAGATTCAAGAGTCTTAACAACGTCCATGTACTGAACCATCTGATCATCCATATGGAATACACCAGCGTCATCTACCCAAGGATCAGTCTTGTTAGACATAAATACGTTTGTAACATCTCCGTTAGAGGAAAGGATTCTTGTAGCATCGCCTGAAGCTTCCTTGATTTCCTTAGCTGTTGCAATGAAATCATCCCATGTAGAGATCTTAGCCTGCATTTCTTCAGGGCTTGTTACGCCAAGTAAAGATTCAGCAAGGTCAGTTCTGTACATGAAGGAACCAGGACAGCTCTGCCAAGAAAGTCCCTTTAAGGAACCGTCTCTCTTATCTGTAGCGATTGTAAGAGTATAAGGATACATTTCAGCAAGATCTGCATCTGTAATACCTAAATCTGTTACAGGTAATGTGTAATCGCTGTTTGTATACTTCATGATATAACCAGCTTCGAAAGCGATTAAGTCAGGATAGTCTTCAGCGTCGGGTGTCTGTAATAACTGGTCAATTTTTTCCTGGTATACGGAAGAGTCACCTACGTTAACGTATTCGATTCTGTCCTGAACACCGGGGTTAGCATCGTACACATACTGTAATCTGTCACCTAATTCTGTGTTCCAAGAATAGATGTAGAATTTGTCTGTGCTTGCTGCTGCATCTTCTGCAGGAGCTTCTTCTTTAGTTTCTGCAGGTGCTTCTTCTTTTGTTTCTGCTGCAGGAGCTTCTTCTTTTGTCTCTGCTGCAGGTGCTTCTGTTTCTGCGCTTCCGCCGCAACCAACTAATAAGCTAGCTACCATTGCTACGGAGAGCAGTGCGCTAAGTAATTTCTTCTTCATTACTTAATTCCTCCCTTTAAAAAAATTTAGGTGTTTTGTTACTTGCATTTTATAT
Organism: Lachnospiraceae bacterium; assembly: GCA_017434885.1. Taxonomy (GTDB): domain Bacteria; phylum Bacillota; class Clostridia; order Lachnospirales; family Lachnospiraceae; genus Suilimivivens. The sequence goes on along the minus strand of JAFSGE010000039.1, from coordinate 4,080 downwards.
ATACGAAGAACTTACGCTCTTCGAAAATGCCTAAAGCTTTTTGACAGTTCTGCCGCTCAGTATCTCGCCGCCTACGACAACCTGTTCAATAATGGTTGATTTCGGTCTTTCAATCAGACTAATCAGCTTTTCTGCTGCAAGTCTGCCGAGACTTGCGGTATCCTGTTTAATTGTGGTAAGCTGCGGCTCCATGTGCCGGCCTACCGGAATACCGTCGTAACCTGCCACCGAAATATCTTCCGGTATGCGAAGTCCGCGTTCTTTAATGGCGCTCATTCCGCCAAATGCAGAAAAATCATCTGCGTAACAGATGCAGGTAGGCGGGTTCTTAAGTCCCAGCAACTTCTCTGTCATCCTGTATGCCGTCTTGGCATCTCGATACGGTGATTCTAATATGTAAGAATCCGGTATCTTAAGCCCAAGCTCTTCTGCCGTATGGTAGAAGCTTGACAACCGACTTTGGGTTACTGAAGATTTCGCTCCGTGAATGTAAGCTACCTTTCTGTGTCCCTGCTGATAAATATATGTAAGTAATTCCTTCATTCCGTTTATATTATCGGAAAGAATGGAAATCCTGTCGTGAAATACATGGTCAATAGTAACTACCGGAATATCGCTCTTAACAAGCTCTTCCACTTCCGGGTCGTAAAAGTTCACACATGCGATTACCACTCCGTCAAAGCCACGGTATCTGCTGTGTTCCAGATAAGACATCCTCCTCACACCGTCTCTGCTGGCATTGATAAACGTGATGTCGTATCCTCTATTTTCCACGGTTCGCTTAAAACTGTCAAGTACATATGCAAAATAATCATGTGTCAGACCACTCTGATCATCGTCTACGAAGAGCACTCCGACGTTGTTGGTACGATTGGTTTTCAGCGCTTTGGCTGCGGAATTAGGGGAATATCCCATTTCCTTGGCAACCTGTCTGATATGCGTTTTTGTTTCCTCACCGATGTCCCTGTGGTTATTCAGTGCTTTGCTTACCGTAGCAATGGAAACGCCGCAGGCAACCGATATGTCCTTCATCGATACCATTGTCTCTGTACTCTCTCTAAAAAATACTTAATCGTTTTCGTGTCTCTATCGTATAACATTTTTGATATTTTTGCAATACCAATTTTATTTTTTTTATGCATTTTTTATACTTTTGTCAATTCTTCACATAAAAATTAAGTGCAATTTTGCAGTTTTCTACAACTATTAACTCACTTCAACTTAACATTTACTTAAATTAGGTTAATTTAGCTTAAAATGAAAACGCTTACATTAGTTTTTAGCTTAACCCGCTTTATCACATTAACTTATTGTACTGATTTTATTACGAATTGCACAATTTTATAGTTGCATTGTATGGATGTTTTAGATATAATTTAGAATATAGAATGAACTTAATCGTTTTCTATAGATTAATTACCTAATTTATAGAAAACTTTCAAGTTATAAGTCATTAAAATGTTCATAATAATATAATAAGGAGAAGACGCTATGAAATTTGGTTATTTTGATGATGCGAATCGCGAATACGTGATTACCACCCCCAAAACACCGCTTCCCTGGATTAACTATCTTGGCTGCAACAGCTTCTTTAGTTTAATTTCCAACACCTGCGGTGGTTATTCCTTTTATAAGGATGCAAAACTTTTAAGACTTACCCGTTATCGTTACAACGATGTTCCCGCAGATATTAACGGTAAGTACTTCTACATCAAGGATGGTGACACCATCTGGAACCCCGGCTGGCAGCCTACTAAGACAACTCTTGACTCTTATGAGTGCCGTCACGGTATCGGTTATAGCCGTTTTACTTCTTCTAAAAATAACGTACAGGCATCTGTTCTTACTTTTGTTCCCATGAACGATACCTGCGAAGTAAGTCAGATTAAGATTACAAACAATTCTGACTCCGTTAAGAATATTTCTTTATTCTCATATGTAGAATGGTGTCTCTGGAATGCAGACGATGACAGCAGAAACTTCCAGAGAAACTACAGTACCGGTGAAGTAGAAGTAGTTGATTCCACTATCTTCCACAGAACAGAGTACAGAGAACGTCGTAATCACTACGCAATCTACTCCGTAAATGCAAAGGTTGACGGTTTTGATACCATCCGTGAAGCTTTCCTCGGTGCTTACAGAGGCGCAGGCGAACCCGAAGCAGTTGAAAACGGTGCTTGTACCAATTCCATGGCAAGCGGATGGCAGCCCATCGCTTCCCATCAGATCAACATTGAATTACAGCCCGGTGAGACAAAATCTTATGTATTTGTTCTCGGTTACATAGAGAATCCCGAAGATGACAAGTGGGAATCCTACGGTGTTATCAATAAGAAGCCCGCTTACGCTATGCTTGACAAATACAAAACAGATGCTGATGTTGACAAAGCATTTGCCGAACTGAATGATTACTGGCAGAAATTACTTTCCAAATACACCGTTAAATCTTCCAATGATAAAGTTGACCGTATGGTTAACATCTGGAATCAGTATCAGTGTATGGTAACCTTCAACATGTCACGTTCCGCTTCCTATTATGAATCCGGTATCGGCCGTGGTATGGGCTTTAGAGATTCCTGTCAGGATTTACTTGGTTTCGTACACCTGATTCCCGACAGAGCAAGAGAAAGAATTATCGATATCGCTTCCACACAGTTCCAGGATGGTAGCGCATATCATCAGTATCAGCCTCTTACCAAAAAAGGTAACTCCGATATCGGTAGCGGCTTTAACGATGACCCCTTATGGCTCATTGCAGGAACAAGTGCTTATGTAAGAGAAACAGGCGACACCACTATCCTTACAGATATGGTACCTTTTGACAATGATGAATCCGTTGCAACACCTCTTATGGACCATCTGAAACGTTCCTTCGATTACATTGTTAACCACAAGGGACCTCACAACTTACCTTTAATCGGACGTGCTGACTGGAATGACTGTCTGAACTTAAACTGCTTCTCAGAGCATCCCGGTGAATCCTTCCAGACCTTTGGTCCCAGTGAAGGACCTGTTGCCGAATCCGTATTCATTGCAGGTATGTTTGTAAAATACGGTGAAGAATACGCACAGCTCTGCGAATTAATGGGCGATCAGGCTGAAGCTGACAGAGCCCGTAAGGAAGTTCAGATTATGTATGATGCCATCTTAAAGGATGGTTGGGACGGCGAATGGTTTGTTCGTGCATATGATGCATACAGCCAGAAGATCGGTTCCAAGGAATGTGAAGAAGGTCAGATTTACATTGAGCCTCAGGGCTTCTGTGTACTTGCAGGTGTTGGTGTTGAAGAAGGTCTTGCAGAAAAAGCTCTTAACTCTGTTAAGGAAAGACTTGATACCAAGTATGGCGTAATGATTTTACAGCCTGCTTATACCAGATATCACTTAGAGCTGGGTGAAGTTTCCTCTTACCCGCCCGGATACAAAGAGAACGCAGGTATCTTCTGCCACAATAACCCTTGGGTTTCCATCGCAGAAACCGTTATCGGCAGAGGTGACAGAGCTTTCGAAATTTATCAGAAGACTTGTCCTGCTTACATTGAAGAAATCAGCGAAATCCACAGAACAGAGCCTTATGTTTATTCCCAGATGGTTGCAGGCCGCGATGCGAAATTCCACGGCGAAGCAAAGAACAGCTGGTTAACCGGTACTGCTGCATGGACATTCGTAAACGTATCCCAGTACATCCTCGGTGTATATCCTACACACACAGGACTTAGCATTAATCCTTGTGTACCTAAGGGATTCGGCGATTTCGAAATCACCAGACAGTTCCGTGAAGGAACCTACAACATTAAGGTTGTAAATCCTGACAACGTAGAAAAGGGTATCAAGAGCATTACTGTTGACGGCGTAGCTGTAGACGGATGCGTTATCCCTTATGTAAAAGGAAAAGAATCTTACGATGTAGTTGTTACCATGGGTTAATACCAAATAATGGGCTCTTTGTCAAGAGTTGGGGTAAAATATTTTTGAGGCATAGGAATTCATTTCCTGTGCCTCTTTATGTTAAGGCTAAAAAGATTCGATTCCTAAAATTGTCAAAGTTTCTATATCCAAAAGCATTTCGCTTAATTACTT
>JAFSGE010000038.1 GCA_017434885.1 Lachnospiraceae bacterium | reverse complement strand
GAGATTAAAATTTAAAAGAAGGGGATTGACAGCCCATTTTAATGGATGTATTATCTTACTCTGGAAGGCAAAGGCGTCTTTTATGTAAAAATGCATAAAAGACGTTTTTGCCTTTTTGTGGTCATATATCTGGAGAAAGGAGTGTGGAGATTATGATGAATGATTTAACTGTGGGTAAGCCTGAAGCTGTATTATGGAAGTTCTGTATGCCTTTGTTTGGAAGTGTTGTATTCCAGCAGCTTTACAACATTGCCGACAGTTTTGTAGCTGGAAAGTTTATAGGTGAAAATGCCCTGGCAGCAGTAGGGAATAGTTATGAGGTTACGCTTATATTTATAGCATTTGCCTTCGGTTGTAATATGGGATGTTCTGTGATCGTATCCCAATTTTTTGGTGCAAAAAGATATGGGGAGATGAAAACGGCTGTTTATACAGCAATGATTACAAGTGCGGTAATCTGTATTCTTCTCATGGCTGTCGGGTTGGTATTTTGTGATTCCTTACTTGGGGTTATCAATACACCGGAAGAATTGATGATTGATTCCAAATTATATCTGGATATTTATATTTGGGGATTGCCGTTTGTCTTTTTTTATAATATTGCGACAGGGATATTTTCTGCCTTAGGAGATTCAAAAACGCCGTTTTATTTTCTTGCGGTTTCCTCTACATCGAATATCGCAGTGGACATTCTTTTTGTTACTGTTTTTCGTATGGGAGTATCAGGGGTAGCCTGGGCAACTTTCCTGTGTCAGGGAATAAGCTGTATGGCAGCTGTTTTTGTTGTATTTCAAAGATTGGCAGGAATAGAAACAGATAAAGTTCCATTTTTTTCAATTGATATTTTAAAGAGAATTATGACAGTTGCAGTACCCAGTATCTTACAGCAGAGCTTTATCTCTGTGGGAAATATTATCATTCAGGGAACGATTAACGGATTTGGTCCCGGTGTCATGGCAGGATATTCAGCTGCAGTGAAACTGAATAATCTTGTGATCACGTCATTTACCACTTTGGGAAACGGAATCTCAAATTATACAGCACAGAATATTGGGGCTGGAAAAATGCCGCGAATACGTGGTGGATTTCGGGCAGGTATTAAGATGGTTTGGATGCTTAGTGCACCGTTGTTTGTGCTTTATTTTTTTGCGGGAAAATGGATTTTGTATGCTTTTATTGATGAGCCAACAGCGCTGGCACTTCAAACAGGTATCAATTTTCTGCGTATCCTGTCACCATTTTATTTTATAATTTCCATGAAGTTTGTTGCAGATGGAATACTGCGTGGTGCCGGAATGATGGGAAAGTTTATGGTTGCGACTTTTCTCGATCTGATTTTGAGGGTTGGACTTGCGATTTTGTTATCACATACAATCTTAAGAGAAACAGGAATCTGGTGTGCATGGCCAATTGGCTGGACGGTTGCTGCTTTGCTTTCTCTGATGTTCTATAAAACGGGAAAGTGGAATAAGCAAAAGAAAAATGGATGATAAAAAATTAAAAAAAGTAATTGACAAATTTTTTTGCTAGGTGTATTATCCAACACGTAAAGGCAAAGACGTCTTTGAGATAAAGTTCTCAGAGACGTTTTTTACATTAAAACATAAAAATGCAATTTGATTCAGAAGGCAAGGGCGTCTTTTTTGGTGCAGGTATTAGTACCATGAAAGACAACCTTGCCTTTTGTTTTTTCAAATTGGAAGGAGTGACATTATGAAAAATGTATCAGATTATTTTGGATGTAAAGTTTTTGATGACAGAGTAATGAAAGCAAATTTGTCCGCAAAGGTTTATCAATCTTTGAGAAAAACCATTGACGAAGGCGCAAAGCTTGATATTGGTGTGGCAAATGCTGTGGCAGCAGCAATGAAAGATTGGGCTGTTGCGAACGGTGCAACACACTATACACATTGGTTTCAGCCGCTTACCGGTGTAACCGCAGAGAAACATGATAGTTTCATTTCCCCTTCTCCTGATGGTGGTGTGATTATGGAATTCTCCGGAAAAGAATTGATCAAGGGTGAGCCGGATGCGTCTTCTTTCCCTTCCGGAGGACTCCGAGCCACCTTTGAAGCAAGAGGATATACAGCATGGGATCCTACTTCTTACGCATTTATCAAGGGCAAAACATTATGTATTCCTACCGCTTTTTGTTCTTATGGCGGAGAAGCACTGGATAAGAAAACACCGTTGCTTCGTTCTATGGAGGCACTGAATAAGCAGGCTCTTCGAATTCTTCACTTATTTGGAAATGACGATGTAAAATGTGTTCGAACTTCCGTAGGACCGGAACAGGAATATTTTCTTATCACTCAGGAAATGTATGAACAGAGAAAAGATCTCAGATTTACGGGGCGTACTCTTTTTGGTGCGAAGCCGCCAAAGGGACAGGAAATGGACGATCACTACTTCGGTGTGATCAAACCACGAGTTGCCGCTTATATGGAAGAACTGAATGAGGAATTGTGGAAGTTAGGCATTCTGGCAAAAACAGAACATAACGAGGTAGCTCCGGCGCAGCATGAGCTTGCACCTATCTATACAACAACAAATATTGCAACCGATCATAATCAGTTAACCATGGAAATTATGCAGAAAGTAGCTGCAAAGCATGGTCTGGTATGTCTACTTCACGAAAAACCATTTGCCGGAGTGAATGGCAGCGGAAAGCATAATAACTGGTCACTGGCAACAGATAAAGGTGTGAATCTTTTATCCCCTGGAGAAACACCTTATGAGAATGCACAGTTTTTATTGTTCTTATGTGCAGTGATCAAAGCGGTGGATGATTATCAGGATCTTCTTCGTCTTTCCGTTGCCACTGCTGGAAATGATCACCGCCTGGGTGCCAATGAAGCACCTCCGGCTGTTGTTTCTATCTTCCTTGGCGATGAACTGAATGGAGTATTGGAAGCGATTGAGACAGATACACCATATGCAGGAGCAGAAAAGACACAGATGAAGCTTGGTGTAGATGTGCTTCCGAAATTCAATCGTGATACCACAGATCGTAACCGTACATCACCTTTTGCATTTACCGGAAATAAATTTGAATTCCGTATGCTAGGTTCCTCTAACAGCATTGCATGTGCCAATATTATGCTGAACAGTGCAGTAGCAGAGAGTTTGAAAATTTATGCAGACAGATTGGAAAAAGCGGAAAACTTTGAGGAAAAGCTGCATGAAATGATTCAGAAGACCATCAAGGATCATAAACATATCATTTTCAACGGTAATGGTTATGATGATACATGGATTCAGGAAGCGACAGAAAAGAGAGGACTTCTTAATTATCGTACGACACCGGATTGTATGCCGCATCTTCTTGACAAAAAGAATGTACAGATGCTGACAGCCCATAAGGTATTCTCTGAGGCAGAGTTGAAATCCAGATGTGAAATTATGCTGGAGAATTATTGTAAGACTGTCTTGATTGAAGCAAATACGATGGTTGACATGGCAAAGACCGAGATTGCTCCGGCAGTAAGTGCCTATGCATTGGAACTTGCAAATACGGCTGCAGCGAAAAAGGCAGTGGATGCATCCATTTCCTGTAATTATGAAGCTGGTTTGGTAAGGAAGCTGGCAAGACTGGAAGATCAGATTGCGGTGAAAGTGGATGATTTGGAAGAAGCAGTCATGCAGTTACAGGATGCCGGAAGTATTGAAGCTGAGTCTTATAAGATTCGTGATGTAATCCTGGGTAAAATGGGCGAACTTAGAGTTGCCTGTGATGAGGCGGAAACAATGACGGCAAAGAAATACTGGCCATTCCCAACTTATGGTGATTTATTGTTTGGCGTGAAATAGAATAACTTGATTGGAGGAAAACAATATGGATGGAATTATGAAAGAACTTGTTCATGAAGTGGTATCTACAGAAGTATTCGCTGTATGGTTCCTGATTGGTGCTGCACTGGTATTTTGGATGCAGGCAGGATTTGCGATGGTAGAAGCAGGATTTACCAGAGCAAAAAATACAGGAAACATTATCATGAAGAACCTGATGGATTTTTGTATTGGTACAGTTGTATTTATTTTGATAGGTTTTGGCTTATTGATGGGAGAGGATCTGTTTGGATTTATAGGAAGACCTGGATTTGATCTGTTTACCTCATATGCAGAATTTGATTTTTCAAGCTTTGTATTTAACCTTGTATTTTGTGCGACGACAGCAACGATTGTATCCGGAGCAATGGCAGAACGAACAAAATTTCTTTCTTACTGCATTTATTCTGGTGTGATCTCAGCATTGATTTATCCGATTGAAGCACACTGGATCTGGGGAGGCGGCTGGCTGGCGCAGATTGGTTTTCACGACTTTGCAGGATCCTGTGCAATTCATATGGTTGGTGGAATCTCTGCATTGATCGGTGCAAAGCTTCTTGGACCTCGTATTGGAAAATTTAACAAGGATAAAACAGGAAGGATTGTAAAAGTAAATGCGTTTCCGGGGCATAGCATTGCACTTGGTGCATTAGGTGTATTTATTCTTTGGCTTGGCTGGTATGGATTCAATGGTGCAGCAGCAACATCAGTTGCACAGCTTGGTTCTATTTTCCTTACAACTACGGTTGCACCTGCAGTTGCCACCGTTGTATGTATAATCTTTACATGGATCAAATATGGAAAACCGGATGTGTCTATGTGTCTGAATGCTTCTTTGGCAGGACTTGTGGCAATTACAGCACCATGTGATGTAACGGATGCGTTTGGTGCAATCGCAATCGGAGCTGTTGCAGGACTTTTGGTTGTATTTGGTGTATGGCTTTTGGATCATGTGCTTCACATCGATGATCCGGTTGGAGCCGTAGCTGTTCATTGTATGAACGGTATTTGGGGTACATTGGCAGTTGGTTTATTTGCCACAGATGCAGCACCGGGTTATAGTATCATGAATGCGAGAGGAGAAACTCTGACAGGGTTATTCTATGGAGGCGGTTTTGAATTATTGAAACTGCAGATTACCGGATTTGCAGCGGTTGCAGCATGGACAGCAGTTACGATTACCATTACATTCCTTTTAATCAAAGCAATTGTAGGTCTTCGTGTGGATCGTGAAGAGGAAATGCTTGGATTGGATGTGACAGAACATGGTCTTCCTTCTGCTTATGCTGGTTTTGCAATGCTTCCGGAATCCATTGAAGAAGATGATTTTGCAGAAGAAAATGTACCTGTTGCGGTGCCGGGAGATACACCAATGGCAGATGCAATCCCTGTAAAAAGAGTTCCGGTATTTGAAGAAGGAGCTCCTAAGTTTACAAAGATTGAGATTGTATGTAAAGAATCTAAATTTGAGGCATTGAAAAATGCAATGATGAAACTTGGTATTACCGGTATGACAGTATCTCATGTTTTGGGATGCGGTGTGCAGAAAGGAAAACCGGAGTATTACCGAGGTGTACAGGTCGAAGCAAATCTGCTTCCAAAAGTACAGGTGGATATCGTAGTCAGTGCAGTTCCGGTTCGCAAAGTCATTGAAACAGCGAAAAAGGTACTTTACACAGGACATATCGGCGATGGTAAGATCTTCGTTTACGATGTGGAAAATGTTGTAAAAGTAAGAACCGGAGAAGAAGGCTTTGATGCATTACAGGATGTAGAATAAAAATAATGCAGGGCAGGTGTCGAAAAAAGATACCTGCCATGTGATTTTTGAGAAAAGCGAGGTACATTCACATGTGTTCTATTATG
>JAFSGE010000037.1 GCA_017434885.1 Lachnospiraceae bacterium | reverse complement strand
TGGTTTATATTCTGACAGCTTATCTAACAGCTCCTTTGCCTTTCTCGCAGTCTGTACCGCTTCGCTGTCATCAATCTCCGTAGCTTGTCCAAAAATGTCCGCAATGCCCCCTCTGACGCCTTCAGAAATGACCGCATTGAGAAATTCATTCAGATACCCGGTATTTCCATTTCTGATGTCCTCAGTGATATTGGCAACCTGTGCTTCCCTATCCTCAACCGTATCTCTATATTGATACGTGTCATAATCATAGGAAAGCTGATCTATTTGTGTTGCAAGTGAAGCAGCCTGCCATTTTTCCAGCGAACCACGCACTTCTATGTCCGGTAACTTATCAATCAGCTCTACAATCATTTCTATGGCTTTCGGCTCGTCTGTAATATCCGGCACATAATCCAATATCTCCAAATCGGCAACTTTACCAGAAACAATATCCATTTCCACATCCTCATAGCGTTCTGTCCCCTCTGTGTGTACATTAATTCCAATACCTCTAATCCCATTCATTCTCTCCGGTGGTATCTGATTGTACAACTTTATGGCTTCTTCAACGGTTTCTATGCCCTCATGAAATTCTCCAAGATTATGAAATTCACTGCACTCGGACACTATAAGGGTAACTATTGTAGGCTTCTTCTTTGCTATATCTATATCTTCCTTTGCCGGCTCTTTTTGCATTGCTTCACGTTTTTCTGCAAGATAACTTTCCACACCTGGAAGATATGTTGCAAGTGTTCCAGTCTTCCCCTCTGTAATTGGGTTGACATCAACCTTAACACCGCCGATTTTCAGACCATCTTCGTTAAAGGCATTAAATAAATCATCTTCCTTCTCTTTTCCCTTATATTCCACTACTATATCAAGGTCAGAGCCTTCCTTTTCAAGACCTCTGCACCGGCTACCGGATACAGCTACATCTACAATATCCACATCTATCTCATATTCCTCTATTTTGGATTTTATATAAGCATAGGCGGTCTGCTCCACATCCTCCGATGTCTGACCTTCTATGTTATGGAACATCTCATTTGTTCTTGCTTTGAAATCCGAAACAATGTGACGTGCTGCTATCTCAGCCTGTTCCACATCTTCTCCTTTTTCTATAAGTTCCTCATAATCAACCGGAATACGTTCATCCCGCTCTGTTACTCCTATATCTTCCAGTATATCCTTTAATGCTACATGAATGGATATATCAGTATTGTCGTATACACCGCCATCAAGCAGCTTGTAATTTGCATCATAAATGGAATAATCATATCCATCGTCACAGGTCTGTATGCTGACAAATTTATCGTCAATGGAAAATGCCATTTGTTCCGGCTCTTTTATTTCACTACCAAGATTAGCATTTTCCGTAAATGATACATCTTCTATAATATACTTCTGCTCTTCTGTGGGCATAAAATTATCCATTTTCCCCTGTTCATAAAGTGCATCAAATCGCTCCATATACATCGAAACATCTTCAATGCCACTATTATGAAGTTGTTCTACAAATCTTTGTTTTACAAAGTCTTTGACTTCCTCTAGTGTCATCTCTCTACGACCTTTTGCTTTGTCTTTTTCAATATCCTGATTTTGCTGAATAGAAGATTTTTCTTTCGCAATCTCCTGTACAAACTCAGGCACTTCCCTGTAACCAAAAGAATCTACATAATGACTTGTATTCTCTCCGTTCTGATGAAACACCACCACATCACTAACAGACAAGGAATGACCTCTGAAATCGTCCGGATGATCTATATTAAATTTTGTATAAATATCCTCAAGATTTGTACCATCTTCCAATGGTGCAGTGTAAACCAAATCATAATTCTCTCTGTTAACCGAAATTCCTTTACTTTCAAGATAATCCATGTTCATAAAGCGAATATCCCTTGCTTCCGGTGTATCTTTAAGCTGATAGATACCAAATTGATTATCACTGCCATGCAAAAGAAGTGCTTCTTGGTTGGCAGAACTCTCTTCTAACCCATTCTTCATTGTCTGATGTTCCAAATATGCGTTCCAGTCCTCCTTTTCCACACCAAACATACCTTTGTGAGCCTGTAAATCCTCCATATCTTCAATCATTGTTTCAGAACCGTCCTTATGAAGCTGATATACTACAACATCTTCTTTGAAAAGCTCCTCTGCTCTCTCCTGTGTCAGCGGTAGCATTTCCGCCCAGGTATATCCATACTCGTGCATTTCAGAAATTCCTACCATTCCATCCGGTAAAGCATCAATCTCTGCCTGTGCATTGCTGACTGTCTGTGCTACAAGGTTCGGAGAATTTTCTTCTAGCTCTGCAAGACGATAGGCTAATTCCTCAGTTTTATCTATATCTCCCATTTTATAAGCATAATTAACAATCAAATTTCTTTCGTCCGGACTGAAAATAGTCTTATTCGTTTCCAAACGATTGATAAGTTCTTCTGCCTGTTTCATTATAGACATCTCCGAATTTTCCTGTATATCTACAATGTCCTGTTCCACTACCCGTTCTTTCTGCAATTCCTGTAGATGTGCTTCGATACCACTAATCATCTCAGAAGCTGTCCTGCGGATTGTATCAAGGGAAGATTTTAACTCCGTCATTTCCTTGCCACTGCTCCATCCGGCAATGTAACCAAAAGAATAATCAGAGGTATCAATCCCAAAATGCTGGCACACTGTATAGGCAATACTCTCTGCTTCTACTTCTTTGGTATTACGGTCTTTTGGTTCTGAAAGGTCTGTATCCTTATTTAACTCTCTGCTATGTAACTTTGCGTGTGCCACTTCATGGATAGCGGTTTTAACCGTCTGGCTTTCGCTCATGCCCTGCTGAATGGCTACTCTTTGTTCCTCTGTATGGTAATATCCCTTTGCTTCTCCCGAAATATCCTCGTACCCAATTGGAACAGGCGAAACCCTTTCCAATGCTTTCATAAAATCCTGATAGCCTTCCACATCTGCAGATAATTCACTTACCGCTAACTCTGGCAGTTCCCTTCCGTCTGTCTGTGACACATCAAAAACAGAAACTGCACGAAAGGCTGGAATGGTTACCTCCACTTCCTCCATAACAGGCTTTCCATCCTTATCAAGCATGATTTCATTCGTTTCCGGATCAAGTTTCTCCTGTTCTTCTTTTACCTTATATGGTGCCGGGGCAAGAATACGAATACCTTTTTCCCCTTTTTTAACGTGTCTTTCAAAATTTTTCTTCCAAGCCTGAAATCCGGCTACTAAGGTAGCATCCGGCTTTTGCATGGCAATTAAAAGGGTATTGTTAAAGCTGTAATTATGAAATTTTGACATGGTGTTAAGATAATTCTTATACTTCTCACTCTCAAACAGTTCCTTAATCCCCTGTTCCAGCTTCTCTGTGATTTCCTGTACTTTCTGCTTTTCTGTTTTTGTATCTGCCATTTTGATTTCCTCCTAAAATTTGCTCTAAAACAGAAAAAGCAGATAGATTTCTCTACCTGCTCTCTCTAAACTAATCTATAAACTTTCTTCTTTTACTTTCATTTTCGCCATATCTGGCTTTTCCAAAGTCTTTTGAACACCAACTTTATCTTTGCTAATTCTAGCACTCATTTCAGCCAGTTTTTCTTTAACAGAAATCCGACCTTTAGAACCATCTGCAAGCATTCTATTTTTCTCATGGTCTACAATACGCTCTGACATCGTGAAACTTTCCACAGGCTTCATCGGTTCATCTGCCACCAATTCTGGCTTGCCAACCTCTGGTACATTCCCCGGCTCATCGTTTTCCGCTTCATCATCGCTCATGACCATTGCTGCATCACCTTTTTCATCCATATTCAAAAGAGCATTTAACTCACTAAGTCTTTCTAATTTCTCCTTTAGCTCTGTTTCCTGTGGGAAAGGTTTTGTGACTTCAACCTTTGCAGTTTCAAGCTGATGTTCCACATTGGAAAGTTTCTGTTCCACATCTGCCATTTTGCCGGACATTGCTTCTAAGGCATTGGAAAGTCTTTGCAGATTACCTAACGGATCCGCACCAATTTCCACCTCATGGCTCAACAGTCCCTTTAATGCAATGGAAAACTTGGAATTAAATGTGTCAAAAGAAACGCTCATTTTAAAGCCTTGGAACTCTCCGATTGCCACTGCCATATTCGGCTGTTTTGCACTCCGGCACATATCAATTAACACCGTTCCGGCTTCCTTCTTGTCCGTAAATACCCTGTTACCGATTTTCATGGAAAAACTGTCTTTATCCAGTGGTTTATTCTGCTCGTAGGTCTGAATATCTGCACGATACCCGGCAATTCGCTCTTTCATGGTAGCTATCTGCTTTGGATAATGCTGTGCAATATTGTCCTCCAGACGGTAACGCTGGCTTGTGTGGTTCGCTTTCATCAATTTTAATTTTGACACCTGTATGTCAAGATCCATCTTTTCTTTTATGTATGGATTCCCCGTTGCAAGTGCCTTTACTTCTGCATAGGATAATGCTGCTTCGTCAATGTCTTCACAGGAACGTACCGGGGATTTACTTGTCATAATCTGACCGATAAATTTCTGCTTATTCTCTATAAGTTGCCAGGAGTAACTGTCAAAGGTTCCTTCTGTCACATAGCGGAAAATCTTAACTTTATCATTCTTGTTTCCCTGTCGCAAAATTCTACCTTCCTGCTGTTCAATATCTGACGGACGCCAAGGCACATCCAAGTGATGTAATGCAATCAATCTGTCCTGTACGTTGGTTCCGGCTCCCATTTTGGCTGTAGAACCCAACAAAAAACGAACCTGTCCGCTTCTTACTTTTGCAAACAGCTCCGCTTTTCTTTTTTCCGTATTGGCATCATGAATAAATGCGACTTCTTCTTTTGGCACACCTTTTGCTATCAGCTTATCCCTTATATCCTCATAGACATTGAATGTACCATCGCCTTTTGGAGTGGACAAGTCACAGAAAATAAGCTGTGCCGATTTCTGTTCTTTTGTTTTTTCCCAGATTTCAAATGCCTTATCTACACAGGTGGTAGCTTTGGAATTATCTTCATCCGGAAGCATATCGTTAATCAGACGTTGGTCTAATGCCAGCTTTCTACCGTCATTGGTGATTTTCAGCATATTATCAATATGTGCTTCCACTTTCCTGTCACGCACTGCTTCCGCACGATCTGCAAGGGATTGTACCATTTCTTTTTGATATTCACTAGGTTTTAACACCACATTTTCATACTCGGCTTCCGGTACGGGAAGTTTTAACATATCCGGTGTCTGAATGTCTGCACTCTCTTTAAAAAGAGAAATCAGTTCCGGAAGGTTAAAGAATTTTGCAAATCTTGTTTTTGCCCGGTATCCGGTTCCTTCCGGTGCAAGCTCAATGGCAGTCTGTGTTTCTCCAAAAGTAGCTGCCCAGCTATCAAAATTTCCAAGTCCTAACTTCTGGAGTGTGCTATATTGCAGATACCTCATGTTCGTATAAAGTTCTGTCATACTGTTAGAAATTGGTGTACCTGTTGCAAAAGTGATGCCTTTACCACCTGTCAGTTCATCCATGTACTGACACTTTGCAAACATATCTGAAGATTTCTGTGCTTCCGTCTGTGCGATACCTGCAACATTTCTCATTTTTGTATATAAAAAGAGGTTTTTATAGTTATGACTTTCATCTACAAACAACCTGTCCACACCTAACTGCTCAAAGGTTACTACATTATCTTTTTTGCTCGCATCATTCAATTTAGAAAGTCTTGTATGTAAAGATTTCTTTGTCTTTTCCATCTGTTTAATGGTATAACGTTCTCCCTTTGCAGCTTTGGTGGCTTCGATTGCCATTTCGATTTCTTCTATCTGACGCTCTATCATGGCTGCCTGTCGTTCCGTAGATAATGGAATTTTCTCAAATTGTGTATGCCCGATAATGACTGCATCATAATCACCTGTGGCAATACGTGAACAGAATTTTTTTCGATTTGCCGGTTCAAAATCTTTCTTTGTGGCTGCCAAAATATTTGCTCCAGGATATAACCTTAAAAAGTCACTTGCCCACTGCTCTGTTAAGTGGTTCGGTACTACAAATAAATTTTTTTGACATAAGCCTAAACGCTTACTCTCCATTGCTGCAGCAATCATTTCAAAGGTCTTACCTGCACCTACACAATGGGCAAGTAAGGTATTATCTCCATAAAGCTGATGGGCTACTGCATTTAACTGATGCGGTCTTAATGTAATGTCCGGTGTCATGCCCGGAAACTTTAAATGGGAACCGTCATACTCTCGTGGTCTTGTGGAATTAAAAAGTTCATTGTACTTGGCACACAATATCTGTCTGCGTTCCGGATCACGAAATACCCAATCTTTAAATGCTTCTCTTATGGCTTCCTGTTTCTGACTTGCAAGCATGGTTTCCTTTTTGTTAAGGACACGTTTTTCCTTGCCATCTTCTGTGATAACATCAAAAATACGGGTATCACGCAAATTTAAGGAATCTTCCAATATTTTGTATGCATTTGCTCTGCTTGTACCATACGTCATATTTGCTAATGTATTACCATGGTCTGCATTTTTTCCTTTTACATTCCACTGTCCTGTCACATCGGAATACTGCACTCCCATTACATTACGGTTAAAGAGATATTCCGGTGTTTCAAAGGTTTCACGCATAAAATCCTCAATGTATTTGGTATCAATCCAGGTTGCACCAATACGCACCTCAATTTCAGATGCATCCAGTTCCTTTGGCTGTACACCCTCCAGTGCTGATACGTTAATGGCATATTCCGGGTGGTTCTCTGCAAATACTTTCGCTGTAGCCAGCTTTTCTCTTACATTACCACTTAAATATTCATCCGCAGTTTCCCACTTCTCCGTAACCGGATTTTGAAAAATAACTCTGGCAAGTTCTTTTGTTACATCTTCCTCATTTTTGCCTGTAAGCTCTGACATATAGGCTAAATCAATTCTTGCCTTTTCTCCTAACGATACTGCCAATGCTTCACTTGCAGTATCCACACTTGTGACAACTTCTGCTTTCTTAATGGTTCTCTTAGAAAACATATCCGCCTTGCCTTTGAAGTTGCCCTCATCATCTAATTTTTCCAATGAACAAAGCAAACAGTAGCTTGAATCCTGATTAAATGCTCTCTTATTAGTCTGAGAATTGATAAGACCATACTTTTTTGAGAACACATCATACAGCTCATTCAGCTCTGTCTGCTTATTTTTTATCATATCATCCGGATATTCATTTAACTGATACTCTATCAGCTCCTGTGTACAATCTCTTATCTGCACCATGCCTTTCATACGCTGTTCCATTGTTTCTGACACTTCCACAGGCTTCATAATGGAATTTTCACGATAATATACTCTATCATCCACAAGGGTATAACTGTAATTCTTAACGTTCGGATCAGCGGGAATACTTGTGGCTGCCAGTTCATCATCCAGCTCCTCAAATTCTATAGCATCAATACTTCCTTCAATATTTGAGATCGCTTTTTTTAACTGTTCAGATAATGGAATAGATTTGTTAGGTGTGCAATTGGCTTCCATGCCATACGGCCCACTGACCATTTCCATTTTTCCTAAAATCATTTCCGGGTGGTCTGCAAAATACTGGTTCATAGCAATTCCATCTTCATTTTGGGATAAATGCACCCAATCCGGCTCAATATCCATTACCCTGTCACGCTTTTTAAAGAAAAGAATGTCTGATGTAACTTCCGTTCCCGCATTTTCCTTAAAAGCTGTGTTTGGAAGTCTGACTGCACCTAAAAGCTCAGCTCTCCCAGCAAGGTATTTTCTCACTTCCGGACTTTTCTTATCCATTGTCCCCTTTGAAGTAACAAATGCCACCACGCCGCCCGGTCTGACTTTATCCAAGGTCTTTGCGAAAAAGTAATCGTGAATGAGGAAATTATGCTTATCATAGGCTCTGTCCGCCACCTTATACTGACCGAATGGCACGTTTCCTACTGCCACATCAAAGAAATCGTTGGGATAATCCGTCTTTTCAAAGCCTGTTATCTTTATATCTGCATTGGGATAAAGCTGTTTTGCTATTCGCCCCGTAAGACCATCAAGCTCCACACCATAAAGTCTGCTTCCCTGCATTTTCTCCGGCAGCATACCAAAGAAGTTACCTGTACCCATTGCCGGCTCCAAAATATTTCCTTTGGAAAATCCCATCTTATCAATCACATCGTAGATGCTTTTAATAATCACGGGACTTGTATAATGAGCATTTAAGGTACTTTCTCTTGCGGAAGCGTATTCCTCTGACGATAACAAATTCTTTAATTCCTTATACTCGTTTGCCCAATTCGCCTTGGTTTCATCAAAGGCATCTGCAAGACCACCCCAGCCTACATATTTTGCTAAAATCTCCTGTTCCTCTGGTCTAGCAATACGATGTTCACTTTCAATCTTTTCAAGTGTCCTAATTGCTTCCACGTTCTGACGAAACTTTTCCTTTGGTGCAAAGCCTTTTCCGGTGGTATCTTCAATATCTGATGTAATACAATAGTTAGCAGCTCCCGTTTTATCCACTTCCGACTCTGGTTCTGCTTTTTTTACTTCTTTCTGAACCGTCTGTATATCACTGTCAAAAATATCGACTTCAGGTTCTTGCTCTTCCATTTTAGATAAGGATTGGGAAGCTGTTACTTCTGTGTCTTCATTCTCTTTTCCATTATTTACTTCATGACTATTTTCCTTATCGCTATTTTCTTTACCGCTATTTACTTCACCTTTACCAACGTTTTTCTCACGACTATTTTCTTTATCACTATACTCCGCAGCTTCTTCCACTGTTTCAAATGTTGGCACTGTGCCATCTTCCGCTACATGATAATCTTCCTTTTCATTATCCCAGACTGCAAAAGATTCTTCAAAAGCATCGGATGTTTCTGTAACCGAAAATCTCTCATTTTCTTCCTGTTCTGCTTCCGTCTCGTTTATAACATCATATCTTGCTACATAGCCTTCTGCTTCTTTGAGAATAACATCCATTTCTTTTGCTTTTTCAACATTTCCACTTATGGACTGCATTAACACATATTCGGCTGCTTCGGTAAATAATAAATCAAAGGCTTCTTTTCCCTCTAAAATCTGTTCTCCGGACTTTAATACAAGTACCTTTTCCGCTTCATTCCAGCTTATTTCGTCATTACGTTCTAATGTGGCAAGTATTTTGGATGCTGACACCATTTCGTAAAGTTTTCTATCTTCATCTATGCCACGTTGCGGATCAATAATTCTTCTGTATTGATTGGTAAGTCCGTCTACACTTACAGAACGTGAAGCCACTACCAAATCCCTGGTTTTATAATCTGCATAAGGAACAATACTTTTTGCCCATTCCTTGTTACTTTGTGAAAAATGTTCGTCATCCTGTTTGTGCATAATCGTATTGGCAATGACATATTCCACACGTTCTCTGCCATACTTTTCTACAAGTTCCTTTGCAGTATTTCTTGGAAGTACAAAACCATCAAACTTCTCTGCAATTTCTTTTTCTATGGCTTCCTTACATTCCACACGCAGACCATGCTCTAACTTTTCCTGTTCTCTTTGCATGGCTTTTTCTGCCTGTTCCTGCTTATATTGTGCATAGGCTTCCTTGCTTTCCGGAGTAAGATATTTGTCCGCTTTTACAAGTTCACTGATACGTTTCTCCACCATATTCCAATTTAGAAGCACTTTTGCGTAAGGATTTCCATAGCTTCCTTTTTCCAGACGGATACCTTTTGCATCATGAGCTTCATGTCCGCTGTCACTTCCCGGAAGTGCATGGGAACTTCCACCCGTACCATACTCATTTTTTAGGAAATCAACATTTTCTTTCTTGCTGTGTCCCTCCATGAAATACTCATAGATACGGAATTTACCATGCTGAATACCACTTCCTCCAGTCAGCCTGTAATCAATTTCATCCTGTGTGATAAAGTCTTCCAGCTTCACATCTACGGTATCAAGTGCCGGATATTCTTTCTTTTCTACGCCTAAATCCACAAGCTGTTCCAGCAAATACTCCGGTCTTTTCACATAGTTCCATTTAAGCTGTTTTTCTCCACTGTCAAGCTGTGCCTTTGCCTTTTCAATTTCCTCGGTAAGTAAAGCTCTGCCTTCCTTTGAGGATAAAAGTTCACAAAGATTTGAAATGCTTTCCGGGTAGTTGTATGCTTTTAATTCCAGACTTTCTGGTGTTTCTGTCATACCATCACGAAAGAAATAGTGAATATCATTGGCTATTCTCTCACGTTCCACCGCATCAATCAGGAAAACTTCATTAGCACTCATGTATGTCCCATTTTCTACCATAGTACGAATATTGCTTTCCACTTCGCTCCAATTCATCACTGCAAGGGGATTTTCTTTTGCTGATGTACCATAACCGATACGCATACCATTTTCATCAAACCAAATGGACACAGGATTTTTGTCAAATTCAAAACCTTTTCCAGTAGTCTTATATTCATTTTTCAAAAATTTAGCCATTTCCTCCGGAGATTTTCCTTGCTGATACTTGGCATAAATACGCTTTCTGCTGTTATCTCTGCCACCACCACTACGCAAAATAGCTTCCAGCTGCTCTTGTGGCAAAGAAAAAGCAGTGGGCATTGTATATTTCATACTTGCTTCCACTGCTACGATATTACCAATCTGCTCTTCAAAGCTTGGGAAAAGGCTCATCTGCTGATACTTTCCCTCTGGTTGTTCTATATTTAGATGTAAATCAGTTCCGTCTGCACGATTTCCTCTGCTGACTGTCTGATGTTGTTCATTTTCTGTACCCAAAGCATCTGATTGTCCGCTTTGAGCTGTTCCGTTACTCCCTGGCTCTCTTTCATCTGTTCGGTCAGCACTTCCATTCTCTGCTCTGCCTGTTCCTGTACCATTAACAGATGTTCCTTCAACTTGCCCTTCAGAAGAAGTCCCGTATAAACTCCGTTCTTGTTCTCCTGTAAAAATTTCTTTCTCATCAGTCCATATTTCGTTAATGTCCCCTCCGGCTGTTCGTCCATCTGCAACATCGGTATCTGATAATCCCCGTTCTTCTCGTATGCTAAATTCATCATTTTGGCTCCTTTCTCCCGCATTTTCGCTCTGTGTGATATATTGTTCGTCTTGTGTGTCGCTTTTACGCTTTAAAGCATTGTAGCGTGTTTCAGAAGTATTTGCAAGTCCTTTTTCTTCTAAATTTTGAGATACTTCTTTTTCATAGGCTTTGATTGCTTTTCCAATCTCCATAAGAATCGGTTTGGAAAAATCCGATACATTACTGCCAAGTTGTGATAAGGTTTCCAGTGTATTAAATTCATGGATATAAGGAAAGCTGATTTCTTCTGCAAGCTCACTTTCTTCCATACCACAACGTTTCAAAACGGTATATGCAATACTGTCTGCAAGCGTTTCTCTTACTCTCACTTCCACGTTTAACTCATCCAGTTCCTCTAGGAAACTACCTTCTTTAAGATACTCCATATCGGAAGCAATCTCTTTATAATAATCTTCTGCAATTCGTTCCGCAATCTCCCGAATCCTGCTTGCAAATCCGGCTTCTTTATCTGTTTCCCCGTAGGTTCTTTCCAGCCGGTCAAGAACTGCGTCCTTATGTTCCTCCTGCATTTCCCAAAGAGTAGGGAAACGTCCTATTCGCCTTGCCTTATGTACGTCTGAAATATCAAAGACATATTTCAATCCTGTATTCGTATCATCATCAATCAGGGCAATCCCTTTTGCCCCTTTATTTACCCAACAGTGCATTTTTTCATTCCATATCTCAATGGAAGCACAAGCTGTTGCATCCGGTTTTTGGGCATAGATTAAAAGCTGGTCTTTGAATGGGTACTTGTAAAGTCCTGAAGCTGTGTTCAGATAACTTCTCCAGCTTTCTTCGTTTCGTACCACGTCTTTTGCTGTAGTTTCTGCAAGACCGGAAATCATATCGTATTTTCTCATGGTAAACCTCCGTTAAATATTTTTTTGTGTAACAAAATAAAAAAGATGGCTATGGTTCGTTCATGATCCATTGCCACCAGTGACGGTAAATGTTATTCAATTTGTTCTACTCCTTTCTCTGCTTGGTATATTTACTCAAACTTCGCACATTAAAATGTGCCTATGCACCTTGAAAATTCAATAATAACTGGCATAAAAATAGCATGAAACCGAAGGTTTTGGTATAATTGAGTTGCTAGAAACAATTACAAACCG
>JAFSGE010000036.1 GCA_017434885.1 Lachnospiraceae bacterium | reverse complement strand
TGTCGGGATGCTCCCGTCAAGGATTATGGAATTCCAATGCCATTTGTTCATATGGTACGCCGGAACTACTGATTCATAGGTACTTCGCCACATATATGTAAGATTAGGGTCGCATTTCACATTAACCCAGATGTTATCCAAATGCTCATATATAGCTGCAAACATCTTTTGATTGCCCTTATGACTCATAATAGTCCAGTTAAAGTCGTGAAAGGGATAATCTTCGTATGTGTCATCAAGTGATAGGCAAAAATCTATCACTTCTTGTCTTGTTCTCATGTTATCCCTCCTGACTAAATTTATATACTATATTTCTCCAAATCTATCCTTCCGTCTGTTTCAAAAACAATGCCTTCTGATTCAAGCAACTGTCTTTGAACTCCTTCGCCACCAAATGCAAAACCAGGGGCAACTCTGCCCTCACGATTCACCACTCTATGACATGGAATGATGCCTGGCTCGGGATTTACATGCAGAGCATATCCGACAACTCTTGCCCAGCGAGGATTTCCCGCAAGCAGTGCCACCTGACCGTAGGTCGCAACTTTGCCTTCGGGGATGCTTTTCACAACTTCATATATCTTTTCAAATGTGTTCATAGACTCACCTTTATATTTTAGAAACACTCTTTCAGCACATTCAGAATATCCTCATGTGTCATATATTTATATCCGCCACCCTCGTATGAAGTTTCAGCAATTTTAGGAATCATATCTTCGGTTGCACCAAGCTCACGGAGAGTCATTGGAATACCAAGCTCTTTTGCAAAGTTCTCTAAACAATCGATGCCCTCAAGTGCAATTTCGTCCTTGGTTTTGCCATCTGTATTTACATTCCACACATTTTCTGCGAAACGAACAAACTTATCAATACCGTCTTTATAGATGTATCTGTAATAAGGCATTGAAATAACAGCCAGTCCAAGTCCATGCGGGCAATCGGTGTATGCTCCGAGCTGATGCTCGATATTATGCACTTCCCAGTCCTGTGTTTTGGAAAGTCCCGTTACAGTATTAAGACCCAAAGTTGCACACCACATAATATTACTGCGAGCCTCGTAATCCTCAGGATTTTTCACAGCAATTCTGCTGCTATTGATAAGTGATTTCATTACCGCCTCAATCACATAGTCAGTTGTATTGTCATCATTGCCTGAAAAATACTGCTCCATAAGATGGCTCATAACATCAAACACACCGCTTACCATTTGTTTCTGCGGTACAGAATAAGTAAATTCAGGATTTAAAATTGAAAATTTAGGATACACCTCAGGCCCATACACTCTGCCTGTTTTGATAGTTACTTCTTCGTTGGTGATTACACTTCCGCCATTCATTTCGGATGCTGTGCCCGTCATTGTAAGAATTGTGCCGACAGGAACAATTTCGTTGTCAACTTCCTCAAAATCAATCCAATATCTTTGCCAAGGGTCGCCTTTTGCATAAGCGGAAACAGATATTGCCTTTGCACAGTCGATAACCGAGCCTCCGCCAACTGCCAAAATTAAATCTACCTTATTTTCACGAACAAGTTTCGCTCCCTCAAGCACCTGACTATATGCAGGGTTAGGCTTGATTCCTGCAAGCTCAACAACATTCTTTCCGCATTCCTTTAATACCTTTACAACTTCATCATAAAGACCGATTTTCTTTATTGAATTCTTTCCGTAAAGGAGCAGAACATTTTTTCCATAATTATTCAGTTCTGACGGAAGGCTATTCATAGCATCCTTTCCGAAATATATTTTTGTAGGGTTATAATAAGTAAAATCGTGTAACATTTTTACTCCTCCGATTTATATAAATAACTCATTTTCTTTTCTTTCACTGCAAACCTTGCTGAGTCTTTCCGAAAGCGCAGTTAATACATTTACATCAAGAGATTTGGCTTTTACAGGGCATACTGCAATACATTTCATACAGGAAATGCACTTGTCGCCATCGGTGGTTTTTGGGTTATCAAAAGCAATAGCGCCTGCAGGGCAACCCTTTGTACAGATACCGCAAGCCACACACGCATCACTCGTCTGGGGAACAGGTCCTGATTTTCCGCGCTCTTTATATGTATTATGACTTCCCGGAATTGCAGTATGCATTTCATAATCTTTATTATCAAGTTTTTCTTTAATCTGCTTTGCAAAGCCTTTCAACACATTTTCATCATCGCTATCAGGTCTGCCTTTGGCAAACTGTCTGACTATGGAATGCTCTGCAATTGCACTTACTGCTGAGATAACACAAAAACCTGCTTCTTCAGCCTCATCCTGAAGTTCTGTTAAGGTGTCCTCATATGCTCTGTTGCCGTAAACACAGACAAGAATCGCTTTTGCACCGTTTCCTGAAAATTTTCTTATTCTTTCTATATTGAGCTGTGGCACTCTTCCGCCAAAGGAAGGAACCGCAATAATACAAACATCATCATTTTTCAGCACAAGATAGTTAATGTCCGCCTCAGGAATACACAAATCAATATCTGTGTGGCTATCGAATATTTCCTTTGCCAATATGTCGGCAACCTTCTTTGTTCCGCCTGTTGGACTGAATGTAATATTATAATTTGCCATTTTATACATCTCCGATTTCCTAAAATGCTTAGTTGTGTCCGTGACAGTTTCCGCCGCAACCGTGTTCACCGCAGGTGTGACCTTCACTATGCTGGTGGTCGTGATGGTCGCATTTTGCA
>JAFSGE010000035.1 GCA_017434885.1 Lachnospiraceae bacterium | reverse complement strand
GATTTGAGAAAATTTATTTTCAAAAAGCTTCTCCATCTGTTGCGGCAAACTGTGGTCCCGGTACATTCGGATTGATATTTTGTGAGAAGTACTAGAGTTTTTAGCAGGATTCTATGTAAAAAACATGTAATCGGAAAAGTAGAGTTCAAGTCTCTTTTCCTGCACGAAAAAACCCTTGATTTTTCAAGGGTTTTTTTTGTGCATCTGGCGGCGCTCGTTCTCATTAACCATTGTCTGTGTCAGTATCCATGTTTTCTAAAGCATATTTACAAGCTTGAAGAATAAAGCCGGAAAAAGATACATCTTTTCCTCTAATGGCTTCTTCTATTTCGTCTATTAATGCTAATGGAAATCTAATTGATTTTATTTCTGTTTCTTTACGGTCGGGTTTGATTTGAAAAGCCAATTTTCCACCTCCTACTTTATAATACAAGATTATTACAAAATGCATTGTTTATAAGTATTGCAATGAGTATTACGAATGGCATACAATGCATAATGTGTAGGATAGTATAACCTGTAATACGTATTAGTAATACAGATGCTTTACAAAATGTAAAACAACTGATATAATACGGAATGGAAAATATCAATTTATGACAGAAGATGAAATGGAGAGGTTGGAACAATAGTTTGTAAAGTAAAATTACAAGCGGAGAAATGGAATGAAGATGAAAAAAATAATAAGTGCTATAGTGCTTATGGTATCATTAATAACAGGGATTTGCCTGCTGAGCGGTCTGGAAAAAGGGGTAACATATTTTGAATGTATTATTAGTAAAGAACAGGCAGAGGATGTTATTTCCGAGCGCGAAGAGGTGGCATATTTAATAGATGATTTATTTTTGGGTGAAGAGAAGCTTTTTTATGATGATTCTGCAAAAACATTTTATTACTCGCTTATAGAAGAAGATTCAAATGCCTATAACCCTAGTATTAGAGCGGAAGGTAAAGCTGAATATTTGCAATTAGCGTTTTTAGAGAACAAAATTTCTGAAGAAGGAATAAAAAATAATGAAACAATAGCATTCCTCGCTTATACAGATACAATTTACTGCCAATACTATTTAAAATGTACAACCTTGCCATTGATGAATATAGAATGTCAGGAGGAAATTCCTGATGAGCTTATTTCTATGGAAATGACACTTTTTGATAACAGAGAAGGCTCTGTGAGAAGACTTGTGCATTCAGAAGGAAAGATTCGGCTAAGAGGAGCTACTGCAAAAGCGTATCCGAAAAAGGGCTTTCGATTTTCGTTAACAACAGAATCATTAGGAGGTAATGTACGGTCGAACCACACCGCTCTGTTAGGTATGCGGCAGGATGATGACTGGTTATTGTATGGAGCTTATAATGATCAGGAAAAAGTGAGAAATGTTTTCACATCCAATCTTTGGAAGTATACCTGTGCAACGGATAATGAACAGAAAATAGATTTTGGCATGGAATATAAGTATTTGGAGCTTTTTGTAAATGGAGAATACTGGGGACTTTATGCTTTGGGTTATCCCATTGATGAAAAACAGGTATGTATAGGTATGAACAGCAGTGAAGCAGCTTTGTATAAGCATGGACTGCTGGAAAAGCAAGGAGGCGAAAACCTTCAATTCACAAAAGAAGGGAAAATATTTGATAATCTGGCGGAATCGACTGATGAAAATTTGCGCAGACAGTCCTTGTTGCAGAATTATTATTACAATTTATATACGAATGCAGATAATAACGAAAGGCTACGTGCCGGTATTGACCCGGATAATGCCGTTGATTTTTATTTATTTGTTAATTTGATACAGGGCGCTGATAATATCGACATGGTTAAAAATTTCTATATTTTGCTTCAGAATGAGAAGGAAGGCGCGAAAGCACTTTATGCTCCATGGGATTTAGACCTTACGTGGGGAAACCAATATATTGGACTCCTTTCGAATAATTATACAGCACCGTATGCAAATCCGACAGATTTTAATTGTATTATTGAAAGTGGATACATAAGTCAGTTAATCATAAACGGGGATGCATCAATATGGGATATGATTTTTGAAAAGTACCGCACATTAAGGGAAAGCAAATGGTCTGAAAACAATATTAATATGCTGCTGGATGAATATGAGGCTGACATTTTTACTTCTGGTGCTTATCTGAGAGATATGGAGAGATGGCCGGATGGAACCTATGGAAATGCTGCGGATCAGTTAAATGCTTTTCGGACTCACGTAATGAATCGTTTGCAGGAAACAGATTTGTATTACAGCCGCTTAAAAGCAATATACGAAGAAACCTCTAATATTTTTATCAGGCGCAGTATACAGTATAAGAACTTTTTTGAAAGTTGTTTTTTAATAGAAATCAATAATCATGATTTGATGAAGGACTCTGATTATTCCGGCTTTTTTGAGTATATGGGAGTGGATGTTTCAAAGGTAACGGAAAAGGTCCGCTTTATACTGGTTAATCCGGTAGAAAAGAAGGTTGAATATTTACCGTCATTATATGAAGAAAACGAACCGAGAATAAGTTGTATAGGAAGACTTTCTTTTTCTGAAGTGAGGGAAGGCGTATATGACGTAAAAGTAAATGGAGTAGAGTGCTATATGACAACGGTTTTTGATAAGCCTGAAATCGCAATGTCAATTATCAAGGATACA
The DNA here is from genome assembly GCA_017434885.1 of Lachnospiraceae bacterium. Classification (GTDB taxonomy): domain Bacteria; phylum Bacillota; class Clostridia; order Lachnospirales; family Lachnospiraceae; genus Suilimivivens. Next base: position 170,220 of record JAFSGE010000035.1, on the reverse strand, counting down.
AAGATATATCGCTACAATTTTACAAAGGGTTATGTCATGCAAAAATGGAAAAGTAGCTTTGAAGAACTGACCATTTTTATAGAAGCATTATCTAAGACAAATTACCGGGCCGTAATAGAAATTAATAATCCTGAGCTTTGGCAGGATGAAGCTTATAGTACACTATTTGAAAGTCTGGGAATCAAAAAGGAAGACATTCACACAGACACGGATTTTATTGTGTGGAATGGTTTGGAAAAAACAGCATTTGCATTGGATGATTTTCATGTTTCCGGTAGTAGCTGTGATACGCAATATGGCTCTTTCAGCGTTTTTGAAAATGAATTGGGGGAATATGGAGTTTACCTGGATGGAAATGAATGTTTTGTCAGTTCACAGGATAAAAATCAAAATGTGGATATCCGCATTGCATTATTAAATCCGGAGTCTTATGAAAGAGTAGATATGATATCCTTTTCGGATGATGTGCAGTAATAAGGGAGGAATCATTATAAAAAAACTCAGAAATGAATGGAAGTATGGTTGCAGTGCCAGAGAGGCCGACAGGATAAGCGACCGTTTGTCAGCAATCCTGAATAAGGATGCACATAGTGATAAAAACGGAAGTTATCAAGTGCATACGCTTTACTTTGACGATTATAAAAATTCCTGTGTAAGGGAAAATGATGCAGGTGTGGCAAAGCGCGTTAAGTACCGGATCAGGTATTATGGAAATCAGTATAGTGCTATGAAACTGGAACGAAAAGAGAAAATTAACGGTTACTGCCATAAGCAAAGTTGCAGGATTTCTTTGGCAGAATATCAGATGATTATGGAGGGGAAGGCAAATGAACTAATATGGCAGACAGAAGAACTTTTGTTAAAACAGTTTTGCATCTGTTGTATGACAAGACATTTTGTGCCGAAAGCAATTATTGATTATGAAAGAACTGCATATATTGAAGAGATTTCCAACATCCGCGTTACTTTAGACGCTAATATATCTGTATCTGATGACTTTTCCCGTTTTTTGGAGGGTGATTATATACGGTATCCGATTCAAGAGAAAGAAGAAAAAGTTTTAGAAGTAAAATTTGATGATATTTTGCCGGGTTATATCAAAAATATGATTACAATTCGAAGGATGATTCCTTCTGCTTTTTCAAAATATTGTGTGGGAAGAAAAAATTTACAAAATAGAGGGAGATAAAATGCATACAATACAAACGGTTTTAGAAAATGTAGTTAATTCTTATCATAGTTCTGTGATCTATACATCGGTGATTATTACGGTGTTGTTAATGGTGCTACTATTAAGCATATATGAATTTTTGGTTTATAGGCTTGTGTCACACAGGGCTTTCTATAACAGGGCGTTTCACACATGTATTGCAATTCTGCCTTTTTTTATTGCCACAATTATTTTATGCTTACAATCTAATATTGTGATAACGTTGGGAACAATAGGGGCATTGGCAATCATTCGTTTCAGGACAGCAGTAAAGGATCCGGTGGACATGATGTACCTTTTGTGGTCGGTTCATATAGGGATAACCTGCGGCTGTCAGCTTTATGAGGTGGCAGTGTTAACATCCTTGATGGTAACAGTCATGCTGATTGTTTATGAGCATATTTCCATAGGAAAAAAACCTTTTGTATTGGTGTTAAACTGTTCACCGGAGGATGAGAACAGGGTGCTTGAAACAATAAATGGGCAGACCAAAAAATTAAGGGTAAAAAGCAGAAATTTCACGGATAAAGGGTTAGATATGGTATTAGAATTGTCCATTAAATCCCCGGAAACATTTTCGGAGATTATCAAAACAGAAGAAACTGTAAAAAAATTTTCTTTAATAGAATATGACAGTGAAGATATTTTATAATGTGATAAATAAATGACGGGTTTAGACAAGCAAGAGGTCTGTGCCCGTCTTTGTTATTATATTATAAAATAAACGAAAAACTACTTGCAAAGCAAATCCTGTTGTGTTATTATTCAAATACATCTTTTAACAAATTATTTATCTTTTTATCGTTGGTCGTATCGACCGCAGCATACGCTGCCGAATTCCGTTAAAGTTTATGTTAAGTGGGGTGATGTTTATGTGATTTCTTTTGGTTACAGAAAAATTGATTTATGGGAGAAGTACCGGTTATGAATGACGTATGAAAAAATCAAAGAGAAGGAAGGTAAACTACATATGGGAAACACAATCTATCAAATTTATGACAAGCTGTTCAAGAAGATTTTGACATTATCCTCCACTGCGGTGGTGAACCTGATTAACGGACTGTTTGGAACTGACTATCCGGCAGACAGTACCATTACCTACAACTGGACGGAGTTTGAAGGGGAGGATTTGCGGAAGATACTGGCGGATACGATTTTAACCATTAACGGCAGGTACAGTTACCACATGGAAGCCCAGATGGAAAAGGAGGAAACTATTATCCTGCGGGTGTTCGATTATGGATATGCCCATGCCATAAGGAATGCCACAGAGGAAAGAGGAAGGTGCAGGCTGACGTTTCCGGAGCCAAAAGTGATTTATCTTTACAGCACAGGGAAAGTGCCGGATGAGTATGAACTGGAGATTGATTTTGGGGAGCAGGGAAGCTTTCTGTATAAGGCGGGTGTCTGTAAGTTCCAGGAGATATCTACAGAGGAAATCAACCGTAGAAAAATGGTAATACTGATACCGTTTACTTTGCTGAGAGTGCGTGAACTGCTAAAGAAGGAGCGCAGCCGGGAGAATTTGGAATTATTGAAAACGCTGATACAGGATGATATAATCGGAAGTATCAGTAAGAACCTTGAACTGGGGAATATCACCACATGGGATGCGAGGAAGTTAAAGCGCTATACCCTTAAGTTGTATGAACATATGTATTCCCACTTTAAAGAAATGGAGGCATTGAACGAAATGACTGACGAATCCTTGATGCTTGATGTTGATATTCTGGAAATGAAGTTTGAAATGCTGGAGCGGCAGATTGATGAAAAAGAGCGCGAACTCGGTGAAAAAGAGCGCGAACTCGGTGAAAAGGAGCGTGAACTCGGTGAAAAGGAGCGTGAACTTGATGAAAATAGGCAACAGCATGCAGAAGAGATGAACGCGTTAAAAGATGTGATTACAGAGAAAGAAACAGAAATTGAGAAACTGAAAGCCGCACTCAGCAAGGCCGGTATTCAGGTATAAATGAAAATGGCTGTCGCCGGTGCGGCAGCCATTATTGAATCACAATATTTGCACAATTAACATCATTACCCAAGTCATAAATCTTACCGGATTTCAGCCCTACCACCTTGGGTCTTAAAATATAAATGGAGTCATTCTCAACTACCCTTGCTTTTTCTCCGTTGCTAAGCTGTACGGTAGTTCCCACAGGATAGAGAATCATACTTTTTAAGAAACTTTCAATTACTGCAATGTCAAGATCTGGTGTCATAGACATGATAAGCTCAATGGCATCCTGCTGTGAAAATGCTTTTTTATAAGGGCGTTCCGTTACCAACGCATCATAGACATCTGCAACGGAAAGAATTTTGGCGTAGGGACAAATCTGGTTTTCATTTAGCCCCAAAGGATATCCCTGTCCGCTGATTTTTTCGTGATGTTGCAAAACACCGAGTTTAATGGCTTGCGATACATTGTTTTTCTCGTTCAAAATTCTGTAGCCAAAAACAGAATGCTGCTTCATAATGGCAAATTCTTCTTCGGTAAGGCGCCCTGCCTTATTCAGAATTTCAAGAGGAATCTGGGATTTGCCAAGGTCATGCAGAAGACCGGAAACTCCGATTTCAAACACTTCTTTTTCTTTCATGCCGTGCTTCCGGGCAATTACCATTGCCATGGTTGCAACATCCACACTGTGCTTAAAGGTATATTCGTCACTGACCTTGAGGGTATTGATATCGATGGCAATCGCATCGTTATCAGTAATTGCTTTCATTAAGTCATTTGCAATATTGTTGGCGGTATCAGAAAAAGAATCAGTAGAAGTATTACTATACAGATATTGGATTCCTTCCGAAACACGGGCTTTAACGCTTTCGGAAAGCTGAACCTTTGCTCTGTCGGGAACCTTTAGCTTTTCAATGGTTTCCAAGGTCTCGATAGATACGTTTTCATCTTCGGGGTCTTCTTCCCCTTCACGGGTATAGATACTGGTAATTCCCATCTTTAAAAGAGCTTCTATCAGATAGTCGTCAAGAGTTGTTCCGCGCGCAATTAAAATACGACCGGTTCTGTCTACGATAGCCTGGTCGATAATGGCGCCTGCCTGAAGTTGTCTGGTTCTGACAAAGGTTCTTTTTATCATGCAAATTCTTCCTGTCGTTTTAAAAATCTATCCTTTAAAATATTAACACGATAAAACGGGAAAATCAATAATTCTTATTGGGGAAAGCATCTTGTTATTTGTGAAAAAAGATGATAAAATAAAATTAACTATAAGGGAAAGTTTGCCGATATAATAATTGACAATTGACCAAGGAACACGGAGGTTCCGTTTTCAAAGTGACGGAAAAGCATTTTCCGTTTGAAATTCAAAGGAGTGAGAGTATGGGAATCAATTTTAACGTAAATATGAAGCAGGACTATTCTTATTTATTTCAGGGTCTTTCCGGCAATAAGGGAAGCAGCTTGGGAAATCTGAATTTCCTTTCCGATTACGCATCGATTAAGAATGGTAGCTATGGTAAGTTGCTAAAGGCTTACTATGCGAAAGATAAGGTGGACAGTTCTTCCAAAACGACCACTGATAAGACTGAAAATAAGACAGATGCCAAGACAACATCTACTGCAACAGATTCAGCAGAGACACTGGCAAAGATTCAGAAGTCAGCAGATGAACTCAAGGAATCAGCAGATAAACTGATTGCAAAAGGAAAAGATTCTCTCTTTAGTGAGAAGGATATTACTACCAAGGATGAAAACGGAGTGGAAACAACATCCAGAGGATACGATGTAGATGCAATCTACGGTGCGGTGTCTGATTTCGTAAACGATTACAATAAGTTGATTAATGATGCAAGTGATTCGACATCTAACAATGTATTAAACAAAGCATTGACGCTTGTAAATCAGACAGCAGCAAATAAGAACTTACTTGGAAAAGTAGGAATTACGCTGAATGAAGATGATACACTATCTATAGATGAGAAAACTTTTAAGAGTGCAAACATGACAACGGTTAAATCCTTGTTTAACAATACCGGTTCCTATGCATACAAAGCTTCTGCGCAGGCGTCCTTAATTGATTTTGCCGCAGAGAATGAAAGCAGCAAGGCAAATACTTACACAGTAAACGGAACCTACAGTAACAATTACTCCATGGGAAGCATTATGGATACCTTATTCTAAAAGAAAGCCCGGTGCAGTTACATAACACTGCACTGGGCATATTTTTTTGGTGACATTCCAACAGCTTTGGTAAATGATTTAAAGAAGTTGCTGTAGTCAGAAAAACCGCTTTTCTCATAGGCTTCCGTAACACTGGAACCGTCGTTTAAAAGAGATTTGGCAATACTGATACGTCTGGCGCAAATATACTTATTGATAGTAGTGCCGGTAGCAGATTTGAAAATTCTGCAAATGTAGGATTCACTTAAGAAAAATTCTCCTGCCAACTGCTCGATGCTAATGGGCATGGTGATATTCTGATTAATATAAGCAAGAATATCATCTACCTGATGATTGTAGGCAAAAGTAGCAGTTTCGTGGACCTCATTGGTCTGCAGAGTGGTGTTAATCAGAACCATCAGCTCCATAAAAGCAGTCTGTTCCATAATATCATGACCGTATCCTTCGGCACCGGTGATTTTATTAATATAGTAAAGGAAACGCTTTTGCTGATCTTTGTTTAAGGAAATTTTATGGCTAAAATCTGCAGGCCTGTCGGAAAAGCAGGCATCTAAATCAGTCTCTGCCGTGGACAGACGCTTTGTGTAATCAGGGTGGATGGAAAGAACAATCCTTTCATGTACCATTTTATCAACTTGAGTAATTTTGTGACTTTCATACTGGTTGATAATAAAAAGGTCACCGGGCTCAATGCTGTAAAACTTATTGTCAATCAGGAACTGTTTTCCGCCGGAAATAGAATAGTAGATTTCATAGCAGTCATGGATATGCATGTCCATGGCTTTTTCTTCTTTATATAAATGGGCAATGGCAAAGGTCTGCGATGAGGCACAATTTTCCATTGCCTGATGGCATGAGTAAAGTTCTTCCATAACTTCAAAATCTCCTTTTTGGCATGATTGTGTAAACGCTTTCATAAATTTAGCTTAATTATAGCCAAAAAGTTCAAAATTTGCAATGTTTTTACCCAAATTTGAAAGGACATAGATATTTTTATATAGTATAATCAATTATATAAAAATGAAAGGAAGGGTTACAAATGGAGTTAAGGACAGCCGCTTCACCCAGAGACGTGAAGCACTATACAACAGAGAGACTGAGAGAAGAATTTCTGATTCAGAACTTATTCGTACCCGGCGAAATTAAGCTGGTTTACAGTCACATTGACAGAATTATTACAGGTGCTGCAGTACCCACTTCTCCCATTGTACTTACAGCAGGAGATGAGCTTCGTGCAGATTACTTCTTAGAGAGAAGAGAGATGGGTGTTATCAACATTGGCGGTGCCGGCATCATTACCATTGACGGTAAGAAGTATGAAGTAGGATTCAAAGAAGGTATGTATATCGGAATGGGTTCTAAGGACATCGTGTTTGACAGTGTGGATGCATCCGCACCTGCGAAGTTCTACATTAACAGTGCACCTGCACATACTACTTACCCCACAGTACTTATTAAGCCGAACGGTACACCGGAAGAAGGCGTTGTTATCGTAAAGGATGAAAATAAGGTAGAGTTGGGATGTCTGGAAGATGCAAACCACAGAGTAATCTGCAAATATATTCTTCCCGGACAGGTAGAAAGCTGTCAGCTTGTAATGGGTATGACAAAGCTTGAACCCGGAAGTGTATGGAACACCATGCCTTGCCACACACATGACAGACGTATGGAGGTTTATCTTTATTTTGAAATGCCTGAGGATGCATTTGTAATGCACTATATGGGCGAACCTACAGAAACAAGACATATCGTAATGAGAAATGAAGAAGCAGTGATTTCTCCCAGCTGGTCCATCCACTCAGGATGCGGCAGCAGAGCATACACCTTTATTTGGGGTATGGTTGGAGAAAATCAGGCATTTGACGATATGGACCATGTAGCAAACAAAGATTTGATGTAACAGGACACAAGCTGCCATGAGAGCAGCAATCAATAAAAACAAAAAAGGAGAGTAAAAGAAATGAGTGGTTTAATGAAGAAGTTTTCCTTAGAGGGAAAAGTAGCATTGGTAACAGGAGCATCCTATGGTATCGGTTTTGCAATTGCAACTGCATATGCAGAAGCAGGAGCAACTATTGTATTTAACGATATCAAGCAGGAATTGGTTGATAAGGGTCTTGCTGCATACGCAGAAAAAGGCATCAAGGCTCACGGCTATGTTTGTGACGTAACAAACGAAGAAGCAGTAAATGCTATGGTAGCAAAGATTGAAGAAGAAGTTGGCGTGATCGATATCCTTGTAAACAACGCAGGTATCATCAAGAGAATCCCTATGTGCGAAATGAGCGCAGCAGAATTCCGTCAGGTTATCGACGTTGACTTAAATGCTCCTTTCATCGTTGCTAAGGCAGTTATCCCCGGCATGATTAAGAAGGGTCACGGAAAGATTATTAACATCTGTTCCATGATGAGCGAACTCGGACGTGAAACAGTTTCCGCATACGCAGCAGCTAAGGGTGGTCTTAAGATGCTTACAAAGAACATTGCATCCGAATACGGTGAGTTCAACATTCAGTGTAACGGTATCGGACCCGGCTACATTGCAACTCCTCAGACAGCTCCTCTCCGTGAAAAGCAGGCTGACGGAAGCAGACATCCTTTCGATCAGTTCATTATTGCTAAGACTCCTGCAGCTCGTTGGGGTGAAGCAGAAGACTTACAGGGACCTGCAGTATTCCTTGCATCCGATGCATCTGACTTCGTAAACGGACATGTTCTTTACGTAGACGGTGGTATCCTTGCTTACATCGGAAAGCAGCCCTAATCATAATGATTGAATCTTACGGGATGGGCGGGGCAGATTGCCGTGCCCGTCACGTGATAAGGAAGGAATAAAAAATGAAAATCGCATTAATTAACGAAAATTCACAGGCAGCAAAAAATGCCATGATTTGTGAAACCTTAAAGAGTGTAGTAGAACCTATGGGACATACCGTACACAACTATGGCATGTACTCTGCAGAGGACGAAAATCAGCTTACTTATGTGCAGATTGGTATTCTGACAGCAGTTCTTATCAACTCCGGTGCGGCTGATTATGTTATTACCGGTTGCGGAACAGGTGAAGGTGCCATGCTTGCATGTAACTCCTTCCCGAAGGTACTTTGCGGACACATTACTTCCCCCTTAGATGCTTATCTGTTCTCACAGGTAAACGATGGTAACACCATTGCACTTCCCTTTGCTGAGAACTTCGGATGGGGCGGAGAGTTAAATTTACAGTATATTTTTGAAAAGTTATTCTGTGCGCCCGGTGGCGGCGGATATCCTAAGGAGAGAGTTGTTCCCGAACAGAGAAACAAAAAGATTCTCGACCAGGTAAAGGAAGTAACTCACGTAGACCTTGTAACTATCCTGAAAAACCTCGACAGAGACCTTGTAAAAGGTGCGTTGTCCGTAGGCGGAGTGAAGGAATACTTCTTTGATAACTGCAAGTGCGAGAAAATCGCTGCTTGTGTAAAAGAAATTCTTGCATAAAAAATAAAGGAGAATATCATGAACGCAGTTTTAGAACAAATCAGCAAAATCGGTATTGTACCGGTTGTAAAGATTGACAGAGCAGAAGATGCACTTCCTCTTGCGAAGGCTCTTTGTGCAGGCGGACTTCCCTGTGCAGAAGTTACTTTCCGTACTGATGCAGCAGCAGAAGCTATCAAGATTATGACAGACAACTTTCCTAACATGTGTGTAGGTGCAGGTACTGTTTTGAATGCAGCACAGGTTGATGCGGCAGTAGAAGCAGGTGCTAAGTTTATTGTAAGTCCCGGCTTAAATCCTAACACTGTTAAATATTGTATCGAAAAGGGTGTTCCCGTAACTCCCGGTACATCAAGCCCCAGTGATATCGAAGTGGCGATTGAACTTGGACTTGACGTAGTTAAGTTCTTCCCTGCAGAGCAGTCCGGCGGACTTGCAAAGATTAAAGCAATGGCAGCTCCTTATGTAAATATGAAGTTCATGCCTACAGGCGGAATCAGTGCAAAGAACTTAACTTCTTATCTTGACTTCCCTAAGATTATCGCATGCGGCGGTTCCTGGATGGTGCCCGGTGACCTTATCAATGCAGGGGAATGGGACAAGATTGAACAGCTTACAAGAGAAGCAGTACAGACCATGCTTGGATTTGAACTTGCTCATGTGGGCGTAAACGCTGAAAACGAAGAAGAAGCGTTAAAGGCAGCAAACAGATTTGCATTTATCTTCGGTATGCCTGCTAAGGTTGGAAACAGCTCCATTTTTGCAGGAACAGCACTTGAAGTAATGAAGACTCCTTACCTTGGTAAGAACGGTCACATTGCAATCAGAACTAATTACATTGAAAGAGCCGTGAATTATCTTACAACAGTTCTTGGTGTTGAGTTCAACGAAGAATCTGCAAAGAGAGATGCAAAGGGTGCATTAAAGGCGATTTATCTGAAGGAAGAAATCGGCGGATTTGCAGTACATTTAGTGCAGAAGTAGAATTATGAGATGCTCTGTGCAATAACATTTCCACGAAGGCACGCTCTCGCTACATGCCGCCAGCAGCGGTACATAAGGTGCTAAAGGACAGCACCTAAGTACCGGCGGCGTCAAAGTACCTTCTCGGGAAATGTTATTTGACACAGAGCATAGAAAGACATACTAAAATCTAAAAGTATATAAAAAGTTAATTAGAAAGGAAATTGGAAAAATGGCAAAAGTAATTACTATGGGCGAAATCATGCTCAGATTATCTACACCCAATAACGAAAAGTTTATTCAGGCTGATGAATTTGATATCAACTACGGCGGTGGTGAAGCAAACGTTGCAGTATCACTTGCTAACTACGGACATGACGCTGAATTCGTAACAGCAGTTCCTGACAATGAAATCGGTGAATGTGCAGTTGCAGCACTTCGCAAATATGGCGTTGAAACAAAGCACATTGCAAAATGCGGTGAAAGACTTGGTATCTATTTCTTAGAGACAGGTTCTTCCATGAGACCTTCCAAGGTTGTTTACGATAGAGCACATTCCTCCATCTCTACAGCTACAGAAGCAGACTTCGATTTCGATGCAATCTTCGAAGGAGCTGACTGGTTCCACTTTACAGGAATCACACCCGCTGTATCCGATGCAGCAGCAGAACTTACAGAAAAGGCTCTTATCGCAGCTAAGAAGCATGGCGTTAAGGTTTCCGTAGACTTAAACTTCCGTAAGAAATTATGGACATCCGAAAAGGCACAGAAGGTTATGACCAACCTGATGAAGTACGTTGATGTTTGTATCGGTAACGAAGAAGATGCAGAACTTGTTCTCGGATTTAAGCCCGGTGAAACAGACGTAACAAGCGGTGAACTTGAACTTGCAGGTTACAAGTCAATCTTCGAGCAGATGGTAGAAAAGTTCAACTTTGAATACTGTGTATCTTCCTTACGTGTAAGCCGCAGTGCTTCCGACAACGGTTGGTCTGCATGCATCTACTGCAGAGATACTAAGGAATTCTATCATTCCAAAGAATACAGCATCCATCCTATCGTTGACCGTGTAGGTGGCGGTGACTCCTTCGCAGGTGGTGTTATCTGTGGATTAGTAGACGGTAAGGACTTCAAGGCTGCTCTTGAATTTGGTGTAGCTGCATCCGCATTAAAGCATACTATCCCCGGTGACTTCAACTTAGTTTCCAGAAAAGAAGTTGAAACACTTGCAGGCGGCGATGCTTCCGGACGTGTTCAGAGATAATTATATTTAATTGTGTAAGAGATACCTCTCTGTCATTTGACAGAGGGGTATTTGCATAGGAGAAAAGCAGTGAAAAAAAGATTTTTAGCAGCATTATGTATTTTTTCCATGTTTATGACAGCCTGCGGTGGCATGAATGAAGCAGAAAAAGCTGAACTGGAAGAAAAGATAGAGAAAATACAGGAAGATGCAGAAGAAGAAATTGAAAAATTGAATGAAGAAATTGAGGCACTTCAGGAAGAAACTTCCGCATTACAGGATGAAATCGTAAGCTTGCAGGAAGCATACGAAGAGATGCAGACTAAGAGCGCAGAAGAAAGCGTAAGTGATGATTACATAGATGCAGAATACCACAGAGGAAGTATCGGTGTGGACGAATGGGAAAATGAATGGATTGGTCTTAGATATGTTTGTCCTGACGGTGTGGAATTGGCAAGCGAAGAGGAAATAAATACTGCGATGGGACTTGGTGAAATGATTCTTTCAGAGGATTTTACCGAGGAAGAGATGGAACAGGTTTTTGAGACTTCTGTTTACGAAATGATAGCGAGTAAATCCGGCAGTGATGATAATTTAATTATAGCGGTGGAAAAACTTCCCATGGAAATGACAGAAGAAACCTATGCGCAGATAGCGGTAGCAAATCTGACAGCTTTGGAGTCTTTGGACTGTGATATTGAAATCAGTGATGACTACGTGATGATAGGGGATGTCGAATTTTTGGAGATTACAAGCATCACGAAATATGATGTATTAACCTTTGCACAGAATATCTATGTGAACATCAAAGAAGACCGTGCAACAGTCATTACGATAACACATGAGGATGATGAAGCAACAAAGGATTTGCTTTTAAGCGGTTTTCAGGCACATTAATAACCCAAAAGAAATATAATACCATAGAGGAAAACGCCTTGTATGCAGGGGAAAGAGGCAGTGATGAGTCAGATGGTTTTTTGGGTAATGCTTGGAACAGGCTTTACATTTTTTATGACGGCGCTTGGTGCTGCCATGGTATTTTTCTTCACAAAAGACGCAGGAGGCCATAGGCAAAGAGTACTCCTCGGCTTTGCAGCAGGGGTGATGATAGCCGCCTCTGTATGGTCACTGTTGCTTCCGGCTATTGAACAGGCAGAAAATGCAGGGGAAAGCGGACTTTTGCCTGCTGCCGGAGGATTTTTGACGGGGAGTATCTTTTTAATGATACTGGATAATAAGTTGCCGCAGATTTACCAAACGGAAAAGAAACGTGACGGGCAGTATGCATCCCTTCACAGAAATATACTGCTTGTCACGGCGGTGACACTCCACAATATTCCGGAGGGAATGGCGGTGGGGCTAGCTTTTGCCCTTGCCATGCAAAAAGAGGCCGATATGGTTTTACTGGCAGAGGCTTTTGCACTTGCAATCGGAATCGGTATTCAGAATTTCCCGGAGGGTGCGGCAGTTTCCCTGCCTCTTAGACAGGACGGGATGAGTAAGGGAAAATCATTTCTGATAGGCAGCCTTTCCGGCGCCGTAGAATTTATCTTCGGTATGGGGATTGCCTTGGTTGCAAGACAGATACAACATGCCATGCCGTGGCTTCTTTCTTTTGCGGCGGGAACCATGGTTTATGTGTCGGTGAAAGAACTGATACCGGAGTCACAGCGCGGTGCAGAGAAAAGAGAAGACGACAAAAATGTTTGCGCGGATAACGGTGAGGAAGCGGATGCTGACGCATGTAAAAACTGGGGAACAGCAGGGGTTCTCGCAGGTTTCCTGATTATGATGATGCTGGATGTGGCATTGGGGTAGAGTTTCCGGTTAAAAAAATTTTTATCAATATTTCAAAAATCATGGTTGACAGGTGTACGAAAATCTGATACTATGAGTTCACTTCAAAAATTTCTTTTAATATACTTTTTATCTGAATTCTGATAACGAATCTTAGATTCCGTAATTTATCCGAATGAACTAAGTACAAATGGGAGGTGCGATTTTATTTGAATGGCCCAAAGAAGAAAGACGGGCAGACAATCTGTTTTTGGTTCTTCACATCCAAAGTATGTTTTGTGAAGCGAAAAATCCTTTATGAAGGAGAAGAAGTCAGGCTTCTGATAACGGCAGAACAGCTTGAGGAGGGCATACCTCTTATCCTGCGTGTTTTTAAGCGGGAAGAAGGCTATCTGATAAATCAAAAGGAAATCAGAAGCGGTGGTTACTTTTTCCCTGACAGACCAAAGCAACAGAAGGTACTTGTAGTGCTTATCGAAGAAGAGGAGCAGATAAATGCCTGTGGGAAATTAATACTTGAGGGTAACTGTGAAACTGCAATCGGTGCAAGATTTCGAAATGCTATTTTTTATGAATATGCATCCTTCGTGGAAGAGGAGAGGTTGCGAATTTGCAGGAAGCAGGACGGAAAGCTGATACTTACCCCTTGCTTTGGCGAGCAGAGTCTGCCGGTATATCACAATTACCGTGCAATTTGCAATGATGTGGTATTGAATGTGGGAGACAGCATTACCTTTCTAGGTCTTTCGGTGCTTGTACTGCCGGAAGTGCTGATTTGTTATTCTTTTTTTGGTGATTTAAGACTTGCTGAGAGAAACCGGTTTTTATCGCCGATACTGCCAAAAGAGAAGAGGAATATGCAGCTGCAGACCGTAGAAGAGATTTCTGTCAGTGAGGGAAACTTTCAGGAGGAAGAACTGGAACCGGAACTTCCGCAGGCGCCGCAGAGAGAAAACGGGCAACCGTTTTTCTTGTCGGTAGGTCCTTCTGCAACTATGGTGTTGCCGGTTCTGCTTATGGCGTTTTTAGCAAGCAGTAACGGAAGCGGTGGTTACTACAAAGCAACCATTGCCATGACGGTTGCTTCGGCAGTGCTGAGTATTTTCTGGGGGATGATGCAGCACTGTTACAGAAAGCATACTTTTCGAAAACAGGAGAAAAGGCGGAGAGAGGACTACCGTGCATACCTGCAGAGTGCCAGAACGTATTTGGAGCAGTGTATAGCAGAAAATCGAAAATTTTTGTTGGAAAGATATCCCCATTACAGTGAGTTTCTTCCGAAAAGTAACGGAAGAATCAAAGTTCTTCGAACCCGGTTTGGTGAAAAGGAGAATTGTCGGCTGCTCAGGCTGGGGACAGGGGACATTCCGTCTCCGGTTAAGCTGAAATATTCCCGTAAAAACAACGGACTGTGTAGTGATGTATTGGCGGATGAGGCATATAAGTTGGCGGAGGATTATGGCGTGTTGGAAAATGTGCCTGTAGGAATTTCTCCCGCAGAACATACTCTTATCGGTTTCGTGGGAGATGAAGCTTATGAGATACTTGCGCAGCTTTTGGTACAGCTTGTGGCAGGATTTGATGAACATACGTTAAGAATAATATACTTTTACCACAAGGAGCATCCGAAAGAGTTAGAACTTGCACAGTGTTTGCGGTGGGCGCCTCAGGTTTGGACAGCAGATAAGAAAAACAGGCTGATTGCAGGAGATGAGAAGGAGGCAGGTGAATTGCTGCCTTTGATGCAGGGGATTTTCACGGACGATGGCGGGACAAAGGAGCAGATGCGCTATGTATTTGTGGTCGCCAATGAAGAACTGATTCAGGGAGAGAATCAGATTAATCTGGAAAAGGCAGAAGCCGGAAGGCAATGTATTTTGTATGTAGGCAAAAGGAAAGAAGAGATTCCGGCATGGGCTGACTGTATGTTGCTTGAGCAGCAGAATGAGATGGTATGGTATCGTGACGGAATTTCAGAAAGCCGAAGGATAAACTGGGACAGATGTCAGGTGAAAGATGCAGAGGATTATATGCGTCATCTGGCAGCTGCGGATGACGGTGAGCGCGGGCAGACAGGAATGCCGGATAGAGTTTCCTTTTTGGAATTATTCGGATGCAGCGTGGTAGAGGAATTAAATTGTAAAGTGGTGTGGCGGGAAAGCAACACAGCCCGGCGCATGCGTGTGCCAATCGGAAAAGGTGAGGGAGGCAGGTTGGTTTTTCTTGATATTCACGAAAAGTTCCATGGGCCTCACGGACTGATTGCAGGAACTACCGGTGCAGGGAAAAGTGAATTGCTGCAAACCTATCTTCTTTCTCTTGCGGTATCCTTTAGTCCTGAGGATGTAAATTTTTTTGTTATTGATTATAAGGGCGGCGGCATGGGAGAGGCCTTGCGTGGGTTGCCTCATTGCAGCGGAGTGATATCGAATCTGTCGGGAGGGCAGATTAAGCGGGCTCTTTTGTCAATTAAAAGCGAAAATACCAGGCGGCAGCAGATGCTTGGAAACCGGATGCTTAGTCATGTGGAGGAATATCGGCAGCTTTACAGAGAAGGAAAGTGCACAGAGCCGATGCCCCATTTACTTTTGGTGGTAGATGAATTTGCCGAACTGAAAAAGGAAGAACCTGAATTTATGCAGGAAATTATCAGTTTATCCCAGGTGGGAAGAAGTCTCGGCGTTCATTTGCTTTTAGCAACACAAAAACCGGCAGGCTGTGTGGATGACAAAATTTGGAGTAACACCCGATTTCGGCTGTGTCTTCGGGTAGCGGAGAAACAGGACAGTACGGACATGCTTCACAGGCCGGATGCCGCTTATCTGACAACGGCGGGCAGAGGATATCTGCAGGTAGGTAATGATGAACTTTTTGTCCCTTTTCAGACAGGCTACAGTAAAGCTGTCTATGAAGAAGGAAAAGAGTGCAGAGGACAGAGTGCATTGCTCTCCATGACAGGGCAGAGGTCGGTTTTGAATAGCGGAGAGAAAGAAAAAAAGCCCAGACAATTGGAAAGTGTAATCAAATATGTCAGTGAAACGGCAGAGAGACTTGGGTATGTTAAGGCGAGAGAACTTTGGATGCCGGAACTTCCCGGGATGTGGGTTGCAGAACACAGGGAGAGAACGACGTGGAAGGGGATTTGTCTTGGGATTTGTGATGACCCGGCAAGGCAGCGGCAATTTCCGGTTCTGTATCAACAGGAAAGGGAAGGTCACCTTTGCCTTTGCGGTGCGCCGGCTACCGGGAAAAGCGTATTTTTGCAGAGCTTTTTATGGCAGCTATGTGAAAAGCATACGCCAAGAACGGCGCAGTTTGTACTGGCAGGCACGGAAGCGGCGGCAGTCCGGTGCTTTGCAGGGATGCCTCACTGCCTTGGCTATATGACAAAAAAGAAGGAAGCGGAATGCTTTTTTTATCATTTGAAACAATTCTTTATTCGGAGAAAAGAACTTCTTGGGGGCATTGGTTTTGCCCAGTATCAAAGAAAACAATCAAAAGAAATATCCACTTTGTATCTTGTAATTGACAATTATGCGGCATTCAGGCAAATGACGGAAGATGTGTATGAAGAATTTATTGAAAAAATAGCGGCGGAGGGTGTGAATTACGGAATTTATCTTGTTATTACGGCAGCCGGATGCGGCAGTGGGGAAATTCCGGCGAGACTGTTTGAAAAGATAAAGACCACTATGACTTTGGAAATGAGCGACAGGGTGCTATATGGTGATGTGCTGCGCAGATACCGGTTTGACGTATTGCCTAAAGAAGGAATCAGAGGAAGAGGATTATGCCGCATGGAAGAACGCATTTTGGAATTTCAGGTGCCCCTTATGGAAAGCAGCGATGATTATGAGCGGATAGAACGGGCAGAGCAAAAAGGAGTAGCGCTTAGGAAGGAATATCCTGATATGGCGGATATGTATTTTCCTTATTTGCCGGAGCATGGCGGTGCAGAACTGCTTTGGGAGCGGTTTATGCAGGAAAAAAATGTTCAAAAACAGGATGAAAAAAGGCGGATGAGACAGAAGCGGGCATGGGTGGAAATTCCCATAGGATATGTAAAAGAAAGTGGGATGACACAGTCTTTGTATTTGAAGCAGACGGATGCTTTTGTAATTACCGGCGCACAGGGATGCGGAAAGGGGCAGGTGCTGCGACAGCTTCTTTACAGTATAGAGCGGATGGGAAAGAAAACTGCGTTATACGAGGGAGGAGCGTTATATGGGGATGGCAAAGCATATGAGGAAGCAGAGGTGCTTGGCATTAGTGATATTAAGGAGTTTGTACAGAAGGTGCCTTTCTGTGAACCGCAGAAATTGATAATTGTTGTTTTGTCATTCGAGGAGGAACTACAGTTAATCGGAACGCAGTGGTATGAGTGGTTGGCAAAAAGTGCTGTGGGAATTTGCATGGGCGGATGTCCGGGAAATCAGAGAATCCTTTCTTTTCGGGATTTGGGCTATGAGCAGATGAACCGGCCGCTGCCGTATGGCTACGGGTATTTGAAAGTAAAAGCCGGAACAGATACGAAAACCATTATGATTCCCATAGAAAAGAAGGAGTAAGGAGGCAGAGGATTGATTTTAGTTGACGTGCAGATGGTGGCAACAGGAGAAATTTACGATTTTGAACTGGATGAAAATCAGGCGGTGGAAATTTTGCTAAAAGAAATTAAGCAGCTGATAAGCGAGAAGGAGCAGAGAACATTTTCGGATGAAAAATTCTATCTCTATGCCATGTACCGGGAATGTTTTTTACTGGAAAATATGAGCATGAAGGAGCAGGGAGTCAGAAGCGGAGAGAGGCTGATTTTATTTTGAAGGAGAGTGACATGGAACAGCAGAGTATGCAATTTACGGCAAGTCGGGTAAAAAAGCTTCAGGAAGAAATGACAGGCGCGCTCAGTGACTTGTATCGTGCAATAAAAGAACTGGAGGCAGAGTGCAGTTATCTGTCAGCGCAGTGGAAAGGTGTAGCGGCAGACTCTTTTTTTCAGGCACAGAGAGCGCTTTTGGAGAGGGCGGATAGCTGCGGCGATAAAACCGAAATACTGTTAATTGACTTGCTGCAGGCAGAACAGATTTTTACGGAATGTGAAGCACAGGTAGCGGATGTGATGAAGGAGGGATTTTTGTGGGATTAGGAATGGCGGGAACAGATGAAATTCTGGTTACACCGGAAGCGCTAATGAACAGTGCGCAGGAGATAAAAGCTGCATCGGGAAAAGCAGGCAGAGCCCAGAGACATCTGGCTGACTTGGCAGAAGATACGCTGTCCTGCATGAAAGGAGCGGCAGGAGATGCTTTTCGCAGTAAAATGTCAGAAGTCTGTGAGCAGTGGCATGAGGTGATAGAAGGGCTGCATCAGCTCTCGGATGAGTTGGAAATCATTGCAGAAGAATACGCAAAGGCGGAAGGAGAGAATATAAGTGTGGCATTGGGAACTGGCGGTTGACTTTGAACAGATAAAGGCACTTGCGGAAGAAATCAGTGCATTGGCAGCAAGGCTGGAAGATATGTCAGAGCGTATGGGCTTACAAATTCTCTGTGATACCAAAAAGGCATGGTTTGGTGAGAATGCGGATTATTTTGCGGCAAAGGAGGTGAGGGCCATTGATGGGCTTTTGGAAACCGCAGTAAATTTGAAGGAACTCTCCGTCAAGGTAAATGAGAAGGCAGAACAGATTTACGGGCTGGAAAAACAGAATGTAACAACGGCAGGAGTAAGAACTTATTTTTAAAGGAGGATTTTGATATGGCAATGATTCAGGTAACATCAAAAAGGCTACGGGATGCGGCAGATAATCTGCGCAATCTGAACAGTCAGTTAAAAGGCAAAGCACAGGAACTTTCATCAAAGGAGCAAAGTCTGTGTCAGATGTGGGAAGGGCAGGCAAAGAACACATTTCATACGGCGTTTGAGAGAGACACAAGGCAGATGGAAAGTTTTCAAAATCTCATAGAGCAGTATGTGCAGGCACTTCTGGAAATTGCACAGAGGTATGAGCAGGCAGAGGCCAGAAATGCGGAAATTGCCGGAAACAGAAATTATTAATACTGCGTGAAAACAGAAGATACGTTGAAAAATGAAAAACGGAGGAATGAAAATATGGAAGGATTATTAAAGGTTACACCTGAAAAACTGATACAGACATCCGGTGAGTTTGCAACCACAGGAAATCAGATGAAGAATCTGACAGGGGAAATGCTTTCCCTGATAAAGAACTTAAGCGGTGTATGGCAGGGAGAGGCGGCAACTGCTTATGGAAACAGATTTGACGGACTTTCTGCAGATATGGATAAACTGTACCGGATGGTACAGGAGCATGTGCAGGATTTGCAGGAAATGGCAAAACAATATCAGAGTGCGGAAAACAGCAATACGGGAGCCGGCAACAGCTTAAAGAGCAGCGTTGTGGTATAAAAACCATGTCCGTGCGAAGAAAAATATTTTTCATCGGAGTTTTGGCTCTGGCAGTGATTGTGGGGTGTGATATGAAAAGGACGATGGAAATCAGAACCATGCTAAGTTATATGGAAAAGAAATACGGGGAAGAATTTCAGTACATAGAAGCCTATGGGGGACAACTGGGGAAAAACTATATTGCCATATTGGTAAAAGGAAAGAGATACCCGGAAGAAGAAATTCTGGTCAGGAAAAGAACATGGCAAAAGCAGGTGCACTACGAAGATAATTATGTGGCTTATCTGTTGCGGGAAGAATTGGAAGCAGAAATGGGTGATGTAGCAAAAAGGACGCTGGGAGCGTGCCGTGTGAGGTACAAAATACCGCAGTTTGTGCTGACAGATGAGTTTACGCCGGAAATGACTGCAAAAGAGTTCTTATGTAATTTACATGCCAAGACACAGTTTTATCTCTATCCGCAAGCGACGGATACTTCCTGTAAGGAATGGGAGGAAAAAACGGAGGCTTTTTTGAAAGAATGCGGAAGGAAAGGCTACAGAATTCGGGGCGCTCTTGTATTGAACAAAGAGGACAAAAAAAGAAATTTGATTTTTTCCATGGATGAAGAAAATCAAATTCGATATATGAGATGGGTGATTAATTAACGGAGGTGAGCCATGAGTGAAGAAGAAATCAGCCTTGTTTTAAATACCTATATGTATTTGGACTATAAAGAGGCAGATGACGGAATGAGCATCAGAGAGATTGTTTCTGAGCTTGAGACTTTGCCGGATTACAGGGAGGGAGGCATTCATCACGGAGAATATACCGTTCTTGCCAAGGCTGCCGCAAATCCGCAAATCGGTAACATGGTAATTGACAATCAAAGTCATTTGATGGGGTATGGTACCGGGACGGCAGCCTGCAGCTTCCGCTCATCGGAGGGAGAAAGTATTTACATTGTGTATCGTGGTACCGGAGACGGGGAATGGCCGGATAACGGTGTGGGGATGACGGAAAGCGCCACACCCCAGCAGGAAAAAGCCCTTGCTTACTTTGAAGAGGTAGTGGAATGCACGGATATTACCTTAGAAGACAGAGTGATAGTAACAGGACATTCTAAAGGGGGAAATAAGGCACAGTATGTCACCATGACTACCCGCTACGGTAATCTTCTGGATGTCTGCTACAATGTGGACGGACAGGGCTTTTCCCAAAAGGCCATTGACGGGTTTTCAGATGCTTTGGGAGAGCAGGAATTTCACGACCGGAGACAGAAGATTATGGGGATTTACGGAGAAAATGATTATGTTAATGTACTGGGGATTTCTATTGTGCCAAAAGAGAATGAGTGCTATATAAGGACACCTGTGGATAAAGCGGATTTTGCCGCATACCACGATATTAAGTATATGTTTTCGGAGAGAAGGTGGGATGAAAAAAGCGGAACATGGCAGACGGTCTTTAACGGTAATTGTAATGACTATGCATTAAGGAGAGGCGCTTTGGGAGACTATGCGGCGCGGCTTTCTGCATCCATGATGCAGCTTCCGGAAGGAAGAAGAGACGGATGTGCGGCATTTATGATGCAGATGATGGAAGCAACAAGAGGCAGCAGTGAGGGAATCAACGGAGAAAAACTAAGTCTGTTGGATGTGGACGATTTCGGATGGGCAGGGATTCCGACGATAAAAGGAAGTCTTTTGGCAACGCCGGAAGGATGTCAGTTGCTGGGGGCTGCATTTGAAAAAGATTCCTTTTCTATAGAGATGCAGGGAACGGTGCAGTTTATGTTAAGAGCGGAACTGTTACAGCAGCAAGTGACGGAGCTAAGTGGTTTGGCGCTGTTACTGCAAAAGGAGGAGAAAGAAATGGATGAAATAGCGGACCGTTTGTCAAAATGCCTGTGGGGAAATTTTGATTTTAAATGGAAGCTGGCAGCAGAAAAACAGAAAGTGGCGCAAACAGGAAAAAGCTTAAAGAAACTTGCAAAACAGCTTTCCGAAATTGTTTTGCTTTATGAAAAAAAGGATGAAGAGGCAGCAGCATTATTTTAGGCATACCGTTTTCATTATCTGCATTCTGTGATAAAATGAAGAAAAAACAGAGGAAAGGACACGCGCTATGGAACAGAGAAATCCGGGAAATTCCGACAGAATTACGAGAGAATATTTGGATTCGCTTTTGCTTGAAATGAGGCATATTGATAATAAGAAACCTGATGCTTCTTTTAAATTGTACGGGGAGAGTTTTCAGACGCCTATTATGATGGCGGCGTTGTCCCATTTGAATAATGTACATGAAGACGGCATGGTTGAAATGGCGAAAGGTGCGAAAATGGCAGGTGCCGTAAACTGGGCTGGGATGGGTGACATGGAAGAACTGGAGCGGATTACCGCAACAGGGGCAAAGACCATTAAGATTATCAAACCCTACGAAGACAATGACATGATTTTTGAGCGGATAGAGCACGCGGAAAAGTGTGGCGTTTTGGCGGTTGGAATTGATGTGGACCATGCTTTTAACGGCGCAGGAGAGTATGACAATGTTCTGGGATATTCCATGCGACCGAAGACCATGGAGGAAATCAGGACATTTGCAGAATCAACGAAGCTTCCGTTTGTCATCAAAGGCGTGCTCAGTGAGAGGGATGCTTATAAATGTCTGCAGGCAGGAGTGCGAGGGATCGTGGTATCCCATCATCACGGCATTATGGATTATGCAGTGCCGCCGCTTATGGTATTACCTTCTATCTGTAAAGTGATTGGAGGACAGATTCCTGTCTTTGTGGACTGTATGATTATGAGCGGTATGGATGCCTTTAAAGCACTTGCACTGGGTGCAACAGCGGTCAGCGCAGGAAGAGTGATTATGGGGCCTCTCGGTGAAAAAGGAGCCGAGGGCGTTTGTGAGGCGGTAAACCGTATGACGGCAGAATTAAAAGGCACCATGGCGCGTTGCGGATATGCCGACGTTGCACACATAGATGCCTCTGTAATTTGGAAACCATAAAATATTATATTTTAAACTCACGAAACGGTTCTGTTGCACTGGCGGGATCGTTTTTGAGTTTACGTTTGTATTCACTGGGGGTACACTCTAAATATTGTTTAAATACTTTGTTAAAATAGCTGGCATTGTTAAAACCTACGCTGAATGCCAGTGAAGACATGGAGTGGGCATCAGGATCGTTCCGCTGCAGCATGTTGGCGGCTCGGAAAATTCGGTATTTCATCAAATATTCAATAGGAGTAACCTGTAAGGTTCTCTTAAAGCAGCGGCAACATTCGCTTTTACTGATATGTACGGAAGCTGCCAGTTCTTCTAGGGTGATTTGTTCTTTATAATGGGTTTCAATATAAAGAATGGCGTCTTTTACACGGGCTTCGTCCATGGAAATGGTAATTTCTTTTGTCTTGTTAATATTCTGAGGAATTACATTTTCCAAAAGAGCGGTCCAAAGCTGGCAGAGGTAAGATTTAATAACCAGTTCATAGCCATATTTTTTCGTAAGGTTTGCGGAGATGACGCGGTTAGACAAATCCAAAATTTTTTTCTGCCAGGAATCATGCTCGGAGAGCTCGATAATGCGCATGGCGGGAGAACTTAAAATCGGAACCAGATATTTACTGGACATAACCGTGTTGCCGTATCCAAACAAAAAAGATGGATGAAAAACAATATTGTACATGCTGCAATTGGCATCCTTGTCAATTGCCTGAATGGAATGCATTACATTCTGGTTAATCAAAATACCTTCACCGGTATGGAGACGAATACGCTTGTCATCGCTGAGAAAATCAGCTTCGCCGTGGGTGATAATGATGATTTCAAGTTCTGCATGCCAGTTCCAACGAATTCTTTGCATATACTGTTTGGCAAGTTCTATATAATGTACATGAACAGGGAATCCGATTTCCTCGTTGCCGGTGATACTGTCCTCTACCAAATAGGGTTTGTCAGACATTTTATTTTCTCCTTTGCGGCTTTGTTTGAATATTTACATTTTAAAGTACTTTGCAGGGATGTTCAACCCAAAAAGAAAAGAATTATGGTGAGAGTGAGAAAAGGGTGACGGGAAAAGATGTGAGGTAAAAATGCCGAGTCAAAAATTAGAAAATTTATTAAATCTTGCGCTTTCGGCAAGTGAAAGTGAAAGAGAACGTTCAGACCAGCTTTCTGTGGGCTTTAAGCCGGAGAGTCGTTTGTGGGAATTGATTGTGAAATACAACGGTGATATCGGACGCCTGAACAGTTCTCTCATTACGGTAGAACCGCTGATTGCGGGATATGCCATTGTAACGATTCCTGAAAATCTGATAGAGAGCTTTGCCAATCTGGAAGAAGTAGAGTATGTGGAAAAACCTAAGAGGCTGTTTTTTTCACAGCTTCGGGGGAAACAGGCATCCTGCGTTTTTCCTATTTCACAGCGTACCCCCTTTTTGACAGGAGAAGGTGTTTTGGTGGGAATTATTGATTCCGGGATTGATTATAACAGTCCTGAATTTTTTAATAGTGCAGGCGAGAGCAGAATTCGTGCACTTTGGGATCAGACACTGACTGTACAGCAGGTGAATGAGCGTGTGGGAGAAGAGGGAGAGTTTGCAGGAATGGCTTCTGCGCCAAAAGGATTTGCAACGGGTGTAGAATTTGAAAAATATCGGATTGATGCAGCATTGCAGTCTCAGAATCCTGCAAGTCTGGTTCCCAGTTTTGATACGTCCGGACACGGAACTGCAGTTGCGGCAATTGCGGCAGCGAGCGGAAATTTACAGGACGGACGATATCAGGGGATGGCACCGGAAAGCGAACTTCTGATTGTGAAAATGGGAAGTACGCAGCCGGATTCCTTTCCCCGCACCACGCAGCTGATGCGTGCACTCACTTATTTGGTAAACAAAGCGGTGGAACTGGGAAAGCCGATTGCTATCAATTTAAGCTTTGGAAATACTTACGGCCCCCATGACGGAACTTCTCTGGTGGAACGTTTTCTGGACAATGTGGCGGAAATCGGCAGAACCGTTATCTGTGTGGGAAGCGGGAATGAAGGCGCCGCAGGCGGTCATGTATCCGGCAGGGCACAGCAGGGACTGCAGAGAGGAGAAACGCGAAGAGTAGAGTTGAATGTGGGGAATTATCAATCCTCATTCAATGTGCAGTTATGGAAAGAGTATGTGGACCGTTTTCAAATAGCGGTTATCTCTCCGTCGGGAATCCGCAGAGAGCTTGATTCTCTTCAAATCCGAACAGAAAGGCTGATGATGGAAGAAACGGAGGTACTTATTTATGTAGGGGAACCGTCTCCCTATTCCGTCAATCAGGAGATATATTTTGATTTCCTTCCTGTTGGGAGTTATGTAAACCAAGGCGTTTGGACATTTGAGTTAACTCCCATAGAGATTGTGACGGGGAATTATGATTTTTATTTGCCGTCCGGTACGGTTTTAAATGCAGATACCCGCTTTTTTTCACCGGTGCCGGTAAAAACTTTGACCATACCATCCACTGCATCCAAAATTATAACGGTAGGTGCTTATGATGCCGCTTATGAGGCATATGCGGATTTTTCGGGAAGAGGATATCCTTTGCAGAGTATTGTGGGAGAGAGGGTAAATCAGGGAAGTATAAAGCCGGATATTGCGGCGCCCGGGGTAGCGATTAATACGATTGGACCGGATGGTGCTTTTGTGCAGGTGTCAGGGACTTCTTTTGCAGCGCCTTTTGCCACCGGAGGGGCAGCACTTTTGTTGGAATGGGGCATTGTCAGGGGAAATGATCCGTATCTTTATGGGGAGAAGGTAAAGGCTTATTTCAGACGGGGAGCAAAGCCCATAAGAGGAGAAAGTGTGTATCCCAATGAGCGGGTGGGGTATGGAGCATTGTGTGTGGCGGATAGTATACCAAGAGGACAGTAGCCGGGAGGTGATTATGAAAGTAACATATATCGGACACAGCGGTTTTTTGCTGGAAGCTTCAAATGCATACTTTTTATTTGATTATTATGAAGGGGATATTCCTGAAATGAACCGGGAATATCCTCTGGTGGTATTTGTCAGTCATAAGCACGCAGATCATTATAATCCTGCAATTTTTGAACTTGCAAAGAAATATCCGTATATTTATTTTGTGGTATCAAAGGATGTGCCTGTGAAATGGAAGATTCAGGAATACCTTGCGCAAGATGTTGCATTGGAAAACAAAGTACTTGTTGTGCGTAAAAATACAGAGACAGAGCTTATGCTTCACGGGCAGGCAAAACCGCTTAAAATCATTACTTTAAAATCCACTGATGAGGGTGTGGCTTACCTTTTAGAATATGGCGGAAAGAAGTATTACCATGCGGGAGACTTGAATCTCTGGATTTGGGCAGGTGAAACGAAGCAGTACAATGACAATATGAGTATCAAGTATTTCAGGGAACTGGAAAAGCTGAAAGGAATGGAAATAGAGGCGGCGTTTGTCCCTCTAGACCCAAGACAGGAGCAGGATGCCTTTGCAGGAATGGAGAGCTTTTTGGAATACACGAAGACTAAGAAAGTATTTCCCATGCACTTTTGGGGGAAAAGTGTCATCATAGAAGCGTTTTTAAGGAAGCATCCGGAATATGAGGAACAGATAGTAAAAGTGGAAAAATCCGGGCAAATGTTTGAATATTTGTAAGTAGTATGATGTTTACAATAATTTAATAAATGGTAAGTTTTCGTTTATTTGACTTTAGAATGAGGAAAGACTATAATTAAAAATTAATGAACGGATGCAGGGAAAGGAACGGTTATAAAAATGACAAAGATTGATATTGTTTCAGGTTTTTTGGGCGCAGGAAAAACCACATTGATTAAAAAGCTTTTGAAGGAAGCATTTGCTGATACTAAGGTTGTTCTGATTGAAAATGAATTTGGTGAAATCGGCATTGACGGCGGTTTCTTAAAAGAAGCGGGAATCGAAATCAAAGAAATGAATTCCGGCTGTATTTGCTGTTCGCTGGTAGGTGATTTCGGTACTTCTTTAAAGGAAGTATTAAAGACTTATACACCGGAGAGGATTTTGATTGAGCCTTCGGGAGTGGGTAAGCTTTCCGATGTCATGAAAGCAGTATCCGATGTGATTGACGAACAGGAAGTTGTGTTAAACAGTGCGGTTGCAGTTGTGGATGCTTCCAAATGCAAAATGTATATGAAGAACTTTGGTGAGTTTTTCATCAATCAGATTGCCCATGCAGGAACAATTATTTTGAGCAGAACCGGCAATATCAAAGAAGATAAATTAAACAAATGTATTGAATTAATCAGAGAGCATAATGACAAGGCAACCATTATCACAACACCTTGGGATGATTTGGAAGGAAAAGATATTCTTGATACCATTGAAGGTGCAAAAGATTTGGAATCCCAGATGATGGAAGAACTAAAACATCATCATCACGAGCATGAACATCATCACCATCATGAACATGGGGAAGACTGCACCTGCGGTTGTCACGACCATGACCACGAGCATGAACACCACCACCATGAGCATGAGGAGCATGAGCATCACCATCATCATGAACATGGGGAAGACTGCACCTGCGGCTGTCACGACCATGACCACGAGCATGAATACCACCACCATGAGCATGAGGAGCATGAACATCATCACCATCATGAACATGGGGAAAACTGTACCTGCGGTTGCCACGACCATGACCATCACGGACATCACCATGCAGATGATGTATTCGGAAGCTGGGGAGTGGAAACTCCTGCGGCTTACAGTAAGCAGGAAATTGAAGCAATTCTGGAAGAATTGGAGCAGGAGTCCGTTTATGGGTTTGTTTTGCGTGCAAAGGGTATGGTACCCGATAAAGACGGTGGATGGATTTACTTTGATTATGTACCCGGCGAGAGCAATGTGCGTCCCGGTAAGCCTGATGTGACAGGTAAATTCTGCGTTATCGGTTCTAAGCTGAAAGAAGAAAAATTGGCAGAACTTTTTGCGGTAAAGGCGTAAGGTGACTTGTCGAATCGGAAGATAAAGTATCAGCTTGAAGCAGTAAATGAAACTCACAAGAAAAGAGGAATAACATGAAACCGGTTTTTATTGTAAATGGATTTTTGGAAAGCGGAAAAACAGAGTTTATCCGTTATACATTAGCGCAACCTTATTTTCAGGTAAGAGGCAAAACGTTGTTGATTGTCTGTGAAGAGGGAGAAGAAGAATATGACGATGTGCTCCTTAAAAAGAGCAGAACTGTAATGGAAGTCATTGATGAGGAAGAAGACTTTACACCGACGCAGCTTTTGGAACTTGAAAAAAAGCATAAACCGGAGCGCATTATCATCGAGTATAACGGTATGTGGAATTATAAGGAGATGAAGCTGCCTTTTAACTGGAAGATTGAGCAGCAGATTACCACAATCGATGCATCCACTTTCCCGATGTATTTTACCAATATGAAGTCTTTGCTTGCAGAGATGCTTCGCAAGTCGGAGATGATTATTTTTAACCGTTGTGACGGAATTGAGGATTTGAGCTCTTATAAGAGAAATGTAAAAGCAATTAATCAGCAGGCGGATATCATTTTTGAGGACTCTGAAGGAGAAGTAAATCAGATTTTTGAAGATGACCTTCCTTATAATCTGAATGATCCGATTATAGCACTTGATAATGAAGGATATGGCATCTGGTATTTGGATTCTCTTGACAATTTGGAGAGATACATTGGCAAAACCATTCAGTTTACAGCGATGGTTTTGAAGCCGGAAGGATTTCCAAAGGGATATTTCGTACCGGGGCGTATGGCGATGACCTGTTGTGCAGATGATATGGCATTCCTTGGATTTGCCTGTGAATATGATAAAGAAGACAAACTGACAAATAAACAGTGGGTAAAAGTAACTGCAAAGGTGGCAAGGGAATATTTTGCCAATTATAACGGAGAAGGACCTGTTTTGAAGGCAGTCAGTGTAGAGCAGACCAAAGCACCGAAGGAAGAAGTTATCAGTTTTGTTTAAGGATGTTTGAAAGAAGGGAAATTCGTAATGTATCAGTATACGTTGATACAGTGGTTGTTCTTTTTCTATTTTTATTGCTTTTTTGGCTGGGTGTTTGAATCAACCTATGTTTCATTAAAAAAGAAGCAATTTGTAAACAGAGGATTTATGCGGGGGCCATTTCTTCCGATTTACGGAAGCGGCGGCATTATGATGCTGGTGGCTTCCATGCCCTTTCAGGATAATATTTTCATGACGTACATAGCCGGATGCATCGGTGCAACTGCACTTGAATTGTTTACCGGAGTGACGATGGAAGCTTTGTTTAAGGTAAGGTATTGGGATTATTCCGACCAAAAATTTAATTTTAAAGGACATATCTGTCTTTCATCTACGATAGCATGGGGATTTTTGACCATATTGATGACAGAACTTCTGCATAAAGGCGTGGAAAGGGTAGTGCTTTCCGTGCCATACAATGTTTTATCGGTTGTAACAGTTGTGCTTTCCGTTATTATATTAATGGACTTTACATTATCATTCAAGGCAGCCATGGATTTGCGGGATGTGCTTATCAGACTGGAAAAGGCAAGGGAAGAGATGGAGCGTATCCAAAAGCGTTTGGATGTCATTATTGCGGTTGCCAGTGATGAGATAGAGAACAGGAAACAGGAGAGTGAGGAGCGGGCAGAAGAACTGATGAACCGCCTTGAAGCACGTTTTGACAGGGTAAAAGAGCGTCTGCTTACCCAACCCGGTGAATTTCTTGATGATGTAAGGGATGAAATTGCCGAATTGAAAAGTAAATATCTGGCTGAAAAGGAATACAGACTGCGCTCTACGAAAATTAGGGATTTTTACAAAAGAAATCTTTTTCATTCCAATCCCAGCATGAGTTCTGCCAGATTCCATGAGGCTTTGGAAGAACTGAAAAAAGCAGTGGAAGATTATAAGAAAAAATAGTTGAAAAAAATAAAAAAAGGGTATTGACTATTTGGTTTATTAATGTTAAGATATCATTCGTGGCGTGAGTCACAACAACTGAACGCGGAAGTGTCGGAACTGGCAGACGAGCAAGACTAAGGATCTTGTGATGGTTACATCGTGTGGGTTCAAGTCCCATCTTCCGCAGTAAAGAACAAAAAAGAGTAGGTGCGAGACTTACTCTTTTTTTGTTCTCAAAGCGAAGCGTTCCTTGAACCCAAGGTTCAAGGTTTCCGCTCCGCTTCGGTCGGCGCAAAACAGACGTCCGCAGGACATCTTGCGCCCCATCTTCCGCAGTAGAATGCTGCATTGACGGGTTTTCCGGTGAATGCGTTTTTTTATTCTGAAAAATTGTTTTCGACATAGTTCTCCAACATCGTAAGTAGCATTTCAGTTAAATGAGTGTTACCAATGCATAATTGCATTGTCATCTGATTGCTCCAATATTTGTTTTTTGTGTTTCTTTTAATTGTTTCTGTGACTGCCTGTAGGCGTGCTAACTGATTATCTGATAGTATACATGTACATTCAATGGTATTGTTCATAATGGTACACCTCCGTGTTTTTAGTGTAATAGATGTGTGGTTGGAAAGTCAACCATGTTGAAAGCTTGATTACATGGTTATGATAGAAACAGGAGATGAAGTTTCTATGATTAGTTATGCGCCGCTATGGGAGACCATGAAAAAGAAAAATATAACTAAATATCAACTGATTAATCATTATGAAATGAGCAGTCAGACGATTAATGCGTTGCGACATAATGAAGGTATTTCAATATATACCTTGGAGAGGCTGTGCAACATTTTGGAATGTACTCCGAATGATATAGTGAAATTTGAAAAAGATAAGTAGGCGAAAATGCAAACTTATCTTTTTTTTAATTTCACTTTATGCAGATGCTTGTATAAAAATTAATTTTGTACTACAATGTAAAATAGTGGGAAAATTTTATAATTACATTTTTTTGTGAGGGAAACATGGAAAAAACGGAACGTGGCATGAAAATTTTATGTCATATGTTAGGATACATATTAATAGCCGTATTTTTATTTTTTATCATAGCACAAATGGTATTTCCGTCAGGAAATGAGTGGGAAGACAATACCTATCAGGTGTTTCAGGCAGAGTGGGTACAGGAGATGCCGGACGGAACGAAGGTACCGGTAAAAATTCCCGGAAATTGTGACGTGGAATACGGAGAATGGGGTAGAATTTCCACAAAGCTACCGGAAAATCAGCAAAAAACATGGATATGCATTCGTAGTATGCAACAGGATTTCAAAATCTATGTGGGAGATGAACTGCGTAAGGAGTATTCTACCATTGAAATGCAGAAATTCGGAAAAACAAGTACTATGACATATGTGTTTGCACCGATATACAGCGAGGATGCAGGAGAGATACTTCGGATTGAATTTATGAGTAAATCTTCATTTGCGAATTATGTCAGTAGCATTGTCTGTGGGGATAAGGCTGATATAAGAGAGCAGTTTATTTACTATTACGGTCCCGGAATGATTGTGGCAGTACTAATGTTTCTTATCGGATTAATTGTTGTGGCAGGTAGTTTGGGAATTAGTATTTTCAATAAGAGGGAAGTAGATTTGCTTCATTTGGGAAATGCCATATTGGTCGCTTCCGGCTGGTTAATTGTTGAGTCAAAAATCAGGCAGTTTATTTTTCCGAATAGTACCGTGGCAATGTGGATGGGATTTTTGCTGATTATGGTATTGCCGTATCCGTTTTTATACTACATTAACAGTGTGCAAAAAGGACGTTATCGGAAATGGTATTTTATACTTGCCGTGTGTACGGTGGTTAATTTTTTTGTGATTATAGTGCTTCAGGCATTGAATGTGAAAGATTTTTTTGAAACAGTAGCAGGGTCACATGTTATTATT
This sequence comes from Lachnospiraceae bacterium, assembly GCA_017434885.1. GTDB lineage: Bacteria > Bacillota > Clostridia > Lachnospirales > Lachnospiraceae > Suilimivivens. The sequence continues at coordinate 139,127 of JAFSGE010000035.1, read as the reverse complement.
GTGGCGTTGATTTTGCTTATGGTTATTACAATCGTAAGAGATACTGTTACCGGTGCGGTTAAGGATTATAAAGAAGTGGCAATCGGTTTTGTGATATTGGCCGTAGCAGGCATTTGTGAAATGAGTCTTGTGTATATGGTAGATACCAAGATTAACGGAATGGCATTGTGCGGCGGCCTTGTTTCCCTTCTTCTTATGGCAGGGATAAAAACCATACGTGATTCCTTGAATGTAGAGAAAGAAAAGCAAATGGCGATTGCGGCAAGTGAATCAAAAGCAAAATTCCTTGCAAATATGTCTCATGAGATTCGTACACCGATTAATGTAGTTATCGGTATGAATGAAATGATTTTGAGAGAAAACAAAGACAAGGAAATTGAAGAGTACGCGAATAATATTGACAGTGCCAGCCGGATGTTGCTTGGACTGATTAATGATGTTTTGGACTTTTCCAAAATTGAAGCGGGTAAATTGCAAATTGTAGAAAACGAGTATTCTCTTGCGGCGATGCTGAATGATGTGATACTGGGGGCCGATGTCCGTGCAAAACAGAAAAAACTGGAGATGAAGCTGGACATTGATGAGAGTATGCCTTCTGTATTAAAGGGGGATGAAATCCGTATTAAGCAGGTACTGAATAATTTGCTGTCCAATGCAGTGAAGTATACGGAGAAGGGAAGCGTAACATTTTCCGTCAAAGGAATTTATGTAGAGGATAAGTTTGTTTTGCAGTTTGTGGTAAAGGATACAGGGATTGGCATTAATGAAGAAGATATGGACAAATTGTTCAGTAGCTTTGAACGTTTGGAATTATCTAAAAACCGTTATATACAGGGAACAGGACTTGGGCTGAATATTACCAAGCAGTTAGTCAATATCATGAACGGAACCATAGAGGTTACAAGTAAGCACGGAGAAGGCAGCAGCTTTACGGTTCAGATTCCGCAGGAAATCGTTAACGGGGCTGCTATGGGAGCACCAAGAGCGAATACAAATCAGGACAAAGAAAAAGAGGAAAAGAAATTTCATCTTGTTGCACCGGATGCCAAGATTCTTGTAGTAGATGACAATAAGATGAATCTGATGGTAATTCGCGGACTTTTAAAGAATACACAAATGCAGCTTGATATGGCAACCAGCGGAACGGAATGCCTGCAAGTAACCCGGAAAAAGAAATATGATTTGATTCTGATGGATCATATGATGCCGGAGCCTGACGGAATACAGACATTGCATATGATGCGTGACGATGAAGATAATCTGAACCAAAGTACAGAAGTGATTGTTCTTACGGCAAATGCAATTGAAGGTATGAAGGAGCAATATTTGAGGGAAGGATTTGCTGATTATCTGACCAAGCCGGTAGAAGCGGCTAAATTAGAGGAAATGATAGCAAAGTATTTACAGTAAATACATAAAAATAAAAACATAAGAAGCGGGGTAAAAAGCTATGAGAAAACACATTGCATTTAAACTGTTATTGCCGTTATTGGTGATTTTTGTTCTGACAATTACGGTCAATATGTCAACGACCAAGAGCATGCAGAGCGTGCGTGCAGAACTGCAAACATTGGCACAGTCGCAGGATGCGGCAGTTGCAGCTATGGCAGAAGCAACCATGGAGGAAATCTCCTCTGCACTGGCAACCAGCGGACTTGTTTCAACTGCTCAGCTTTTCATGGTAGTTGTATCTATCGTGGTAGCTTTTTTGTGCGTAACCAGACCGTTGAAAAAAGTAACAAAACAGTTAGATGAAATGATTACAAAGCTGGAAAATAATGAAGGTGATTTGGGCGAACGTATCGAGTCCAAACAAAAAGATGAAATCGGACGAATGGTTGTGGGAATCAACTTATATATGGATAAGTTGCAGACTATCATGAAGCAGATAAAAATGCATTCAGGTTCTTTGGATGAGTCTTCACGGAATATTTCTGAGAAAGTTTTCGATTCTACGCAGGATACGGAGGAAGTGTCAGGACAAATGCAGCAGTTACATTCCGATATTCAGGAGATTGTTACATCCATTGGTGAAGTAATTACTGATATGGGAGTATTAAATACAGACAGTAAATCTATGTCTGATGATGCAATTTCAGGAAAGAACTATTCTGTAGAAATGAAGGAACGCGCTGACCATATCAGAGTGCTTGCAGACAGCAGTAAGGAGGAGTCTGACAGGATTACTACACAGCTGCGTGGAGATTTAGAGGTATCTGTAGAAAATAGTAAAAGTGTTGACGCGATACAGCAGCTTACCGATGAAATTCTTTCGATTGCAAGCCAGACTAATTTGCTTGCACTGAATGCTTCCATTGAAGCGGCTAGAGCCGGCGAAGCAGGAAAAGGATTTGCGGTAGTAGCGGATGAAATCAGAGTACTTGCAGATAACAGCAGAAATACTGCGAATAGTATTCAGGAAATCAGTAATCAGGTGACAGCATCGGTAAAGAGCCTTGCGGAAGCGTCTGAAAAGCTGCTTGCATTTGTAGCTACTGATGTATCAAAAGATTATGAAGAATTTGTTTCGGCAGCAGAAGAATATTTAAAAGATGCGGATAACGTGGAACAGATGATGATAGCATTTAACCGGAAAGCATCCTACTTTGCGAAAGCAACGGAACAGATGAATACAAAGTTAAATGAAGTGTCACAGGAAGCCTTAAATGAAAATGAAAACGTTGGTTCTTTGGCAGAATCTATCCGTGTATTGTCCGGTAATATGACTCAGATTGCAGAATATACAGCAGCAAATGACAGAGTATCCGAGACGTTAAAAAGCGAAATTGCCAAATTTAGAGCAATATAATGAAAATGGGGATGTATTCAGAATAAGGGTGATAGCATGATTTGTAATCAATATCTTGAAAATTTTATCAAATGTCTTGCAAAGGAAGAAGATTCGTTTACTTTGATGCCAAAGGCGTTTGCCGAATTTGGCCGGCTTTATCAGGTGGCAAGCTTGCAACTTGATTTTTCCGTGGGTGAAACACGACTTGTCAGGGATGGAGTGCAAAAGCAGGTGATGCTTTATCAGGGGGAAGGAGAACCTGCAGAGCTTTGCGGATATGAGAAGCACTTCGTGACGGGGGAAAGCGGTGTCGCAAATTTTCGCGTTTATCCGACAAAGGAGAAGGAATGCTTTTCAGACGAAGAGAAGAATGATTTGGAACTTTTGTTGGATATTATTTTAATCCATAGTGGCAGATGGAGACTGATTAATCTGTCAAAGTATGTGGAAGTGACGGATATTTTGACCGGACTGCCTAATTCCCGCGGACTGAGGGCGCGCATAAAGGAAATGATAGAGGGCAATACACTTGCTGCTTATAATGCATATTACATTAATCTTTCCAGGTTTAGCCTGGTAAACAAAAAATTCGGCTCTAAGGAGACAGACCGGATTATTGTCAGATATTGCAGGGCGCTAAAGGAGCAATTGGAGGCTGACGAGTGTCTGGGACGACTGGGCGGAGATAATTTCTTTGCTTTGGTACATAAGGAAAAGACAGATGCTTTTTTGAAACTTCTTTCCGGCGTGTCGGTATACGGACTGCAGGGTGGTGAAGAGACTTCGGTGATTGTTTCTGCTGTTGCAGGGGTTTCAGAGTTGGATGAGACTATGCTGTTGTCGGGACAGATTATCGACGATTGCAATACTGCACTCAATATTGCCAAGCATGTAGAGAAGAAGCCCTATGTGTTTGTAACGGACGAAATACGGATGCGCAGTTACAAACAGAAGCAGATTGTTTCGGGATTTATGGAAGCACTCAAAAAACATGAGTTTTGTGTGTATTATCAGCCTAAGGTACATACAGAGAATTACAATATTGTGGGCGCGGAAGCGCTGGCAAGATGGATACAGGATGGCAAGGTAATCAGTCCGGCAGAGTTCATTCCGGTAATTGAGCAGAACAGCATGATTTGCGCCCTTGATTTTTATGTATTGGAACAGGTGTGCGGGGATATTGGGGAATGGCTTGCAAAGGGAATAGAGCCTATCAGGGTTTCCGTTAATTTTTCAAGAAAGCACCTGACAAATCCCAATCTTGCCAAAGAGATTATGAGCATACTTGACAGGTATGAGACCGAGAGTAAGTACATTGAAGTGGAATTGACAGAGACTGTGGATGAAGCTGAAAGTGATATGTTGGTTGCTTTTATGGAAGAAATGAAGGGATATAATGTAAGTATGTCCATCGATGACTTTGGAACAGGCTATTCTTCCCTGAATATGCTTCGCTCATTCCCTGTAGATGTACTGAAAATAGACAAAAGCTTTATCGACAATTTGGAAGAGAATGACAGGATTGTATTGTCGAATATCATTAATATGGCAACCGAACTGCAAATGGAAGTTGTGGTTGAGGGCGTGGAAACCATGCAACAGCTTGAATATTTGCGGGAAAATAACTGCCGGATAGTTCAGGGATTTTTGTTTGACAAGCCCATGCCAAAGGAACAGTTCGAGCGTAAAATCAGTACAGGAAATTATAAGGAAGAGGAACTGACTGAGTAACGGTGTGAAAAGGAGAATAAAACGGAGAAATGGAACAGGAAGCAATAAAACAGGAAACACCGGAACAGGGAATGAACGTACAGGAGACGATAAATAACCCGGAATCTCCCAAAAAGAAAAAGGGAATATGGATTGCAATAGTTTGCTTGCTGCTTATTGTGGCAATCGGCTGCGGTATCGGTTATAAGGTGTGGTATGACAAAACAGGACCGGAAGCCTTTGATGAATGTATGGATGAATTGTTTCGTGAGGAAATTGTGTTAAATACCATCAATTTGCATTATACGCTTGCTTATCCGGAAGATTACGGAATTACCGAATACGAAGTATCGTTGGGTGATTATTCTCTGGATGATTACGAGAGCGGATATAAGGAAATGGAAGAACTGAGAGACAGAATTCTTTCTTTCGACAAAGACAGACTTTCCGTGGAACAGCAGGTTACGTATGATATCGTACTTGATTATCTGGAAATGGAACTTGGAGCAAAGGAATTTGTTTTGTATTCTGAAATTTTAGGGCCTACCACGGGATATCAGGCACAGCTTCCCGTGCTGCTTGCAGAATATACCTTCCGTACACAGCAGGATATCGAAGATTATCTGGAACTGATTTCTCAGGTGGATGATATTGCAGAACAGATTATTGAATTCGAACGGGAAAAGTCTGATGCGGGATTGTTCATGTCTGATTATGCGGCGGACTCCATTATTGAGCAGTGTGAAGGTTTTATTGAAAACCCGCAGGAAAATTATATGATAGAGGTTTTTGATGATAAAATAGAAGCCTTTGACGGTCTTTCCGATGAGGAAAAGCAGGAATACAGTGAAAAAAATAAAGAGATTATCACAACCGAAATCGTAGATGCTTATGAAATTCTGATAGAAGGGCTGGAAGAGTTAAAAGGAACGGGAACAAATGACCTGGGACTTTACTATTATGAAAACGGACAGCAGTACTATGAATATCTGGTGCGTTCCGGTACGGGTTCTGATTTATCTATCAAAAAACTGGAGAGACAGACGGAAGAATTTCTTGATGATTATATCAGAGAACTTCAGATGGCGTATTTAGAGAACCCGGCGATTTTGGATGAACTGTTGGGATATGAATTTGAGGAACTTGAGCCGGAGGAAATTCTGGATGATTTGCAGCAGCAGATTAAAGGGGATTTCCCGAAACCGCCGAGTGTGGATTATACCGTAAAATATGTGCATCCTTCCATGGAAGAGAAGATGAGCCCGGCATTTTACCTGACACCGCCGGTTGATGATATTGAAGGAAATTTGATTTATATTAATAAGAAGTATACAGAGGGGGACAGTGCGGGTACCATGAATCTGTATACGACACTGGCTCACGAGGGATATCCGGGACATTTATATCAGAATGTATATACCGCATCCTGCGATTTGCCCTTAGTGCGAAATTTGTTTTCCTGTACAGGTTATTCAGAAGGATGGGCTACTTATGTAGAGCATGAGTACGGATATCTGTATGCCGGTATGGATGAAATACTTGCAAGTCTTTATGCCGGTAATGAAGCCACCAGTCTTGCGCTCAGCGCTTATCTGGATATGAAAATTCATTATGACGGATGGAACAGAGAAGATGTTTATGAATATCTGACAGACTTTGGTGTGGCGGATGAGGCGGCAGCGGACGAGATGTTTGACTATATCGTGGAGGAACCTGCCAATTACATGAATTATTTTATCGGATACTTGGAGATGATGAACCTTCGTGAGATGGCAGAGAAAAATCTGAAGGACGATTTTGATGCAAAAGAGTTTCATGATTTTGTTTTAAGTATCGGTCCGGCTCCTTTCTATATCATAGAAGATTATATGAAAGACTGGCTTAAGGAACAAAAATAGTGTAATGTGAAAATGGCGTCAAACTGCGAAAAATGAGCGGTTTGACGCTTTTATATTGTTTGAAAATACAGGAGTATAAAAATGTATTCGAAAAAATACAATTAAATCATGGAAAAAGCTGTTGACAAATATTACCTGTAGTCATATACTTTGACTAGCAAATGTTTTGATAGTCAAACAATTTCACAATCAAAAGATTTGATTATCAAATCAAAACAAAACATTTAAAGGAGAAAAGAAAATGTTAGAAAAAATAGCAGAAATCATTAAGGACCAGTTAAACACAGGAGATGTAGAAATTACAGCAGAAACAAGATTTAAAGAAGATTTAGAGGCAGACTCTTTAGATTTATTCGAACTTGTTATGGCTTTAGAAGAAGAATATGAAGTAGAAATCGACTCTTCCGATTTAGAGCAGATTACTACAGTTGGTGCAGTTATGGATTATTTAAAAGCAAAAGGCGTGGAGGCATAAAGCTTAATGGAAACAAAGATTACAAAACTGCTTGGTATCAAGTATCCTATCATTCAGGGCGGTATGGCATGGGTAGCGGAGTATCATCTGGCAGCTGCCGTATCAAATGCAGGCGGTCTTGGAATTATCGGTGCGGCCAGTGCACCGGCTGAAGTAGTAAGAGAACAAATCCGTAAGACAAAGGAATTAACAGATAAGCCTTTTGGCGTGAATGTTATGTTGATGAATCCCAATGCTGAAGAGGTTGCCAAGGTGGTAATTGAAGAAGGCGTAAAGGTGGTAACTACAGGCGCAGGTAATCCCGGTAAATTTATGGAAGCGTGGAAAGCAGCAGGTGTAAAGGTAATTCCTGTTGTTGCCAGTGTGGCAATGGCGAAGATGATGGAAAAGGCAGGAGCAGACGCTGTTGTTGCAGAAGGAACAGAGTCAGGCGGACATATTGGTTCTGCCACCACTATGACATTGGTACCTCAGGTAGTGGATGCCGTGAATATTCCTGTTATTGCAGCGGGCGGTATTGCTGACGGAAGAGGCTTTGCGGCAGCGATGATGCTGGGCGCAGAGGCAGTGCAGATGGGAACACGCTTTGTAGTGGCAAAGGAATCCATTGTACATGCAAATTATAAAGAAAAAGTAATTAAAGCAAAAGATATTGATTCCGTAATTACGGGAACCAGTACAGGACACCCGGTTCGTCAGATTCGTAATCAGATGACCAAGGAATACCTTAAACTGGAAAAGGAAGGGGCTTCTTTAGAAGAACTTGAATATTTGACACTTGGCGCACTCCGAAAAGCAGTCATTGACGGAGATGTGGTAAACGGAACATTAATGGCAGGTCAGATTGCCGGCTTGATCAGTAAAGAGATGACTTGCCAGGAAATGATTGAAGAAATTATGGCGCAGGCTAAGGTGCTTTTGAACAAATAGTACATATCAGAAGCATTTTGGAAAGGAGAATTACTTACATGAGTAAAATCGCATTTGTGTTTCCCGGACAGGGCGCACAGTACGCAGGAATGGGTAAGGATTTCTATGAAAATTCGGAAACTGCGAAAGCGGTGTTTCTAAAGGCAAGTGAAGTGACAGGGCTGGATATTCCGGCTCTTTGCTTTGAAGAGAATGAAAACCTTAACCAGACAAAATACACACAGATTGCTATGGTAACAACAGAGGTTGCCATCTTAAAGGTACTGGAGGAAAAGGGAATCAGACCTGAAGTAACTGCAGGCTTAAGTCTCGGAGAATATTCCGCCATTGTGGCATCCGGTGCCATGAAGGCAGAGGATGCATTTAAGACAGTACTTCACAGAGGTGCTTTTATGCAGGAAGCAGTGCCCGAGGGCGGCGCAATGGCAGCAGTTCTGGGACTGGATTATCCGGTGATTGAAGAAGTGCTTGCAGGAATTGACGGTGAGGTTTCCATTGCAAACTATAACTGTCCCGGACAGATTGTTATTACCGGATGGGCGGATGCTATTGAAAAAGCAATGCAGCCTTTAAAGGATGCAGGAGCAAGACGTGTACTTCCCCTAAAAGTAAGTGGTCCTTTCCATAGTCGGCTTCTTAATGGTGCAGGTGAAAAGCTTGGAGAAGTGCTTAAGGATGTGGAGGTATCAGAATTTACCATTCCTTATGTGGCAAATCTGACAGCGGATTATGTACGTGAAGCAGCACCTGTAAAGGAACTTTTAATCAAACAGGTTTCCTCCCCGGTACGTTTCCAACAGTCTGTAGAGCGTATGGTAGCAGATGGTGTGGACACCTTTATTGAAATCGGACCCGGAAAGACCATTGCAGGATTTGTTCGCAAAATCAGTCCTGAAAGCAAGGTTATCAATGTAGATAAGTGGGAAGATTTAGCAAAGTGTTTGGAGGAATTATAAGATGCTTGAGAATAAAGTAGCATTAGTCACCGGAGCAAGCAGAGGAATCGGCAGAGCAACTGCCATTAAACTTGCTTCTTATGGTGCAACGGTTATCGTAAATTATCAGGGCTCAAAGGAAAAGGCAGAAGAGGTGGTAAGTACCATTCTTGCAAACGGCGGTCAGGCAGAGAGCTATGGCTGTGATGTGTCCGACTTTGAGAGCTGTGGCAATATGATTGGAGAAATTATTAAGAAATACGGACATCTTGATATTCTCGTTAACAATGCAGGAATCACAAGAGACGGACTGATTATGAGAATGAGCGAAGAGGATTTTGAAAAGGTAATCAATGTCAATTTGAAAGGTGCTTTTCATACCATCCGCCATGCATCCCGTTATTTCTTAAAACAGAGAAGCGGAAGTATTATCAATATATCTTCCGTGTCCGGTGTTTCCGGAAACGCAGGTCAGGCAAATTACAGTGCTGCCAAGGCAGGCTTAATCGGTCTTACCAAGAGCGTCGCAAAGGAACTTGGCAGCAGAGGCATCAGAGTCAATGCGGTAGCCCCAGGATTTATTGAAACAGATATGACAGATGCAATGCCTGATAGTGCAAAGGAAGCCATCAAAGGGCAGATTACCATGGGACGCATCGGTACACCCGATGATATCGCAAATGTGGTAGCCTTCCTTGCATCAGATGCAGCATCCTATGTAACAGGTCAGACCATTGCGGTAGACGGCGGAATGGTATTTTAGGAAAGCAAAAGAGAGGCTTAGAATATGAGTAGAAGAGTAGTTGTAACAGGAATGGGAGCTATTACTCCCGTAGGATTAAGTGTAGAAGAATTCTGGCAGTCCTTAAAGGAAGGAAAGCATGGATTTGCAACCATTACAAAGTTTGATACAACGGAATACAAAGCCCATGTGGCAGCAGAAGTAAAGGGCTTTGAAGGAAAAGATTACATGGATTTTAAGGCAGCAAAGCGTATGGAGCTTTTCTCCCAGTATGCGGTTGCGGCAGCAGGAGAAGCCCTCAAGGATGCCGGTATCGATATGGAACAGGAAGATCCTTACATGGTAGGTTGTGCAGTAAGCTCCGGTATCGGAAGCCTTCAGGCAATGGAACGAGAATATGACAAGCTGGTAAACAGAGGTCCTTCCAAGGTAAATCCTTTACTGGTTCCGATGATGATTTCCAATATGGCAGCAGGCAACGTTGCTATCCAGTACGGATTAAAAGGAAAGAGCCTTAATGTAGTAACAGCATGTGCATCCGGCACAAACTCTATCGGTGAAGCATTCCGTGCTGTGCAGTACGGTGATGCGGATGTGATGGTGGCAGGCGGCGCGGAAAGCTCCGTAACACCCATTGGTGTAGCAGGCTTCTGTTCCCTGACAGCTTTATCTACTGTAGAAGACCCCGATAAGTGTTCCCTTCCTTTTGATAAGAACCGTAGCGGTTTTGTTATGGGTGAAGGTGCAGGTGTTGTGGTACTTGAGGAATTAGAGCATGCAAAGAAGCGCGGCGCGCGTATTTATGCAGAAGTAATCGGATACGGATGCTCCAATGACGCATTCCATATCACGTCCCCCGCAGAAGACGGACAGGGCGCTGCAAAGGCAATGCTCGCAGCTATGAAGGATGGCGGTGTTGCTCCAGAAGAACTTACTTATGTTAATGCCCACGGAACAGCAACCCATCATAATGACCTGTTTGAAACAAGAGCTATCAAGCTGGCATTTGGTGAGCATGCAAAGAACCTTCGTATCAATTCTACCAAATCCATGGTAGGACATCTCTTAGGTGCGGCAGGTGCGGTAGAATTTGTTGCCTGCGTAAAGCAGATGGAAGAAGGATTCATTCACAAGACAGTAGGTTATACAACACCCGACGAAGAAATTGACCTTGATTACTGTAAGGAACCTTATGAAGAAGCAGTGCCTTATGCACTCAGCAATTCTTTAGGTTTTGGCGGACATAATGCAAGTATTTTGTTAAAGAAGTACGAGGCATAAAGGAAGGAGCATACTTATGTCATTAATGAGTGCAAAAGAAATTATGGAGGTTATTCCTCACAGACAGCCTTTTATGCTGATAGATACTATTGAAGAAATGGAACCCGGTGTGAGAGCTGTTGCAAAGAAATGTGTTTCCTACAATGAACCGTTCTTTAACGGACACTTCCCCGGTGAGCCGGTAATGCCCGGTGTGCTGATTATCGAGGCACTGGCACAGACAGGTGCAGTGGCAATTTTAAGCCTTGAGGAAAACAAAGGAAAAACAGCATATTTCGCATCCATTAATTCTGCAAAGTTTAAGCAGAAGGTAGTTCCCGGTGATGTGCTGATGCTGGAGACAGAGATTATAAAGGTAAAAGGTCCGATTGGTGTCGGCAAAGCCACAGCAACCGTAAACGGCAAAGTGGCAGCACAGGCAGAGCTTACATTTGCAATTTCGTAAGAAAGTCCTAAGTTGTGGAGAAAGGTTAATATATGGCAAGATTATTTCATAGAAACCGGTATATCAATATCATGGGAAATGATAGCAAGCCGGAGTCAGTCAGAAAAACAGACAACAAATTAGAGAAAAAAGCGGAAAAGAAGGAAGAGAAAAAGAAAATCCTCGCAAAATCTGCGGCAGAAGACAAACAAGTTATCGTTTGTCCCGATTGCGGCAGGGAACTGGACAGGGATGCAGTTGTTACCAATGCTTATATTTGTACAGAGTGCGGAAGTTACTTCAGGGTAAGAACCAAAAACAGAATCCGTATGGTATGCGACAGAGACAGCTTTGAGCCTTGGTTTGAGGATCTGGATATCAGCAATCCTCTTGATTTTCCGGGATATGAAGATAAACTTTCAGCCGTAAAAGAAAAAACAGGACTTCATGAGGGTGTGACAGTCGGCAAAGGTAAAATTTACGGAGAAGATGTATGTCTTGGTGTATGTGATGCCAGATTCCTGATGGGAAGTATGGGACATGTGGTAGGCGAAAAAATTGCACTTATGGTTGAGCGCGCTACCAAGGAACGTCTCCCGGTTGTGATTTTCTGTTGTTCCGGCGGTGCCAGAATGCAGGAAGGAATTATTTCCCTGATGCAGATGGCAAAAACATCTGCAGCACTTAAGAAACATTCCCAGGCAGGACTTCTTTATGTTCCTGTTCTGACAGACCCTACGACAGGCGGAGTAACCGCAAGCTTTGCCATGCTGGGTGATATTACCTTGGCAGAGCCCGGTGCGTTAATCGGTTTTGCGGGACCCAGAGTCATTGAGCAGACCATCGGACAGAAACTTCCCGAAGGATTCCAGAGAGCAGAATTTCTGGTAGAACACGGTATGGTGGATGCAATTGTGGAGAGAGATGATTTGAAGAAGACGCTTCATCAGATTATCAAGAGCCACAGAGTTTCCATAGGGAATAAAGGCTATGCATGTTTTACACAGGCACCTGAGGCATTCAAGCCTTCTGAGATTTCCAAAGAGCGTATGGTGAAATCAAAGGTAAAAACACCATGGCAGAAGGTAAAAGAAGCAAGAAGCATGGAAAGACCTGCAACACTTACCTATATTGATTTAATGTTTGACGATTTTATTGAGTTTCACGGTGACAGGGCATTTGGCGATGACAAAGCCATTATCGGTGGTATTGCATGGCTCTACGGACAGCCCGTAACCGTAATCGGCGTGCAGAAAGGCAATGATGTGTCCGAATGTGCACTGAGAAACTATGGTATGACTTCTCCTGAAGGTTATCGTAAGGCGCTTCGTCTCATGAAGCAGGCAGAAAAGTTTAACCGTCCCATTATTTGCTTTGTGAACACATCCGGAGCCTATCCGGGTATGGAAGCAGAAGAACGCGGACAGGGAGAAGCAATAGCAAAGAATCTTTTTGAAATGTCAGGACTGAAAGTTCCTGTACTTTCCGTGATTATTGGAGAGGGCGGCAGCGGCGGTGCCCTTGGTCTTGCGGTTGGCAATGAAGTGTGGATGCTTGAAAATTCCACTTACTCTATTTTGTCACCGGAAGGATTTGCATCCATTCTCTGGAAAGACGGAAAGCGCGCAGAGGAAGCAGCGTCCGTTATGGGTATCACAGCAGATGATTTGGCATCCTTACAGGTGATTGAAGAGATTATCCCTGAGTTTGGCGGAGCAGACGCATCAACTGTTGCGGATATCGCGGGCTATATGAGAGAAAAGCTGACAGCATTTTTAAGAAAATATGACAATATGGACGGCGAAAGTATTGCCATGGAGCGATACCTGCGCTTCAGAAAATATTAATGAATACTTGAAGTTTAAGTATCAGGAGACAGATTATGAAAAGAGAAACAGGCTTGAAAATCGGAGAACTGACAGCAAAAATCCCTGTGGTACAGGGCGGAATGGGAGTCGGTATCAGCCTTTCTTCTTTGGCAGGAAATGTGGCGTTAAACGGCGGTGTGGGAGTGATTTCATCTGCGCAAATCGGATTCCGTAATCCTGCATGGGATAAAAATCCTGTTGAGACAAATCTTCAGGTGTTAAAGGAAGAAATTGGTAAAGCAAAAGAAATTGCCAAAGGCTGCGGCGTTGTGGCAGTTAATATTATGGTGGCAACCAGATTCTACGAAAGATATGTAAAAGCAGCCGTAGAAGCAGGAGTTGACCTGATTATATCAGGCGCGGGCCTTCCTGTTGAACTTCCTCAGTTTGTAAAGGATTCCAAGACCAAAATTGCTCCAATAGTATCTTCCTTAAAGTCCTTTGATGTGATTGCAAAATATTGGAAGAAGAAATATGACAGACTTCCCGATATGGTAGTAATTGAAGGACCTCTTGCAGGCGGTCATCTGGGATTCAAAAAAGAAGAACTGGAAGACATCGAAGCATTATGCTATGAAGAAGAAGTAAAAAAGATTATCGGACGGGTTCGCGATACTCAGGAAGATACGGAAATTCCCGTTGTTGTTGCAGGGGGTATATACGAAGCAAAAGATGCGCGTCCTTATATTGAGATGGGTGCGGACGGTGTTCAGGTAGCGACCCGTTTTGTGACAACCTATGAATGTGATGCGGATATTAAGTACAAGGAAGCTTATATTGCAGCCGGGAAGGAAGACATCGGAATTGTAAAAAGTCCTGTGGGAATGCCCGGAAGAGCGATTTACAATAAATTCCTTGAAAAGGTGGCAAAAGGTGAAATCGTAAAAGGAAAGTGCCATCAGTGCATTGCCAAATGCAATCCGGCAGAAATACCTTACTGTATCACCGATGCACTGGTGAATTCCGCAAAGGGAAATACGGAAGAAGGATTATTGTTCTGCGGCGCCAACGCGTATAAAGCTACAAAGCTTGAGCATGTTGCAGACATTATGAAAGAATTTGAGGAGGAGTTGTCATGACAGCAAGAATTATCGGAACCGGAAGCTATCTGCCTTCCAATGTGGTAACGAATCATGACCTTGAAAAAATAATGGATACCACGGACGAATGGATTAAGAGCCGTACAGGTATCGGACAGAGACATATCGCTATTGAAGAGACGACGACTTCCATGGCAGTGGAAGCAGCAAAGCGGGCTCTTGCGGATGCAGACACTACTGCCGATGAACTTGATTTGATTGTGGTGGGAACGGTTTCGGCAGATCGCCATTTCCCTTCAACTGCCTGTGAAATACAGAGTGCATTGGGGGCAGTAAACGCAACTGCTTTTGATATCAACGCAGCATGTTCCGGCTTTTTATTCGGACTTGGAATTGCCAATGCATATTTTACATCAGGCACTTTTAAAAAGGCACTGATTATCGGTGCAGAAACACTTTCCAAGATGATGAACTGGGATGACAGAAGTACCTGTGTTCTTTTCGGAGACGGTGCAGGAGCTGCCATCGTGGAAGCGGCTGAGGATGGAATTATCAGCATGACACAAGGCTCTGACGGGGCAAAAGGAGGCGTGCTCTCCTGTTACAATCGTCCCGTAAACAATCCTTTTGTAAAAAATGATACTGCACTGGATTATACATCCATGAACGGGCAGGAAGTGTTTAAGTTTGCAGTCAGAACGGTACCGGAAGCAATTACAAAGGTGCTTGGTGAAGCGAATGTAAATCCTGATGAAGTAAAATATTTTGTATTGCATCAGGCAAATGTCCGTATCATTGAATCTGTGGCAAAGAGATTAAACCAGCCTATGGATAAATTTCCCACAAATCTTCATATGTGCGGTAATACTTCTGCGGCAAGTGTTCCGATACTGTTAGATGAGATTAACAAAAAGGGAATGCTTGAAAAAGGAGATAAGATAGTGCTTGCAGGTTTCGGAGCAGGACTGACATGGGGCGCGGCACTGATAAATTGGTAGAGAGGTGTTAAAAATGGATTTGGATCAAACGCTGAATACGTTACTGGTATCACTGTTTCATGACATTATGGATTTGGAAGAAAAATCTCTGATTACAGAGGAATACAGTGATATTACAGTGACAGATATGCATGTAATAGAAGCAATCGGAATGGGAGAACCGCAGCCAAGTTCTGTGATTGCGCGAAAACTGGATATTACCATGGGAACGCTGACAAAGGCCATTGACGGACTGAGTGACAGTGGTTATGTAAATCGGGAAAGAAGCACGCAGGACAAAAGAGTGGTACTCCTGTCGTTGACTAAAAGGGGCGAAAAGGCGTTTGAACACCATGCAATGTTTCACAGAAATATGATTCGCGGGGCAATTGCACAGCTCGGCGAAGAAGAGAGAGAAATTTTAGGTAAAACCTTAGAGGATCTTATGAAATATTTAAGAAGCCTCTAAGGCTTTTTCTTTTCAGAGAGATTATCCGGGGAAGAAAAAATTTTTGTAAAAAAAAGGATTTCGATACCGCACGCAGAATATTATAACTAGGAACTTTGTAAGAAATTTGCATGACACAGGAGAAAACAATGAATATCCGCGAAAGTCTTGAGAATTTGGAAAAAGAAAGTTTAAGTCCCTATGCGGCTCACAGTGTAGATACAAAAGGACGTCTCAGACCCGAAGAACAGTGTGATATCAGACCTGTTTATCAAAGAGACAGAGACAGAATCCTTCATTCAAAGTCGTTTCGCCGCTTAAAAGATAAGACACAGGTGTTTCTGACTCCTGAGGGTGACCATTACAGAACCAGATTAACTCATACTCTTGAGGTTTCCCAAAATGCCAGAACCATTGCCAAGGCGCTTCGCATGAATGAAGATTTGGTAGAGGCAATTGCCCTGGGGCACGATTTGGGTCATACACCCTTCGGACATGCGGGAGAGAGGGCGCTGAATGCAGTCTGTCCTTACGGCTTTACCCACAGTGACCAGAGCGTACGAATTGTTGATCTTTTGGAAAAAAGCGGACAGGGATTAAATCTTACCTATGAAGTCAGAGACGGTATCCGCAATCACCAGACCAAAGGAATGCCGGCTACTTTGGAGGGGAAAATCGTCAGATTTTCCGATAAAATTGCTTACGTGCATCATGATATGGACGATGCCATCCGCGCCGGTATTCTGAAGGAATCAGATGTGCCGAAGGAAATCAGCGATGTAATCGGCTATACCACAGGTGAGAGACTTGATCATTTTATTCATGATATTGTAAGTACCAGCTACGGCAAGGATGACATTATGATGTCGCCGCCTGTTGCCGACGCGATGAAGAAACTGCGGCAGTTCATGTTTGAACGTGTCTATCAGAATAAAGAAGCCAAAAGTGAAGAAGGTAAGGCAGAAATGCTGGTACAGACCTTGTTCAGTTATTATCGCCACCATCTGGAACTTTTGTCAGATGACTGGATTAATCTGATAAAAAAAGGGGAGCCGGAAGAAAAGATTGTATGTGACTACATAGCAGCCATGACAGACCGGTTTGCCATATCAAAATATGAGGAAATTTATATTCCCAAGTCGTGGCAGCTGTAGTGTGATTTTTTTGGAGGAAGATATGTATTATCCGGATGAACTGGTAGAAGAAGTACGAATGAAAAATGACATAGTGGATGTAGTTTCCGGATACGTTAAAATCCAGAAAAAAGGAAGCAGTTATTTTGGGTTATGCCCGTTTCACAACGAGAAATCTCCTTCCTTTTCCGTGTCGCCGAGCAGGCAGATGTATTATTGCTTCGGGTGCGGCGCAGGGGGAAATGTATTTACCTTTGTAATGGAATATGAGAACTATTCTTTTCCGGAAGCAATTAAGCATCTGGCACAGAAAGCAGGAGTTTCCCTGCCGGAAGCAGAATACACCGAGGAGATGAAGAAGAAGGAAAGCAAGCGAAGCAGGCTTTTGGAAGTAAATAAGGAGGCGGCCAAATATTTCTTTTATCAGCTTAGGAGTGATAAAGGGAAGGACGGTTACGGATATTTGCGGAAGAGACAGCTTTCCGATGAAACCATCAAAAAATTCGGACTCGGATTTGCCAATGTAAGCAGTGACGATTTAGTGAAGTATTTGAAATCAAAAGGGTATGAGGACAAGCTGATTCAGGAAGCAGGACTTGCAAGCTTTGATGAAAAGTACGGTATGCATGACAAGTTTTGGAACAGAGTCATGTTTCCCATACAGGATATTAACCACAGGGTAATCGGATTCGGCGGCAGAGTAATGGGAGATGCCAAACCGAAATATTTAAATTCACCGGAGACCATGGTTTTTGATAAGAGCCGTAATTTGTACGGACTTAATTATGCCAGAACCTCCCGTAAGAATAATATAATTCTTTGCGAGGGTTATATGGATGTAATAGCCATGCATCAGGCAGGATTTACCCAGGCAGTCGCATCCTTGGGAACAGCATTCACAGAGGGACAGGCTTCCTTGCTGAAACGTTATACCGAGGAAGTAATTCTTGCTTATGACAGCGATGGTGCAGGAACTACCGCAGCTCTAAGAGCCATTGGCATATTAAAGGAGGCGGGACTTACCGGCAAGGTGCTGAATTTAGAACCTTATAAAGACCCTGATGAATTTATCAAAAATAAAGGAACAGAGGCCTTTGAGGAACGGATAAAAGCGGCAGAAAACAGCTTCTTCTTTGAAATCCGAATGTTACAAAGAGATTACGATTTAAACGACCCGGAATCAAAAACCAAATTTTACAGGGAAATTGCCAAGAAACTATGTGGTTTTTCGGAAGAAGTGGAGCGGGACAATTATATACAGGCAGTGGCGGATAAGTACGCAATCGGCGTACAAAATTTAAAAAAACTGGTGTTATCTTATGCGGCACAGACAGGATTTGCCAAACCGGCAGAGCGGCCGAAATCAGGAATCCAAAAGAAAAACACCCCGGAGGAGAGCCGAAAGAAGTCTCAGAGACTTCTGCTTACATGGCTTGTAGAAGAACCGCCCTTGTATCATAAAATTAAGAAATATATTTCCACGGATGATTTTACCGAGGATTTATATAAAAAAGTGGCTGAAAGGCTTTTTGCAGATCTGGAGCAGAATACAATGAATCCCGCAGCCATCATCAGTTTGTTTTCTGATGAGGAGGAGCAAAGGGAAGCAGCGAGTGTCTTTAACACCAAATTAAATGAGCTGACTACCAGAGGTGAGCAGGAAAAAGCCTTCCATGATATCGTTTTGGCGGTGAAGCGCAACAGTTATGAGTATTTTTCACAGCAGCTTGGAAGCGATGTTTCGGCATTGAACCAGGTAATTGCAGGAAAAAAAGCGTTGGAAGAACTTAGCAAAACGCATATTTCACTGGATTAAGGTCAGACTATAATTAAATTAGTAATAAAGCAGGAAGGATGGAACCTAAGAATGGACGAAAACGTACAGGCAAAGCTGGACGAGAAAGTAAAAAGTCTTTTAGCAGTTGCCAAGAAGAAAAAGAATGTTCTGGAATATCAGGAAATTGCTGATTATTTTACAGACATGGCATTGGGAGAAGAACAAATTGAGAAGGTCGTTGAGTATTTGGAACAGGGCGGCGTAGATGTACTTCGTATTACGGAGGAGGATGTGGATGATGAAGAAATCATCCTCACCGATGAAGATGAAGTCGATATGGAAAACCTTGACCTTTCCATACCGGAAGGCGTCAGTATTGAGGACCCTGTCAGAATGTACCTCAAGGAAATCGGTAAAGTACCCCTTTTAAGTGCAGATGAGGAAATTGAACTGGCACAGAAGATGGAGGAGGGAGATCAGGAGGCAAAGAAGCGTCTTGCAGAAGCAAACCTTCGTCTTGTAGTAAGTATTGCCAAGAGATATGTGGGCAGAGGTATGCTGTTCCTTGACCTGATTCAGGAAGGAAATTTGGGTCTGATTAAGGCGGTAGAAAAGTTTGATTACCGTAAAGGATACAAGTTCTCCACTTATGCAACATGGTGGATTCGTCAGGCAATCACAAGAGCCATTGCGGATCAGGCGAGAACAATCCGTATTCCCGTGCATATGGTAGAAACCATTAACAAACTGATTCGTGTCAGCAGACAGTTACTTCAGGAGCTTGGTCGTGAAGCTACCCCGGAAGAAATTGCGGAAGAGATGAATCTGCCGGTAGAGAGAGTAAGAGAAATTCTTAAAATTTCCCAAGAGCCTGTTTCTCTGGAGACCCCTATCGGTGAAGAAGAAGATTCCCATTTGGGAGATTTTATTCAGGATGACAATGTACCTGTGCCTGCGGATGCAGCAGCATTTACGTTGTTAAAGGAACAGCTTGTGGAGGTTCTCGGAACACTGACAGAGAGAGAACAGAAGGTGCTTCGTCTTCGTTTTGGCTTAGATGACGGAAGAGCCAGAACACTGGAAGAGGTTGGTAAGGAATTTAATGTTACCAGAGAGCGTATCAGACAGATTGAGGCAAAGGCACTTCGTAAATTACGCCATCCCAGCAGAAGCCGCAAGTTAAAAGACTATTTGGATTAAGGAAGATGTCTATGAGCAGACAGGTGGAATTATCTGCACGCATGCAGGCTGTGGCAGATATGGTGTCGCCGGGAAACCGGGTTTGTGATGTGGGGTGTGACCACGGTTATGTATCAATTTATCTGATACAGGCAGGAATATCCCCCGGCGTGCTTGCCATGGACGTCAATAAAGGTCCTCTGCTTCGCGCAACGGAGCATGTGAAGCAGTACGGGATGGAGGATTACATACAGTTACGTCTTTCAGACGGTCTTTTGGAATACCGGAAGGGAGAAGCGGATACACTTCTCTGCGCCGGTATGGGCGGAAGACTGCTTATGAAAATTTTAGAGAGAGAACCTGATAAAACAGCGGATTTTAAGGAGCTTATTTTACAACCCCAGTCAGAATTGAAACTTTTCCGTAAATATTTGAGGGAAAAGGGATATCTTTGGGAAAAAGAAACTATGATTTTAGAAGACGGAAAATATTATCCCATGATGAAGGTGAGAAAATTTTCTGACTTTGCTCAGGTTGGGGAGAGCATGGGAAAGGAAGAATGCGGAAAAAATACTTCGGTGTCCGGAGAAGAAAATCGGAAGATTACGGAAATGGAGGATTTACTCGGACCGCTTCTCTTACAAGAGAAAAATCAGGTACTGTTATCTTATATCAGACAGGAAATTACAGTAAAAGAAGGTATTTTGGAGGGACTAAATAAGCAGGAGCAAAAAGAAAAGCTTTTGCTGAGAAAGCAGGAAATTGAAAAAGAACTGGTGTTATTAAATGATGCGGTTCGAATGTGGTATTGAAGGGAGAAGCCTATGGTTACAATTACAATTGACGGAATTGCCAAGAACTACCCCAAAGGGACTACCTATGAGTCTATTGCGAAGGAATATGGGGCACAATATGATGATATGATTGCGTTGGTGCTGGAAAACGGTAAAATCAGGGAATTATTCAAAACAGCGAATAAAGACTGTGAATTGAAATTTCTGACTTACAAGGACAGTAGCGGACATAAAACTTATGTCAGAACGGCACTTATGACTTTGATTAAAGCAACTCATGATGTGCTGGGCGATAAGCTGCAAAAGCTGAAGGTTGAATTTGCCATCGGTCAGGGATATTATCTTGACGTAAAGATGGAGGAAAAACTGACAAATGATATTGTAAAACAGATTAATTGCAGAATGTGTGAACTGGTAGAAGCTGATATTCCCATTACCAAGAAATCGTATCCCCTTGACGAAGCTAAGGCAATTTTCCGCAGACAAAACATGAAGGATAAAGAGAAATTGTTCCGTTACAGAAGAAGTTCTTTTGTAAATGTGTATTGTCTGGACGGGTATTATGATTATTATTATGGATTTATGCTTCCGAGCACAGGCTATTTAAAATATTTTGACCTGATGCTGTACGAAAACGGAATCCTGCTTTTGATACCAAGTTCAAGTGAGCCCGATAAAATTGCGTATTTTGAGCCCAGGGAGAAATTGTTCCATACACTAAAAACTTCTTCTTTGTGGGGAGAAATGATGGGAATTGATTCCGTAGGTGATTTGAATAATGTGATTTGTGAAGGCGGTATCAGCGATATGATTCTTGTGCAGGAAGCACTGCAGGAGAGAAGAATAGGCGAAATCGCAAAGGAAATTGTAGAGCGGAAAAACGTAAAATTTGTCCTGATAGCAGGTCCGTCTTCCTCCGGAAAAACTACGTTTTCACACAGATTGTCCATTCAGCTTCGCAGTTATGGTATGATTCCGCATCCCATTGCATTGGATGATTACTTTGTAGACAGGGAAAAAACGCCCAGAGATGAAAACGGCGATTACAATTTTGAGTGTCTGGAAGCTATTGATATTGAGCAGTTTAATGAAGATATGAACCGCCTTCTTAACGGAGAGAGAGTTGAACTGCCAAAGTTTAACTTTAAAACAGGCAAGAGGGAATATAACGGTAACTTTAAGCAGCTTGGTCCGGAAGATATTCTGGTGATTGAAGGAATTCACGGGTTAAATCCGGCAACCACTCATTCTATGCCGGATGAGAGTAAATTCAAAATTTATATCAGCGCATTAACCAGTCTGAATGTAGATGAGCATAACAGAATTCCCACAACAGACGGCAGATTGCTTCGCAGAATGGTCAGGGATGCACGCACCAGAGGGTCTTCAGCAAGACGAACCATAGAAATGTGGCCTTCCGTAAGAAGAGGAGAAGAACAGTATATCTTCCCTTATCAGGAAAGCGCTGATGAAATGTTTAATTCAGTTTTAATTTATGAACTTTCTGTAATAAAGCAGTATGCGGAACCGCTGTTGCTCGGCATCAAGGAAGAGGAGCCGGAGTTTTATGAGGCAAAGAGACTGCTCAAGTTTTTGGAATATTTCCAGGGAATTGACAGCCACAATGTTCCCAATAACTCTATTTGCAGGGAATTTATCGGAGGCAGTTGCTTCCCGGTATAGAAAATGATATGATATTCAAGGAAAATCAAGTAGAATAAATGATCGCGGCTGCCGTAAGGCAGGTGAGGAAAGTCCGGGCTTCGCAGGGCAGGATGCCGGATAACGTCCGGTGGAGGCGACTCCAAGGCTAGTGCAACAGAAATAAACCGCTCACGAGATATCGCAAAGCGATTTCCCGTAGTAAGGGTGGAAAGGCAGTGTAAGAGACTACCGCCTGCACGGTAACGGGCAGGGCACATGTAAACCCCATTCGAAGCAAGACCAAATAGAAAGCGTTTAAGCCGGCCCGGTGAGCTTTCAGGTAGGTCGCTTGATGCTGTCGGTAACGACAGTACTAGATAGATGATCATTCACGACATAACCCGGCTTATCGTTCTGCTTGATTTTCTTTTTTTGCGAGGAAATATGAAAAAAAGAATGATTCAGTGTCTGTTATGCATCAGTATGACATTTCTGACGGCATTTTCTTACGGCACAGAGGATACGGATGATTTAAAAACGAGTGTTATTGCAGGAGAAACGTCACAGACGGATGAGGAACAGGCATTTCAAAATGTACTGTGCAGCTGTGTGCGGGTGCAAGGGAACAATCATTACGGAAGCGGAAGTATTTATGATTTTTTGGACGAAGATATTATTATTGTCACTAACAGGCATGTACTTCAATATTTTGATGAAAACAGTTATGTGACTTTTTTTGACGGAAGAAAAGTTGAGACGGAAGTGCTCGGAAACAGTGAAAGTTTTGATGTGGGATTTCTTTCGGTTCCGATAGAGAAATTGCCGGAAGAGGTTCTTTACGAATATAAAAGTGTCCGTACAGACATTTCACAATATGATAAGTTGACAAAAAACGACTTTTTTTTTATGGTTGATATGGCATCTGATGCGGCAAATCCTCAAAAATACAGCGGAAATGTGGTGGAAATCAGAAAGTACCTATCCGATTATGATGCAGAGATGTTTTACGGAGATGCTTATACCAAACCGGGAATGTCCGGTTGCGGACTGTTTGATATATACGGAAATTATATTGCAATGCTTTCAGGAGGAACGCAGTATCTGGAAGTGGCGGCAGTTCCTGCGGATGTCATTGCAGAAGAATATGAGAAGATAAAAAAATAAACCAGTTCACATGACGGTATGAACTGGTTTGTTTATTGATTCTATAATTATGCTAAAACTTAAGCCATCTTGTTAACAGCCTGTGCTAAACGAGATATTTTTCTGGCAGCTGTGTTCTTATGATAAACGCCCTTAGTAGCAGCTTTATCAATAGTAGCAGTAGCAGCGATTAATGCTTCCTGAGCAACTGCCTTATCGCCTGCTTCTACAGCAGCAAGAACTTTCTTCATTGCTGTCTTAACGCCGGACTTGATAGCTTTATTTCTTTCAGCCTTTGTTCTGTTTACTAAAATTCTTTTCTTTGCAGATTTAATATTAGCCACGATGTACACCTCCTATTAAAATCATCAGTTCTTTGAGATGTTTTCATTAAAGCCGGAGACACGGACGTCTTAATGTAAACACACGCATATTATTTTATCCTTAGTTTCTTTATATGTCAATATGTATTTGGAAATATTTGAAAAAATATTTTTCAAAGAGTAGTTGCTGAAAGGAAAGTGCATACTGTAGTAGAAAAACATCTATGCGGAGGAATTATGAGCGGATTTAAAATAAGAACAGACCTTGCATTGGAAGCCAGGGAAAGTGCGGAAGAAGCAAGTGAAGAACTGCGTGGCGTATCGGTTGAAGAAGTTTATGATGAAGAAAGTGAAGTGAAGGTGACGAGGGTTATTATTGAAAGCAAAAACAGTGCAAAAATCCTGGGAAAACCAATCGGCACCTATGTGACTTTGGAAGCTCCGGCCATGGCACAACCGGACGAAGAATATCATAAAGAAATATCAGCGGAGTTGGCAAAGCAGTTAAAGGCGGTGATACCCAAGATAGAGAAAGAATTATCGGTGATGATAGTGGGACTTGGGAACAGGGACGTAACCGCAGACTCCTTAGGACCTAATGTTGTGGATAATTTATTGATTACAAGGCATATGGTAAAGGAATTTGGCAAAGCGGCTTACGGGCGGGAGCATATGCCTATGATTAGTGCATTGATTCCCGGCGTTATGGCAAAAACAGGCATGGAGTCAGCTGAGATTATAAAAGGCGTGGTGGAAAAGACCAGGCCTGATGTGGTTTTGGTAGTGGATGCGCTGGCAGCAAGGTCGACAAAGCGTTTGAACCGTACCATTCAGATTACCAATACAGGAATTCATCCGGGGTCCGGCGTGGGTAATCATCGTAATTCCATTACAGAGGAAAGTCTGGGGGTGCCGGTGATTGCAGTGGGGGTACCGACAGTGGTAGATGCAGCTACCATTGTAAATGATGCTCTTCAAAAAATGTTTGTTGGAACGGAAGGTGAATTTGCGCAGCTGCAGGAAGAAATACAAAACAGTATGGGTGAACTTTATAATATGTATGTAACAGGGAAAGACGTGGATTATGAAATAAAACAAATCAGCCATATTATATGTGATGCTATTCATGGTGCCTTTGAACTGTAGACTGACGGAGAATGAATATACCCCAAGGAGCATATATTATTACGATTTATGTTTTGTCCAATTTCCGGGCGGGGTGAGTGAATGTCAGAAAGAAGCAGAAAAAATATCAGAATTATAATAATAACACTAGTTATATTTTCTTGCACGTGTTATATTCTGTCGGGTTTATGGAAAAAGGCACAAACAAAAGACAGTGGAACAAACGGATTATCCGGTGAACTGACGGCTTTTTTGAACAGTCAGATGGAAGATGCCTTTTTTTTATTGCCTTCTTTTTGGCAGGAAGAAAAAGAAGGGGATAGTCTTTCTGCTTTTTTGAAGCATTCTGTTGACAATATACTTCCTGTTTATGCATATATGGAAAACAATCGGGAAGAAGAGATTACGGAAGACGAGATTATGAAAGAGTTTTTTCAGCAAAAAGAAGGGAGTGATGAAGATGATAAAAATATTGATGAGGAGAAACTTGATTATGGGGAAGACGCATTGCATATAGAGAACAGTACGCTTGCAGAACTGGAATTGGAAAACGGTCGCTATAAGGAGCAGATAGCAGGTGCGTCTGACGGCAGATGGGAAGCAGAAGGGGAAAGCATCGGACTGACACAGGAAGCTGAGGCGGAGAATAAAGCTGAATATGAAAGGAGAATGCAGGAACTTGAGGCGGCACTTAATATAGATAAGTTTAGTCCTGCAAAATATCCTTCTTATGCATATGACTGGGAGGAACAGTGGGGATATGAAGAATTATTGTCAAACTTCTATGCGGTAGATGCCAGTACGTCCTTAAAGGAAGAATATATGAAGCTGGATAAACTTTTGTATGAGGATTTATCGGTTGATAAGGAACAGGAAGGTCCGCAAATTTTGATTTATCATACCCATTCCCAGGAAGCATTTGCTGACTCGGTGAAAGGAGACGAATCGACTACCATTGTGGGAGCTGGAGACAGGCTGGCAGAAATATTAACGGAAGAATACGGTTTTCGCGTATTACACCACAAAGGGAAATATGATGTGGAAAACAGGGATTATGCGTATTCCAATTCTTTGCCCGAAATTGAAGCGATACTTAAGGAGAATCCTACCATAGAAGTGGTGATTGATTTACACAGGGATGAAATGCAGGAAGGCAAAAAGCTGGTAATTGACTTACAGGGGCGCCCTACGGCAAGATTTATGTTTTTTAACGGAATGAGTTATATCAGAGATAAAGGCGATATCTCTTATTTGGAAAATCCGTACATACAGGAAAATCTGGCTTTTTCCTTTCAGGCGCAGGTGACGGCCAATCAGTATTATCCCGGCATTGCCCGGAAAATTTATTTAAAGGCATACCGGTATAACTTGCATTTGTGTCCTAAAAGTATGCTGATTGAACTGGGAGCCCAGACCAATACCGTAGAAGAGATTATGAATGCCTGCGACCCTCTCGCCCACATCATTTCCATTGTTTTAAACGGCGATGTATGATATAATGCTTGCAGTAGAAAAACAAGCGACGCGAAGCGGCATTTGTTTTTCACGCAAGCATTAACGAGCATGCAGCTGCGAAGCAGCAGGATAGCACGGAGTGCGGGCATGCGAGTGAAAACACCGAGCAGAGCGAAGGTGAGAAGAGCATGCAGCTGCGAAGCAGCAGGGAAGCACGGAGTGCGGGCATGCGAGTGAAAACACCGAGCAGAGCGAAGGTGAGAAGAGCATGCAGCTGCGAAGCAGCAGGATAGCACGGAGTGCGGGCATGCGAGTGAAAACACCGGACAAGAAAATGTGAAAAACAAGCGACGCGAAGCGGCATTTGTTAAAGTTAGAAAGGCACGGAACAGAATGGCACAGATGGATCAGAGCAAAATCAGAAATTTCTGCATTGTAGCACATATCGATCACGGTAAATCTACATTGGCAGACAGAATTATTGAACATACAGGACTTTTGACAAGCCGCGAAATGCAGGCACAGGTTCTTGATAACATGGACTTAGAACGTGAGCGAGGTATTACCATCAAGGCACAGACGGTCAGAACCGTATACAAAGCCAAGGATGGAGAAGAATATATTTTCAATTTAATTGATACACCGGGACATGTAGACTTTAATTACGAGGTAAGCCGTAGTCTTGCTGCTTGTGACGGTGCAATTCTTGTAGTGGATGCAGCACAGGGAATTGAAGCGCAGACTCTTGCAAATGTTTATCTGGCATTGGATCATGATTTGGAAGTGTTTCCTGTAATCAACAAAATTGATTTGCCCAGCGCAGAGCCTGACAGGGTAAAAAACGAGATTGAAGATGTCATCGGAATTGAAGCCCAGGACGCTCCCCTGATATCCGCCAAAAACGGTATCGGAATTGAGGAAGTTCTGGAGTCCATAGTAGAGAAAATACCTGCCCCCGGCGGAAGCGCAGATAATCCGCTGCAGGCACTTATTTTTGACTCTTTATATGATTCTTACAAAGGGGTTATCATTTTCTGCCGTATTGTGGAAGGGAAAGTGTCTAAGGGGACAAGCATCCGCATGATGGCAACCGGCGCAACCGCTGATGTGGTGGAAGTAGGCTATTTCGGTGCGGGACAGTTTATTCCCTGTGAAGAACTCTCTGCCGGTATGGTAGGCTATATTACGGCATCTATCAAGAATGTAAAAGATACAGCGGTAGGTGATACCGTTACCGACAATAAGAGACCTTGCGCAGAGCCGCTCCCCGGATACAAAAAAGTTAATTCCATGGTATATTGCGGTGTTTATCCGGCAGACGGTGCCAAGTATCCGGACCTTAGGGATGCATTGGAAAAATTACAATTAAATGATGCCTCCCTGCATTATGAGCCGGAAACATCCATTGCACTTGGATTTGGATTCAGATGCGGCTTTTTAGGACTGCTCCATTTGGAAATTATTCAGGAAAGACTGGAAAGAGAATATAATCTGGATTTAGTGACAACCGCACCGGGTGTTATTTATAAAGTACACAAGACAAACGGTGATGTCATTGAGCTGACCAATCCTTCCAATTTGCCTGACCCGGCAGAAATTGAATATATGGAAGAACCTGTGGTTTCCGCAGAAATCATGGTGACAACCGAATTTATCGGTTCTATTATGGAACTTTGCCAGGAAAGACGCGGCAAATATCTCGGTATGGAATATATGGAAGCTTCCAGAGCACTTTTAAAATATGAGTTACCATTAAATGAAATTATTTATGATTTTTTTGATGCGTTAAAGTCACGTTCCAGGGGATATGCTTCTTTTGACTATGAGTTAAAGGGCTATGAACAGTCAGAACTGGTGAAACTGGATATCTTAATAAATAAAGAAGAAGTGGATGCTCTTTCCTTTATTGTACACAAAGAAAGCGCCTATGAAAGAGGCCGCAGAATGTGTGAGAAATTGAAGGATGAAATTCCAAGACATTTGTTTGAAATCCCGATTCAGGCGGCGGTGGGAGGCAAGGTAATTGCCAGAGAAACCGTAAAAGCAATGAGAAAAGATGTGCTTGCCAAATGTTACGGCGGTGATATTACCCGTAAAAAGAAACTGCTTGAGAAACAAAAGGAAGGAAAGAAGCGTATGCGTCAGGTAGGTAATGTGGAAATTCCGCAAAAAGCCTTCATGAGCGTGCTGAAACTGGATGAAAACTGATAAGCGTGCGTTAAGTGTTTATATTCATATTCCTTTCTGCATCAGAAAGTGCCTGTATTGTGATTTCCTTTCTGCGCCGGCAACAGATGAGATGAGGACGCGTTATCTGAAGTGTCTGAGTTCGGAAATAGAAAGAGAATCCCACAAGTATTGTGCGTACAAAGTGAGAACTGTATTTGTGGGAGGCGGAACACCGTCTTTGCTTTCAGGTAATGAGATGAAGCAGTTGCTTGAATGTGTGAAATTAAACTATGATGTGGCAGAGGATGCAGAGATTACGGCGGAAGTGAATCCGGGAACTGTAAACTTGCGGAAACTGGAGGGATATTACGAGGCAGGAATTAACAGGCTGAGTATCGGCCTTCAGTCTGCTGATAATAAGGAATTACAGTGTCTTGGCCGAATTCATTCTTATGAAGAGTTTTTACAGACCTATGAAAATGCAGTTAAAACAGGATTTAATAATATCAATATTGACTTGATGTCAGCAATTCCGGGGCAGACTGTGGAGAGTTATCAGAAGACTCTTAAAGCGGTACTTTCCTTAAATCCGTCGCCGACGCATATATCGGCGTATAGCTTGATTTTAGAGGAAGGAACGCCATTTGGCGATAATCCGCCGGAGCTTCCGGATGAAGAAACAGATCGGGAAATGTATAAAATAACGGATGAAATGTTAAAGGATTCCGGTTATCACCGTTATGAAATTTCCAATTATGCCAAAGAGGGATATGAGTGTATTCACAACAAGGTGTATTGGAAGCGGGGAGACTATGTGGGCTTTGGAATCGGAGCAGCATCATTGGTAGATAATGTACGGTTTCACAATATCGCGGATATAGAAGAGTACATGGGTCAATTAGAGAAATACAAGGAAATATCTTTACCGGAGTTGCATCTGAAAGAAGATATACAGTCATTGTCTGTGGAAGAACAGATGGAGGAGTATATGTTTTTGGGATTGCGACTTACGGAAGGAATCAGTGAGAAAGATTTCTTTGAGACATTTCAGAAGAGTATACATGAGGTATATCCCGGATTGATTGCAAAGCTTAAAAAGCAGGGACTTATAATTTGTGAACCGGAGGATGAAAACGGAAACAGGATAAAACTCAGTGATTTCGGTTTGGATGTCAGTAATGTGGTAATGGCGGAGTTTTTGCTTACGGAATAAAATTAAGTGGAAAGGCACTTAGAGCCTTGCAAAGTCATAGAATAATAAAAATGACTTTGGGGGCGCCTTTTGAAAACGTTCATGCAACCGCTCTCTCCTACGGAGGAAGCTTATTATTTGCAGAAACTAAAAGAGGGAGGCGGCGAAGAAGCCGAAATGGCGAGAGAGATTCTCATAGAGAGAAACCTGCGCCTGGTGGCCCACATTGCCAGAAAATACCAAAATGTGGATGAGGATATGGAGGATTTGATTTCAATCGGTACCATAGGCCTTATCAAAGCAATATCTTCCTTTGATGCGGGGAAGGGGAAGCTGAGTACTTATGCATCAAGATGCATTGATAATGAACTTTTGATGCTACTTAGATCCAAAAAGAAAACGGCGAGGGAGGTTTCCCTGTTCGAACCCATCGGAACGGATAAAGAAGGGAACGAAATCAATTTTCTTGATATTATAGAGCAGGAGCAGGTTGATGTAGCAGAGCGTTTGGAACTAAGTGAAAATATAGGAAAAATGGCCCGCTTGTTAAAAGAAGTGCTGGATGAGCGTGAGCGGGAGATTATTTGTCTGCGCTACGGCCTTTTGACAGGTGAGGAAGTGACACAACGTGAAATCGGACAGATGCTTCATATTTCCCGAAGCTACGTCTCCAGAATAGAGAAGAAAGCTCTGCAAAAGCTGAAAGAGGGCTTTGAAGGGCGAAAATAAAAAGTACGGAGGAATGACAATGCCGACAATTGAAGAGATGCTGACAATCGCAAAGCAGGCCGGGGCGTCTGACTTACATGTAACGGTAGGTGTACCGCCCAAAATGCGTGTAAACGGTCAATTAATTACCATGGATTTTCCGAGAATGCTTCCGCCTGACACCTATGCACTTCTTGATGAAATTATGGATGAAAGGCAGAAAAAGAAATTTGAAGAAAAGGGCGAGCATGATATGTCCTTTTCCATTCCAAACTTAGGAAGATACCGTGTAAACGCGTATAAGCAGAGAGGTTCCGTGGCGGTTGCACTTCGTCTGGTAGACACTCAGGTGCCGGCGCCTGAGGTTTTGGGTGTGCCTAAGTCGGTTATCGATCTTTATCAGCGTAAGAGAGGCCTGGTGCTGGTAACAGGACCTACGGGAAGCGGTAAGTCTACTACGTTGGCGGCAATTATTGATAAAGTAAATAACAACAGGGAATGTCATGTCATTACGTTGGAAGATCCTATCGAATATCTGCACCAGCACAAAATGTC
This sequence comes from Lachnospiraceae bacterium, assembly GCA_017434885.1. Taxonomy (GTDB): domain Bacteria; phylum Bacillota; class Clostridia; order Lachnospirales; family Lachnospiraceae; genus Suilimivivens. The sequence goes on along the minus strand of JAFSGE010000035.1, from coordinate 108,411 downwards.
CATGGTAAACCAGAGAGAAATCGGATTGGATTCCCAAAGCTATGCCAATGCGCTCCGTGCAGCACTTCGTGAAGACCCGGATGTGATTCTGGTAGGTGAGATGCGTGATTTTGAAACAATCAGTGTTGCCATTACAGCGGCAGAGACGGGACATTTGGTACTCTCCACACTGCATACCATCGGCGCGGCAAGTACGGTTGACCGTGTGATTGACGTATTCCCGCCTCATCAGCAACAGCAGATTCGTGTACAGCTTGCAAACGTACTGGAAGCGGTTATTTCCCAGCAGCTTATTCCTAAGGCTGACGGTTCGGGGCGTGTGGCGGCATTTGAGGTATTGCACGCAAACCATGCGGTGAGAAATCTGATTCGTGAAGGAAAATCACATCAGCTTATGAGTGTCATGCAGACCAATCGTAAAATGGGTATGATAGCCATGGATGAAGCCATCCAGCAGCTTTATTATGATGGAAAGATTGACAGGGATATGGCAATTCAGTTTGCACAGGACCCTGACGGTATGGAAAATAAATTATTCTAAAAAAGGTTGCAATTTTAATGCATATCAGATACAGTTAACTTATCAGTACAGTGATAAGTTGACTGTATCTTTTTTTATCCGGCATTTTTGCCAAAATTTCCTTATTTTTTATCAAATTTATTTTTAAACTTTAATCGAAAAGGAGGGGCTTTATTGTTCAGTACAATTTTATCGGGAGGTATTTATGGTATGCACAGCTATCTGGTACAGGTAGAAGTGGATATGTCTCAAGGCTTACCCTGTTTTGCCATGGTGGGCAGTCTGGGGGCAGAGGTGAAGGAATCGGGAGAACGAGTGCGGATTGCCCTGAAAAACAAAGGAATCCATATACCGCCTATGCATATTGCGGTGAATTTGTCACCGGCAGATATGAGAAAAGAGGGGACAGGCTATGATTTACCCATAGCAGTGGCACTTTTGGTATCTATGGGAATTGTGAGGGAAAGTGATGCGAAAAATACGTTGTTTTTGGGAGAACTGGGTTTGAACGGAGAGGTGAAAGCTGTAAAGGGAGTGCTTCCGATTGTCAGGAAAGCACAGGAAGCAGGTATCAGGCGATGCATTGTACCGTTCGGAAACGGCAGAGAAGCCGGGTGCGTACAGGGAATAGAAGTGATTCCTGTAAAGAGCGTGGAACAAGTGATGCAATATTTGCGTGGAGAAGAAAAAATAACACCTGTTTCAGTGGATTTGGAAGATTTGTTGAATGCCGGAATGTGGGAGGATGAGCCTGACTATGCAGATGTTTCAGGACAGGAGACGCCAAAACGTGCTGCGCTTCTTGCGGCGGCAGGCTTCCATAATTTGCTGCTTGCAGGACCGCCGGGCTCCGGAAAAACCATGATTGCCAAGCGCCTGCCGGGAATTTTGCCACCTTTGTCATCAAAAGAAAGTCTGGAAGTCTCCGCGCTTTACAGCATTGCGGGATTGCTCGACGGAAAAAGAAGTGTAATTGCGAGAAGACCGTTTTTGCATCCCCATCACACCATTTCCCCTCAGGCACTGACCGGTGGAGGGCGTATTCCTAAGCCGGGAGTAATCAGTCTTTCTCACCGCGGCGTTCTGTTTTTGGACGAGCTGCCGGAATTTAACAGGCAGACACTGGATGCATTAAGGCAACCTCTGGAGGATAAAACGGTACAGATTGCAAGAAGTTACGGAAACTTTACTTATCCGGCTGATTTTATGCTGGTGGCGGCAATGAATCCATGTCCCTGCGGTTATTATCCTGACAGAAACAAATGCCGGTGTACACCGTTTGAGAGACATCAATATCTTTCCCATATTTCGGGACCCATATTGGACAGAATTGACCTGTATGCACAGGCGCCCAAGGTGAAAATTGCGCAATTGCAAAGTAAGAAAAAAGAAATTTCCAGTGCACAGATGAGAAGTCAGGTAATGGCAGCAAGGCAGCGGCAGGAATGGCGGTACCGGGGAAGTAGGCTTCGTTTTAATGGAGAGTTAAAAGTAGGTGAAGTGGAGAAATATTGCATTTTGGGGCAAAAGGAGCAGAAAATGCTTGTGCATATGTTTGAAACCATGGATTTAAGCGCAAGAGCATATCACCGTCTGATTAAAACAGCAAGAACCATTGCCGATGTGGAAGAATGTGAAAACATAAAGGAAGAACATTTGGCAGAAGCAGCGTGCTTTTTCGGAAGCAGGAAAGGAGTGTTTACAGATGCATAAAGAGGAAAAAGAGTATTTATACTGGCTGCACAATGTACCCGGTGTGGGAGATGGGAAAATGCGCAGACTAATCGACTTTTTGGGAAGTGCGCAGGCTGTTTATTTTGCTACGGATAAGCAGCTGATGAGTGTGCTGTCGAGGGCGGAAACAGACAAAATGCGTGCGTTTGGAAAGGAATGGAAGGTGAAGGAGGCATATGAAAAGATGACGGCTTTGGGAATGAAGCTGGTGTGTGAAAAAGAGACGGAATATCCTTCAAGGCTCCGTGCGGTAAACGGAGCACCTTATCTTTTATATTATAAAGGACAGCTTCCCGAAGAAAAAACTGTTGCGGTTGCCATAATTGGCGCAAGGGAGTGTTCGGAGTATGGCCGTTATGTGGCAAAGGCCTTTGCATCAAGATTGGCAGAGGAGGGGGTAAATGTCATCAGCGGAATGGCAAGAGGGATTGACGGAATCGGACAGGAGGCTGCTCTTACGGCAGGAGGAAAGACTTTTGCGGTCTTAGGTTGCGGAGCGGATATTTGTTATCCGGCAGCGAATCGTAAATTATATGAAGAAATAGTGAAAAACGGTGGAATCCTTTCACCTTATCCGCCGGGCACATCTCCTCAAAAAACATTATTTCCGTACAGAAATAAAATTGTGGCAGGACTTTCCGATGCGGTGCTTGTGGTAGAGGCAAGACAAAAGAGCGGTACCTGGATTACCGTGGATATGGCATTGGAACAGGGAAAAGACGTGTATGCAGTGCCGGGAAGAGTTACGGACCGATTAAGTGACGGGTGTAATTTATTGATAAAACAGGGAGCAGGAATGGCAATTTCACCGGATGATTTGTTAAAAGAACTGTCGGTATTAACTGCAAGAACGGTCTTGCTGCATCAGGACAAAGAGGAGAAAGGAGTGCTTCGTTTTCTGGACCTGTATCCCCTGTCGATTGACGAGATTCTGGAGAGGGCACAGAGCGAAGATGAGAATATAACCCTTTCCGGTCTTATGTTTGAACTGATACAGCTTTGTATGCAGGGAAAGGCAAAGGAGGTAAGCAGCAATTATTTTGTAAAAACAGGATGAAAAATGCGTTTTTCAAAGAAGGAAAAGTTGCAGAAAAATGCAAAACGTATTACAATTAACAATAGGGTTAGTATTGGAGGATTATCAGACATGGCGTTATTTGGAAAAAGAGTGCGAATCGGTGACCTGTTAATGAGCCAGGGGTTGATTACGGAGCAGCAGCTTGAAACAGCTTTGGAAGAACAGAAAATCAGAAAGACCAAGCTGGGAGAAACATTGCTTGCGCTGGGATATGTTTCCCAGGAGGATTTTGCAGATGTGCTCAGTAGGCAGCTCGGTATCGATTCCGTTGATTTACATACAGAAGGCCTGCAGGATGCGGCAATTAAACTGGTACCGGAAGATATTATGAAGAAGTATGAACTGGTGCCTTTTGCAATCGATGAAAACAATTCCAATGTGCTCAAGGTAGCTATGGCGGACCCTATGTTTCTGCCGGCTATCGATGACGTGAGTATTATCACAAATATGGAAGTGAAGCCGTACTTTGCAACAACGGCACAGATTGCCATTCAACTTGACCGTATGTTTGGTAAAAAGCAGGCAATGGAGGCGGCTGAACAGTACCAGAAGGAGCATGCCAATGAATTCCTTGAGGAGGAAGAAGCGGCCAATGTTGAGGTTGACAATGCTCCCATTGTTAAGATTGTGCGTACCATGTTAGAGCAGGCGGTCAGACAGGGAGCCAGTGATATCCATGTGGAGCCGTTAGAGAGAATGCTCCGTGTCCGTTATCGTATTGACGGTGCCCTGCGGGAAGTGATGGATTATAATACCACACTGCTTCCGGCAATGGTAGCCAGAATCAAGATTATGTCAGGGCTTGATATCTCCGAAAAGAGAAAGCCTCAGGATGGTCGTTTGACCCTCCATGTTGACAATAAAGAATATGACGTCCGTGTATCCATTCTTCCGACCGTATTCGGCGAAAAGACAGTTATGCGTCTTACTGCCAAAGACGGACTTTCCAGGGATAAAAAGTATTTAGGTCTTACTCCTGAGGATGAAGAGAGACTGGACGATATTTTAAAGAATCCACACGGTATTATTTTGGTAACAGGACCTACCGGTAGTGGTAAGTCTACCACCTGTTATACCGTATTAAATGAATTGAACAGAGAAGAAGTAAACATTATTACCGTAGAAGACCCGGTGGAAGCCAACGTAGACGGGGTGAATCAGGTGCAGGTAAATACCAAGGCAGACTTGACCTTTGCAAGTGCCCTGCGTTCCATTCTCCGTCAGGACCCGGACATTATCATGATTGGTGAAATTCGAGACGGCGAGACTGCAGGTATTGCGGTAAAAGCGTCTATTACGGGACATTTGGTTATCTCAACATTGCATACCAACTCCACGGCGGCATCCATTACCCGTATGATTGACATGGGTGTAGAGCCGTACCTGATTGGTGACTCTGTAGTTGGTATTATTGCACAGCGACTGGTGCGTAAGCTTTGTCCTGCCTGCAAACGTGCAAAGGAGGCAACAGCCAAGGAAAAGCAGCTGCTCGGTGTGACTGCAGATACTCCGCTGATGGTATATGAGCCAAGAGGATGTGAAGCCTGTGGCGGTATCGGATATAAGGGCAGAACAGCGATTTATGAGATTATGACAGTTACCAATAAGCTCCGTTCCCATATTCACGGAAGAGTAACCGCAGAGGAACTGAAAGATATTGCGGTATCAGAGGGTATGAATACACTGCGTATGGCTGCGTCTAAGAAGGTGCAGGAGGGAATTACCAGTGTGGCGGAAATGATTAAGGTAGCATACGAAGCTGACTAAAAAAGCAAATAAGTAGATAAAAGAGGAAAAAGACGTGGCGGAATTTCAATATCGTGTCATTACACCGGAAGGAAAAGAAAAGAAGGGAACCATGGAGGCCAGAAGCATTGAACAGGCCAATATGCAACTAAAAGCCCAGAAAAATATTATTTTGAGCGTGGAAGAAGCAAATCTGATGAGCAAAGACATCAGCTTCTCCTTCGGTCAAAAAGTAAGTGCCAGAGACTACAGTATTTTTTGTCGTCAGTTTGTAAGTATCATCAAAGCAGGTGTCAGTGCCATCAATGCTTTGGAAATGATGAGAGACCAGACAGAAAACAAATCTCTTAAGGCAGCCCTTAAGGGAGTGCATGAAGATGTGTCCAAGGGTGAATCTATGGCAACGGCAATGAAAAAGCGCTCTAAAGTATTCCCAAGTATGCTTTGCAACATGGTAGAAGCGGGAGAGGCTTCCGGTAGTCTGGAGGTTGCTTTTGAACGTATGGCAGTTCAGTTTGAAAAGGAAAATAAACTGAATCAGGCTGTTAAAAAGGCGATGATGTATCCGTTAGTTCTTATCGTGGTTATGATTGGTGTCCTTTTCTTAATGATGATGTGGGTAATTCCGAACTTTATGGGAATGTTCTCCGAATTGGATGCAGAAATGCCGGCAATAACCCAGCTTGTTATTAATATGAGTGACTTTGTGATTGCTAAGTGGTGGCTGATTTTGATCGTGGCGGCTGCGGCATTTATTGTGCTTAAGGCATATGCAGCCAGTCCCAGCGGTAAGTTTGTATTAGGCGGTATTAAATTGAAAATTCCCGTAATGGGACCCCTTCAGATGAAGTCGGAATGTGCCAGACTGGGAAGAACCTTGTGCACGTTGTTGAGTGCAGGTGTGCCGATGATTGAAGCAATTGAAATTACGGCACGTTCCATGGAAAATGTGCATTATAAGAAGGCGATGATGGATGCCAAGGATCAGGTTATGCGTGGTATGCCCTTGTCAAAACCCTTGAAAACCTGCGGATTGTTCCCTCCTATGGTTATTCATATGGTTTCCATCGGTGAGGAAACCGGTAATGTGGAGAGCATGTTAGAGAACGTAGCAAATTACTATGAAGATGACGTGCAGGTAGCCACAGAACAGATGATGGCACTTATGGAACCGCTTATTATTGTAGTAATGGCAATTTCGGTAGGCTTTATGATTATGGCAATCCTGCAGCCTATGTTTGTATTGTATGAATCAATCGGCTAAAGAAGACAGAAAAGTGTTTGCCGGAAAACGTGATAGGTCAGGCAGAACGGAGGATGAGTATGAACACCTTTTGGTATGAAGTAGTCAGCATTGATGGCGATTATGCCAATTTGAAAAGAACTGACATAGAGGAAGATGGGCTGAAGCTTGTGGCGAGAGCATTGCTTCCTGCAGAAATTGCAGAAGGAACCAAGCTGAAATATGAGTGGATGCAGTATGAAATCATAGAGTAATAAACTTAAGTGAGATGTGGCGGCGTGCAGTGATGCACGCCGTCTTTAATATCTAATAAGACAGCTCGTAAAGCGTGGCGTTGTTTGGTCCAATAAGACGACTCGCGAAGCGTGGCGTTGTTTGGTTTTGTCAAAAACGTAGAAAAAAATAGGAAAAGCAGAGTGTATCTATAGGTGGAAAATAATGCGAACTACCATATATGGTAATTGCGAGGCGAGCAAATACTAGATGTTGCGTCGTGCAACTTTACAAACGAAAAAACGTTTGTATTGACTTGCTTGAAAGAAAAGTATAGTGTGATATTACAAACAGAAAATGCGGTAGATAAACGTGTAGTTTCATTCATTTTATCTGTATTCACGGGATGTTCCGTTCCCGGCAGATAAATGTCTTGGCAGCTCGCCGATATTTTCAGGTTTCAGTAACTAAATAATGAATTTCACAAAAGGAGAGGAAAAGTATGAGAATTGAGACGGAAGAAAAAGTGTTATCAATGTTGGGAGAGATTTTTAACAAAGTCATGGAAATTGATGCCAAAGTAAACAAACTGGATGAGCGGATGGACCGCTTGGAAGAGAAGGTGGACAAACATATGGAAGAAATATATTTTGTCTTGCGAGTTGAAATGAAAACTATTTATAAAAACGTGTATGAAAATAAAAGAAATATAGAAGCTGTTATGAGTCAAATAAATAAAATAGATTTGGATGTAAGAACTGAAACGAACGTGGTGTTGGATGCTAAGCAGAATGCAGAACGTTTAGTATCTGTTGTGGAAAATCATGAAGTGTAATATGGGGAGGATATTGAGTGGAAAGAAACACATTATTATCAATTGAAGCGGCAGATGCGGCCGGGAGTAAATATGATGCGGCATGTAAACAACTCTTTCAAAATCGTGAAATTGTTGCGCCAGTGTTAAAAGAAGTAGTCCCGGAGTATAAGGATTCGACAGTGGAAGAAATTATACAATACATAGATGCAGATAGTATTCGGGATAATCCGGTTGATGATGTTTCGGCACGCATTGCGCAATTACCTACGGAAATGGAGTCGGTAAGCGATAAACTGATTCGGTATGATACGCATTTTAAGGCGGTTAATCCGCATTTGACAAGTGAACATATCTGTATTCATCTGCACATCGATTTAGAAGTGCAGAATGACTACAAGCCAACCAATCCCAAGTATCCGATTGTTAAGCGTGGAATCTATTATGCCGCAAGAGAAATCAGCTATCAGTTAGGAATCTTATCGGAAATTTCAAACTATGCAGATATTGAAAAAGTATACAGCATATGGATTTGTAATGAAAATATTCCTGTCAAGTTGCAAAATACGGTAACGATGTATTCCATCAAAAAGAGCGATGTGATAGGAAAAACGGACGAGCCGGAAGAAGATTATGACCTTATGAGCATTATTATCATTCGTAGGGGAAATGATGAGGCCCAACCGATATTTGAGTATTTGTCAGGCGTTTTTGAATGTGATAAAATGAAAATAGCTAAATATGTTGATATTAGTAAAAATGATTCAATCATGAGAGGAATGGCAAATATGGTAGGGTTAGGAGAGTCGATTGCGAAGAAAAATCGTGAACAGGGCGTGCGCGAAGGCCGTGAGCAGGGTGTACTGATTATGGGAAATTTGATTAGTAAACTGTTGGCAGATGGAAGAACGGAAGATGCAAAAAGAGCAGCAGAAGATGAAGGTGTAAGAGAAAAACTTTTGGCAGAGTACGGGTTGCACGATTAGTTTTTAAAAATGTTGTAGAAAATGCAAAAAAAATAAAAAAATGCTAAAACTTTCTGTACAAAATGCCGATAAAGTAGTAAAATAACACTATGGGCAGAAGCGGTGCGCAAATAGGCTTCTGGTAAAAAGAGGATTAAAGGAGAGAAAGAGTAATGAAAAAACAAAAAGGTATGGGAAATAAAGGTTTTTCCCTCGTAGAACTTATCATCGTAATTGCTATTATGGCAATCTTAATTGGTGTTATGGCACCTCAGTTATTAAGATACGTTGAAAGAACAAGAATTTCTTCTGATACTCAGTTGGCAGACTCTGTAAGAACAGCAGTAAGAACAGCTATGATGGATCCCGTTGTATTAAATGATGATCCTTCTGTTACAGCAATTGGTACTTTCAATACCACAGCAGTATCTGATGCTACTGCTGTCAATTTGGAAACATTAGAAGGAACAGAATTTGGTAACGCTATTGCAGAAACACTTGGCGTGGCAGATGATGCACTGGAAACAGTAGCAGATGAATTACAGTCTACTCCAGCAGCGGCAGGTGCAATGACCATTCAGGTATGGAGTATCGGTGGTAATGATGTTGGTGTTCAGATTACAAACAGTGATGACGGAGCAGGTAACTTGATTGCTGTTCAGTAATTATTTGTAAGCGAGGCATTATGGTGTACATAATCTTATACACAATGATATTCCTTTTCGGAATAACCATTGGAAGTTTTTTGAACGTATGTATTTACCGGATACCTAAAAAAGAAGATATAGTTTCGAAGCGTTCCCACTGCATGAGCTGTGGGAACGTTTTGAAATGGTATGAACTCATTCCCCTGTTCAGCTTTTTGGCACAGGGCGGGAAGTGCAGAAATTGTAAGACGAAGCTTTCCGTGCAGTATCCTCTGATTGAACTGCTAAACGGACTTTTGTATGTTTGGATGTTTAGTGTTCATGGATTTACTGCAACGAGCATACTGTTTTGCATATGTACTTCTGTTTTAATTGTACTGAGCGTAATAGACTGGAGGACATATGAGATTCCTGTCGGATGTAATATTCTGATTGGAATACTGGGTATCGTCCGGGTAATTTTAGACCTGGCACATTGGTATGACTATGTGATAGGTTTTTTTGTTGTAAGCGGTTTGTTTTATATTATTTATCTGGCAACAAAAGGAAACGGCATGGGCGGTGGTGACATTAAGCTCATGGCAGCAGCAGGTCTTTTGCTTGGATGGAAAGGAATTCTCCTTACCTTGTTGATTGGTTCTGTTGCAGGTTCCGTTATACATCTTACATTGATGAAGATACAGGGAAAGGACAGGGTATTAGCCTTTGGTCCTTATTTGGCGTTAGGAATTTTTGTATCTATGCTGTATGGTGAACATATCATAGCATGGTATTTAAATATGTTTATTTGATAATAGGCAGAGGATAAAGGAGGAAGAGTCATATGGGAAATATACTCTCCGTTTGTGTGGAAAGTGAAGGAATGCGTGTTGTTGAAATGTCAAAGAGCGGTTCGAATGTTACCGTGAAAAATACGTTTGATGTTCCTTTACCCTCAGGAGTAGTGGATGACGGTTTGATTATAGATGTAGAGGAGATGGCAAAGGTTCTCCATACCGCATTCACCAATAATAATGTTAAAAAAGGAAAACTTGCTTTTATTATTTCTTCCAAGAAGATTGCAAATAAGGAAATTGTACTTCCTCATATTAAGAATGCGCAAAAAATTGAAGAAGTAATATTGGCTAATATAGATGAATATTTCCCGATGAACAATCTGGGAGATTATGAATTCCGTCATACGGTTCTTGATACCTTTGAAAATGCGGAAGGAAAGCATATTTCGGTTCTTGTTATGGCGTTCCAGAAGCAGATGATTGAAGGATATCATCAGGTGGCGGCTGAATTGAAAATGCCGGTAGAAACAGTTGATTATTACAGTAATGCGATTTATCAGCTTTTGTTAAAACAGTTAAATCAGGGAACGATTCTTGCCCTTCAAATGGACAGGGAAGTAACTTATGTCAGCATTATGCGAGGAAAGTCTCAGCTCTTTAAACGTTCTATTCCTTACGGAAGAGATACAATTGTAAGGAACTTTGCAGAGTATAAGAGGATTTCCGAAGCTGAAGCTTTTGCAATTTTATCTGATCCCGATAAGATTGGCAAAGAAATTACGGAAGATGAGTACAATGAACTGATTCGTGATTTTTCTGCATCAGTAACAAGGGTGGCGGAGTTCCATACCAGTCGTAATCCCGGAACGGTAATTGAACTTGCCAGATTGTACGGAACAGGCATTTCGCTGATTGGTTTTGCTGATGTTCTTGGCAAGGAACTGGGAATTGAAGTAATTCCGGTTAAGGAGCTTAACGGATTAAAGATTCACAAAAAAAATCTTGCGGGACTGAACTACGAAAAGATGGTGGATTACCTTCCTAACGTAGGCGGTCTGATGGGTTCCTTGGATTTGCGTGTTGCCGAAGAAAAGAAGAGTAGCGGTAACTATATGGTGTTTTATATTCTGATGGCAGTTTCCGCACTGGCGGTGATTTCGTTTAGTGCGTTTCTGATTTACGTGAACAGTACTTTGCAGGAGGAAAAAGAAAAGCTGGAAAAGGATATTGCATCCCTGCAGGTGCATGAGGCTGCTTATTTGGATTATCTTGCCAGTCAGGAAGATTATGACTTGATTAAGAAATATTATGACGGTACGGTAAACAACAGTGAGGCGTTATACAGACTGATTCTTGATTTGGAAGAAATAATGCCAAAGACAGTAGGAATCAATACCTTTACACTGGTTGACGGCGGAATTGCAATGACATGTGTATCCGAGGGAAAAGAATATGTTGCATCTTATGTGATAGAACTGAAGAAGCTTCCTTATGTGTATAATGTCAGAGTGCAGAATATATCAGACGTTTACGATGAATTCGGCGGTGTGACTTCAACCTTTAATATTTCCTTCAATATGATTCATATGCCGGAAACAGAACCGGAAAATACTGACGGAATTGTAATCGGAACTCTTGTTGAGGAAGGAGGGGCACAGTAATGAATTTGAATTTAAGCGAAAGAGATAAAAAACTGCTGTTATTTTTGGCGATTTTATGTATTATTTGTGTTCCTTATTTCTTTATTATTCAGCCCTACATGGACAAAAACACGGCACTGGAAACAGAAATAACAGAGCTGCAGAGTCAGAAAAGATACTTGACGGATTTGGCTTTGAATGAAGCTGTTTATGAAGAACAGACCAAGGAAGCAGTTGCGGAAACTCTTGAAATTATGGCTAAGTTTCCTTCTGATTTACCTCAGGAGGCAAGCATTCTTTTCATAGACAATACAGAAAAGACTATACCAATCAAGTTGCATCAGGTGACCTTCGGAGAGGATGTGGCGGCACAGCTTACTTCCGACGCAGAGGCAGAACAGATTCAGGCTGTGGAACAGGAAATGGGATATGAAAGTGACCAGCCTGTTGTGGAAGAAAAGAGCGAAACAGTGGCAATTTCAGGAGACCTGAACGGTCTTGAGACAGAGACACAGTTTGCCTTTGAAGCGGGATATGAGGAATGGAAAGAATTTCTTGATTATATCGCTAATTATCGTGACAGAATGGTAATTACCGGAATGACAGCGACTTATACATTGGATGAGGTAGTCGGAAACTTTACGTTAAAGCAATATGCCATTGCCGGTGACGGCAGACTGCCGGTTTCCATATTGGAGCCTAATCTGATGCACGGAACTACCAATGTTTTCTTAAAAGCGGCAGGAATCGGCAATGCAAAGAGTGATGCTGCAGATTTCTTTATGATGCTGAGTGGTCCTGATGCAGATGTGGATGCTGTGATTGTAGGACAGTCCAATGATGCAGCGGAGGCAACTTATCTTTCTTCTGATGAAAATCTGTTACAGGAAGTAACAGTGCGATTTGAAGGAAAAGACGGACAGTATGTGGCTCATTATGAAGTAGGAGATGAGTCCTATTCGGAGGAAGGGGTTACCTTTGCAAAGAAAGGTGCCATTGTGTTTGAAATTATCAGTTCGCCCAGAACCGGAGAAAATGATAAGGTAGGGGCAAGACTGAATATTGTGAATAATACGGATGTGACTGTAAGTGTGAAAACATTGGATGATGATGCAGAAAATCCCAGACTGGATATTGCAGAGCAGACAGGTGTAATTGCATTACAGTAGAATACGGAAGTAACAGATAATTGAAAGCGGAAAGTGTATGGTGCAAAGAGAGAGCAAAAAGCAGAAACTGAATAAGAATGCGGGCTTCAGTTTGGTGGAAGTTCTTGTTTGTATTGCCATCGTTGCACTGATTTCCGTGCCGATTATGGCAGGCTTTCGAACTTCCGCATTGTATACGAACAAAGCCCACAAGACCCAAAAGGTAACTGCCTATGCGCAGGAAACCTTAGAGACGGCAAAGAGCGTGGATGTGGAAGAGTTTAAGAACATGATTGATAACGCGGTGGATGCAGACGGCAATGATGCGGGAAGTGTGTCTGAGGATGTAGATACTACACTTAAGTCACAGTTCCCCAGTGAGTATTCAGATGATTTATTTCGAAGAATTGTGTGTAGGCAGCAGAACATTGAAATTGACGGTGAACTGTATGATATGGAGGTTACCTTCAGCCCTAACCAGTACAGTCAGAAGAAAGCAGCCGGTGATGATGCGTTTTCTTTAACTGCCGCAGATGATGCCAATGTGTACGCCATCAATGAGGTGGATGCGGTAGACGGCATGCTGTTTCCGGTCATTGCGGATGAGATTAATCAATTCGAAATAAATAAAATACCCTGTATACATGGTCATGCAATAGCTCATGGTGCGGTGCTATATAATTTGCAAGGGCTGTTAAAAAGCGAGCAGATGACCGGAAGCGAAGGTGACCGGATTACTGCCATTTATTCCAATTTAACCAAAACAGTGAAAGTGACCATTGACCAAATCGGAGCGGAAACAGGAGCGACTTTGGGAGGTGTGAATTATATCAAGAACCAGATTAAGGTTTCCTGTGATGTGATTTACGAATCTTCTTATAACGGAGTTGCCTTAAAACAGGTATATAATGTGTTTTCCGGTAATTATGAGTTGCTGGGAAGACTTGCTGCTGACGGAAGCGTGGAAGAATGGGAGCAGGGCGGAAATATTTATATTTTTGCAACTGCTTACTGTGATGCAAACCCGGAGCTTGGAATGCCTGCCGCCAATAAAATAGAAATTGTCAATAATTACGGTGGTAGCGGGAAACTGGATATTTATCTGGTAAGAGGATATTATTACGAAAAAGACGGAAGTGGTGGTTTTGTTTATCAAAAAGGGCTTCAGTTTGATTCGGTAACGCTTAACGGTACTACATATGCTACAGTTCCAAGCGGCAGCGTACTTTCGGGAGAACTCAGTACAGGAAACAGCTATTTGCATACCAATATTAAAGGAATGCTGACAAGCAGAGAATTGCAAATTTCAGATTTTGAGCAGACAGTGGGAATGAAGAAACCTACCATGCGTTGCTACCATGTGAATATCCGCATGGTAGAGCAAAGCAGCGGTAATGAAGTAGTGAATATAGAAACAACAAAAGAAATCCGTTAATACTGCTATCAGGGAGATAAAGGGTGTCAAAAAAGGAAATGAATCAAAAAAGACAATTAAATAACAGTGGTTCTACTTTGATAACCGTACTGGTAGGAGTGGGATTTTTGCTGATACTGGCTACCATGACCATTGCTATCAGTGCAGCCAATCTGCACATGAAGCAGATTGAACAGAACATGAAAGACAATTTTTATGCTGATGAGCAGATTTTGGATGATGTTTATAACGGTATCGGTAAAGTGACTACAGACTGTCTTTCCGATGCCTATGCAGATGTTTTGGCACAGGTGACAGGCAGTGACGGTGGGGCGGTGTTTACCACGCAGGATGCAGCGTATCGTGCGTTTTCCCTGCAGTTTGTCAATGATTTGACTGCGGTTATGCCCATTTGCAGTAGCGCGGACGGCGATGCCAGCAACTATAACGGACTTCGTGCCAGACTGAATTCTTACATAACCCAAGATGCTGCAATGGCAGAGGTGGTACGGTTTACAAGAACAGAAATCTTGAATGAAGATAGTCAGCCGTGGGGAGAAGCAGATGCAAAATTACCTTGCAAATATGTGTTCCGTGATGTGGAAGTAAAGTACAAACAGGTAACGGGAGATGCTGTTGCGGGATATACAGAGACAGGATATGAGGCAGTGATTACCACAGACATTGTGATTGAAATTCCTTATATCAATTTCTTCCGTGATTCTTCTGTAATTCTTGATTATGCATTAATCGGAAATGAAGGTATTTACTTTGACGGTGCGGACAGAGATATCGAGGGAAACGTATACGCGGGAATCAGTTATTCGGAAACCCCTGAAAATATAAATAAGTACCGTGATGAAACCGTGTTTGGCGGTATTAATATCTATAATTCTACAGTAGATTTTGAAAGCAATTATCTGATATCCAAAGGGGATGTCAATATGCGCCTTTCCAATGTGACGGTAGGAAATGCGGCGTCTCTTGCAGATACTCAGCTTTGGGCGGAGACTGTGAGAACGACAGAAAATATCAATAAGAATGCGACTGTGGAAAAAACAACATTCAACGTTACGGGAAATATGTTTGTTGCCAATGACTTAGAACTCAATGCAAGAGAGAGCGAGGTTACCTTAAACGGCAAATATTATGGCTACAGTAACGGCTCTTTTGGTATGGGAGCGGCTCTTGAAAATCAGGAAAACCAGATTGTGACATTGTATGGAGACGCCACGGAGCATACCCAGAGCAGTGCCATTATCATTAACGGAAATAAATCACAGCTTGATTTGAGCGGTCTGGATACGTTGGTAATTGCCGGTGTTGCTTATGTGGATTTGCAATCGCAGGCATATGCCGGTGATGTCATCAACAATGAAGGCGGAAGCTCTACAGGCAAAATAGAGGAAATTGCTACAGGTGAAGCGTTGGCTCTGAGAACCAACCAGTATATGTATTTGGCACCCACCACCTGTCTGACAGTGCCCAACCCGGTAAAAGCATCTGAATTATCCGGCAGTGCATGGCAGGAAGGGGCAACATGGTTTGGTGTAAACAAAGGCTATGTTGATGCCAGTGATCCTGTTACGGCAAAAGAGGTAATGAACAGAACAACGGGAGAAGTGTTTGTATATTTCTTCCTGAATTTTGTAGATGATACCAAGCGCAAGGAATATACTAACGTTGTCCTTAATATGATAGACCCGGAAAATAATCTTTCCGATATGGACACGCAGGTAAAGACAAAATGGAATTATGACCAGTTCAGTGAGGCTGAGTTAAAGCAGATATGGGAAGTAAAACAGACCATTACAAGCCGTGCCATGAGTGATGCGGTAAAACCGGCGATTACGCTTGCAAACGGTGCAACTGCCAATATTTATACCAGGGCAGCAATTACGCAGATTGCAGGAGATTCCTTAAGCAGTCAGTTCCTTGACGAGAGCAAAATGTATTCTCTAGACTATGTAACAAAAATGGGACGTAATCTGGTAAGGCATTATCAGTATTTATATTCATACTTGGATCCTAAAAGTGAATTTCCGTTGTATTCGGATAATGAAACGCTTTTGGAAGTTGATATTACTAAGCTTAGTTTAGAACCACCGGTGACTGAGTTCGTAATTTTTGAGGGTATGGTAAACGGTGCAGATTCACCGGATTACAAATGCGGTTACAAAACTCATGTATATCCGGGAGATTTTACGTTAAATGACAGCTCTTTTAAGGGAATTATTATCTGTGACGGCAATGTAACTATCAAAGGCGGCAGCAATGTGGAAGGTCTTGTTATTGCCAGTGGCAAGATTTTCGTGGAAGGTAATGGTAAGATTACCGCAAACCGTTCCATTGTGCAGGCGATTTTGGATGAAGAGCTGGAAGAGGAAGCGAAGAAAGCAAGTGCTACTGAGCGAAATATGAAGTATGCAAGTACTTATTTGAAAGAGTTTAAGCGTCCGGATGCCGAATATACAGGCAAGGACTACAGCAACAGAGTGAGCAGTACCGATTACGTGGATTACATCAGTTATCAGAATTGGAGAAAAGGTGAAGTTAACTAGACCATTTATCAAACCGGAAAAACTAAATAGCGGTATGACCTTGATAGAGATTCTGGTAGTGGTTGCAATCTTAAGTATTATGGTAGGTGTTGCCGGGGTCAGTATTTCCCTGTTATCCAGCAGAGATGCGGAAAGCTGTGCCAAGGATATTAATACGACCTTGGAAGCTGCCAGAATGAGAACGCTTTCCCAGGAGGGGAATCACAATTTTGTGATGGATACGGCAAACGGTGAGTGTGAGATTACGCCGGATGGGGACGGAGAAGATGTACCATCCAGAGTGACGGTATCTTTTTCCTCGGAAGGAACTTATGATTTATCGGCGCATACGGTGATAGAGATTGCATTTGACAAATCAACGGGCAGAGTCAGTAGAGTTACAGCGGATTCTGTTCCCATTGATATTAATAATGTGAATTTAATCAGAATCCATGCGGTGAGTGACAATGGAAAGCGGGCTACAGTGATGTTAGTAACAGCAACGGGCAAGCATTATGTGGAGTATGGTTAAAGAGGAGAAATGGTATGAAGGACAACAGAGGATTGTCTTTGGTTGAACTTTTGGTAGGTTTGGCGCTCAGTTCTATTGTGTTGGTGGCAATCGGTTATCTTTTGATTACGGGGCTTAGGCTTTCCGGGCGGAATAATGCTCATGTGGAAGTGCAGAATGAGGCGCAAACCACAATGAATCTTATCATTGACAATATAATGGAAAGCAGAGGAATCTGTGCGGTGAATTCCGCAGCAGGTGCAGATACGCAGTGCATTCTCCTTGGAGATTTACTCATTGAAGCGTCCGGCGGAGCATATGATGTTTACTTTAGCGGAGATGCGGTAGTTACCGATATTCATACACTGGGAGCTGACGGACAGCCTCTTGGAGAGATGTATTTGGTGGCTTTTCCCAATCAGGATTTTCCGGAAGACGGCGGAAAGCCGGGATATTGTAAGCTGCTTGGCGGTGTATCTGTGGGAGGTACGGATGAAGCGGTCAAAAAAGGTACGGTGGCGCAGAGCGCATGGACTTTGATTCGTGATTATGTTACCGGGCTTAGTCAGGCGCAACGTATCCAGTGGCTGCTTGCAAGATATATCACAGGATGTACGATTACGGTGGATGATTTTGATATATCGGGTGTGACCGGTGATTATTACAAGGAAACAACGTATTACTGGAACGGAGATACTGAGGATACTTATTATTATGAGGAGCCTATGACATTACAGATTTCCATTGATTTGGAATATGATTACGGAAATGGAACGGTAACAAGAAATCTTACAGACAGTGTGGCGTTGCGTAACCGGTTAAATCAGGTGTATGTGGGAGACGGCTCTGCCATGTACGAGTATAAACTTAAGAAGTAAGAGGAAAAGATACAGAAATAAAAGCTACAGAAATTGTGAAGTGGCAGAAAATTGAAGGGAATTGTTCATGAAGCAACCGAAACAGACGGAAGCAAAAAAGAATATCTGGAAGTGGTTTGCAATAGGCAGTGTAGCGCTTATGAGCGTATTTTGTGTGATTGCAGGTGTGCTTTTGGTACGCGGGGATAACATTGCGGAGCAAGAGCAGGCAGTAGCAGGTCGGGATGCGCAGCTTACCATGGAAACCGGTGCATATCTCCCGGAAAAGAAAGCAGAAGAGCGAAAGTTCGTGGATCAGGGGGCGCCGGAAGCAGAGGAAGGCGATGACAGGGAAGTGTTTCGTATTATCGAAGTAATTCCCCATGAGGTATGTTCTATTTTCCCTTATTATGTGGACTGGAAGACGGAAGAGGGATATGATGCCAATACTCCTCTTGGTTATGACGGACTTTTGGTAGCGGCTCAGTTTGCAAATACCGGTAACAGTGGTGATGCCAGTGCGGTGAATATGTTCAGTAAACAGAATGTGCTTGCAAAAGACAGCAGACCATACACTTATCTGGTAAATCAGTATGTGGAAAATTATTTTACTGATTATTCTTTTTATGATAATTTGGCGTTGGAAAGGGATAACACCAGAGGCGGACGCTGGGTGCGAAAAACGTTAAGCAGCAGTACTGATGAATGGTCACAGACTCCTTATCTTGTTGAAGCACCGTATGGATATTTTGAATATGTAGGAGAAGGAAAAGGATTATATTATATTAATGTCAGCAGAATTGCCGGAGAGGTAATTGTGTATGATGAGTGGAATAAGACAACAATCGAAAATGGTATTCATTTTGAAATGCAGGCGGTGCCGCGAAAAGGTACGGAAGAACCCAAAGGCTATGTTTATGTAAAAGACCCTGCTTATTACTGGTCTAAGGACAGTGTGGGAAGCTCCATGCCTAAGTTTGACGGAAAGAATGTTTTAGGGCTTACCAAGTATAATTACGACCTCAGTTTTACCAAAAGCAGTGCAAGCACTGCGACATATAAGGTAGATAAATATGTGCGTAGTCTGACCGGCGGAGAAGAGTATGAGTATGAACTGGTACTGGAAGACAGTGCAGTTTCTGACTGGACGAGTGGTTTTTACTTTAAAAAGGGCGGAAAATATCAGGTAGATACTTATACAGAGGCAACAAACGGAAAGTATGTCAGATATGCAACGTCAGACGGAACAAGTGATAAACTGGAAGAGGTAAATGCAGCTTTGCAGCCGGGTTATTTTCTGCTTGCAGAAGCAGATGAATATCAAGGGGCAACCAGATATGACGTAACCTTTAAAAAGGCGGCAGAGGGGGAAGAAGGCTATTATATGCCAAACTCTCCTGCTGCGGTAGGCACAAATTATTATTTTGAGTATAAAGGTAAAAATAAAGGTACTTATAAGTTATCTTTCCTTTATGCGCCGGAAACCACCACAGAAGCTCTGTATGAAGCTCAAATTCAGCAGGTGACAAACAATCAGGGCAGATATGCACTGGCAACTACTTCCACATCAGGAGAGAATAAGGAACCGGTATATGATAAGACCGAAAATGTAGCCGGAGCGGTTTATGATTATGCGGAAGTGGTTACTTACATTGATGCCAATACCGATAAAGTGAATACGGCGTTTGATTATTATAATTATAACGGTATTATTGGCGTAGGCAGAGGTGATACCTGGCAGCAGGGTGAAGTCGGCGGATGGGTTTTTGTACCTCTTGAAAAAGCGGAAGACATGAAGCAGACTTATGTAAAAGACATAAGAAAAGATACGGCAGGAAAGAACAGTAATACAGATGCGTACTTTAAACAGGGTGACAGAATTTATGTGACAAATCAGAAGAGAATAGCCCGTGTTTATACCCGTGACGGATTGCAGAATAATGAATGGTTTAAGCTTCTTTGTTATTCAAACAACCCTATGGATGCAGAAGGAGAAACACCCTACTCCACACTGATTGACAATGTGGGATATGATTTTGAAAAGACGGCAGAAGAGAATCTGACCAATGAAGTGACTGAGCAGCTTTTGGAGGCCTTTGACAGCCAGTACCGGATTGAAATCATTCAGATGCAACCACAGAATCTGACGGTAGATGATGTGAAGAGTGCTGACCTTATTTACATTTCCAATCAGGAGGCTATTAATGGTTTGTCTTTGCATTGGAATGATTTGAGTGACGCGATTTGGGATGAGTCATTGCCGGAATGTGATTTTAATACGGTATACAAATTAAAGCCGGAGCAGGATATCAGTGCCGAAGTATTACGGACGCTGTATGATGAGTGTATTTATCAGAGAAACAGGGCTCTTATTGTATGCCATTCCGTGATTGAAGGATTAGAAGAAGTTGAGGACCAACATGCGACCCGTAACCTGACGAAGCTTTACTACATGATGAATCATTTTGATGAGGCATTAAATTGGGCATATTTCATGCCGGATTGGTATCCGGAAGTTGCAAATGAAAATTACAGCCGTATCAGAATGAGTGGTAATGCGGTTACGGTAGATACCTATGTAGATACCGAATATGAGTGGTATAATATTGAATTCCCGGAAGAGGAGGAAGAAGCACCTGAGCCGGAGGCGACACCTGCACCGGATGCAACGCCTACTCCGCCACCGGAAGAGGAGGAAGAGGGAACTTATCAGTACAATGTGGCAAGCTGGCTAAAGAGTATGGAATATTTCCATGTATTCCATGATCCGATTACAAAAGGAAATCCAATGTATCCTTTCCAAAACGATATCGGTTATTGGGCGAATATCGTACAGGAGGGAGAAACTAAGCTGACGGTTAAATATTACATTGACCCGCTGTTCTCACAGGGGAATACCATGCATCAGAACATTTGGCAGATTTTAAGGAACAGACAGCTTGATACTTCGGTACTGGTAGTAGAAGTAACCAATGGTGAACTGACGGCGGAGACAACCCCTCGCAGAATTATCTATGCGGATGAGTTTGATCCGAACAGCTTTGATGTTGATTACAAAGTATTACTATTGGGAACGCCAAAGAATCCATCCTCCCTGGTTGACATAACACTGACTTTTGAAGACGGAACGGTTGCCGGACACGGTACCACACTCGAATACGGCGTGGAGAATACCACAAACGTGCGTCAGGGATTTACCATGGACGGAACGCAGAGTGGTCCCTTAAATCCTTCCGTAACTATGCGTAAAGTGACCATTACCGCAACGGACAGTAACGGTAAGACGGGAACTGCAGAAGTATATGTGGTGGTAAGGGAAGCGTTTATGTTGAATTAATAAGATTTAAAGAAAAACCTGCAGAAAGCGGGTTTTTCTTTTTGCGGACAAAAGTGTCTTAAACTATTGCACTATGAAATTGCCGTGATATAATATGAAAATATAAGAAAAATACATACTGTTTGTTGAGTTAGATTAGATAGCACATATTTAGCCTGTAAAAACGATTCTGAATTTTTCTGATGGCTTATCTTGTCAGTGTCTTGGATTTATTTTATAATATTTCTATATATTTCCCTGATGTATAAGATTATTTATTTTTTTTGCTATTTATCTTTTTGAACGGATAGTAGATGGGAGGTAAAATGCAAAAAAAGAATTGGGAAATAGTAGGGATACGGCAGGAAGTAATTGATGGACTCCCTCGAATTTATTTGAAATCATTTTCACATGATGAGAATGATTATTTGAATGAATGGATGGCATATGCGTTGCGGTATGCAAAAGAAAATAATGACAGCGGTGAGATTGGTATTCTGCTAGATGTTCAAGAATGGTCAAATTACGATATTGTCATAGGAACAAGAAATAAGGTAAGCTTTAATACTCAAAAGATGAAAATGTGTTTGAAAACACAAAAAAATAGATATATTTTAATTCATAATCATCCAAATAATAAAATCTTTTCAGATAGAGATATATTTAATTTTTGTAAAATGGAAGCCGTAATGGGAATGATTGTTGTTGGAAATCAGGGGAGTATTTATGCAATCATAAAAAAAGATAATTTTGATAAGTTTTGTTTGATTGAACAATATGAGAAAGAACTGACAGAAAATAGACAAGTGCATGATAGAGAATTTGTTTTACAAAAGACACTTGAAAAATATCAAGATGTTGCCGGATTTGAATTTGCAGGAGGTAATGAGAATGTTAAATGGTAATAAAAGTCCAATATCTTCAACGAAGCTATCAGAAAATCGTTCGAAAGAAAGCATTCAAAAAGAAGAAATGCAAAATGAAAAAATGATTAGCCTAGGAATTGACCCTTATGAATTTGATGTGGAAAAGGAATATACAGAACAGGAGCAGGAAATCATTAATTGTGCACTTAGGCTTATAGTTATGGATAAAGAAGTGCCGGAAGAACTTGCTGAAAAGGTGCGTGAAATTACAATGAGATAATGCTTTCGTGGTATATTACATTATTTATAGAAGAAATCCGTACAAACAGGTATGGATTTCTTCTTTTTTTCATATAGTTAATAAATTTTTTACTTGCAACTGTAAAAAATATGGTGTATAGTGAAGCACGTTACAAGCTTTTTGTAGAATAGGGGATAAAAGATGGCAAAATATCTGGTAATTGTGGAATCACCTGCCAAGGTGAAGACGATCAAAAAATTTTTAGGTTCTAATTATGAGGTGGTGGCGAGCAACGGACATGTCCGTGATTTGCCCAAGAGTACGCTGGGAATTGACGTAGAGCATGATTATGAACCGAAGTATATCACTATCAGGGGAAAAGGTGATATATTGGCAAATTTAAGAAAAGAAGTAAAAAAAGCAGAGAAAATTTATCTCGCAACTGACCCGGACCGTGAAGGGGAGGCAATTTCGTGGCATCTTCTGATTGCACTTAAATTGGAAGATAAGAAAGTATACAGAATCACTTTCAATGAAATTACCAAAAACGCGGTAAAAGAGTCGTTGAAGAATGCAAGGGAAATTGATATGAACCTTGTTGATGCCCAGCAGGCAAGACGTGCCCTTGACAGAATGGTGGGTTACCGTATTTCTCCGCTTTTGTGGGCTAAGGTTAAGAGAGGCTTAAGTGCGGGACGAGTACAGTCTGTGGCACTTCGTATTATTTGCGACAGGGAAGAAGAAATTAACAGCTTCATTCCGGAAGAGTATTGGACTCTGGACGCATCCTTTACGATTCCCGGAGAAAAGAAACCTCTTGTTGCCAAATATTACGGAACCAAAGAGCAGAAAGCGTCTGTTTCTTCCAAAGAAGAAATGGACAGGATATTGGATGAATTAGATGGTGCCAAGTTTGCGGTGAGTGAAGTGAAGAAGGGTGAGAGAGTAAAAAAGGCGCCCCTTCCGTTTACCACATCCACTTTGCAGCAGGAAGCCAGTAAGGTGCTGAATTTTTCTACCCAGAAGACCATGCGCCTTGCCCAGCAGTTATATGAAGGAATTGACATTAAAGGCAGCGGAACGGTAGGTGTAATTACTTACCTGCGTACAGACTCTACCAGAGTGTCGGATGAAGCCCTTGCCATGTCAGAGGAATATATTACAAAGCATTACGGAAAAGAATATGCGGCAGAGACGGAAAGTGCCAAAAAGAATGATAAGAAAATTCAGGATGCACACGAAGCAATCCGTCCTACAGATTTGAGTCTGACACCGATTCAAATCAAAGAGTCTCTTTCCAGAGACCAGCTCAGATTATATCAGCTTATTTGGAAGCGCTTTGTGGCAAGCCGTATGGCGCCTGCCAAATATGAAACCACATCCGTTAAAATTGACGGTGGTAATCATCGCTTTACGGTGGCTGCTTCCAAGATTTTGTTTGATGGATTTATGAGTGTTTACACAGCTGATGATGAAAAAGAAGAAAGTAATACACTGGTTAAAGGGATTGATGAGTCCACGATACTAAAACTTAATGAATTTGAGCCTAAGCAGCACTTTACACAGCCTGCACCTCATTATACAGAGGCATCATTGGTACGTGCCTTGGAAGAATTAGGAATCGGACGTCCCAGTACCTATGCGCCTACCATTACCACTATTTTGGCAAGACGTTACATTGTGAAGGAAAACCGGAATATTTATGTAACAGAGCTTGGGGAAGTGGTAAATGCCATGATGAAAGAAGCGTTTCCAAGTATTGTGGATGTGAATTTCACTGCGAATATGGAAGCATTGCTGGATGGAGTGGAAGAAGGTGTTGTAAACTGGAAAACCATTATATCCAATTTCTATCCCGATTTGGATGATGCGGTAAAGGTGGCGGAGAAGGAACTTGCGGAAGTTAAGATTGCGGATGAAGTTTCTGATGAAGTGTGTGATATGTGCGGCAAGCAGATGGTAATTAAATACGGTCCACATGGACGATTCCTTGCCTGTCCCGGATTCCCGGACTGCCGCAATACCAAGCCGTACTTTGAAAAAGTCGGAGTGGATTGTCCTAAGTGCGGAAAAGACATTGTTATGAAGAAGACCAAAAAAGGACGTAAATATTTCGGCTGTATCGGTAATCCTGAATGTGACTTTATGGTTTGGCAAAAACCTGCACAGCAGAAATGCGAGCGTTGCGGCGGTCTGATGCTGCATAAGGGAAATAAACTTGTGTGTGCGGATGAAAGCTGTGGTTTTGTTACCACGGTACAGGAAAAGATATAATAGTCAGAAAATAATGACTAGCTGATGAAATTTTGGGAAAATACGAAAAAGTATATAAAATTATACCATAATTCCCTGCGGAGACATTGAAATTAGCAGAAATATGTGCTAAAATGAATGTATTATCCGTGGGGAATTTGTTTTTGTGTTTCAAAATGAAATGGAGGCAAGTCAATGAGCAGTGTACAATTATTGGATAAAACCAGAAAAATTGGAAAGTTACTTCACAACAATAATTCAAGCAAAGTTGTTTTTAATGATATTTGCAGTGTTCTTTGTGAAATATTAAATTCCAATGTGCTTGTTATCAGCCGCAAGGGAAAAGTGCTTGGTGTAGGGGAAGCGCAGGGTGTGGATTCCATTACTGAGCTGATTGTGGACCAGGTGGGTGGTTTTATTGACGGTATGCTGAATGAAAGACTGCTGGCGGTGCTTTCCACCAAAGAAAACGTAAACCTTGCCACACTCGGTTTTGAAGACGGGGCGGTACAGAAATTCCAGGCGATTATTACACCTATTGAAATTGCCGGTGAACGTTTGGGTACATTGTTTATCTATAAATGTGAAAAGCCATATGATATTGATGATATCATTTTGTGTGAATACGGTTCTACGGTAGTGGGACTTGAAATGTTATGTGCTGTTAATGAAGAAAGCGCGGAAGAGAACAGAAAGCTTGCAGTTATCAAATCAGCCATTAATACTCTTTCCTATTCCGAAATGGAAGCAGTAATCCACATATTTGAGGAACTGAACGGTATGGAGGGAATTCTGGTGGCCAGCAAGATAGCAGACAGGGTAGGAATTACCCGTTCCGTAATTGTGAATGCGCTTCGCAAATTTGAAAGTGCGGGCGTGATTGAGTCCCGTTCTTCAGGAATGAAGGGAACTTATATTAAGGTGTTGAATGATATGGTCTTTGATGAGGTAGACAAATTAAAAAGAGAAAGCCTTAAGTAGAGACAGCGCAGAAATGATGTAAATTTAAGAAACAACACAAAAAAATAGGACGTAAAGGATTATGTAAAAGGTAAAAGGATTTATGAAACCCATAAATATGGGCGTAGTGAATCCTTTTTCAATTTAAAAATGGTACTTGCCTTTTCGCGAAAATAACTTATAATAAAATATGATGCACTTTTTGTGCGCAGCAGTTAACGGAAGGAGTTTTGTCATGATTAACAGTAATGTGTTTGATTATGTGAATGTATTAGGAAAGGCGGCAGATGCTTCATGGGTAAGAAATGAAGTGATTGCCAATAATATTGCAAACGTTGACACTCCCGGTTATAAGCGTCAGGATGTGGATTTTGAATCACAGCTCAGGCAGGCACTTGGAAATACCAGATATAAGTCTGTGGATGCCAAGGTTGCCGCGATTACTTCTACGGAACTTACACCTCGTGTATATACAGATTCCGCAGGATTTTCTTACAGGTTAGATGGCAACAATGTGGATATTGATACGGAAAACACAGAACTGGCGGCAAACCAGATTATGTATAATGGTATCATGACTAGCGTTAATGCAGAATTTGCAAATTTGAAATTAGTGATGAGATAAAATGACAGAGAAGGGAAGTCGGACATATGAGTATTTTTTCATCTTTTAATATTAATGCATCCGGTATGACGGCACAGCGCTACCGTATGGATATCATTTCCGAAAACGTAGCAAATGCAAACACCACCCGTACAGAGGACGGTACTCCTTACAGACGTAAGGTAGTAACCTTTGAGCAAAGAGGTGAAGCGGCAGGAAGCTTCCGCAGTATATTCGGCAGTGTTTCGGACAGCTATAAGGGACAAGGTGTCAGAGTGAACAAAGTATCGGAAGATACATGGAATGACATGATAATGGCATATGACCCCTCTCATCCTGATGCGGATGAGAACGGATACGTTACCTATCCCAATGTAAACATCGTGACGGAAATGACAAACCTGATTGATGCCAGCCGTTCTTATGAAGCAAACGCAACAGCGTTTAATGCCAGCAAGACAATTGCCATGAAGGGACTGGAGATGAGCCAGTAAGCAATTGGACTGTAGCATATTGATACATATACAGCAGGGGAGAAGATAAGACTATGGATATTTCATCTTTATATAACATATCATCAAACGTAATCAAGGAGGCTGCAAATACACCTTCTGTTTACGGAATGAATCAGGTGACAGAAACGACAGATGGTTTTGATAGTATTCTGAATAAGGCGATAGACAGCCTGAATACTACCAATGCCTATCTTTCTGATGCAGAAAATGAAGAACTCAGATGGGCTTTGGGAGAAACTGACAATACACATGATTTGACGATTGCCCTGCAGAAGGCATCCACAGCACTTCAATATACTGTGGCTGTCCGTGATAAATTTCTGGAAGCATATAAAGAGATTATGCAGATGCAGATTTAAGGAAACGGGAGTAAATCATGGCAGATAGAGTAAAAGAAATAGGAAAACAGATATTGGAGTGGTGGAATAAATTTTCTGCCAAACAAAAAACCTTTATTATCGCAGCCGGAGCCGGAGTAATTATTGCCATTGCCATTTTGGCAGCTGTACTGACACAGCCCCAGTATACGTTGCTTCTTTCTTGCGAAACAACAAAAGAGGCGTCAGAGGTGGTAGCGCTTCTGGAAGAAGAAGGACTTGATTTTAAGGTTTCCGATGATGGTTACAGAATTGATATTAATGTGAAGGATCAATCGGATGCCAGTCTGCTATTGGGTGCAAATGACATTCAGGCAGCCACCTATACGATTGATAATGTGACAGACGGCGGATTTACCACCACAGAGTCGGACAAGCAGAAAAGGTATGAATTGTATCTGGAAACAAGAATTGCAGACGATATGATTGCAAGGTTTACAGCTGTTAAGAGCGCAGTGGTAGACATTTACATACCGGAAAATGACGGAACACTGATTCAGTCCCAGGAAGAATCCTCGGCGTGGATTTTGTTGGAACTGGACGGAGAGTTCTCCACAGAGTCTGCGGCATTTCTTGCCAAGGCAGTTGCCAAAGCAATGGGAAATGAAACAGAAGAGAATATTGTGATTTTGGATATGGATGGGAATATGCTTTTCTCGGGGGATGCCAGTTATTCGGCAACGGGAACGGCAAGTTCTCAGCTTGGCGTGAAAACACAATGGGAGACGCAGGTAAAAAATGAAATTAAGCAGGTACTTCTCGGTACCAATGAATTTGATAAAGTAGAAGTGGCAAGTAATCTTGATATCAGCTTTTCTTCCAGTGAAGTAACTGACCATGAGTATTACGTGGCTGACGGAAATACACAAGGATATAAAAGTTCTGACAGAACGTATACATCCGAGTCTACTACAGGAGTAGGCGGTGTGCCCGGAACAGATTCCAACGGTGATATCGAATATGTATACGAAGATGATTCGGAGAGCAGTACTACGGTAGAAGAGACAGAGAACCATTATCTGCCCAGTGAGCGGATTACCAAAGAGAGTAATTTGCCCGGAGCCATTAATTATGAGGCGTCTTCTATTGCCATTACGGCTATCAGCTATAATGTCATCAGGGAAGAGGACATAGAAGCACAAGGACTTCTTGATGGTATCACATGGGAAGAATATAAGCTTGCCAATGCGGAAGGCGCAAAGCTTGAAGTGGAAGACGAGATGTATGAAATTGTTGCAAAAGCAACAGGCTTCCCTAAAGAAAACATTGCGTTTGCAGCCCGCACGGAAAATATCTTCTTTGACAAAGAAGGACTCGGCGTTGATACATCTGACATTATTCAGATTGTGCTGATAATTATTATTTTGGCGCTTCTTGCATTTGTAGTTATCAGAAGCATGCGTTCCGACAAGGAAGTGGAACAGCCGGAAGAGTTGTCTGTGGAAACACTGCTTCAGTCGCAGCCTGAAATGGAACTGGAAGATATCGGTACCGAACAGATATCTGAAACCAGAAGAATGATAGAGAAATTTATTGATGAAAACCCGGAAGCAGCGGCAAACCTGCTGCGTAACTGGCTTAACCAGGATTGGGGATAAACGTTGGGGAGGAATAAGACATGGCAAGATTTGGCGACGAGAGAGTGAACGGCACACAAAAAGCTGCGATTCTTTTGATAACACTCGGCCCGGAGAAGTCGGCTGCCATTTTTAAGCATCTCAAGGAAGAAGAGATAGAGGAACTTACACTGGAAATTGCAAACACAAGAAGTGTTACTCCTCAGATTAAAGAAGAAATTATTGATGAGTTTTATCAGGTATGCCTTGCACAGCAGTATATCGCAGAAGGTGGTATCGGCTATGCAAAGGAACTTTTGGAAAAGGCATTGGGCGAAGAAAAAGCACTGGATGTTATCGGCAAGCTGACAGCATCACTGCAGGTAAAGCCTTTCGAATTTGTGCGTAAGACAGATGCCAGCCAGCTCTTGAACTTTATTCAGGATGAACATCCGCAGACCATTGCCCTTATTTTGTCATATTTACCGGCCGGACAGGCAGCTATGATTATCTCGGCATTGCCGCCGGATAGACAGGCAGATGTTGCAAAACGTATTGCGGTGATGGACAGAACCAGCCCGGATGTAGTAAAGGAAGTGGAAAAGGTGTTAGAGTCCAAGCTTGCTTCTTTGGTAAATCAGGATTACACCATTATCGGTGGTGTGGATGCTGTAGTAGATATTTTGAATACGGTAGACCGAGGAACAGAAAAGCATATCATGGAAACTTTGGAAATCGAAGAACCGGAGCTTGCAGACGAAATCAGAAAGAAGATGTTTGTCTTCGAAGATATCCTGCTGCTTGAGGATCGTGCGATTCAGAGAGTACTCAGAGATGTGGATAACAATGACCTTGCACTTGCACTTAAGGGCGCAAATGAACAGGTTCAGGGCGCAATATTCAACAACCTGTCCAAACGTCTTGCTGTTATGATTAAGGAAGACATGGAATTCATGGGTCCTGTTCGTATGAAGGATGTAGAAGAAGCACAGCAGAAGATTGTAAACATTATAAGAAAACTGGAAGATTCTGCAGAAATCGTTATCTCCAGAGGCGGAGGTGACGAGATCATTGTCTAGGAATGTATATAAAGCGGGCTGGGTCATGATGAATCCGGACGAGACCCGTGTGATTGACAGTAATATTTTGATGGAAGCAAAACTGAATACGGCAATGCAAGCATCAAGTGTTCCCATGCAGAATATGATGTATGATGAAAATGGGTATGGCGATGGATTTGGTGATGGATTCAGCGGCGGTCTTAATGCGGAGACATTGGCGGTAGATGCGCTTTTTGAACCGGAAGGAGCAGGTATGGTAATAAAAAGTGCTGCTGAAGGAGAAAAAGAGGCTTTGCTTGAGGAGATTGAAGCGGCGAAGCAGGAATTGGAATCCTTGCGTGCACAGGCTGATGGTATGATAATCAGTGCCAAGAATGAAATTGGTGCCATGCAGATGAGAGCATATGAGGAGGCCAAAAATCAGGGCTATCAGGAGGGCGAACGTCTCGGAAGGGAAGAGGCGGATGCAGCCAAAGCTGAATACCTGAGAGCAAAAAAAGAACTTGAAGCAGATTACCGTCAAAAATGTGATGAATTGGAACCGGAATTTATCAATATGCTGACCGGAATTTATGAACATATTTTTAAAGTGGAGCTATATGCATATCAGGATTTGATCGTCAATCTTTTTGAAAATACACTCAGAAAGATTGATGTAAGCGGAAATTTATTGCTTCATGTTTCAAAAGCGGATTATGAAAATGTTCTTGCAGGCAAAGAACGTCTGAAAGCAGAAGTGGGAAGTGCGTCTCTTGAGATTGTGCAGGATATGACGTTGTCTGCATCACAATGTTTTATTGAGACGGATTATGGTATTTACGACTGTAGTCTCGACACGCAACTTAGTGAGGTTGCAAGAAAATTGAAACTTCTTTCCTATGAGAGATAAGGAAAGGGAGGACTTTACTTGGAAACAGGCAAAATTAATTTTGATAAATATGCCGGACTGATGAACGATACCTTTTTTAAAGTAAAAGGTAAAGTGGTAAATGTAGTTGGTCTTACCATTGAATCGAAAGGACCTCAGGCCAGACTGGGAGATATCTGCCGGATTTATTCGGGAATGAGTGATGATGACAGACCTGCCCTTGCGGAAGTGGTTGGATTTAAAGAAGGTAAGGTATTGCTTATGCCCTATGAAAATGTAGAAGGCATGGGTCCCGGCAGTAGCGTGGAAAATACAGGCGCATCTTTAAAGGTGCGTGTAGATGAAAGTCTTTTGGGAAAGACACTGGACGGTCTGGGAAGGGTAGATTCAGAGATTCCCGCAACCGGATGGGAGTATTCTGTGGAGGCACCGCCTCCGGATCCTATGAGCAGGGAGATTATTGATGAAGTGCTTCCCTTAGGCGTGAAAGCGGTAGACGGATTAATTACCGTTGGAAAGGGGCAAAGAATCGGTATTTTTGCCGGTTCCGGTGTGGGAAAGTCTACACTGATGGGTATGTTTGCCCGCAATACCAAAGCAGACATTAATGTTATCGCACTGATTGGCGAACGAGGCAGGGAAGTGCGGGAATTTATAGAAAGAGACTTAGGACCGGAAGGTATGCAACGTTCTGTTGTAGTGGTGGCAACATCGGATAAACCGGCTTTGGAACGTAAAAAAGCAGCCCAGACGGCAACTGCAATTGCAGAATATTTCAGAGATCAGGGCAAGGATGTTCTTTTAATGATGGACTCTCTTACCCGATTTTCCATGGCGCAGAGAGAAATCGGACTTGCCAGCGGAGAGCCGCCTGTATCAAGGGGATATCCGCCCAGCGTGTATTCGGAAATGCCTAAGCTTTTAGAACGTGCAGGGCGCAATGATAAAGGCTCCATTACGGGACTTTATACCGTGCTTGTAGACGGCGATGATTTCAATGAGCCGATTACGGATACTGCGAGAAGTATTTTGGATGGGCATATCATGCTCAGCCGAAAATTAGGTCATAAGAACCACTACCCGGCAATTGACGTATTGCAGAGTATTTCCAGATGTATGAGTCAGATTGCGGCGCGTGAACATAAGGCGCTTGCCGGAAAGCTAAAAAATGTATTGGCTACATACAATGAGGCAGAAGATTTAATTAATATCGGTGCCTATAAATCGGGCAGTAACCCGGAAATTGATTATGCAATCAGCAAGATTCAGGCAGTGAATCAGTTTTTACGTCAGGGCGTAGATGAAAAATTCACTTTTGAAGAGACAGTTTCGCTTATGGAACAACTGTTTGAGACTGTTTAGGTGTTGGGATTGCCCGGAACTGTTTGGATTGAAAGGAAGCGGATATGGCTAAATTTGTTTACCGTATGCAAAGCATCCTCAATATTAAAGAAAAGTTGGAAGAGCAGGCGCGTATGGAGTTTGCGCAGGCAAATGCCAACCTTGCTGCAGAAGAAGAAAAGTTGGAAAAGCTGAAGGAACGCCGTTTTTTTTATGAAGAGCAGGGGCGTAAGCTGAGAGAGAGCAGTCTGAATGTGATGGATCTCATGGAAAACCGTGATGCTATTGAACGCATGAAAGAGTTTATTGAGACTCAGAAGATTGCTGTGAGGAAGGCAGAGGATGAAGTTGAATTTGCCAGAGTTAAGCTGACGGAAGCGATGCAGGAGACAAAGACCCAGCATAAGCTGAAAGAAAAAGCGTTTGAGGAATTTATCAGGGAAGAAAATGCCAGAGAGGCAAAAGAGATAGACGAACTGACCAGTTATGTCTATGGACAGAAACGATAGAGTGACGAATTGGAGATAACAATATGCCAATGGAAGGAATGACACCGGAAGAGGCGAAATTTGAAAAAAATCGGCTGAAAGACGAAAAGAAAAAGCTCAAAGCAGAGCAGCGTGAACAGAGGAAAACAGCCAAAAAGCGTGCAAAAGAAATCGCAAGCAGAGAAGCGGAGCTTTTCGATGAAGAAGAGGAAGGCAGTTCCGGTTCTGTTTTTGCTGTGACTTTTGTGATTGTTTTGATTTGGGTGGCAATTCTTTGTTTGGTTGTCAAACTGGATTTCGGCGGATTCGGAACCAATGTTTTGACCCCCATTCTCAAGGATGTTCCTGTTGTCAATATGATTCTTCCGAACAACACAGACATTGTTGTGAATGAAGAAGGGGCAGAAGAGTACGGCGGATATGACAATTTAAGAGAAGCGGTTGATTATATTAAGGAACTGGAATTGGAACTGGAGAGGGCACAGTCTGCAGAAACGGAAAGCAAAGAACAAATTTCCCAGTTGAAGGCAGAGGTAGAGCGCCTTGAAACCTTTGAAGACAGTCAGGTGGAATTCCAGAGGATTAAGACAGAATTTTACGAAGAAGTGGTATATGCTGAGAATGGTCCCGGAATTGAAGAGTATCGCAAATACTTTGAAGAAATGGATCCCGCTACTGCAGAGTATCTGTACAAACAGGTAGTACAGCAGGTGGAAGAAAGTGATGAAGTAGAGGACTATGCCAAGGCATATGCGGCAATGAAGCCTAAGGAAGCGGCGGCGATTTTTGAAGCCATGACAGATAATCTTGATTTGGCGGCAAGAATTTTGGGTATTATGGAAGCGGAAGACAGGGGTAAGATTTTAGGAGTAATGGACCCGGAAATTGCGTCTAAACTCACTAAGATTATGGATCCGGAATCTTAAATAAAACGCTTCTGTTGCCGATATATATTGTGTACCTTGAAAAATGAAGAGAGGAGGAATGTGAATGACAAGCGCACCTGTAAATGGTGTGGGTTCGTTTCTTGATTTCGTAGGAAACAGAGCGACCCAGACAACAAACATGGGAGCGGCAGGCAGTTTTGGAGATGTCATGAGTAAAGCGTCAGGAAATCAGTCACAGACAGATGCCTTCGAAAAGAGCAGTACAGTTTCGGATGCGGGACGGTCAAAGATTGATGCTTCTTCACATCCGGGTAAGGAAATATCCAAAGCAGATACCGGTAAACATACGGTAAAAGCAGAGGATGCTGCGGGAAAAGCTGATGAAGTAATTCAGAAAGCCGGTAAAGAACTGGTGAAAGAAGTGGCAGAAAAGCTCGGAGTGACGGAAGAAGAAGTGGTGAATGCCATGGAAGAATTGGGATTTGGTATGGAAGCACTTTTGAATGCTGATAATCTGACACAGCTGGTGCTTGCAATTTCCGGTGAAGATTCTTTGGCACTTCTTACCAACGGTGAACTTTACGGAATGGTTCAGGACTTGATGCAAAGTCTTGAGGGGATGAAAGCACAGCTTGCAAATGAACTTGGCATAAGCCCGAAAGAACTTGCAAAACTGATTGAAGACAGTATTGCCGCGAAACAGTCTGACGCAGAGCAGACAGAAGTAAATCCGCTTCTTCAGACACAGGAAGAAGTAGGAGAGGAGACACAGGCGAAGATTACCGTTACCGTTGAATCAGGAGATGAAACGGTTAGTCTTATCACAGACGAAAAGGGTAATGTGAAGCAGGTGGAAAACGTTGTTCAAAAGGAAACGGCTGAGCAAGGCACAGGCGATGATGCAAAGCAAAAGTCCGGTCAGGAAAACGGAGCAGAAGGAAAGGGACAGATGATGGAGTCGTCTAATCCCATACTTGACAATATGCTTCAAAACAAAGTGCAGACAGCAGATGTTAACTTTGAACAGACACAGGTTTACATGACACCGGATACAAACGAAATCATGAATCAGATTCTTGATTACATGAAGATTCAGTTAAAACCCGGTATGGATCAACTCACAATGCAGTTGCATCCGGAAAGTCTCGGAACATTGCATGTCCAGATTACGTCCAAAGGCGGAGAGGTGACCGCGCAGTTCCAGGTTCAGAATGAAGCAGTAAAAGCAGCTATCGAAAGTCAGTTGGTAGAGCTTAAGGACAGCCTTAAGGAGCAGGGAATTAAAGTGGAAGCGGTGGAAGTAACCGTGGAGAGCCATGCTTTTGAAAGCAATCTCTGGCAGGGACAGGGAAGAGACGAAAACGCATCTTATCAGAATAACCGCAAAACACCCAGAAGAATCAATTTGAACGAGCTTTCGGAAAGCTTGGAAGAATTGGAAGGCGAAGAAGAGAAACTGGCGGCTGAGATGATGGAAGTAAACGGTAATACCGTTGACTACACCGCTTAAGGCGGAATAAAAAGCACATTGTGCAGAAAGGAGCAACAATGGCAGTAGACGCAATTGTAAAAGATGGTGCAATTCAGGAAACCGCATCACAGTCTTCTGTGCAGAAAGCAGCATCAAGCGATAACGGAATGGGTAAAGATGCATTCTTACAGCTTTTGGTTGCGCAGATGAAATATCAGGATCCTTTGCAGCCGACTTCTAATACCGAGTATATTTCCCAATATGCGACATTTTCGCAGGTAGAACAGATGCAGAATATGGCAGCAACCATGGAATTAACCAGAGCGTCTTCGATGGTTGGTAAACTGGTAAGTGTAGAGAGCATCAACAGCGCAGGTGAGACATCCCGTGTGGAAGGTGTTGTAGAATATGTTTCTTACGAGAATAACAAGGCGTATGTATCTATTGACGGAACACTCTTCTCGGCAGACGATGTAATTGCTGTAATTGATGAAAACTTCTACATGGCAGATGAGCTTGCAGCAAACTTTATGACAGCAATTAATGATCTTCCTTCTTTAGAAGCACTTACGCTGGAAGACAAAGAAGATGTTGAGGCTTTGCAGGAAATCTTTAACGGCATGACATCCTACGAGCAGTCATTTATTAACAAAACATATGTGGAAGCATTGCAGGCATATGTAGAGAGAATGGCAGTCCTGGTAGAAGAAAAGGAAGAAGCAGATGCAGAGAATGCTGAAGGTGAAGGCGATACCGAAGAAGGTGCTGTTGCCGGAGCTGGTGAAGTAACCGGAACGGAAAACAGTGAAGCACAGACAGGTAATACAGAAACAGCAGGAAGTGCTGAACTGACGGAAAGCACTGAAGCAACAGGAAGTAACGGAAATGATGGCGAAACAGAAGCAACTGGCGCAGAAACTTCCGAAGGCGAAGTGACAGAAACTGAATAAGCAGGATGCAGACAGCCGCTCATGGAGGAGAGGAATATGAAAATTCAAAATAACGGATTCCTTTCGATTGAACAGCTGCAGGACCAGTATTTAAATCAAACAAAGGTTTCTCCCAAAACAGTTACGGCTGATGGGTTATCCTTTCAGGAAATATTACACAGGCAGAACAAAACCGGTGAGGTGAAGTTTTCCAAGCATGCAGCAGGAAGACTTTCGGACCGTAATATTGAACTGACGGATGGACAGATGGAACGATTAAATGAAGGTGCTGCCAAGGCAGAACAAAAAGGAATCAGAGAATCCCTGGTTATCGTGGATGAACTGGCATTTATCGTAAATATTCCGAATAATACGGTAGTGACAGCTATGAACAGCCATGATGCCACAGAAAACGTTTTTACTAACATTGATGGAGCCGTAATTATGTAGCCGGACCTTACGGAGGCTATTTGTTCCCGAATGACAGACGGAACGATGAACGGCAAATACCTTAAAGGAGGTCAATTCATTATGATGAGATCATTATATGCTGGTGTGGCAGGTCTTAAAACACACCAGACAAGAATGGACGTTATCGGTAACAATATCGCAAACGTTAATACAACAGCTTATAAATCACAGTCCATGACATTCAGTGATTTGATGTATCAGACAACACAGGCCGCATCAGGTGCAAATGCAACCACAGGTGTGGGCGGTGTCAATGCAAGACAGATTGGTCTTGGTGCTAAGACAGGAGCAATTAAGACAGCAATTACTACACAGGGTGCAAGCCAGACAACCAATGACCCGTTTGATATGATGATTACGGGAGATTCCTTCTTCATCGTAAGTAACGGTAATGATAATTTCTTTACCAGAGACGGTTCTTTCTATGTGGATGGTGCAGGTAACCTTTGTATGACCAGTAACGGTTATAACGTAATGGGATGGCAGGTTGATCCCAATGATGAAAGTGCCATCAAGCAGGATACCGTATCAGCCCTCCGCGTTATGACGGATGACACTTTGACATATCCTTCCGAAGCAACTACAGAGGCAAGAATTTCCGGTATCGTGGATAAGAAGGATACCAATGTAAACAGTGCAGAAGGTAAAATTGTAAACCTTGAGATTTTTGATAATAAGGGTTACAAATATACCGTGAAGCTCAGTGTGCATGCACAAGATGCAGAAAATGGCGAGTTCTCGGTACAGCTTGACCAGGTGCTTGATTCTGACGGTAAGCCTATCGGAACAGACGGAAAAGATGGCATTACACTGGCAGGTCAGACTGCAGGAACCCCCATTGATTTGTTATATGACCCTTCTACCGGTGAATTTAAAGGTGTGGAAGCAGAGGGAACAGAAACAATTGTACTTAGCTTTGATACAGGTAAGTACCCCAGTTTTCAGAATGTGACCATTGACTTTGCATCCACCTCTAACCTGAACAATAACGGTTCTTCCACCGTTACTGCGGTTCGCGGTGATGAAAAGGGACTTGGTTCCGGACGTAAAGTAGGTGAAATGAGCGGTATCACCGTACAAAAAGATGGTATGATTTACGCTACATACGATAACGGACAGTCCAGACTGTTAGGACAGATTGCAGTGGCAACCTTTGCCAATGCTTCCGGTCTTGCAAAAGAAGGTGACAATCTGTACTCCGCAACCATGAACTCCGGTGAATTTGACGGAATTGGTGTAGATATTACAACGGGCGGCGGATATATGAATACCGGTGTGCTGGAAATGAGTAACGTAGACCTTTCCTCTGAATTTACGGAAATGATTACTACACAGAGAGGTTTCCAGGCAAACAGCCGTATTATCACTGTATCAGATACTCTGCTTGAAGAGTTAACAAATCTGAAGAGATAATAGTTAAGTGAGTTAGTTAATTGGATATGGCGAGGGAATCGGTGTTTTGCCGATTCCCTTTAGGCGTTTTTTAAATTTATATTGTTAAGAGGTGCCAAATGATAGAAGTTACGAAGATTAACGGTACTAAAGTACTAGTAAACCCGGACTTAATGGAATTAGTGGAAGAAACGCCTGATACGGTGATTGCTTTTACTACCGGAAGAAAAATAATTGTAAAAGAAAGTAGACAAGAAGTGAAAAATCTTGTAAAATCGTATAGAAAGGATATTTTTGCGGATTAACGCAAAAATGGGTGCGAGTTGTGGATATAGCGTCGATTTTAGGATTACTTTTATGCTTTGTCATGTGTGCATACGGTATTATTGATAATGCCGGCATTGAAAATATAGGTCGTTACATAGATCCTCCGTCAGCAATCATTACGTTTGGTGGCTCGTTTTTTGCGGTTATGGCCATGTACAGTATGAAGGATTATCTGGCCGGATTTAAGAGTTTTCTCTTGGTTTTTAAAGCACCTGTAGTGGATATGGGAGCTATGATTCAGAAGATTATTGATTTGTCCAATGTTGCCCGTAAAGAAGGATTGCTTTCTTTGGAAGAAGCGGCAGGGGAACTGGATGATGAGTTTATGAAAAAGGGAATTTTGCTCATTGTAGACGGTACGGACCCCGAACTGGTGCGTGGTATTTTGGAAACAGAACTTATCAGTATAGAGGACAGACATAAAAAGAAAATTGCCTTTTGGGAAGATTTGGGTTCCATGGGACCTGCGTGGGGTATGATTGGTACACTGGTAGGTCTTGTTAACATGCTTTATGAAATGGATGACCCTTCCAGTATCGGTCCTTCCATGGCGGTTGCACTTATTACTACTTTGTATGGTTCCTTGCTTGCAAACTGGATTTGTGCTCCTGTTGCAGGTAAGTTAAAAGCAAATAATGCCGGTGAAATCATGTTAAAGGAAATCATGATTGAAGGGCTTTTGTCTATCCAGGCAGGAGAGAACCCCAGAGTTATTGAAGAAAAATTGAAATCCTTCCTGGCACCGAGCGAAAGAGCAGCTCAGAGTGACGGAGGTGAGGAACTTGGCTAAACGAAAACCGGAAGAGCCGCCCAAAGGCGCTCCTGCGTGGCAGGCGACCTTTGCGGATCTTATGAACTTACTCCTTTGCTTCTTCGTTATGCTGTTTTCCATGTCTTCGGTAGATGCACAGAAGTTCGAACTTCTTGCAGCGTCTTTTAATCAGACATTCAGTATTTTTTCGGCGGGAGCCACGGCAATCGGAGACGGACTTTTGGTCAGTATGGGTGTCAGCCAGTTAAATGAACTGGATGAGTATATTAACAGTACAGGCCGGGACAATGAAGGGGAAACCATTCCTGAGGATTTGAAGTCCATGACGGAAGCCATTGAGGAAGCTAAGCTTGAGGAGTCCGAACAACTGGCGGAACAGGTAGAAGAGGCTTTGAGTGAAAAGAATCTCGACAAAGAGATTGATATTACATTTACAGCACAGTATGTACAGCTTACGTTAAACGGTGCAGTTTTGTTTGATTCCGGAAGCGTGGAATTGAAGGAAGAGTCGTTGCCGATACTGAATCAGGTAGGAATTATCCTGCAGCAGTACAGTTCGGGAAAGATTGAGATAGAAGGTCACACCGATAATGTGCCGATGTCCGGTTCTAAGTACTCAAATAATGACGAACTCAGTAACGGGCGTGCACTTTCCGTATTTTATTATTTGAAAGACAATACCACATTAGATCCTTCTCATATTAAACATTCGGGAATGGGAGAATATGTGCCTGTTGCAGATAACTCAACAGAAGAAGGACGTGCAAAGAACAGGCGTGTGGAAATCAGAATATATAATTCTTTAAGTTCCTATTAAAAGAATTTATTAGCATTCAGGAAATGTCAGGAGAAAGAGAATGAAAAAGAATTTAATTTCCATTATTATTTTAACACTTTTAATTATTAATATTGTGCTTTCCTCCATTACACTGTTCAGTGTATTTGGTACTAATAAAAAGACTGCGGCACTTGTTACGGATATTGCAGCAGCGGTTAATTTGGATTTAGGTGCTGCACAGGAGGAAGAAGAAATCGTAACCGTTTCCATGGCAGACGTGGTGACATACGATATCGCAGAAATGACCATTCCTTTGAAAAAGGCAGAAGATGGCAAAGAGCATTATGCATTATTGTCCATCACCCTTTCCATGAACTCTAAAGATAAGGATTATGAAGTTTATGGCGACCTTACCACAAGAGAAAGTCTGATAAAGGGTGAAATCAATGATGTGGTGGCACAGTACACAGTTGATCAGGCAAGAGAAAACAGCCATGTTATTGAGGAACAGATACTTGAAAGAATTCAGCTTTTGTTCGATTCTAAATTTGTTTACGATGTGACGATCAGTGGTGCGCTCTATCAGTAAGGCAGAATGAATAACACAAAATGAAGGAGGTGAACCTTCATGGGCGAGGTACTG
Organism: Lachnospiraceae bacterium; assembly: GCA_017434885.1. GTDB lineage: Bacteria > Bacillota > Clostridia > Lachnospirales > Lachnospiraceae > Suilimivivens. The sequence continues at coordinate 68,449 of JAFSGE010000035.1, read as the reverse complement.
TCTCAAAGTGAAATAGATAATCTGCTGGCGGCACTAAGTACCGGCGAATTAGATGTTGAACAGATGCAGGAATCCGCAGACAAGAAAGTAAAAGATTACGACTTTTCTCGTCCAGCGAAATTTTCAAAAGAACATTTACGTACACTTGAAATTATATATGAACATTACGGAAGATTAATTTCCACGAATCTTCCCGTTTATCTGAGAAAGAATGTTCAGGTAAGCGTGAGCAGTTCGGAAACGGTAACCTTTTCGGAGTTCAGTAATGCACTTTCCAATCCGGTTATTTTGGGAATTGTAGATTTTCAACCGCTAAACGGTAATATTTTGATAGATTTGGCACCCAACTTGGGGTTTGCCATGATTGACCGTATGCTTGGCGGGCCGGGAGTTTCACTTGATAAGATAAGAGACTTTTCGGAAATTGAAATGACGATTCTTGAAAAAATGTTGATTATCTGCATACAGCTCATGAGAGAACCATGGCGTAATGTAGTTGATATCTTTCCGGTTATGGAGCGAATTGAAACAAATGCACAGTTTGCGCAGATTATCGCACCGGGAGATATGATAGCCATTATTACCATGAATATTAAGATTGGTGATGTGGAAGGACTTATGAACATATGTCTTCCTTATTTTACACTGGAAGATATTATGGATAAGTTGAATACCAAGTATTGGTACTCAACAATGCAAAAAGAAGATTCGGAAAATTATGAGGAACATATCGAATCACTTATTAAGAGAATTGATGTACCTGTGAAAGCTGTTCTCGGTAAGAGTCAGATTTCGGTAAATGATTTTATCGACCTGCAAGTAGGAGATATTATCAGACTCGGTACCGAAGTAGATTCCGAAATGGAAGTCTATGTAGGTAACATCAAAAAATTCAAAGCGTTACCCGGCTCAAACAGAGACAAATATGCTGTCAGGGTAACGGAAGTCATCAGAGAGGAGGGATAAGGCATGGACGGAATGTTATCACAGGATGAAATAAATGCGCTTCTCAGCGGCATGGACTTGTCGGATAGTGCCGAAAGTACAGAAGCCGAGCCGGAGAAAAGCGCAGCTCCTATTATTGATGAAAGCCTTTTGAGTGATACAGAAAAGGATGCTATCGGAGAAATCGCCAATATCAGTATGGGGTCTTCCGCAACTACTTTATATTCCCTGGTTAACCGTAAGGTTAATATTACCACACCGGTAGTAACACTGGCGAATTGGGCAGCTGTTATTGAAGATTATCAGAGACCATGTGTATTTATCCAAATCAGATATACGGCAGGTTTGGACGGTTCCAATATCATGGTTTTGAAGGAACAGGATGTAAAGGTAATTACAGACCTGATGATGGGCGGTGACGGAAGCAACACCGAAGGAGAACTCGGTGAATTGCATTTGAGTGCTATCTCAGAAGCAATGAATCAGATGATGGGTGCGGCAGCGACTTCAATGTCAACCATGCTCGGAAAGATGATTGATATCAGCCCCCCGGAGGCAAACAGAATTGATTTACAGGACTTTAAAGACGGAGATGAAATTGCGGATTTCTTAGCAGGAACTTTTGTAAAAATTGCTTTCCGTATGCAAATCGAGGATTTGGTAGACAGTACAATCATGCAGCTATATCCCATTGATTTTGCGAGAAGCTTGTATGACATATTTATGTCAAGCCAGATGCCTGAACCCGAACCGGAACCGGTAGCGACACCGGAGCCGCAACCTTATACACCACCTGTTGCAGAAATGCCTCAGCAGGCTCCTATGAATGCAGGAATGCCTCAGCAGGATATGAGCCAGATGGGTATGGGAATGCCTCAGCAGGATATGAGTCAGATGGGTATGGGAATGCCGATGAATATGGGAATGGGCATGGGAATGCCGATGAATATGAATCCCATGATGATGAATATGCAGATGCCACAGATGAATATGGGCTATGCACCTCAACCGGCCATGAACATTCAGCCTGCTCAATTCCAAAGCTTCAGCAACGGAGCAAATGCATTGCCGGGGCAGGAAAATATCGGATTAATTATGGATGTACCGTTAGAGGTAACGGTTGAACTCGGAAGAACCAAAAAATCCATTGCAGACATTCTTGATTTTGCACCGGGTACGATTATCGAACTTGATAAGATTGCCGGTGAGCCTATAGATGTACTGGTGAACGGAAAATTCGTTGCCAGAGGCGAAGTAGTAGTAATCGAAGAAAGTTTTGGTATTCGTGTAACAGAAATTATTAAATAAAAGTTAGGAGAAGAGATATGGCAAAAAATATTTTAGTAGTTGATGATGCAGCTTTCATGCGTATGATGATTAAGGACATTCTCACTAAGAATGGCTATAATGTTATCGGAGAAGCAGAAAACGGAGCAAAAGCACTTGAAAAATATAATGAACTTAAACCGGATTTGGTTCTGATGGATATCACCATGCCGGAAGTAGACGGTATTCAGGCACTTAAAAATATTAAAGCAGCCGATTCCGGAGCAATGGTTATTATGTGTTCCGCTATGGGACAGCAGGCAATGGTTATCGAGGCAATTCAGGGCGGTGCAAAAGACTTTATTGTTAAGCCGTTCCAGCCTGACCGTGTATTGGAAGCAGTGAAGAAAGTAGTTGGTTAATTATGCTGCTTACAGGGGTAAGTACCACCGACAGCTACCTTCAGTTCATAACAGTCTTACTTTTGTTTGTGTTTGTGCTTGTAATTACATATGCCACAACCAAATGGATTTCAGGTTATCAAAAGAATAAGGCTGTTTACGGAAACTTGGAGCTGGTGGAGACTCTGCGCATTGCAAACAACAAGTACATTCAGATTGTACGGGTTGGAAAGAAGTATCTGGCAATCGCAGTGGGAAAAGACGAAGTTCATATGCTGTCAGAACTTGAGCAGGATGATTTGACTTTTTATGACAGTCAGACAAAAGAGCTTGATTTTGGCAGCATATTAGAAAAGTTCAAGAAACAAAACGGAAAAGAGCATGACTAAGGAAATTGGCAATATGAAGAAAATTTTTGCCGTTAAAAGAATAAGTAAGATAATATGCCTGCTGCTTATGGTGGGCATATTCTGTATTATTCCCGACATCGAAGTTAAGGCAACAGGAATCGACTACAATCTGACCGGTGAAACTCAGGACAGAACAAATATCGAGGAACCGGGCAGTGCGGAATCGGCAGAAGAATTGGGAGAACTGAATATTGCAAATCATTTGACAGTGACGTATACGGATGATAACGGACAGGTAAACGGAACTTTGCGGATTTTGATTACGCTGACGTTAATTTCTTTGGCGCCGACACTGCTTATTATGCTGACCTCGTTTACGAGAATTATTATTGTTCTCCACTTTACAAGGGCAGCTTTAAACACCCAAACAGCGCCTCCTAATCAGGTGTTGGTTGGGTTAGCTTTGTTTTTAACCTTTTTCGTTATGAAACCGTATATGACGGAGATTTATGAGCAGGCTGTAGTACCCTTTGAAGCGGGCGAAATTTCTCAGGAAGAGTTTCTGGAGGAAGGGATGAAGCCTCTGCGCAATTTCATGTATAAACAGACGCAGACTGAGGATGTAAGAGTGTTTTTGGAAATCAGCGGAGAAGAGTGGGATGGTACTCTTGAGGGGATTCCCACATCAGTGTTGATTCCAAGCTTTATTATCAGTGAACTGCGGCAGGCATTTATTATAGGCTTTATCATATATATTCCGTTTATTGTAATTGATATGGTAGTGTCATCCGTGCTGATGAGTATGGGTATGATGATGCTGCCGCCCACGACGATTTCCATGCCGTTTAAGATATTACTTTTTGTGTTGGCAGACGGATGGAATCTGATTATTGTGAACCTGATACAAACGTTTAACTGACAGGCAGGATAAAAGGAAAGGAGGAACTTGCGAGTGAATATAGATGACGTCATAACAATTGCCAGTGAAGCACTGTTTCTGGTAATTAAAGTAGCAGCGCCGATTTTGTTGATTTCACTGTGCGTCGGTCTGATTATCAGTATCTTTCAGACAGTAACCTCCATTCAGGAGCAGACCCTTACTTTTGTGCCGAAAGTAATTGCCGTGTTTTTAGGGCTTATTTTACTGGGGAACTGGATGCTTACGGAGCTGAGCGGATTTATGATAAGGCTTTGGTCTGATTTTAGTGTATATACAAGGTAGGCGCTATGATAGAATATGGGTTTCAATATGCGGATTTGGAATTTTTTCTGCTGGTACTGGTAAGAGTCAGTTGCTTTGTGTTTATTGCACCCTTTTTCAGCATGACGAACACGCCACGTAATGTCAGGGTGGTGCTTAGTGTATTTATGTCGGTTCTTTTGTATTATGTAGTGCCAAGAGAAGAAATTGTTTATAATACTTTGCTGGGGTATCTGATTATTGTCTTAAAGGAAGCAGTAACCGGCTTGCTGGTAGGATTTGCCGCTAATATTTGTACGACGATTGTCACATTTGCGGGACATATTGCAGATATGGAAATGGGACTTTCCATGGCCAGTTTGATGGACCCGACTACGAAACAGTCCGCAACTATTTCAGGAATTTATTATAATTATATGATGCTGTTGATGTTGTTCCTTGCAGGAATGCACCGGTATCTGATAAAAGCACTGGCAGAGACATATCAGTTGATTCCGGTAAACGGAATTATCATTAACAGTGATAAATTGTTTGCCACCATGACAGAATTTATGGCAAACTACATTATGGTAGGATTCCGCATCTGCCTGCCTATTTTTACGGTAATGATTATTTTAAATGCTGTGCTCGGTGTTTTGGCAAAGGTTTCTCCGCAGCTTAACATGTTTGCGGTTGGTATTCAGATGAAGGTGCTTGTAGGTTTTAGCATTTTGTTCCTGACGACCTTTATGCTTTCGGGAGCAGCAGATTTGGTTTTTGAACAGATGAAGCGGACCATAGTCAGTTTCGTGGAGGCTATGATGTAGCGGAGTGATAAAGAATGATTTTGGAATATAATTTGCAGTTTTTTGCAAAGGACGGTCCGGGTGGTGAAAAGACCGAACAGCCTACCGCCAAAAAATTAAATGATGCCAGAAAAGAAGGTCAGGTTGCCAAAAGTAAAGAAATAGCAACGGCATTCGGACTTCTTGCAGCTTTTATTCTGATGAAGGTGTATGTGGGGACAATCGGTAGTGGTCTGATGGAGTATTTTTCGGGAGTCTATAATCAAATCCCGGATGTTGTAAAATTTTATGACGGTATGATTCCGATTGCGGCAATTACTGCGTTGCTGAAAGGGATGGCATATCAGCTTGCAAGTCTCTGCCTTCCTGTTTTTCTGGTAGGATTTATTGTGGCATTTGTCTGTGACCTGGTGCAGGTGAAGTGGAAGCCCACCAGTAAACCGTTGCAACCTAAATTCAGTAAGCTGAATCCGGTGAAGGGGTTTAGCAAAATAATATCCATGAATTCCCTGATGGAATTACTGAAATCTGCATTAAAGCTGGGAGTCATCGGCTATATGACATATTCTTATCTCTCCGGCAGGGCAAAAGAAATTTACCTTTTGTATGACGTGGGAATTAATCAGGCAATCGGTTTAATCGGAGATGTTGTTACCGATTTGGGAATCCGGATTGCGGCAGTATATATGGTCATTGCTTTTTTAGACTATGCTTATCAGAAGTGGAAGTTCAATGAAGATATGAAGATGACCAAGCAGGAAGTAAAAGATGAATACAAAAATCAGGAAGGTGACCCGGCAGTAAAGGGAAAGCAGAAGCAGCGAATGAGGGAAGCATCCATGCGAAGGATGATGCAGCAGCTGCCGGAGGCGGATGTGGTTATCACAAACCCTACCCATTATGCGGTTGCCATTAAGTATGACCCTGATAAGTATGATGCGCCTTATGTGCTTGCCAAGGGGGAGGATTTTCTGGCACAGCGTATTAAGGAAATTGCAAAAGAAAATGACATTGAAATTGTAGAAAATAAACCATTGGCGCGTATGCTTTATGCCAATGTGGATATCGGCGGACTGGTGCCGCCGGAGCTTTATCAGGCGGTTGCAGAGGTGCTTGCTTTTGTATATCACCTGAAAGGAAAAGTCTGAGATAGACATTAGATTACGACACAGAAAAAAGACAGAAAGGAGTTGGGTGCATGAAAAAAGCGGATTTAGGCGTTGCGGCATATCTGGTTGCGGCATTTATTATGTTAATTGTACCCATTCCAAGCTGGTTGCTTGATATTTTGCTGGCGTGCAATATTGCGGTGGCATTTACGATTCTTTTTGGAACGATGTTTTCCAAAGAAGTTTTGGATTTTTCATTTTACCCTACCATTTTGCTGTTTACCACCATATTCAGAATTTCGCTGAATGTATCTTCTACCAGATTGATACTGACAACCGGTGACCCCGGTCAGGTGGTTGCGACCTTCGGTAATTATGTTGGCGGCGGTGATTTGATTGTTGGTAGTATTGTATTTATCATTCTGATATTGATTCAGTTTATGGTAATCAACAAAGGTTCTGAGCGAGTTGCGGAAGTAACGGCCAGATTTACCTTGGATGCCATGCCCGGTAAGCAGATGGCTATTGACGCGGACTTAAATACCGGTGCCATCAATGATGCGGAGGCAAAGAGACGAAGAGATAAGATTCAGGAAGAAGCAAGCTTTTTCGGTTCCATGGACGGTGCCGTGAAGTACGTTAAGGGAGATGCCACGGCAGGTCTTGTCATTACCGCAGTTAATATTGTGGGCGGTATTGCAATGGGTGTGTTACAGAGGGGAATGGATGTAAATACAGCACTTTCCCATTATGTAATTTTAACCATTGGTGACGGTCTGGTGAGCCAGATTCCATCTCTGTTAATTTCATTATCTACCGGTATTCTGGTTACCAAGGGCTCTAAGGACGCTGATTTCGGTTCTGTACTCATTAAGCAGCTGTTTGGTGTACCCAAGGTACTTTACATGGTAGGTGCGATTATTATTGCGCTTGGTATTATTACACCTCTTCCGACAGTGGTATTCCTTACATTGGGACTTATTTTCATTGTCTGCGGCAGAGTGATTGCAGGAGAAATCGAAACCTCACAGATTGAGGGGGAAGTGGATGCAGAGGAAATTGCGGCAGAAGAAATCAGACAGCCGGAAAACGTCAACAGCTTATTGCAGGTTGACCCCATTGAGCTTGAATTCGGTTACGGAATTATTCCTCTTGCCGATGTGAATCAGGGCGGTGACTTACTTGACCGTGTGGTTATGATCAGAAGGCAGATTGCGCTTGAGCTTGGTACAGTAGTGCCGATTATCCGTTTGAGAGATAATATTCAGCTCAATCCAAACCAGTATATTATTAAAATTAAGGGTATTCAGGTCAGTGAAGGTGAAATTTTGTTTGACCATTATATGGCCATGAATCCCGGTTATGTTGAAGAGGAGATTACAGGTATTCCCACCTTCGAGCCTTCCTTCCATCTGCCGGCTATCTGGATTACGGAAGGACAGAGAGAGAGAGCGGAGAGCATGGGTTATACGGTAGTAGACCCGCCTTCCATTATTGCAACACATTTGACGGAGATTATCAGGCAGCATATTGCAGAGCTTCTTACCAGACAGGATGTGCAGAATCTGGTCAGCAACCTGAAAGAAACAAATCCTTCACTGGTAGAAGAACTGGTACCCAAGTTGCTTGGTCTTGGTGAAGTGCAGAAAGTACTTCAAAATCTGCTTAGGGAAGGAATTTCTATCAGAGATTTACTTACCATATTTGAAACACTGGCGGATTATGCATCCTCCACAAGAGATACGGATATTTTAACGGAATATGTCAGACAAAGCTTAAAACGCGCTATTTCCAGCAAGTTCTTTCCTGCTAACGAAACTACCAGCGTAGTGACCCTTGACCCGAAACTGGAGCAGGAAATTATGGCCAATGTGAAGCAGACCGAGAACGGCGCTTATCTGACTCTTGACCCGGAAAAAACAAAGGGAATTATGAAAGCAGTGGGAAATGAGGTGGCAAAGCTTGAAAACCTCGGCAAAAATCCCATTATCATTACTTCTCCGATTGTCAGAATGTATTTTAAACGCCTGACGGAGGATTACTACAGAGATTTAATTGTAGTCTCTTACAATGAAATTGAAAACAATATTGAATTACAGTCTGTAGGAATGGTGACAGCATGATAATTAAGAAATTTCAAGGAAAAACGGAAAATGAAGCGGTGGAAAACGCAAAGAAGGAATTGGGCAACAACGTTGTAATCATGAATGTGCGCAGCGTGAAGAAAAAAGGATTGTTTAGTTTTTTAAGGCCGCAGCTTACGGAAGTCACGGTTGCATTGGAGGAAGAACCGGAACAGAGATATGTACCAGCCAAAAATGTTGAGGGAAAACCGGTGCAAGAAGAAAAAAGTGAAGAAAAGCAGCAGCCGCTTGTAGAGGCCATTGCGCAGGGCGTTTCTATAAGCGATAACAATGCCATAGAGGAAAAGCTGGATTCTCTTCATTCCCTGCTTGAACAGCAGCTTCAGAAACCGGACGAAGAAAAAGAAGCAGATAAAGAGGACGGGGAAGAAAAGAAAGAAAGCGAATTGGACCGTTTCATGAAGCTTCTGTATAATACGATGTTGGATAATGAAGTGAACGAGAAGTATGCCAATCAGATGATTGATGAAATGGAAAAGGTGAACAGTCCTAATACACCTTTTGACCATGTACTTGCCAACGTGTATCAGAAAATGGTTTTGAAATTCGGTAAACCCAGTGAAATTACACCGGCGCAGAAAGGACCTAAGGTGATTTTCTTTGTGGGACCTACCGGTGTGGGAAAAACGACTACGATTGCCAAGATAGCATCCAAGTTTTGCGTGGAAAACGGCAAAAAGGTTGCACTTCTTACTGCGGATACATACAGAATTGCGGCAGCGGAACAGCTTAGAACTTATGCCAATATTTTGGAAATACCGTTTCGCATTATTTATTCCGAGGAAGAGGTGGAGCAGGCACTGACAGAATTCAAAGAGTTTGATTTTATTATGGTAGATACTGCCGGACATTCCCACCAGAATGAAACACAGAGAGAAGCAATGCGTGGATTTATCCATTCAGTGGATGGTGTGGCAGAAAAAGAAGTATATCTGGTACTCAGTGCAACAACAAAATACAAGGATTTAATCAGCATCGTGGATGCATACGGAATTTTAACGGAGTATAAATTGATATTTACCAAATTGGATGAAACTACTACTTTGGGAAATCTTTTGAATATTAAGTTATATACAGGCGCTGATTTGTCTTATGTGACCTGCGGACAGAATGTACCGGATGATATTGAGCGGTTTAATCCGCAGAAGACAGTAAAACAATTGCTTGGTGGAAAAAGAAATTAAGAATATGTGATATCACAGATGGAGAATAAATATGGATCAGGCACAGCAATTACGTAATATTGTTAAAGCAAGCAATGTGCAAAGACCTCTTGCCAGAGTTATTACTGTTACCAGTGGTAAAGGCGGCGTAGGGAAATCGAATGTGGCAATTAATCTTGCAATTCAATTCAAAAAAATGGGACAGAGAGTGATTATTTTGGATGCGGATTTCGGATTGGCAAACATAGAAATTATGTTTGGCGCCGTGCCAAAGCACAATCTTTGTGATTTGATTTATCAGGGAAAGAAAATTACGGATATTATTACATGGGGACCAATGGACGTTGGTTTTATTTCCGGCGGTTCGGGAATTGCCGGACTTTCAAACTTAAGTCTGGATTATCTTACTTATATTATACGGAACTTAGCGCAACTTGATGCAATTGCTGACGTAGTGATTGTAGATACAGGAGCAGGAATTGCCGATGCAGTACTGGAGTTTTTGGTGGCAAGCGGAGAGATTTTGCTTGTGACAACGCCGGAACCGACATCAATTACGGATTCCTATTCGTTGTTGAAAGCATTGAAGCGGCATCCCAGATTTTCGGAGCAGGATACACAGATAAAAATTATCGCAAATAAAGTAGAAGCTTCCGAGGAAGGCGAAGTTCTGTTTAATAAGCTTGATACGGTAGTATCAAAATATTTGAAACTTCCTATTACTTTTTTGGGAACAGTACCTCAGGATCAGCAGTTGTCAAAGGCGGTTATGCAGCAGATGCCTGTATCATTACAAACACCGACGGCAAAGTCAGCCCGTGCTTTTGAAACAATTGCGGCAAAACTGATGAACAAGGAACTGAGCAGCAGTGTACCCAAACGTGGAATGGCTGCATTCTTTTCTCATATTGTTGCAAGTAGAAAAGTGAATATTTAAGGGAGGGGACCGAATATGCTTTCAAAATATGTGATACCGGGAAATAAACTGGAAATTCAGGCAGTGGACAGAAGTAAAAATATGGATGAACTGGAAAGCAAAAAGGTATATGACAGTGTGGTATATGATGTTTTATCAGAAGACCGGTTTGAAATTTATATGCCCATGGAAAAAACCAAATTAATCCTTTTGCCGGTAGATGTGGAATATGATGTGTATTTTTATACAGCGTCAGGCTTATATCAATGTTTTGCAAAGGTGATTGACCGTTACAAATCCGATGGAAAGTTTATTCTTTTGCTTGAACTTGTCAGTAACTTGAGAAAATTCCAAAGAAGAGAATATTACCGTTTAAGCTGTGCCCTTGATATGGACACAAGACTTCTTGAAAAAGAAGAACTTCAGGCGATTGAAAAAAATGATAAATATCTTGTACCCGGTCTTCCTTTAAAAAGAAGTATTATTGTAGATATCAGCGGAGGCGGTATCCGGTTTGTTGGAGACTATGCTTATGAGATTGACAGTATGATTTGCTGCAAATATCATTTGGTAGTGGACGGCAGGGATAAAGAGTATATGCTGGTCGCTAAAATCATTGCAGTTAAAGAGGTAGAAGGCAGAAAAGGACTTTATGAGCATAGAGCGAAGTATGCAAATATTGATACCTATGAAAGAGAAGAGATTATCCGTTTCATTTTTGAAGAGGAAAGAAAAAATAGAAAAAGAGAAAAAGGACTTTAGATTACTTTGCACTCATGCGAAGAGTATGCTGTGTTATAATTATTAAAATATTAAAAGCAGGAAGCATAATGTGATGAGAGCAGAAGGAAAAAGTGCCGGTTCCAAAATCGTTGCAATCGCATGTTCTACCGGCGGACCGAAAGCGTTGCAACAAGTAATTCCCAAGCTCCCGGCAAATTTGGCGGTGCCGATACTGATTGTACAGCATATGCCGGCCGGTTTTACGGAAGCACTTGCAGGAAGGCTTAATACTCTAAGTGAACTTGCCGTATCGGAAGCTGCGGAAGGCGATGTGATAGTGCCGGGGCATGTATATCTTGCCAAAGGCGGAAGACATATGCTGGCCGTAAAGCAACCATCCGGCAAACATGTGATTAAGTATACGGATGAACCACCGAGGGAAGGGGTAAGACCTTGTGCCAATTACATGTATGAGTCCTTAGCAGAATGTGCATACGATGAAGTGGTGTGCATTGTGATGACAGGTATGGGCGCAGACGGCACTGCGGGAATCAAAAATTTAAAACAAAAAAAGAAAGTGACGGTAGTTTCACAAAATGAGGAAACCTGTACGGTGTATGGAATGCCGAGGAGCGCAGTCGTTGCAGGTCTCTCACAAAAGGAAGTACCGCTGGAACAACTTGCAAACGAAATTATTAAGAACGTGGGGGTAGTTTAAAATGGATGTAAATCAATATTTGGAAATTTTCCTGGATGAAACAAAAGAGCATTTGGAAAGTCTGAATACGCAGATTCTGAATTTGGAGCAGTCACCTGATGATGCTGATACCATTAATGAAATCTTCCGTGCGGCTCATTCACTGAAGGGTATGGCGGGAACCATGGGTTATAAGCGTATGCAGGCGCTTACTCATGATATGGAAAACGTATTTTCCGAAATCAGAAACGGTTCCATGAAAGTTAATTCAGCCATGATTGATACCTTATTCCAGTGTTTGGATGCATTAGAAGAATATACTAGGTGTATTCAGGAAACAGCTGATGAAGGAACCAATGAAAATCAGGCATTGATTGACCAGCTCAACGTTTATCTGCAGGGCGGCGGTGCGCAGGAAGAAACATCAGAGCTTAAGGCGGCTGACAAGGAAGAAACGGCACCGGAAGCTACAGAGGCAAGATGGAAACAGATTCCTCTCGGAGAGCATGAAAAGCATGTGTTTGCGGTGGCTGTGAAAGATGGCAAGAGTGTATACGGTTTGGACATCAAGGTTCAGGAAACCTGTATTTTGAAAGCAGCAAGAGCATTCCTTGTATATAAGGCTATTGAAGAAAAAGCAGAGATTATTGTATGTAATCCTTCCGCACAGGATATTGAGGATGAAAAGTTTGATTTGGAATTCAGTCTCATTGTGGTATCGGAACATCCTATAGAACAGATTATTACATCTGCGAAGAATGTATCTGAAATCGAATCCGTAACAGGCGCTGTTATGGAAGTAGATGCAAAGGCAGTTGAAGCTGTTCAGGCTGAAGTGGAAGTGAAAGATGAAACAAGACCTGCAGTGCAGGCACAGGCTCAGGCGCAGAATGCAGCGGCAAAGCAGACAGACAAGAAAGCAGGAAAGCCTGTTGTAAACAGAACAGTCCGTGTTGATATTGAAAAACTGGATGTTCTTATGAACTTGGTAAGTGAGCTTATTATCGCAAAGAATTCACTGGTATCTTCATCAACAACGGAAGCTTCTTCCAGTGCAGGATTTAATGAGCAGATTGAATATCTGGAGAGCGTTACTACAAACCTTCACGAATCTGTTATGAAGGTTCGAATGGTGCCTATTGAAAGTGTAGTAAATAAGTTCCCCAGAATGATTCGTGACTTGTCCAAGAAATTAAACAAAAAGATGGAACTGTATATGTCCGGTGAGGAAACAGAACTTGACAGAACTGTGGTAGATGAAATCGGTGATCCTTTGATGCATTTACTTCGTAATTCTGCTGACCATGGTTTGGAATCCGCAGAAGTGCGTGCACAGAGAGGCAAGCCTGCAGTTGGTTCTATTTTCCTTGATGCATATCAGGATGGTAATAACGTAGTTATTGAAGTAAGAGATGACGGTAACGGAATTGATGTAGAAGCTGTTAAGAGAAAAGCGATTGAGCGTGGTGTTATCACTCCCGAACAGGGCGAGAGCATGAGTGAAAAGGATATTATCAATCTGTTGTTCCATGCAGGATTCTCTACGGCAAAGCAGATTTCTGACGTATCCGGAAGAGGTGTTGGTCTTGATGTAGTAAAATCCAAGATTGAGTCCTTAAGCGGTGAAGTGGAAGTGAAGTCCAAGCTTGGTGAAGGTAGTACATGGATTATCAGACTGCCTCTTACACTTGCAATTATCCAGGCTCTTATGGTAATTGTAGGCGGAGAAAAGTATGCAATTTCTCTCGGAAGCATTCAGACAATTGAAGATATCAGTCCCAGTGAGATTAAGCTTGTTCAGAACAGCGAGGTAATTCACCTGCGTGGTACTGTAATCCCGATTATCAGATTAAATAAAGAACTGGATATCGAAAGCAGCAAGGCACCCGACGAAAATATGGTAGTTGTTATCGTGAAGAAGGGTGAAAAACTGGCCGGTTTGGTAGTAGATGAATTAATCGGACAGCAGGAAATCGTTATTAAGTCCTTAGGAAAATATATCAGTAAATGTAAGATTATCAGTGGCGCGACCATTCTTGGCGACGGTGAAGTAGCACTGATTCTTGACGCAAATGCACTGATTTAAGACAGGGGGATAAGCAAATGGAACAATTAAAAGTAGCTGAAGTAAATGAAACAAATGAAATTGAACAGACAATACAGTATATTGTAATTAAGCTGGGTGATGAACAGTACGGTATCGATATTAAATACATAGACAATATTGTTCGTATGCAGCATATTACCAGAGTTCCCAAAGTTGCAAATTACTTAAAAGGTGTTATTAACCTTCGTGGTGAAGTAATCCCTGTTATGAGTGTCCGTTTGAAAATGGATCTTCCGGCAGATGAGATTACCAAGAGTACCAGAATTATTATCCTTAAGTTAGAACAGCACGGAACCATCGGTATTATTGTTGACGAAGTAAAAGAAGTTGTGACTTTATCAACATCTACAATTGAAAAAGTAGCTTATGACGGCCAGGAAGGAAAAGTTAATTTTATCAATGGAATCGGTAAGCATAACGACGAACTGATTTCACTGCTTGACCTTAATACGGTAGCAATGGAAAAATAAGAAAGGTATTAGTAAAACGTTATGAAAGACCTTAGCATGGAACAGATAACAAATCAATATCTTGATGTGTTAAAAGAATTAGGAAACATTGGTGCCGGTAATGCGACGACTGCATTGGCGCAGATGATAGGCTGTAAAGTTGATATGTCCGTTCCTCAGGTAAAATTACTTGAATTCAGTGAACTCGGTGCTATGGTAGGTGGTGAAGAACAGCTGATGGTTGGTATTTACCTTCAGGTAGAGGGTGATATCGAGGGAAGTATGATGTTCATCTTAGAGAAGTCATCTGCGGCACATTTGGTAAATAAATTAATGTGCGGAATGCTCGGGGTTACGAACGAAGAAATTATCAATCATGAATTTGGAGAAATGGAATGTTCAGCGATGAAGGAAGTAGGTAACATCATTACCGGTGCTTACCTGAATGCTTTATCCAGTCTTACAAACTTAAAAATATATCCATCTATTCCACAGCTGGGTATTGATATGGCAGGTGCACTTTTAAGTGTACCGGCTATAGAATTCGGCTTATTTGCGGATAAGATTCTTTTGGTACAGACTCAGTTTTCGGATGACATTGAGTTGGATGGATACTTTATATTGATACCTGATATGGAATCTTACGAAAAGATTTTGACAGCATTAGGTGTAATGTAAACTAAGGGAGTAGATAGGAGTTTCTTTAAGGATGAATGAGGTTATTAAAGTAGGAATGGCTGCCCTGGCGGTTTGTAATGCGGATGACGCAATTACAACTCTGGGGCTTGGCTCCTGTATAGGAATTGCAATCAGAGATCCTGCTACAGGAATTGGTGGATTGGTACATATTATGTTACCGGACAGCACAGAAATTCGAAATAATGAGAACAGATTAAAGTTTGCAGACACCGGAATCGAAGATCTTGTCAAGGAAGTAGTCAAAAAAGGTGCAAACAGAAGCAGGCTTGTTGCAAAGATAGCAGGTGGTGCCCAGATGTTTGCCTTTGGCGGAAAAAGTGATTTGATTCGTGTCGGTGAAAGAAATGCATTGGCCAGCAAAAAGAAATTGAATGAATTAAAGATACCGATTCTTGCGGAAGATACAGGAGAAACATACGGAAGAACAGTTATTTTTTACCCTAAAACAGGGGATTATGTAATTCGTTCAGTAGGAATGCCGGAGAAGGTAATATGAAAAAGAGTAAATTGTTTGCTCCCTTTTTAATGCTTTTGGCAGCGGCAGTAGCCAGTATTGTAATGTTTAAGGGAAATTATGACACAACAGAGTTATTGCTGATTCTGCTCTGTGTCATGATTTTTTTCTATTGCATTGGTCTTGTGATTCAAAAGAGGGTAGTTTCTTTTATGGATCAGATTAAAGCGAAAGAAGCTGAGGAAGCCGAAAAAGAGGGAGAAGTAATCGAGAAAGAAGCAGTTTCTGATGAGGAAGAAGCAAAGGCAGAAGTGAAAGCAGAAACAAAGGAGTAACAACGTTAATGCAGTTGATTGATAAACGGGGAGGGTATGATGGACGAAGCAGGCAAAAATAAGCTTTGGGACGATTATGCAAAGACGAAATCGCCTGAAATAAGAGAGAAAATCATACTGGAGTATGCACCGCTTGTTAAGTTGGTAGCCGGAAGGCTCAGTATGTATTTGGGATACAATGTTGAATATGATGATTTGGTAGGATACGGTGTATTCGGTTTGATTGATGCCATTGATAAATTTGACTGCATGAAGGAAGTTAAATTTGAAACCTATGCCAGTTTGCGAATCAGAGGTGCTATTTTGGATCAGATTCGAAAGATGGACTGGATTCCGAGAACCATTCGTCAGAAGCAGAAAAAGATAGATGCTGTCATGAAAGAAGTGGAAGCGACAAAGGGACGTGCGGCAACAGATGAGGAAATTGCCCAAGGTCTTGGTATCAGTGCGGATGAATACTGTACATGGCAGTCACAGATGAAGATTACCGGAGTGGTGTCTTTGGATGAGTTTACGGAATCAGGAAGTGACATTCCTGCTGACCATTCAGCCCAGCGGCGGTTCGACAGCCCTGAGGAAGTGGTGGAAAAGGATGAACTCAAGAAAGTACTGGCAGAGGCACTTGAGCTTTTGACAGAAAAAGAAAAAAAAGTAATTCTTTTATATTATTATGAAGACTTGACGTTAAAGGAAATCAGTAATGTGCTGGAAGTTTCGGAGTCGCGAATTTCCCAGTTGCATACGAGAGCCTTACAGAAATTAAAAACAAAAATGGGAAATTATATGGGAGTTTTTTCTCCATAGAACCGGTTAGCGGGGGTAGTAATGAGAAACGGATATTTTCGGTTAATGTGCGGTGAAAGCACAACAGAGCTTAAAATAGTGGCGCCGAAGGACGGTGGCAATCATGTCAATGTAAAGGATATCATGGATTATCTGATGGCACGCGGTATTACTTACGATACGGTTACATTAGGTAAAGGACTGCAGGATGCAGCAGCTTCCGGTCAGGAAGAATTTGTGATAACACTGAATAATGAAAAATGCATGGAGGTAAGGGAAAGCTACCGCATGACAGTGAGTCAGGACAGAATGTTTGTTGTGGCCCGTTTTTATCCCCCGTCTTTAAAGGGAGAGAGAATGACGGCAGAAGAATTTCTGGGAGACCTTGCAGTCAAAAATATTACTTACGGAATCCAGGAAAAATTTATTCGTGCTTTTTTCAAAACCCCCATTTACGGTGCGGATGTTATTGTGGCAAAGGGATTGGCTCCCAGACACGGCAGTGACGCCCGGATAGAGTATTATTTTGAAACGGATATCAAAGCAAAACCGACGCTGAATGAAGACGGAAGTGTGGATTTCTTTCATCTGAATGCAATTAACCATTGTAGCAAAGGTGATGTACTTGCCAGATTATTTCCGGAGGATCCCGGTGAATATGGCTATTCGGTATATGATGAAAAGATTAAACCAAGAGATGTAAGACGTATGTCTTTAAAACCCGGTAGAAATATGTATATATCCGAGGATAAACTTACTTTGATTGCAGAAACGGACGGACATGTTACTTTGGTGGATGATAAGGTGTTTGTGTCCAATGTTTTTGAAGTGGAAAATGTAGATAACTCTACCGGAAATATTGAGTATGACGGAAGTGTTACCATTAACGGTAATGTAGGAACCAATTTCTCCGTAAAGGCGAAAGGCAATATTGAAGTAAAAGGTGTTGTGGAAGGGGCTGTTTTGGAAGCCGGCGGTAATATTATCATTGCCAGAGGAATGAACGGAATGTCTAAAGGTGTTCTTAAGGCAGACGGAAATATTATCTCCAAGTTTATTGAAAATGCAAAGGCATCTGCCGGTGGGTATATTTCTACGGAATCTATTTTGCACAGTGAAGTGTCTGCTGCTACAGAAATTACGGTAAGCGGAAAAAGAGGCTTTATCACAGGCGGGAAAGTAACGGCAGGTACTTTGATTAATGTAAAGACATTAGGCTCATCCATGGGTGCCGATACAATAGTAGAGGTGGGAATGGATCCCAGCAAGAAAGAAAGAATGCAGCAGCTTCAAAAACAGATTGCAGAAAATAATAAGAGCTTTGATCAGGTTCACCCGGTATTGACTGCCATGACGCAGAAGCTTGCCCAGGGCGTGAAAATGAAACCGGATCAGCTGAAAAATATACAGGAAATGATTCAGAAAGAAAAAGATTTGAAAAAGCTGATTGATGCGGATACCGAAGAATTTATGATACTTCAGGATGCATTGGAGGAGAGCGGTGCTGCAAGAATAGAAGTTACGGGAGAAGTGTTTGCGGGAACCAAGATTTGTATTTCTGATGTTTCCATGGTTGTTAAGAGCAGTATGAAGTATTGTAAGTTTGTGAAGCAGCAAGGTGATGTAAAAATGACTGCATTATAAAGAAAAGGAGCGCTTATGACAATTAGTCGTGTGGAGATTCAGGGACAGATTACAAGAGCACAGGATTTTACCACAGTTAAGCATAATGAAGACAATAAAGGATTTGTTGACCAGACAAACTTCCATAGGCAGTTTGAGCAAAACGTGGAAACAAAACTTCGTCAGGTGCATCAGGGAGATAAAACAGAAAATGAAGGAAAGCGCTTTGATGCAAAAGAAAAAGGGAACGGTTCTTATTCCGGTGACGGTGGCTCAAAAAGGAAAAAACAGGAGAAGGAGCCGGATGGCAAAGTTATTTTGAAAGGGCAGAGTAGCTTTGACATGAAAATATAATTTGTATAACAGGTGAAAAGATGAACGTAACAGAAATAATTGTATTGATTCTGGGAATATTGGTGTTTATACTGAGTTTTTTAATTCCGGCAGGCAAGAAGTCAAAGCCGGAGCCCCATAGCGGAATCAAAGAAGAAGAAATCAAAGAAATCATTGATAAGGAAGTTGCGGATGCAAAAAGCCGGATTCAGGATATTGTAGACGAAACCATTACTTATTCCATGGAAAAGACAGAACGATCCATGGAAAGACTTACCAATGAGAAAATAATGGCGGTGAATGAATACTCGGATACTGTATTGGAACAGATTAACAAAAATCACAAAGAAGTAGTATTCCTGTATGATATGCTAAATGATAAACATGAGAATTTAAAGGAGACAGTCAGCGAAGCGACAAAGACAGTGTCTGAAGTAAAAAAGACTGTCAAAGAGGCAGAGGCAATACCTGTGCAAGCAGTATATGCAGCAGCGCCAGCAGAGGAAGATATTATAAAATCAACCATGACTATGGTAAGTGCAAGTGAAGATGCTGCAAAGGCAGAACAGATACTTGCGGAGGAAAAGGTGTCTGAAGAGGTGTTTTCTTCATTGGCTGACTCAGCAGAGGCAGTTACTGCTGAAGGAAAGCCGAAAAGAAAGAGTACAAGAAAAGCAAAGACGACTGTGACTCCTGCGGATACGGCATCAGGCGAAGCAAAAGCAGAAAAGCTTGATGAAGCAGATAAGACACAAAAGGCTGAAAAAGCAGAAAAGGCCGGAAAAGTAGATATCAGCAGTATTGCTTCCCCCGGCAAGGGCGGAAGAAACAGCAACGAGCGAATCCTGGAACTTCACAAAGCAGGAAAGTCTAATATGGCAATTGCCAAGGAACTGGGATTGGGAATCGGAGAAGTGAAGCTGGTAATTGATTTATTTGAAGGAATATAAAAGGTACGGAGTAAGAAAATGAATTTGAAATACTATCTGAGAGGTCTCGGAATCGGTATTATGGTAACCGCAGTAATTATGAGTGTGTCAGCAAATGACGGAAAACAACAGCTCAGTGATGCAGAAATAAAAGCAAGGGCAGCGCAGCTGGGAATGGTGGAAGAGAGTACAGGACTTCTTTCTGATTTGGAAACAGAAAAGGCAGAAGAACCCAAGGTGACCGAAGCCCCTAAGGCGACAGAGAAACCCAAAGCAACCGAAGAGCCTAAGGCAACCGAAGCGCCTAAGGCAACCGAAGAACCTAAAGCGACCGAAGCGCCTAAGGCAATCGAAGAACCTAAAGCGACCGAAGCACCTAAAGCGACTGAAGCCCCTAAAGTGACCGAAGAACCTAAAGCGACCGAAGCACCTAAGGCGACAGAGGAGCCCACAGCGACCGAAAAACCGGAAGAGGTAAAGGAAACTGAAGCAGGCACAGAAACCATAACGATAGCAGTGAATCCGGGAGAAAGCTCCTATACAGTTTGCAAAAGATTAGAGGATAAAGGACTGATTGCTTCGGCAGGAGATTTTGACGGTTACCTTTGTGACAGAGGTTTGGATAAGAAGCTTCGGGCAGGAAGCTATGAAGTGCCTATTGATGCAGAGCCGGAGGAGATTGCAAAGATACTGACATTCAGGTAAAGAATTAGTGATAAATTGTGGAAAACCCCTTGCGTAAGGGGTTTTCTTATGTTATAATTCTAGCGTTGCGTTTATTTCGCAAAGAAACTATAAATCACGCGCAACTTTAGTCTGCCGGTGCTTCAAAACGCGGAAGTTGGCAGAAGAGTGAGATGCGCGGAAGCATAACCAAATGGAGGTAGAAACATGAGCGTTATTTCAATGAAACAGTTATTAGAAGCAGGTGTTCATTTCGGACATCAGACAAGAAGATGGAACCCTAAGATGGCTCCTTACATCTTCACAGAGAGAAACGGTATCCACATCATCGACTTACAGAAGTCTGTAGGTAAGGTTGATGAAGCTTACAGAGCAGTATTTGAAATTGCTGCACAGGGCGGAACAATTCTTTTCGTAGGTACTAAGAAACAGGCACAGGACGCTGTTAAGACAGAAGCTGAGCGTTGTGGTATGTACTATGTAAACGAAAGATGGTTAGGTGGTATGCTTACCAACTTCAAGACTATCCAGAGCAGAATTGAAAGATTAAAAGCAATCGAAGCCATGTCTGAAGACGGTACATTCGATGTTCTTCCCAAGAAGGAAGTTATTGCTCTTAAGAAAGAATGGGAAAAGCTTGAAAAGAACCTTGGCGGTATCAAGACTATGACAAGAATTCCCGATGCTATCTTTGTAGTAGATCCCAAGAAGGAAAAAATCTGCGTACAGGAAGCTCATACACTCGGAATTACATTAATCGGTATCGGTGATACAAACTGCGATCCCGAAGAATTAGATTATATCATCCCCGGTAACGATGATGCTATCAGAGCGGTTAAGTTAATCGTAGCTAAGATGGCAGATGCTGTTATCGAAGCAAATCAGGGTGAAGAAGCTATCACAGCAGAAGATGCAGGTGTAGCAGAAGTAGAAGCTACTGATATGGAAGAAGTAGCTGACGCAGAATAATAGTAACCGAATTCATATAGAAAGGAATTGAAGAAAATGGCAAATATTACAGCAGCAATGGTAAAAGAATTAAGAGAAATGACCGGCGCAGGTATGATGGATTGTAAGAAAGCGCTTGCAGAAACCGACGGCAATATGGAAGCAGCTGTTGATGTGCTCAAAAAAAGCGGTGCAGCTAAGATGGAAAAGAAAGCCAGCAGAATTGCAGCTGAAGGTATTACACGTGTTGCAGCTAACGATACAGTTGCAGTTGTAGTGGAAGTAAACTCAGAAACAGATTTCGTTGCTAAGAATGAAATATTCCAGGAATTCGTTCAGGTTGTGGCAGATAATGCCCTTGCTTCAGGTTTAGAAGGCGGAGCAAACGGAGAAGACATTGAAGCTGTTCTTGAAATGAATGATTTAAAGAATCTTCTCGTTGAAAAGACAGCAACAATCGGAGAAAAGTTATCTGTCCGCAGATTTGCAAAGGTTACAGGAGACTGTGTTGCATCTTATATCCATGCAGGCGGAAAAATTGGTGTACTGGTAGCAGGTACAGGTGCAAGTGATGATGCAGCAAAAGAAGCTCTTTCTAATATTGCTATGCAGATTGCAGCTATGAATCCTCAGTATGTCAGCAGAGCAGATATTTCTGAAGAAGAAATGGCAAAGATGCGCGATATTACTGTTGAAAGTGCACTGAATGATCCTGCATCTCTTCCGAAGCCTATTCAGAACGAATTATATGCAAAGGTTGAAGCAGATAACTTATTTACAGCAGAAGACCTTGCAATTCTTGCTGAAAAGAAGAATGATAAGTATTTATACAACTTCTTATCAAAAGAAGCGATTGCAAAACTTGCAGAGCTTGCTTTGGCAGGTAAAGCAGCATATGTTGATAACAAGATTTTTGCAGGTCTGGTAGAAGGACGTATTTCTAAGCAGGTTAAAGAAATCAGTCTTCTTGATCAGGTTTATGTTAAGGCAGAAGACGGAAAGCAGACAGTAGCTGCTTATCTTGCGTCTGTAAACAAAGCGCTTGCTATCACAAAGTTCGTTCGTTTCGAAGTTGGTGAAGGTATGGAAAAGAAAAATGACGACTTCGCAGCAGAAGTTGCAGCTCAGGCTGGTTTATAATTCATGATAAAGAAACAGTGTGGCGTTTTGTCACACTGTTTTTTTGTATACGCATATTGTGAGGACATATTTATATCGTTTTTAATATATATTACTTGCGAAAAAACGATTTTTTCTCTATAATAAAAATAGAGTTTTACGAAACCTGAAAGGAAAAGGATAAATATGGCACAGAAGAATTTAGATTTATCAAATGAAAAGGTAGCAATGCAGGTAAGAAATAAAACGGCGCTGATTGGTGTGACAACGATGAATTTGGTTTTGGCACTTGCTTACGTTTTGGAAGTTGTTAAAGGTGCAAGAACAATCGGCTCTTATCTGATAGTGGCAGCATTTTGTGTTTTTCCTGTTGTGTTATCATTTATTGCTTACATGCGCCGCAAAGATACGAATCTTGTGAAATATTTCTGTACGGCGTTCTTCGGAATGTTATATACCTATGTTATGCTGACTACATCGTCAGATTTAACATTTTGTTATGTGTTCGTTATTTTTGGTGTTTTGATTGTCTTTACGGACTTTAAATTATCACTTGGTCTGGGTATTTTTGCACTTGTTATCAATATCATTAAGATTGCAATGAAAGCCATGGCAGGGGAATTGACAGGTGTGGCACTTACCAATGCAGAGATTATGATTG
Organism: Lachnospiraceae bacterium; assembly: GCA_017434885.1. GTDB lineage: Bacteria > Bacillota > Clostridia > Lachnospirales > Lachnospiraceae > Suilimivivens. The sequence goes on along the minus strand of JAFSGE010000035.1, from coordinate 45,625 downwards.
CCTGTATTATTCTGACCATTGGTTTTACCATTCTTGCCATTTACAAGATTACACAGTTAAATCAGGCAAATGTGGATAGTGCAGAAGTACAGAAACAGCAGTCAGAAGCTTTATTAAATACAGTTTTAACAATTTCTGAGTCTATTACAGAGAATATTGGCCTTGCGTCCAAAGAAACAGATTATTTAAAGGATGCAATTAATGATACCCAGCATGCAATGGAGGAACTGACTACCGGTACCAGTGACACGGTAGATGCCATTGCAGCCCAGCAACAGAGTACAGACAGAATCAATACCCATATTCAGAAGGTGGGACAGTCTGTTGATTCCATTATCGCAGAAGTTGATAGTGCAGAAGAAAAGCTTGAGAGTGGCAGTGTGATTATGAAGGATCTTCTTGCACAGGTTAAGGTATCTGAAGATGCAGGCTCCTTGGTAGCAAGAGAAATGGACGAATTGAAGGCATATGCAGACAAGATGCAGGATATTATCGGTCTTATTGGGAATGTTTCCGGTCAGACAGGACTGCTTGCATTAAATGCCAGTATTGAGGCGGCAAGAGCAGGGGAAGCAGGAAGAGGCTTTGCTGTTGTAGCATCCGAAATTTCCAATCTTGCATCACAGACAGACAATGCTACCGGAGATATTAATAAACTGATTGAAAATATTACCAAGTCCATTAAAGAAGTAACCAGCGCAGTAGATAAGCTGCTTGAGAGCAATCGTATGCAGAATCAGTATGTAGACAGTACTGCTGCAAACTTTGAAATGATACATAAGAGCACTCAGGAAATTGTATCTCAGACAGGACAGCTTAAAGAAGTAGTGGAAGAAGTTACGGAAGCAAATAAACAGGTAATAGAGCGTATTGATAACGTTTCTGCAGTTACCGAAGAAGTTACGGCAAGTGCAAGCGAAACCTTGGAGAGCTGTAATTTGAACCTTAAGAGTATTGAGAAGATGGCCGGTATTATGGAGCAGCTTGGTGAAGATGTTAAGGAATTAAAAAAAGAAAAATAAAAGTGTAAATTATTGTAAATACAAGTAAATACGGGAAATATGGCAAAAGAGAATTGACAAAACAGGTACTTTTTTGCTATGATATAACCGTTGTGGAAAGGGACGATAGTGTTTGGGCAACATAAATACTATGGTTCCCTTTTTTTGAATTTTTATCGAAGGAGTTATGCGTATGTTAAAGTATATCGTGAAACGAGTTTTTCTTGAAATTGTAACGATTTGGGCAGTTGCAACCATTACCTTTTTTCTGATGAATATGGTACCGGGAGGACCATTCCTTTCCGAAAAGGCAATCAGTCCTGCGGCGACAGCAGCGTTGGAAGCAAAGTATGGACTGGATAAACCGTTGTTTCAGAGATATTTAACTTATATGATTGATGCCGCGCACGGTGATTTCGGAGACAGCCTAAAGCAAAGAGGACGTACTGTTATGGATATCATTCTCATGAAATTTCCGGTGTCTGCAAAAGTGGGCGGTATCTCCGTACTGGTATCATTATTGCTTGGTATTCCTCTTGGTTGTATTGCGGCTCTTAAAAGAGGAAAATTTTTGGACAGTCTTATCAGCGTGGTGGCAACCTGCGGTATCGCAGTTCCAAGCTTTGTTATTTGTACTGTACTGATGTATACCCTTGGGGTAAATTTGAAATTACTTCCCACCATGGGACTTAGTTCCTGGAAAAATTATATTATGCCTGTTATGGCATTGTCTTTCTATCCGACAGCTTACATTATGAGATTGATGCGTTCCTCCATGTTGGATGTGTTGGGACAGGATTATATGCGTACTGCAAAGGCAAAAGGTCTTGCAGGACATGTAATTTTGTTTAAGCATGCTCTTCGTAATGCTATCCTGCCGGTAGTAACTTATGTAGGTCCTATGCTTGCCTACACACTGACAGGCAGTTTCGTTGTGGAAAAGATTTTTACCATTCCGGGACTTGGCGGTGAGTTTATCGGTGCCATCAACGGACGTGACTATACACTGATCATGGGAACTACCATTTTCCTTGCGACACTAATTATTATTATGAACGTGGTTGTAGACATTGTGTACAAGCTGGTAGACCCCCGTATTAAATTAAAGTAAGGAGAAAAGAGATTATGAAGCAGAATCCGTTAAGTTTTCAGTTAAATTTAAATCCCGAAGATTTTCTCCCTGCGACGGAGGAAGAAAAACAGAGCCAGATTATTATGCGAGAGAGCGTGAGCTTCTGGAAGGACGGTATGCGCCGTCTTATGAAAAATAAAGTGGCGATGACATCTTTGGTGGTAATTATCATTGTTATGATATTTTCTTTTATTGTACCGATGTTTTATCCCTACAGTTATAAGGAGCAGATTAAAGGTGCGAACAATTTGGCACCTATGGAGTACTCAGCAGAGGAACAGGCGCGAATTGATGCGGGAGAAAAAGTATTTCCCCACATTTTCGGTACTGACAAAATGGGACGTGACTATGCAATCCGCGTGATGATGGGAAGCCGCATTTCCCTGTTGGTAGGTTTGATTGCGACAGGTATTATTTTAATTATTGGTTCCATATATGGTTCCGTGGCAGCGTTCTTCGGAGGTTGGGTAGACCTTATCATGATGCGTGTGGTTGATATTATTTATACCATTCCCGACATTTTGCTGATTGTCCTTTTATCTTTTGCTTTGAAAGCTCCTTTGGGTACGCTGGCAACCGTTCCCGGCTTTGGCTGGGTTAACATCGTAGGTGAGAATCTGATTAGTATTTTCGTTGTATTTGCCTTGCTTTACTGGGTTGGTATGGCGCGTATGGTAAGAAGTCAGATTTTGATGCTGAAAGAAAGTGAGTATGTAACTGCAGCAAGAGCACTTGGCGTTAAGAGTAGCACGATTATCAGAAAGCATCTGCTTACTAACTGTATCGGTACTTTGATTGTAACAACAACATTGCAGATTCCTTCATCCATTTTTACCGAGAGTTTTTTAAGCTTCCTCGGTATGGGTGTGGCAGTACCCTTGCCTTCCTTAGGAAGTCTTGCAAGTGATGCGATTAACGGTATGAATACTTATCCTTATTTGTTATTCATTCCTGCACTTTTAATTTCACTTATTATTTTGAGTTTCAACCTGCTTGGTGACGGTCTTCGTGATGCGTTTGATCCCAAGCTGAAAAACTAAGAAAGGCGGACAAATTTATGGCAGAATATCTCGTTGATATCAAAAATGAACGACTTTCTTTTTTCACTCCCGCAGGTGAAGTAAAGGCATTAAACGATGTTTCCATTCGCTTAAAAGAGGGAGAAGTACTGGGAATTGTAGGAGAAAGTGGTTCCGGTAAATCCGTAACAGCGTATAGTTTGATGGGACTTACCGCACATCCCGGAAAATTGCTGGGAGGAACACTTGAGTTTAACGGTCATCATATTGAAACTATGACTGAAAAAGAAATGTGCAAAATACGTGGTAATGAGGTATCCATTATTTTTCAGGATCCCATGACCAGTTTGAATCCTGTTTATACCATCGGCAATCAGATTATGGAGGTTATCCTTCTGCATACCGACAAAAATAAACAGCAGGCAAAAGAAAGAGCAAAGGAACTGCTTGAGCTTGTAGGTATCAATGAACCGGAAAAACGTTTGAAACAGTATCCTCATGAACTTTCCGGTGGTATGAGGCAGCGTGTCATGATAGCCATTGCACTTGCCTGTGAACCGAAGCTTTTGATTGCAGATGAACCGACTACAGCCCTTGATGTAACCATTCAGGCTCAGATTCTGGAACTGATGATGGAACTGAAAGAAAAGCTTGGTATGGCCATTATCATGATTACGCATGATCTTGGTGTCGTGGCAAGCATGTGTGAGAGAATTGCGGTAATGTATGCCGGACGTATTATTGAATACGGAACCACAGAGGATATTTTCTACAATCCGAAGCATCAGTATACCAAAGGTCTGATTCGTTCCATTCCAAGACTTGATACCAAGGAGCATGAGAGACTGGTACCCATTGAAGGAACACCGGTTGACCTTTTGAATCCTCCTAAGGGTTGTCCGTTCGCACCCAGATGTGAGGCATGTATGAAGATTTGTCTGAGGGAAATGCCTCCCGTTACAAATTTCGGAGAGGTACACTATACCCAGTGCTGGTTGAACCAGAAGGAAGAAATGGAGAAAGGAGCAGCCAAATGAGTGATAAGTTAGTGCAGATTGAACATTTGCGTCAGTATTTTCCTGCCGGCGGTTACGGCAAAAAGAAGAAATACATTCAGGCGGTAGATGATGTTTCCTTTACCATTGACAGGGGTGAAACTTTAGGCCTGGTAGGTGAATCAGGATGTGGTAAGACTACAACAGGACGTACCCTTCTTCGTTTGTATGAGCCTACAGGCGGTAAGTTTATTTACGGTGATGATGTGATTTTTGACGTAGAGAAAAAGATTTACGCAGATATGCTTCCTTACCGCAAAAAAATGCAGATTGTATTTCAGGATCCCTATGCCAGCTTAGATCCCCGTATGACCATTGGTGATATTGTCGGGGAAGCCATTGATGTGCATAAGATGGCAGCAAATAAAAAAGAACGTTACGATATTATTATCGAAATGCTTCAGAGAGTAGGTTTAAACTCCGAACACGCAAACCGCTATCCCCATGAGTTTTCCGGCGGACAGAGACAGCGTGTAGGTATTGCAAGAGCCCTTGCAGTCAGACCGGAATTTATTGTCTGTGATGAACCGATTTCAGCACTGGATGTTTCCATTCAGGCGCAGGTTATCAATATGTTTGAAGATTTGCAGGCAGAAATGGGACTGACCTATTTGTTTATTGCCCATGATTTGTCTGTGGTAAAGCATATTTCCAACAGAATCGGTGTTATGTACCTGGGAAGAATGGTGGAGCTTGCCGACAGTTATACTTTGACAACAAGACCCCTTCATCCTTATACCAAGAGCCTGATCTCAGCTATACCCATCGCGGACCCGAAGGTGGCAAAGGAGAGCAAGCGAATCGTGCTTGAGGGAGATGTTCCCAGTCCGTTAAATCCTCCTTCAGGCTGTCGTTTCCGTACCAGATGTCCTTATGCTGATGAACGATGCGCATCAGAGGTACCAGAGTGGAAGGAAGTGGAAAAAGGACATTTTGCGGCATGTCATCATATTGACAAATGTAATTAATTATGGTAAATATTTGAGGGTGCGCATTTGGCACCCACAGATTTTATAAATTTATGTTTTATTTTTACTAGGAGGAAAATCATGAAAAAGAGAGTATTTGCACTCGTACTTGTAGTTGTCATGTTAGTGGGCGCAGTAGCCTGCGGCAGTGCAGAGGCACCTGCAGGTGAGGGCAAGATTTTATCTGTACAGGTAGGTCCTGACCCTGAAACTATTGATCCCGCGTTAAACAGTTCATCTGACGGCGGTACTATGCTTGAGCATGCGTTTGAACGTTTGCTGAGTGTAGATGAAAATAACCAGATTGTTGCCGGAGCGGCAGAAAGCTGGGAAGTATCTGAAGACGGTCTTACATGGACATTCCATTTAAGAGATGGTCTTAAGTGGTCTGACGGTTCTGACCTGACAGCAAATGATTATGTGTACAGCTTTAAGAGAGTATGTGACCCTATGGTAGCTGCTCCTTATGCAGAAACCGTACTTGGTGTAGTAGCAGGTTATGAGGATGCAATCGCAGGTAATCTGGATGCTCTTCAGGTAGCGGCTCCCGATGACAAGACAGTAGTTGTTACTTTATCAGCACCTTGTTCTTTCTTTGGAAGTCTGATTGCATATTCCACATTAAGCCCTGTTCAGCAGGCAACTGTTGAGAAAAACGGTGATGCTTGGGCAACTGCTGCTGAAACTTATATCACAAACGGGCCTTTCTACATTTCTGAATGGGTTCCCGGTTCTCATATTCTTATGAGCAAGAATCCTTATTACTGGAATGCAGATGCAATTAAACTTGATGGTATTAAGTGGAACTTAATTGAAGATGCAAACGCAGCTTACAGTGCTTACCAGACAGGTGAAGTTCTGATGATTAAGGACGTTCCCACAGAAGAAATCCCTACTTTGAGCGGACAGTCTGATTTCAAGGTAGAATCTATTATCGGTACTTACTATTTAAGTCTGAATATGGAAAGAGAACCTTTTACAGATATCAATGTTCGTAAAGCGCTGAATCTTGCTATTGACCGTGAATATGTTGCAGGCACTTTGATGCAGGGAACTTACGCTACTGCAAGCAACTTTATGGGACCCGGCTGGGTAGATACAGACGGAAGCGAGTTCATAGCATCTGCTAACGGTGGCGCACCTTATATTGATACGACTAACCATGAAGCAAATGTAGAAGCAGCAAAGCAGTTACTGGCAGATGCAGGTTATCCGAACGGTGAAGGACTTCCTGTTATCACATATTCCACCAATGACTCCGGTTATCATAAGGTGGTTGCTGAATATTTACAGCAGGCATGGGCAGAAATCGGCGTTACTTTAGAGGTTGAAATTGTAGAATGGGCTTCCTTTACACCTATGCGTCGTAACGGCGAATATGATATCGCGCGTAACGGCTGGATAGGAGACTACAGCGATCCTTCCAATATGTTAGACCTGTTCTACTCTACCAACGGTAACAACGACGGTAAGTACAACAATCCTGAATTTGATGCAGCTATGGATTTATCCAGAACAACCTTGGATCCTGCAGAGCGTTCCGCAGCACTTCATCAGGCAGAAGATATTATGATGGAAGATGCAGCTTGTATCCCTCTTGCATACTATAATGACTTCTGGTTGCAGAGTGATAAGATTACAGGTGCATGGCATGGACCTAACGGTCACTGGTATTTCATGTATGCAGATATTACGGAATAAATATTAAAAGTAAAAAAGCAATGTGCGGCCACACGATATGTGGTCGCTTTTTTTTCGATGTGATATAATTTACAAAAAAGGAGAACTGTTAAAATGCTATTTCTAGCAGAAAAAATTAAACTGCCGCGGGAAGTCGTGGAATTGATAATAAATGCGGATATTCATATGGATGATGTACGGCTTGCAGAGGCGGTACGTAAACTGTTTTCGCGCAATACATGGAACGAAGGGCTCGCTGATTTGAAAAAGATGCTTGGCGAGGATTCGGATGGAATGAAGATGCTTACGGTGATGCTCCAGGCAGCTTTGCTTTCATGGGAAAAATACAAAGAAGCCGGAATCAGTGAAGAAATTTTTGTGGCAACCATGAAATGTTTTTCCAGATTTGTAAATGAAAGCATGGAGCGAAGCGGAAGATATTATTTTAACCGTGATTTTTGGACACCCCGACAGCTTGCTTTGCAGCTTTTTCGAATCGGTGAACTGGAGTATGAGCTGGTAGATAAAGATACGCAAAAGTATGTTTCGATTCATATTCCTTCGGATGCGGATATGAACAAGGTTGCTCTGCGGAAATCTTATGAGCTTGCCCGTGATTTTTTGAAAACGTATTTTCCGGAGTACGCAGATGTGAAAATGAGCTGTGAAAGCTGGCTGTTGTCGCCGGCATTGAAAGAACTGCTTCCGGCAGATTCCCGCATTAGAAAATTCCAGGAAAACTTTATAATCGAAAAGGGAATACCTGATGTAAACGATTACGCGGAATGGGTATATGGAATTGAGGAGAATGGGCAGATTGATGTCGGCAGTTTACCGGAAAAAACGTCGCTTCAAAGGGCAATGAAAACTTTTTTACTTGCGGGAGGAAAAGTAGGTATTGCACTTGGCAGCCTGAAAGAAGAACCGTTTAAAGAATAGGAGGTATTATGGAGAGATTACATTTGGTTCCCTATCCGGAAAAAGTTAAGCTTACAGGCGGTTATTGCCAACCGGGGGCGAAGATAACAACATGTGAGAAAGAACTGCAGAAAAAAGAAGCATATGTTATTAAAATCACGGAAGACGAAATCCGTATTGAAGGTGATAAGGCAGGGATTTTTTATGCAAATTGCACGTTAAAACAGTTAAGAATGCAGTTTAAGGATGTAATGCCCTGTATGGAGATAGATGATGCACCACGATTTGCATACCGTGGCTTTATGCTGGATTCCAGCCGTCACTTTTTGCCGAAGGATGATGTGAAGAAAATAATTGATATTATTTCCTTGTTTAAGATTAATAAGTTGCATTGGCATCTGATAGATGATCAGGGATTTCGCGTGGAGATTTCAGCCTATCCGAAACTGACCGAAGTCGGAGCAAAACGAGGTCGTTCGCATTTCGGTCTTGTGGATGAATATAAAAATAACAGTGGATATTTTACAAAAGAGGATATCAGGGAAATTGTTACTTATGCAAAGGAGCATATGATAGACATTATTCCCGAGATTGAAATTCCGGGGCATGAAAGTGCAATGCTTGCGGCATATCCGGAAATAGGATGTCAGAATGAGCCGGTCAGTGTGGTTACTACGGGAGGCATTTTTGACAATCTTATTTGTGCAGGCAAAGAAGAAAGCTTTACATTTGTTACCCACATTTTGGATGAACTGGCAGAGTTGTTTCCGTACGAAATGATTCATATCGGTGGTGATGAGGCTTGCAAACGAAAATGGAGAAGGTGTCCGGACTGCCAAAAAAAGATAAAAGAACTGGGACTTTTGGATGAAAACGCCCTTCAACAGTGGTTTGTAATCAAGGTGCAGGAATATTTAAAGAAAAAGGGAAAGAAAGTTATCGTATGGAATGATTCTTTGCGTGGTGAGAAATTGCCTACGGATTTTGTGGTACAGATGTGGATGGGGGATAAAGAACTGATTACCGATTTTGTCAAAAGAGGCGGAAAAATCATTCAATCTTCCACAGAGAGCTTTTATTTGGATTATCCATACGCTATGTGGGATGTTCATAAGATTCTTGATTATGAAATTTGTCCGGAATACCTTGAAAATGAGAATGCGATTATAGGTGTGGAGTGTCCCTTATGGACGGAAAGAGTTTCTGACCTTGACAGAGTGTTTTATCTGATTCTTCCAAGGCTTCCGGCAATGGCAGAATGCGGATGGACAGTAAAAGGTGCGAGAAATGCAGCGGACTTTGATGACAGGTATTTGACGATTGACAGTTATTTGAAGTCTGATGGGATTTGCGGAGCCCCGGAAACATACTGGAATATCAGCGAAGAGTTGGCAGAGAAAGATATGGAAGAACACAGGAGGGCGATGTATACCCCTGAAAATACAGCGGAATTTGAAAAACAGGAAAAAATGATGGAAGAGGAAAGGGCTATTTACGGAGACGAGCGTTATTAAAAGGATATATGTAAATTTATATCTTCATAAATTTAACTCTTTCCCAGAATCTTATATTGTGGTAAGATGTAAGAAGGGTATTTCTGTTATACCTTATAGAAGAATTTGAGACAGTATGTGGTAAAGGAGTACATTCCCATGGAGGAAGCAACAGCCCGGAGAAAACGGATTAACCGGCTAAAGAAAATGATATTGGGCACAGTGGGAATGGCAATTCTGATTCCAATCATTATTTGCATAGTACTTGCTGTTCATATATCCGGTTTAAACGGACAATTGCAGGAATTACAGACAATGCTTGAACAGGCAAGGCTGGAGGCAGAAACAGAAGAAATAACAAGTGTTTTTACTACGGCACATATTGAGGAATCACCGCGGGAGAGCGAGGAGCAGTCAGAGCCGGAACAGGAGATACAGGAAGAGGCAATTTCATATAGCAAGCGGATTTACCTGACCTTTGATGACGGTCCCAGTAGTAATACTGCGCAGATTCTGGACATCTTAAAGCAGTATGATGTAAAGGCAACTTTCTTTGTGCTGGGTAAGACTGACGAGGAATCGAAAGCGCTGTATCAGAGAATTGTGGCAGAGGGGCATACAATTGCCATGCATTCCTACAGTCATAAGTATGAGGAAATATACGCATCTAAGGCGGCCTTTGTCAAAGATTTAAAGAAATTGCAGGAATATCTATATGAAATAACAGGTGTTTGGCCCAGATATTACCGGTTTCCGGGGGGCAGTTCCAACAAAGTCAGTAAAGCAGATATGCAGGAACTGATTGCCTATCTGAATGACAGTGATATTGCATATTTTGATTGGAATGTATCTTCGGGAGATGCAGTAAGCGGACAGCTTCCCAAGGATACCATTGTTTCTAACTGTATTTCGGGAATAAGCGGTCAGACGGATTGTGTGGTGCTGATGCATGATGCGGCAGAGAAGGATACCACGGTTGCAGCACTTGCGGAAATTATTGCGAAGGTGCGCATGCAGGGAGATGCCTGCTTTTTACCAATCACAGATGATACCCCGCTGATTCAGCATGTAAAGAGCATAGGGAATCAGCCGGATTCATAAATAAATGAATTATCAAAAGATAAACATAAAATGGAGGAACGTAGAATGGGATTTTTTTCAGATTTAAAGGATGATTTGTCACAGGCAGTGAATGAACTGATGCCGGAGGATTCCAAAGAAACAATGCAGGAGTCTGAGGAGATGGTGACAGAACAGGAAACAGTAAACGGTTTTGATGCAGATTTAAGCCAGATGCTTGACAGCATGGAAGTTACTGCAGCTATGCCGGAAGAGTCAATTTATGTTGCGCCGGTTGCAGAAGAAAAGAAAGCGGATTTTGCATCTTCTTCCGTAAAGCGTCCCAGCGATGAAGTTTCTGTTTTGACAGACAGCATGATTATTAACGGTAACATTGCAACGGAAGGGGCACTTGATGTTCGCGGCAGTATCGTGGGAAATGTTGAGGCTCTCGGTAAGTTGAATATTACAGGTACCATTCAGGGAAATTCCCAGGCCGCAGAAATTTATGCGGAAAACGCAAAGGTTACGGGTGAACTGAGAAGTAACGGAAGTATCAAGGTTGGACAGAGCACCGTTATTATCGGAAATATATATGCTTACAGTGCAGTAATTGCAGGTGCGGTAAAGGGTGATATCGATGTAAAGGGGCCTGTTATTTTGGATTCATCCGCAATTGTAATGGGTGATATTAAATCAAAATCCGTACAGATTAACAACGGTGCTGTTATTGAAGGTATGTGTTCACAGTGTTATGCAGAGGTGAACCCTACATCCTTCTTTGAAGAACTGAAAAAGATGAAATAAGAAAGGCATGGTAACAGGATGCAGAGAATATTACTGAAATTAAGCGGTGAGGCTCTTGCCGGAGACAAAAAGACGGGCTTTGATGAAGAAACCGTAAAAGGCGTTGCTTTGCAGGTAAAGCAACTGGTTGACAAAGGAATTGAGGTAGGCATTGTGACCGGCGGCGGAAATTTCTGGAGAGGTCGTTCCAGTGAGAACATTGACAGAACCAAGGCAGACCAGATTGGTATGCTGGCAACGGTTATGAATTGTATTTATGTTTCCGAAATTTTCAGAAGCGTGGGTATGAAAACCGCGGTTTTAACCCCGTTTGAGTGCGGCTCATTTACAAAATTATTTTCAAAGGATCGCGCCAACAAATATTTTGAAAAAGGTATGGTAGTATTTTTTGCAAGCGGTACGGGACATCCTTATTTTTCAACAGATACAGGAGTTGTCCTTCGTGCGGTGGAAGTGGAAGCGGAAGTGATTTTGCTTGCCAAGTCCATAGACGGTGTTTATGATTCTGACCCGAAGACAAACCCGGATGCCAAGAAATATGATGAAGTTACCATTGATGAAGTAATTGCCAAGAATCTGCAGGTGGTTGATATGACTGCATCTATTTTGGCAAGAGACAATAAGATGCCCATGTGGGTATTTGGTCTTAACGAAGAAAACAGTATTGTAAATGCCGTAAACGGTAAATTTACAGGAACAAAAGTGACTGTATAAAGAAAGGAAGCGAAAGCCATGGACGAGAGATTAAAAGTATACGAAGAAAAAATGAAAAAAACATATGAGCATCTTGAGATGGATTATCAGGGAATCAGGGCAGGACGTGCAAATCCCCATGTTCTTGACAAGATTCGTGTAGATTACTACGGAACACCCACTCCTATTCAGCAGGTGGGTAATGTAACAGTTCCCGAAGCAAGAATGATTCAGATTGCACCTTGGGAAAAATCCCTGATTAAAGCAATTGAAAAGGCTATTCTTGCTTCCGATATCGGAATTACACCTTCCAATGACGGCTCTGTAATCCGTCTTGTGTTCCCTGAACTTACAGAGGAACGCAGAAAAGAGTTGGTGAAGGATGTAAAGAAGAAAGCAGAAGACTGCAAGGTTGCTGTCAGAAACATCAGAAGAGACGGTAATGATGCGTTTAAGAAGCTTTCCAAAGAAATTTCCGAGGACGAAGTAAAGCAGCTTGAAGATGAATTACAGAAGATGACAGACAAATACATCAAAGATGTAGACAAGATTATGGAAGAAAAATCCAAAGAAGTTCTTACCGTATAATCCGGAAAGAAATGTGAAACAAAAATAATGGGTGGGGCAGGCGATTACAGAATTACAATCGTAGTGCCCCCTTTTATTCATGTATGAATCAGAAGTAACAGGAGATGTAAAAATGGCAGATATGCAGGAATTGAAAATACCGAATCACGTAGCAATTATTCTGGATGGTAACGGCAGATGGGCAAAGAGCAAAGGAATGCCCAGAAATTACGGTCATGTGCAGGGAGCAAAGACGGTAGAAGTAATTTGTGAGGAAGCCTACAGAATGGGCATTCAGTATCTGACAGTTTATGCATTCAGTACAGAAAACTGGTCCAGACCTCAGGATGAAGTGGATGCACTTATGAAGCTTTTGCGTAATTATATGAAAACCTGTCTGACAACCGCAAAGAAAAACAGAATGTGTGTCAGAGTCATTGGTGATAAGACAAGACTGGATGAAGATATCCGCACAAGAATCGAAGAGCTGGAAGAGGCAACAAAAGACAATGACGGTCTGCATTTCCAGATTGCCATCAATTACGGCGGAAGAGATGAAATCGTCCGTGCTGTGAAAAAGCTGGCAGAAAAAGTGGAGGGCGGCACTATAAAGGCAGAAGAGATTTCTGAGCAGCTAATTTCGGATACTCTTGATACCAAAGGGATTCCGGACCCTGATTTGTTGATTCGTACCTGTAATGAACAGAGAATTTCAAACTTCCTGTTGTGGCAGCTTGCTTATACCGAGTTCTATTTTACTCCGGTGGCATGGCCTGATTTTTCAAAAGAAGAATTGATAAAAGCTGTGGAGGCATATAATCATAGAAACAGAAAATACGGCGGAATTAAGGAGGAATAGGCATGTTTGTTACGAGAACCATAAGTGCGGTCGTGTTGGTGATTGTAGCCCTTGTTACATTACTGACAGGCGGATATTTGCTGGCAGGTGTTTTGCTTTTTCTTTCTCTTGTGGCATTTAGGGAACTGATGCAGACCTGTAAACTGACTGGGAAAGCCAAGGGGATAACTGTGCCGGAAGTAATCGGATATGCGGGAATTATCGTGTATTATCTGTTTATGGTATTTTCCGAGGAAAGAGAATTTCTTTTTCTGACCATGATTATGATTTTGGTGGCATTTATGTTTCTGTATGTGTTGACATTTCCCAAATACCATGCAGAGCAGATTATGAGTTTTTTCTTTTGTGTAGCATATGGCCCGATAATGCTATCCTTTATTTATCTGGTAAGAAGCCTTCCTTACGGGGAATATACTGTCTGGATGATTTTTATCAGCTCCTGGATTTGCGACACTTGTGCATACATAGTGGGAATGCTTTTCGGCAAGCATAAGCTTGCACCGGTGCTAAGTCCCAAGAAATCCATAGAAGGCGCGATAGGCGGCGTGGTTGGCTCTGCGGTGGTAGGTGCCCTGTATGGGTATTTCTTTGTGGAGCGTGTGATTGCAGATCAGAATGTTACTTGGGCATTTGTATTGATTAGCGCTGTGGGAGCAGTGATTTCCCAGGTGGGGGATCTGGCAGCCTCAGCGATTAAGAGAAATCATGAAGTGAAAGATTACGGGAAACTGATACCGGGGCATGGTGGTGTGATGGACCGCTTTGACAGTGTGATTTTCACTGCACCGATTATTTATCTTTTGGTTTTGATTATGTTATAAAAATAAGCATATAATGTTTTAGGAGACAATTCATGAAGAAAATAGGTATTCTGGGGTCTACCGGTTCTATCGGTACCCAGACTTTGGATATTGTACGAAATAATTCCGATTTGCAGGTGATTGCGCTTGCGGCCGGAACAAATGTTGATTTGATGGAGAAACAGATTCGTGAATTTAAGCCGTCCTTTTGTGCCATGTGGACAGAAGAGGCGGCAGCAGATTTGCGTGTAAGAGTGGCCGACCTTTCCGTTACGGTAAAAAGCGGTATGGACGGACTTTTGGAACTGGCAAGACTTCCGGAAATGGAAGTTTTGGTTACGGCAATTGTGGGAATGATAGGATTACGACCTACCATTGCAGCAATTGAAGAGAAAAAGACCATTGCCCTTGCCAATAAGGAAACACTGGTAACGGCAGGACATATTATTATGCCTCTTGCTGAAAAAATGGGAGTGTCCATTTTACCTGTGGACAGTGAACACAGTGCCATTTTCCAATCCTTAAACGGAGAACCCAAAGAGAGAATCAGTAAAATTCTTCTGACGGCATCCGGTGGTCCGTTCCGTGGCAGAAAAAGGGAAGAATTGACAGAGATTACGGTAGAAGATGCACTGAAACATCCAAACTGGTCTATGGGCAGAAAAATAACGGTAGACTCTTCCACGCTGGTAAACAAAGGACTGGAAGTAATTGAGGCAAAATGGCTTTTTGGCGTAAAACCGGAGCAGATTCAGGTAGTGGTACATCCCCAGAGTATTATTCATTCTATGGTAGAGTACGCGGATGGAGCAGTGATGGCACAGCTTGGTATGCCGGATATGAAGCTGCCTATCCAGTATGCACTTTTTTATCCGGACAGACGTCCCATGAATGAAAAACGGGTAGATTTTTATGAATTGGCATCTATGACCTTTGAAAGCCGGATACAGATACGTTCCGCGGACTTGCCATGGCTTATGAGGCGCTTAATGTTGGTGGCAGTATGCCTACAGTCTATAATGCGGCAAATGAAAAGGCAGTCAGTCTGTTTCTTGACAGAAAGATAAAGTTCCTTGAAATCTATGATTTGATACAGGGAGCAATGGAAAATCATAATGTTACGGCAAATCCTTCCGTGGAAGAGATTCTGGCGGCAGAACAGTACGCCTATGAGTATATTAAGTCAGTAAGATAAGGCGTGCGTAGGAGGTTATCAATTGGCAGTATCAATTATTTGTTTTCTTTTAATATTTTGTGTGGTAGTGATTTCTCATGAATTCGGTCATTTTATCGTGGCCAAAAAGAACGGCATTCATGTTGTGGAATTTTTTGTGGGAATGGGACCTACTTTATTTTCTTTTGTAAAAGGGGATACCAAGTACTCCCTGAAACTGCTTCCCATTGGTGGAGCCTGTGTATTTGAAGGGGAAGACGGGTTAGAGAGTGAAAAAGGAGAACTGTCGGAAGGGGCATTTCCCAATGCACCTGTATGGGTGCGGTTTGCAACAGTATTTGCAGGTCCGTTGTTTAACTTTATCACAGCGTATTTGATGTCGGTTATTCTTGTCTGGGCGTGCGGCGTACAGCTTCCGGTGATTCAGACTGTATCTGATGGAGGCGCAGCAGAAGAAGTGGGACTTATGCCCGGAGACGTGATTACGGAGATGAACGGAAGTAATGTTCATCTGCAGGATCAGGTATACTTCTTCTCCGCAGTCAATAAGGGAGAAGCCATTGAAATTGCTTACGAACGAGACGGTGAAGAGTTTACAGTCACAGTAAATCCCAAGTTTAGCGAAGAGGACAACAGATATTACATCGGAATTACCAGCGGAGAGTTTTTGGACTGCAGCGTGCCGCAGGTATTTCAGTATGCTTTTTACAATATGGAATATTGGGTGCAATACACCTTTAAGAGTCTTTCCATGTTAGTGCAGGGGCAGGTGTCTAAGGATGAGGTTTCCGGTCCTGTTGGTATTGTGAAGGTTGTGGATGAAACCTATGATGTTGCAAAAGAGTACGGAATATCCAGTGTAATTCTTTCCATGCTGAACATTGCACTGCTTCTTTCCGTGAACTTAGGTATTTTAAATCTGCTTCCCGTTCCGGCACTTGATGGTGGACGTTTGGTATTTTTGCTGATAGAGGCCCTTAGAGGGAAACCGATTCCGCCGGAGAAGGAAGGAATGGTGCATTTAGCGGGTATGATGGCACTTATGGTATTAATGGTACTCGTACTGTTTAACGACATTTCGAAATTCTTTTAATGAAAAAATAAAAGCGAGTAAAGAATCCTGTACAAAATTACTAAAAATATATTTTTGGTAATTTTGTATAATGGATTCTTTTTTTATGTTCTTTTATAATGTGTATACCAAACGCAGGTCTGCGTTCGTATTCGTATGAGTTCTGTTAATCGTTGATTAACTCCGGAAAATGATTCAAGGTAAGTTCAATTTATTATCCATGAATAAGAAAGAAAATGATAAAGGAGGATGTGTGTGAAGGTTATTTCAGGTGTGTACTGGGATAAGGGGAAACGGGATGCCAATCAGGATTCTCTTATTTTGGAGCAGGTACTGACAAAAAAAGGCAGAGTGGTGCTTGCAGCGGTTTGTGACGGAATCGGAGGACTTAAGGAAGGGGAAGTCGCCAGCGGATTTATTGCAGAAAGGCTGAGAGAAGTTTTTTATGATGAGCTTATCGGTTTGGTGGTAAAAGGGAAAAGCAGAAAGAAAATAGAAAAGTGCTTTTTACGTTGCTGTTTTGAGATAAATGATGCTTTGCAGTGCTATGGAGAGGGGAAAGGAGTTTTACTCGGTGCAACCATGTCAGTTCTTCTTTTGTGGAAAGGACACTATATGACAGTACACTTGGGGGACAGCAGAATATTTTGCCTGGCAGGGAAAAAGTCTGTACGGCAGATAACAAAGGATCACAGAAGAAGCAATAATACACTGACCAAGTGCATGGGGAGCTTTGCTTATCAAAAACCGGATGTTGTATGCAAAAGAAGGAGGGGAAAAAAGGCGTTTTTGCTTTGCAGCGACGGATTCTACCGGTGTATAAGCGATAAGATGTTTGCAGATAGTCTTATGCCCGGTCAGGTAAAGGAAGAGCGGCAGATTGCCAAAAGACTGAAGGAACTGGCAGCTTATAGTCTTAAGAAAGGGGAGCGGGACAATATGTCCGCGGTGTATTTGTTGTGCAGATAGAAGAAAGGGGAGTATATGAAGAAAATCTATGGTCAGAAATATGAAGTGATACGTTCTGTTGCACAAGGAGCAATGGGTTTTGTTTATCTGGTAAAGGATTTGCATTTAAACAGATTATTTGTCCTGAAGATCAGCAAATGTGAAAAAGAGTTGTTTCATCGGGAAGCGGAAATTTTAAAGAAACTTGCGCATCCGCTTTTCCCGGGAATTGTAGATTTTTTTGAGGAAGACGGACAGAGTTGCATGGTAATGGAATATGTGGAAGGGATTACGCTTGAAGAATATCTGCGCAGAGCCGGTAAGGCAGACGAGAGGCAGGCTGTTGTATGGGGAATGGAGATTGCGGACGGAATTTGTTTTTTACATAGGCAGAAGCCGGAAATTATATACCGGGATTTAAAACCGTCAAATGTTATGATACAGCCGGACGGAAAGGTCCGTCTGATTGATTTTGGCGCAGCCTTCACAGCTACATACGGACAATCGGAAGAACATCATCTGATGGGAACACCGGGCTATAGTGCACCGGAGCAATGGCGATACGGACAGACATGTAAGGAAAGTGATATTTATGCTTTTGGCGCCCTGATGCATACAATGCTTACGGGAAAGAAGGAAAGTGTGGAAAAAAGGCTTCCCGTAAGACTTTACGACAGGAGTATTTCAAGGAAGCTGGAGGCGGTGATACAAACCTGCCTTAAGGAGCAGGTTTGTGACAGATACCATTCCATGGAACAGGTGAAGGAAGCACTGGCGGTCTGTGGTGCACCTAATAAGGTGAGAGGGTTTGTTTATTTTCTATGCCAGGCAGTTGGCGTGCTGCTATGGTGTGTCTTTGCCTGCAGGACAATATTTCCTTTTTTGAAGGGGGTAAGGCAGGAAGAGTTCCCCTTTCCATATTTGCAGGAACCGATGCTGTTTTTGGGAATTGCACTTTTGTATCAAACCCTTTTTTATTTTACAAAAAAGAAAAAGCATATAATCAGAAAATGTGAAAAAAGTATTTTTCTTACCGAGAAAAAATATCCGGGGCTGTTAATGATTTTGTTGCTACAGTTTGTTTTACTGGGAAATGTCCTTGGCAGTGCAGGAGCAGTTTTTCATGCAAGGGCACAGGAGAAGCAGAAAGCACTATGGGTGGAAATGCGGGATGAAGATTATCGTAAGCTGTTGTTAAAGGAGGATTCGGTATATGCAGTAACTGACTGTCTGCGACTTGAAATTGCAAAGGAGGATTTGCCGGAAGGGATACTTTCTCTGCAGATTGTGGCAGCCTCAAAAGAAGGTGATATTTATGAAAGCAGAGTGTTTCTGATAGAAAGAGAGCAGGATGTTTCAGATAGAGAAGGGACAAGCAAGAATTGATATTCCAATCGTTCTGGGATATAATGAATGAGGTGGCATAAAAGAATGTCTTACCGTACAAAAGGAATTCATGACAGGAGGTAAATCATGACAAGACAGCAGACCAGAGTTATTACAATCGGTGATAAAAAAATCGGCGGCGGCAACCCGATTTTGATTCAGTCCATGACAAATACAAGAACAGAAGATGTGGCAGCTACTGTTGCCCAGATTCATAAATTAGAGGAAGCAGGATGTGAAATTATCCGCTGTACAGTACCTACTTTAGAGGCTGCAAAAGCACTTTCGGAAATAAAAAAGCAGATTTCCATTCCGGTGGTGGCAGATATCCATTTTGATTACAAAATGGCAATTGCAGCCATGGAAAACGGTGCAGACAAAATCAGGATTAACCCCGGTAATATTGGCGGAAGAGATAAGGTGGAAGCCGTAGTTTCTGTAGCGAAGGAGAGAAACATTCCCATTCGTGTAGGGGTAAACAGTGGCTCTCTTGAAAAGGAACTGGTAGAGAAATATCACGGTGTAACCGCGGAAGGAATTGTGGAGAGTGCCCTTGACAAGGTACATATGATAGAAGAACTTGATTATCACAATCTGGTAATCAGCATCAAGTCTTCCGATGTGATGATGTGTGTAAAGGCACATGAACTTTTGGCTGACAAAACAGATTATCCCCTTCACGTGGGAATTACCGAGTCTGGGACAATTATCAGCGGAAATATCAAATCCTCCATCGGACTTGGATTGATTTTGAATCAGGGAATCGGCGATACAATCCGCGTATCTCTGACAGGAGATCCGGTAGAGGAGATTAAATCTGCAAAATTAATTCTGCGTACGTTGGGACTTCGTAAGGGCGGTATTGAAGTGGTTTCCTGTCCTACCTGCGGAAGAACCAAAATTGATTTAATCGGACTTGCTAATCAGGTGGAAACCATGGTGGCAGGGTATCCCCTTGATATTAAGGTAGCAGTTATGGGATGTGCCGTAAACGGACCGGGGGAAGCAAAGGAAGCAGATATCGGTATTGCAGGCGGTATCGGAGAAGGTCTGTTAATTAAAAAAGGTGAGATTGTGAAAAAGGTGCCGGAAAACCAGCTGCTTTCAGTGTTAAAGGAAGAACTGGATAACTGGCAGGCATAAAGAACAGAGGTTTTAAAATGGCAAAGCAGTTTTTTGATGTATTTCCCAATTTAAAGTTGGATAAAAAGAATCAGGATTTGTTTGAACAGGTAACGGTGGAGAAGGTTTCTGCGACAAAAAGCAGAGACCTCATTCGTGTTACCATATCCTGTGAGTATCTGATTCAGAAAGAAACTATATTTAAGGTGGAAGAGGAAATCAAAAAACAGTTTTTTGCAGGACATAGTGTGAGAGTGAAGCTGTACGAGCGGTTTCACTTATCTGCCCAGTACACGGTGCAGAATTTACTGGAAATCTACAGAGACAGTATTTTGCTGGAACTTCGTGAATACAGTCCGGTGGAATACAATTTGTTTAAGGGGGCTGATTTTGCCTATCCTTCCGAAAAAGAGTTGATAATAACCGTTGAGGATACTGTGCTTGCCAAAAGCAAGTCAGGTGAGCTTACCCGTATCTTGGAAAAGATACTCAATGAGCGCTGCGGCTTTTCCGTAGGTATTCAGATGCAGTACAAGGAAAAGAAAACAGGAAAATATAAAGCTGAAGATGATATTAAAATTGCCCGTCAGGTGGCTGAGATTACAGCAAGAGTTTTCGGGGCATCTTCCGGCGGAGAATTTGGAGATGCACAGCCTGAAGGTATGCAGGGAAATATGCCGGGAGCAGGCGAGATGGCGGATGCGGCAGGAATGACGAAAGGCGCGACAGATACTTCTGCGCAGGGAGAAGCATTGCAAGGTGCGCCGGGCAGCAGTGGTGCTTTGACAGCAGGAAGTGCGCAGGCGGGTAATATGCAGGGCGGCGCTTTAAAGGCAGCAGAGGGGAGTATCAAGGCAGCAGCACCTACCGGTGTGTCCAAAGGCGAGTTCAGAGGCAAGTTCAAAAAAGGTGATTTTAAGAAGGGTGAATTTAACCGTTCCGTGAAACGCTCCGACAATCCCGATGTGCTTTACGGAAGGGATTTTGAAGAGGATGCCATGCCCATAGAGGATATCATCGGTGAAATCGGTGAGGTGGTAATCCGCGGTAAGATTATCAGCTTTGACAGCAGGGAAATTAAAAATGAAAAGACTATTTTGATGTTTGATGTGACAGACTTTACGGATACCATGACTATTAAAATGTTTGCACGTAATGACCAGGTTGCAGAAATAACAGCAGGTATCAAAAAAGGTGCGTTTGTGAAAATCAAGGGAATCACCATGGTGGATAAGTTTGACAATGAGCTTACCATCGGTTCCTTAACAGGGGTAAAAAAGATTCCTGATTTTACCGTGTCCAGACAGGATAATAGTGCCAGAAAGCGTGTGGAACTTCACTGTCATACCAAGATGAGTGATATGGACGGCGTTTCCGAAGCCAAAGACATTGTAAAGCGTGCCTATAAATGGGGACATCCTGCTATTGCAATAACAGACCACGGCGTAGTACAGTCCTTCCCGGATGCGAATCATGTGTGGGAGGATTTGTGGAAAGAGGAAAAAAATAAACGGAAAGAAGCCGGGGACGCAAACCCGGATAAGCAGGATTTCTTCAAAATCATTTACGGAATGGAAGCGTATTTGGTAGATGATTTGCAGGAAATCGTAACAGGAGATAAGGGGCAGGATTTTGCCTCCGATTTTGTTGTATTCGATATCGAAACAACAGGATTTTCACCTGTAAATAACCGTATTATCGAAATCGGTGCGGTGAAGGTATCAGGAGGAGAGATTGTTGACCGTTTTTCTACCTTTGTGAATCCCAAGACACCCATTCCGTTTGAAATTGAGAAGCTGACGGGAATCAATGATTCCATGGTAATGGATTCTCCGGAGATAGAGGAAATTTTACCGCAGTTTTTGGAATTTTGCGGTGATGCGGTGCTGGTGGCGCATAACGCAAACTTTGACATGAGTTTTATTAAGGAAAATGCGCTTCGTCAGGGAATCCGCAGGGAGTTTACCTATGTAGATACTGTAGGAATTGCAAGAATCCTGTTGCCCAATCAGGCAAAGCATACCTTAGATGCGGTAGCTAAGACTTTGGGAATTTCCTTGGAGAACCATCATCGTGCAGTGGATGATGCTGAGGCAACCGCAGAAATATTTGTAAAATTTATTCCTATGCTGAGAGAGGCAGGAGTAGAGACTCTTGCAAAGGTGAACGAGAAGGGGGCGTCCAGTCCAGACATTATCAAGCGTTTGCCTACTTATCATGCCATCATTTTGGCACAGAACAATATCGGCAGGGAAAATTTATATACCTTGGTATCCGAATCCCATGTGACCTATTACAGTAAACGGCCCAGAGTGCCCAAGAGCCTGTTGCTGAGACACAGAGAAGGCTTGATTGTGGGAAGCGCCTGCGAGGCAGGTGAGCTTTACCGGGCAATGCTTGACGGTAAGCCGGATTCAGAAATTGCGAGAATTGTGAATTTTTATGACTATCTGGAAATACAGCCTTTGGGAAACAATCAGTTTATGATAGAGTCGGAAAAGGTGACTGCGGTAAATGATATGGAGGATATCAAAAACTTTAATCGCAGAATTGTATCACTCGGTGAAGAGTTTAATAAGCCTGTGGTGGCTACCTGTGACGTTCATTTCTTAGACCCGGAGGACGAAGTATACCGCCGGATTATTATGGCTGGTAAAGGATTTACGGATGCAGATGACCAGGCACCGCTATATCTTCGTACCACAGAAGAGATGCTTAAAGAATTTGAATATCTTGGCAGTGACAAGGCAGAAGAGGTGGTCATTACCAATACCAACAAAATTGCAGACAGAATTGATGTGATGTCACCGGTGCGTCCGGATAAATGTCCGCCGGTGATTCCTGACAGTGACAAGACATTAAAGGACATTTGCTATAATAAGGCACATGAACTTTACGGTGATGAGCTTCCCCAAATTGTAGAGGATAGATTGAAAAAAGAACTGGATTCTATTATCAACAACGGATTTGCGGTAATGTATATCATTGCTCAAAAGCTGGTATGGAAGTCAGTAGAGGACGGATACCTGGTGGGCTCACGTGGCTCCGTAGGTTCTTCTCTGGTGGCGTTTATGGCGGGAATTACAGAGGTAAACTCGTTGAGCGCTCATTACAGATGTCCTAATTGTCGTTACTATGATTTTGATTCTCCGGAGGTAAAAGCATCCGCCGGTAATGCAGGCTGTGACCTTCCGGATAAGAATTGTCCCGTTTGCGGCAAACCGCTTGTAAAAGACGGATTTGACATTCCTTTTGAAACTTTCCTTGGTTTTAAAGGAGATAAAGAGCCGGATATCGACCTTAACTTTTCCGGTGAGTATCAGAGTAAGGCCCATAAATATACGGAAGTAATTTTCGGTGCAGGGCAGACTTACCGTGCAGGAACTATCGGTACTTTGGCAGATAAGACGGCTTTTGGTTATGTGAAGAATTATTATGAGGAGAGAGGCAGGAGAAAACGTACCTGTGAGATTAACCGTATTGTTCTTGGATGTACCGGCATCCGCAGAAGTACGGGACAGCATCCCGGAGGTATTATCGTGCTTCCCGTGGGAGAGGATATTAACTCTTTTACACCGGTACAGCACCCTGCCAATGATATGACAACGGATATTGTCACTACTCATTTTGACTATCACTCCATTGACCATAACTTATTGAAGCTTGATATTCTCGGACACGACGATCCGACCATGATTCGTATGTTGCAGGATTTGACGGGCATTGACCCCACCACCATTCCGCTAGACGATAAGCAGGTCATGTCCCTGTTCCAGAATACCTCCGCACTGGGAATTACCCCCGACCAGATTAGCGGTTGTCCGGTAGGTTCTCTTGGCGTGCCGGAATTCGGTACGGACTTTGTTATTCAGATGCTGCTTGATACCAAACCACAGAGTCTTTCTGATTTAATTCGTATTTCAGGACTTGGTCATGGTACGGATGTATGGCTTGGTAATGCGCAGACTTTAATTGCAGAGGGAACGGCAACTATTTCCGAATGTATTTGTTGTCGTGACGATATTATGATTTATCTGATTAATAAGGGAGTGGACAGTGCGTTGTCTTTTACCATCATGGAGAGTGTGCGTAAGGGAAAAGGGCTAAAGCCGGAGTGGGAAGAAGCCATGAAGGAAAAGGACGTACCAGACTGGTATATTGGGTCCTGCAAGAAGATTAAATACATGTTCCCTAAGGCACATGCGGCGGCTTATGTAATGATGGCGTGGAGAATTGCTTACTGTAAAATCAATTATCCGCTTGCATATTATGCGGCGTACTTTTCTATCCGTGCCTCTGCATTTTCTTATGAAATCATGTGCCGCGGGCAGCAACATTTGGAAAATGTGATGGCAGACTATAAGCGGCGAATGGACACACTTTCCAAGAAGGAGCAGGATTCCTACAAGGATATGAAGAGTGTGCAGGAAATGTACGCCAGAGGCTTTGAGTTCACGCCTATTGACCTGTTTACGGCACATTCCCGTAATTTTCAGATTGTGGACGGTAAGCTGATGCCTTCCTTTAACAGCATTGACGGATTGGGAGAGAAGGCGGCAGATGCTATTGTAGAAGCAGCCAAGGACGGTCCTTTCCTTTCCAAAGATGATTTCAGGGCGAGAACTAAAGTATCCAAGACGGTAGTTGATTTGATGGACGGGTTGGGAATTTTAGGAAATCTGCCGGAATCCAATCAGATTAGTTTGTTTGATTTTGTATAAAAAAGAGCAGAACCTATCAGGCTTTTAAAGCCTATAAGGTTCTGCTTTTTAGGTTTATGGAAAGTTGTTATGAAGCAGTAAATTTTTGGAAAATTTCCTGCAAATCGTCTGTTTCAGTTGTTTCAATTGTTTCATATATTTTTTTGATTAATTCCGGTTCTGTCTCAAGCATATCGGCTGTTTCGCAGATAGTACAGCCTTTGAGATATTTTTTGTGTGCCAAATTAATTATTGTAAACAATTGTCCGTCATCCCATCCGTCGTCCCAACCGACACTGTATTCAGCTTTGCGTATTTTTTCTTTTTCTTCTGCTTCATTGTATTCAAAAATACTCATGTTGATTGCCTCCGCTTTGTTTCTCTTTAAAAAATCTGATAAGATGCCTTCTTCAATGCATTCGTTTACTGCCTGTTCCACCGCTTTTTGCAGATTGAAACCCGGCTCTTTTGCATACTTGCGTACCCGTTCCACATAGAGCATGTACTGTCTTAAGGTTTCGCATTGCTCAAGAAGCTCTGCATTGTTGCCGGAATTAATATTTAACATAGTTACTTTGAGTTCGAGTGCCGGGGCGTCTTCTGCGGAATAATAGGCATCCGACAGTTTGATTTCCCTCATTTCCGGCTGTGTACGTACTCCGTTGTAGAATACAATAAAGTGGGGAGCAGGTATTTTGATGAGTCTGGATGAATAGAGCGTGTCATTGGTTACCAACTTTTCGTATTCCTTTGCTACATAGAACAGATTCCGAAGCGGAATGTTGGGATTGTAAGTGGACTGATGTTCATAAAGATACAAATGGCAGTCCACTAAAAATGCAAGGTCGTTTTTCATGTTCATGTAAATAGCATTCTCTAAAGTAACGACTTGTAACATTTCAGCATCGGTATAGTGAGAATGATTTACGGCATTGTACAGACTCAGCAGTTCTTTTTTGTCCCGGAAAATCATGCGGAACATAGTGTCCTTGTACTCCCGGTTTACAGGAGTAAATTGATTTCTTTTATTCATTTACCCTCCTTTGCAGGAGCGCTTATGAAAATCTCCTGCTTTACATTAATTTGGAATTCAAAGCATAGATTTTCATGAATTTTAGATAAACTAAAAGATTTCAGAATAAACAGAAACATGTATGCTTTGATATGATAATAGCACAGGGATGATAATTGCGCAACTTTTTTATCAGATTTAAGTTTGGCTTACAGGGATGAGAAATCATCTTTAACGTAGCGACTTTGAGATATCTGTGGTATTATAGATTCACGGTTATAAAACTTGCAAAAGGTGGCAGAAATTAAGAAAAATAAACAGATAGCACAAAAATAAAAATGAAAAGGTTAAACATATGAAATACGATGCATTTATCAGTTACCGGCATGCGGATTTAGACCTGTACATAGCAAAAAAGGTTCACAAGTCATTAGAGACTTTTCAGGTGCCGCGTGCGGTAGCAAAGAAAACAGGAAAAAAGAGTATTAAGAGGGTGTTCCGGGACCAGGAGGAGCTGCCCATCGGAAGTGACTTAGGTGACAATATAGAAACTGCGCTTTCAGAATCAGAGTATCTGATTGTCATTTGCTCACCCAGAACACCGAAGTCCTACTGGGTGCAGAAGGAAATTGATACGTTTATCACTATGCACGGAAGAGAGAAGGTGCTTGCTGTGCTTATCGAAGGAGAACCGGATGAATCGTTTCCTCCGCAGCTTTTGACGGATGATGAGGGAAATCCGGTGGAACCGCTTGCAGCTGATGTGCGCGGTGCTTCCAAAGGTGAAATAGGACGCAAAATGAAGACAGAAATTATGCGTCTTGCAGCTCCTCTTTTGGGATGCAGCTATGATGATTTGAAGCAGCGCCACAGAGAGCGGAAAATTAAGCGTATGGCAGCAGCGGCGGCAGTTGTGGCAGCATTTGCCGTTGCGTTTGGTGCTTATAATGCTTACAATGCTGCATTGATTCAGCAGAATTATGAAGGCAAGCAGAAAAATCAGTCAAAATATCTGGCGGACACTTCTTTAAGCCTGCTGGAGGACGGAGACAGGCGTGCCGCTGTTCTAGTAGCCTTAGAAGCACTTCCTTCTAAGGAAAATGACAGACCTTATGTGGCGGAAGCGCAGTATGCCTTAAGTGAAGCTCTTTATGTGTATGATACCGGGGCAAAGATGAAGATGGACCGCGTTTTGGCGCATGATTTGCCGGTGGATGATTTCAGCTTCCATGAGGATGGAACAAAAGTGGTTTCTGTTGACAGGGGTGGAAGTGTTTATGTGTGGGATTTGGAAAATGGAAGAAAGCTTGCACAGATAAGACCAAAGGCAGATGAAAACGGATATTTGAGCAAACCGGTAAAAGCTTTGCTTTGTGAAGAGAAAATTATCATATGTGAAGAGGACCAAATCAGAAGCGTAAGCTATGACGGAGAAGAGATATGGCAGGCAGAGTATGAGAATGTGATTTATTGTGAGTACAATGAAAATACGCAGACGGTTGCCTGTATCAGTAATGATTTTGTGTTCTTTTATGATGCTGTAAGCGGAGCAGAAGTGGGAAGAATGGTGAACAGCCTGCCACATTCCTATACATCCTCCAGAGTATTTAGTGACGATGACACAAAATTTGCCGTATCACATTTAAACACAGAGGAAACAGTTCCCAATGGCTTTGTCAGCATTTATGATTTTGAGACCAAGACGGTGACAACCGTACATACGGCAAACAGTTTTATCGCAGATATGGATTTTGATAAAGAAAACTACCTTTTTACGGCAAGTTCCCCTTTTTCCGGTAACTTTGAAAGTAGCGAACTGACAGATATCAAGGTGCTTGAGAAGATAGACTGGGAAAATTATGAGACATTGTGGGAAGATAGCTTTACCTATCAGAAAGTGGGAACAAATGCCGTTTCTGCCAAGATTATCTGCAGATATTATCAGGATGATGCAGGAGAGGTTCACGATGATGTAATGGTTTCTGTGGATAACATGGCATATACATGGAAGAATGAAACCGGTGAGAGAGTAGCGGAAGTTGCAGTGGACGGCGGTATTATTGATTTCATGGCCGCAAGTCAGGCAAGCTACGGATACCTTGCCCAGAATAACGGGGAAGTTGCAGTGGTAAGTATGGAAAGCGGCACCAGATATGATTCTGCAACCATAGAAACAGGAAAACTTATCAAACAGGCTTTCATCCGAAACGGCATGCTGGTGGTACGCTCCTATGAATCTCCGGCGCTGACAGTGATGAAGTATCCTAAAGCGGCGGAAGTGGTGACAGTAGATGAGTGTGATGATACGGTTATGGATATGCAGGTATCCCCCGAAGAGACTTATTATGCCGTGGAGGTGGCTGCGTTTGACATACCCGGCAATATCAGCTTTTACCGCACAGATGATAACAGTAAGATAAATCAGTGGCTGGATGAGGAGAGATATGTAGAGTTATCCGGATTTGTGGACGATGAGACTTATATGATAATCAGTACAGACGGAAGTCTTATCTTTTATCAGGTTGCAACCGGAGAAATAGAAATTATGGAACTGACAGAGGGCTCCCATGCGGCCGAATTTGATGTGAATGCAGACAACTCCCTACTTATCGGATGTAAGGGAAACGAGTATTTTGTAGTTGATTTGAAGAAACGGGAAGTTCTGGTTCAAAAGGAAGTGGAGCAGTACCTATACGGGGCAGTGCTTTCTGATGACGGCAAGAAAGCTTATTGTAATACGCAGGAGGACGGACTTTGTATTCTTGATACAGAAAGCGGAAAAATGACGCCTGTAACATCGGAAGAATATCAGATTTTGCGGGGACTGGATGTGCAAAATGCCTTTGCAGACGGAGCGGGCGGAAGACTGCTTGCAGTCAGTTGCAGTGACGGTATGCTCCGCGTATTGGATTTACAGGAAATGCAGACTGTGGCAGAAATTCCTTTTACGGGGATGAATCACAGATTTGTGAGATTCAGTGATGACGGAAAACAAATCATGATGCAGGGAGACGATTACTATCTGCGTGTTTATGATTTGGAAGAGCAGGCATTTTGTTATATTGCCACAGGGCAGTATTATCATATAGAAAAAGTAATTGCAGATGATGAGACCGGAACCTTAAGTTTGATTACAACAGCAGACATGGTACTTGTAAATGCGGAGGATTATGAGAGAATTGCGCAGGTAGAAGGTGGTAAGGCGTATTTACCGGAGAGCGGTAAGATTTACAGCAGCTCTTACAAGACAGTTTATCAATTCCCCTATATGACATTAGAAATGTTACAGGAAGAAGCCATTTCCCTGTTCGGTGATGAGCGGCTTTCCGATGCAGAGAGAGTAAGATTCCATGTAGAATAAAAGAAAGGTGCAATTATGCGGTTAAAAGAGCTTTTACAATATGACAATATTATCATTCAGTGTCACGATAATCCGGATGCGGATGCTCTTGCAAGCGGATTTGGGATATATCACTATTTTAAAATGCAGGGAAAAAGGGTACGTTTTATTTACGGAGGGCGTTTCCCTATCCAAAAAACCAATCTGGTTTTGATGGTAAAGGAATTGGAAATTCCCATTGAGTATGTACAGGAACTAAAAGAGGCAGAGCTTTTACTTACAGTGGATTGCCAGTATGGAGAGGGAAATGTAACTTATTTTCCGGCAAAGGAGATTGCGGTAATAGACCATCACCAGGTTGCACGTGAGCTTCCAAGACTTAGTGAGGTGAGAAGTAACTTAGGTGCCTGTGCGACATTAGTACGTGAATTGTTGCAACAGGAGGGTATCGGCTTAAATGATGATAAGAAGCTGGCAACGGCACTTTACTACGGACTGCTGACGGATACCAATAATTTTACGGAAATCAGCCATCCGCTTGATAAGAATTTGCGTGATGATGCCGATTATGAGCATGCAGCAATTATCCGTTTCCGTAACATGAATCTTTCACAGAAAGAACTGGAAATTGCCGGCGAGGCACTTCTTGATTATGATTATAGTGAAAAGCACCGTTATGCGGTAGCAGAGGCAAAACCCTGTGACCCGAATATTCTGGGAATGATCAGCGATATGATGCTTGAGGTAGATATGGTGGATACCTGCCTTGTGTACAGTGTTTTGCCTTTCGGTATAAAGCTGTCTGTCCGCAGCTGTATTAAAGAGGTGAAAGCAAGTGAACTGGCGGCATATCTGACGGAAGGAATCGGTTCGGGAGGCGGTCATCTTGTGAAAGCCGGTGGTTTTATAAAAGCAGAACTGCTTGTAAAAACACAGGAAGCAGAGAAAAATGAAGCTGATATAAAAACATTCCTGAGACAACGTATGGACCGGTATTTTGAGAGCAGCCGTATTTTGTATGCCGAGGATTACGAGGCAGACTTAACTAAAATGCAGCTGTGCAGAAAGAAAAATATTCCTGTTGGTTTTGTAAAAGCGGCAGAAGTGTTTAAGGTGGGAACAAAAATCACGGTTCGTACGTTAGAGGGCGATTTAGACATCGAAGTATCCACAGATATTTATATTATGATAGGAATACAGGGAGAAGTATATCCAATCAAAAAGGAAAAGTTTGAGCGGACATACCGGGTTCTTGAGACGGCCTATACCTTTGAAGGAGAATACGCGCCTACGGTAAAGGATGCCGCAGAGGGCATCAATATTTCGCTGGTTCCTTATGCAAAGGCATGTGTGGCAACGGGAGAAAGTCTTGTCTATGTCAGGGCGCTTGACCACAGGGTAAAAGTGTTTACTGCCTGGGACAAAGAAAAATATATGCTTGGCAGGGAAAAAGATTTTTTGGCTGTCCGCAAGGATGATTTACATGATGTGTATGTCATTGAACAGAATATTTTTTTTCAGACATATGAGCCGGTAAAGCAGACATAACTGTGCCGGATGTCGGAGCCGGATGTTACCAGGCTTCTGATGTTTCATCAATAAAACTCATATCTCTGAAATCCTTTGGTGAAATTCCGTATTCTTTTTTGAAGGCGCGGTAAAAGCTGGAGTAATCTCCGAATCCGTAGGAAGCATATGTTTTGGTAATACTATTATCACTAAGGATAGACTGGCGGCAATACGCCAGTCTTTTTTTGGTGATGTATTGGTGAATGGATAGTCCCAGATTTTCTTTAAAAAGGTGGGCAATATAATATTTACTTACAAAAAATTCTCCCGCGAGACGTTCTAATGATAAGTCCTCTTCTATATGGGTTTCAATAAAGTTACAGATATTTTCGTATAGGGAGGTGGTTTCCTTAACGGAAACAGGATGAAAACGCTCATAAATGACTCTGTTTACATGTAAAATCAGGTCATTGACACAAAGCGAAATATTGGCAGCCTTTCCAAAGCGGTTTCCCTGCATTTCTTCCAGTAAGGTAATCAGTCTTGACTGTATGGAATGGAAGGTGATGCGGTCATTATGGAACAGATACTTTTTCTGTGTCTGTACAAGCTGCATCAGATATCCGTAGTCGGGGGATAAGCTCAGCAGATGGCTGCAAAATTCCTGACTAATCCAAAAGACAAAACGGCGGTAGGGCACATCCGCATTATGGATAATGGGACGGTGGGAGATGCCCGGAGGCATAATAAGGATGTCTCCGTAGGAAACATCATAGAGTTCTTTATCAATCTGAATACTGACATTCCCTTCCAAAAAGAAATAGAATTCATAGTAATCATGGGTATGTGTTGCCACCTTGCGCAGGACAGTATCGTGATAATAATAAAGCTCAAAGTCCTTGGAAAGCATGTATTGTCTTGTACTGAAGCCGGTTTGTAATTTTTTGTGCATGGAAATCTCCTGACAATGTGGTATTTTTAAGGTGTATCTAATGATATCTTACATATTGCATTTAACATATTAATAACACAAAAGCGCAACTTTTGCAATGTATACAACAAATGCATCAATGGTTTTTCTGTATGGGGTCAACTATAATTTTAACAGTAAATCAAATCTGAAAATGATAGAAAGAAGGTATTTTGTTATGCAGATGACATTAAGATGGTATGGTTCTAAGTTTGATACGGTTACATTAAAGCAGATTCGTCAGATTCCGGGCGTAAAGGGGGTAATCACTACTCTTTATGACACAGCACCGGGAGAGGTGTGGAGCAGAGAGCGAATCCGTGCCATGAAAGAAGAAGTTGAGGCAGCAGGCCTTCATGTGGCAGGTATTGAAAGTGTTAATATTCATGATGCAATCAAGACAGGTGCACCGGAGAGAGAACAGTATATTGCAAATTACATTGAAACATTGGAGAACCTCGGAAAAGAAGATATTCATATGGTGTGCTATAATTTCATGCCTGTATTTGACTGGACAAGAAGTGAACTGGCAAGAGAACGCGAAGACGGTTCTACCGTGCTTGCTTATAATCAGGCAGCTATTGATGCCATTGACCCTGAAAAAATGTTTGAGTCTATTTCCGGTGATATGAACGGAACGGTAATGCCGGGGTGGGAACCGGAGCGTATGGCACGTGTAAAGGAATTGTTTGAGGCATATAAGGATGTGGATGATGAGAAACTTTTTGAAAATCTGAAATACTTTCTTGAGAAGATTATGCCTGTTTGTGACAAATACGATATTAACATGGCAATTCATCCCGATGACCCTGCTTGGAGTGTATTCGGACTTCCCAGAATCATCATTAACAAGCAGAACATTCTCAGAATGATGAGCATGGTGGATAATCCGCATAACGGAATTACATTTTGTTCCGGTTCTTACGGAACTAATTTAGAGAATGATTTGCCGGATATGATTCGTTCCTTAAAAGGCAGAATCCATTTTGCCCATGTAAGAAACTTAAAGTTCAATTCTCCTACGGATTTTGAAGAAGCAGCACACTTATCTTCTGACGGCAGCTTTGATATGTATGAAATTATGAAAGCGCTTTACGATATCGGTTTTACCGGACCTATCCGTCCTGACCACGGACGTATGATTTGGGATGAAGTGGCAATGCCCGGATACGGTCTTTACGACAGAGCGCTTGGCGCTGCTTATTTGAACGGTCTTTGGGAAGCAATCGAAAAGAGTAACTAAGTGTATGACGGAAGGCAACCGTCAAAGGATAAAACAGCAGGAAAGCTATATGCCGAAGGAGGGCGCAAACATGAAATTAACAAACGCAGGTTTACAGGATAAAGAAGCATGGCTTGATGCAGGATATAAGCTCCCCGAATATGACAGGGAGACAGTTGCAAAGAAAACAAAAGAAAATCCTTTCTGGATTCATTTCGGTGCGGGCAACATTTTCCGTGCATTTCAGGCTAATGTGGTGCAAAATCTGTTGAATGAAGGTGTGCTTGATACAGGACTTGTTGTAGCGGAAGGGTATGATTATGAAATTATTGAGAAAATGTATCTTCCCCATGACAGCTTATCTGTTCTGGCAACCTTAAAGGCAGACGGCAATGTGGAAAAAACAGTTATAGGGAGTGTGGTAGAGTCTTTAATACTGGACTCTTCAAATGATACACATTACGGACGTTTAAAAGAAATCTTTGAGGCAGATTCTCTGCAGATGGCAAGTTTTACCATCACAGAAAAAGGATATAGTCTGATAGACGGAAAAGGAGAGTTACTTGCAGCAGTACAGGCAGATTTTGCAAGTGGTCCTGCAAAGCCGGAAAGTTATATCGGCAAGGTGGCTTCTTTGCTGTATACCCGTTTCCTTGCAGGGGAAAAGCCCATTGCCATGGTCAGCATGGATAATTGCTCTCATAACGGTGATAAACTTTATGCAGCAATGGATACTTTTGCAAAAGAGTGGGAGAAAAGAGGTCTTGCAAGAGAAGGATTTATTGCTTATGTGAATAATAAGAGCAAGGTATCATTCCCTTGGAGTATGATAGACAAAATTACACCAAGACCGGACGCGTCTGTTGAAAAGATTTTAAATGATGACGGTATCGAAGAATTGGAGCCGGTGGTTACTTCAAAGAATACCTATGTGGCACCTTTTGTCAATGCAGAGGAATGTGAGTATTTGGTAATAGAGGATGCGTTTCCTAACGGCAGACCTGCTCTTGAGGCGGGCGGCATTATGTTTACGGAGAGAGAGACGGTTGACAAAGTGGAGAAAATGAAGGTTTGCACCTGCTTAAACCCTCTTCACACAGCCCTTGCGGTTTACGGTTGTCTTTTGGGATATGAATTGATTTCGGCAGAAATGAAGGATGAAACTTTAAAGAAGTTAGTAGAGGGAATTGGTTATGCGGAGGGACTCCCGGTTGTGGTAAATCCCGGTATTATTGACCCCAAGGAATTTATCGATACCGTAGTAAACGTGCGTATCCCTAATCCTTTTATGCCGGATGCGCCTCAGAGAATTGCAACCGATACTTCCCAGAAGCTTGCAATCCGTTTTGGCGATGCTATTAAGGCCTATGCTGCTTCCGATAAACTTGAGGTATCTTCATTGAAGCTGATTCCCCTTGTGTTTGCAGGATGGCTGCGATATTTAATGGCAGTGGATGATGAAGGAAAGGCATTTACTTTAAGCGCTGACCCGCTGCTTTCAGAAGTATGCCCTTATGTAGAAGGCATCAAGCTGGGCGAATCGGTTGATGCAGAAACTATTTTAAAACCTGTTCTTTCCAACAGTAAAATTTTCGGTGTGGATTTGTACGAAGTGGGAATGGCTGAATTGGTATGCAGCTATTTCAGAGAGCTGATTGCAGGTCCCGGCGCCGTTTGCAAGACATTGGAGAAATATGTTTAACTGTGTTAATACATGACAAGATTCTTTTGAATTAGCAAGGTATGTTTACTCTGTTTAGAGGACATATCTTGCTTTTTTTGTTGTAAAAGTAAATAGTTGACAAAAGCAACTATTGCAGATATAATGAATAAGTGTAAAGAAGGAGGATGCGGAAATATGGATTTAATAAAACAATTTCGTGAGTATACAAGGCAATTGGAATGTCATATCGGAAATATAAATAATACAGATTGTTGCTGCTGCGGAATCAGTAAAAGCCAATGTTTTTTGATAGTAGAGATTGGTAGAAAACCGGGAATATCGGTAAAAGAATTGTCTGACATTCTTCACGTTGATAAAAGTGGTGTCAGCCGTTCGGTAGAGGAACTGGTTCAAACAGGTTTTGTAGAAAGAAAAACATCAAAAGAAGACAGACGTTTTGTTACGTTGAGTTTATTGCCCAAGGGACAAGAGAGATTTGAAAAGATAGAGCACGATATGTATTTGAAATTTAAAGATGTATTTGAAGAAATACCAAAGGATAAACACGAACAAGTGATAGAAGCACTGAAATTATATAACGAGGCTTGCCTAAAAGTGGAGGAAAAAGAATATGATTAATGAGATACGATTAGAAAATAAATCAGATAAGGCTGCTGCATATTTTAGAAATGGATTTAATTGCTCACAAGCTGTTTTTACAACATTTGCAACTGATTATGGCATATCTGAGGAAATGGCTCTTAAGATTGCGACACAATTTGGTGGTGGTGCAAGAAAAGGAGAAATGTGCGGTGCCGTTGCGGGAGCATTGATGGTATTGGGATTAAAATATGGTCATTATCATATGAATGCACCACAAGAAAAGGGAAATGCATATAAGAAAGCAGAAGAATTTATGAATCGTTTTATTGAAAAAAATGATACTGTTGTATGTAGGGAATTACTGGGATATGATGTGTCAAAGCCAAAAGATATGGATAAGATAAAAGAACTGGATTTATTTCAAAGCATCTGCCCGAAAATGATTCAATGTGCTACAGAAATTGTGGAACAAATGTTGAAAGAGGAATAAAGTATTGAATGTACCCGCGTATTCTTGTAAGAATTTGGCGGGTACATTTTGTTCTGTCTTATTCTTGTTCCACGAAAACGATACCATAAGCACGTGGACCAATGTGGGAACCGATAGCAGCACCGATTTGCATACGTTCCGTGATAGCATAACCGTTTTCGGAAAGCCTTTCCTCAAATGCTTCGCAGTTTTCTGTTCCATAACTGAAAATGGTGGTACAGGGAAATGCAGGGTCTACTTTCATGGAAGATAAGTCCTTCATGATATGAGACATTGCTTTGTTTTTGCCGATGCATTTGGCAAGTACGCCAACCTCGCCGTCAGTTGTCAGAGTGATAACCGGTTTAATCCGGGCGATTTCACCGATGGCAGCTACGGATTTGGGGATACGGCCCCCCTTGCTTAAATATTCTAATGTGTCCAAAACCGCAAGTAATTTGACTCTGGGCTTTAATTCATTGACTTTATCTGCAATTTCCTTTGCGATAAGACCCTGCTTTGCCAGCATACAGGCATAGTCGGTCATGATTCGGATTGGATAGGTTGCAGAACGGGAGTCTATAATATAAATTTCTTCGTAGTCTACCATATTTCTGGCAAGTAACGCAGTCTGGTAAGTGCCGCTTAATGCAGAAGATAACAAAATGCAGATGATTTGGTCTTTGTTTTTCTTGGCATCCTCAAAAACGGATAAAAAATCCTGAGGAGAGGGCTGGGAAGTTTTGGGAAACTCTTCACTGCTTATCAGCAACTCAAAAAATTCATTTTTTTTCAGATCAACACCGTCTGCATAGGTCTTTCCGTTCATGGTAACAGAAAGTGGAATCAGATGGAGCTGCCGCTCTTTCAACTCCGCTGTTTCATAATCGGCTGAAGAATCTACGAAAATTTTTATCATGCGGTTTGTTCCTTTCCTTTGTAACTTTATTACTGTGAGAAAACATTATAACACATTTCACATGGCAGTTCAAATTACTGTTTGGGAAATTCTGTTAAAAAAGTTCATGGTTTTGCAGACGGCATTATTTTGTGCTATACTGGCATGGAAACGGAGGAATATAAGATGATTAGAATCGGATGTCACTTGTCCTGCTCAAAAGGATTTTTAAATATGGGAAAGGAAGCAGTGTCAATTGATGCGAATACCTTTCAGTTTTTTACCAGAAACCCCAGAGGGGGAAAGGCAAAACCGCTTGATTTAGAGGATATTGAAAAATATCTTGTTTATGCAAAGGAGCACGGAATTACAAAGATACTTGCCCATGCACCGTATACCTTAAATCCCTGTGCAAAGGAGGAAGGACTGCGGGAGTTTGCATATGCGACCATGCAGGATGATTTGCGTAGGCTTGAACATATTCCGGGGGCCATGTATAATTTTCACCCTGGCAGTCATGTAAGTCAGGGGGCGGAGGAAGGAATTCGTTTGATTGCGGAACATTTGAACCGTTTGTTTGAGGAAGACTTTCAGACCACAGTGCTGCTGGAAACCATGTCAGGGAAAGGCTCAGAGGTGGGAAGGAACTTTGAGGAACTGCAAGCGATTATTGAGAGGGTAGAACGGAAAGAAAAGTTGGGTGTCTGCATGGATACCTGTCATGTATTTGACGGCGGATATGATATTGTAAATAAGCTTGATGAAGTATTGCATGAGTTTGATGAGATAATCGGACTTGACAGATTAAAGGCGGTTCATTTGAATGACAGCATGAATGGATGCGGAAGTCACAAAGACAGACATGCCAAAATCGGAGAGGGCAATATCGGACTTGAGGCTATAGAACAAATTATAAATCACAGTAGCTTGAGAAAACTTCCTTTTTATCTGGAAACACCTAATGAAATTGAGGGTTATCATAAGGAAATTCTTCTTTTGCGGAGCTTATATAAGGCAGATTGATATAGTACCGGTACGGGAATCAGAAACGCTTGCGCACAAAAAATGCACAAGCGTTATTTTATTCGCATTCTGCCATCCGGTAGCCGATACCGATTTCGGTAAAAACATGTTCGGGAGTGGCAGGGTTTTTTTCAATCTTGCGTCTGATGTTCGCCATGTTTACACGGAGAATCTGATTATTGTTATCAACATAAGGACCCCAGATTTTTTCCATGATGAAGGAATAAGTCAGCACTTTACCGCTGCTTTGGGAAAGCAGTGTAAGAAGCTTATATTCAATTTGCGTTAAATGAATCATTTCGCCGGAAAGTGTCACAAGATGTTTATCATAGTCTATGGTAAGTTCCTTGTGGTGATAAGGCGGCTGTGACTGCATGGCGGTACCGCCGATTTGCTTACCGTGTCTTAAGGAAGTGCGGATTCTTGCCATAAGCTCTACAGTTCCGAAGGGTTTGGTAATATAATCATCTGCTCCAAAATCCAGCGCTTTGGCTTTTTCCTGCTCGTGGGTTCTTGCGGAGATAACGATGATGGGAACAGGGGACCATTCCCGAATACGCTTGATAACTTCAATGCCGTCAATGTCGGGTAACCCTAAATCAAGAAGCACCACATCGGGACAAAGAGAGGCACATAGATGCAGACCTTCTATGCCGGAAGAGGCAGAAATAATTTTGTATCCGTGGTTTTTGATGGTGGTGGATATGAAGGAACGGATATTTTCTTCATCTTCAATTAAAAGAACAGCAGGTTTCGGATTCATATTATTTTCCCTCCTTTGGTAAAGTAAAAGTAAAGATGCAGCCGTTTTCATGATTTGTGGCATGGATAGTGCCGCTATGTGCCACAATAATGGTTTTGCAAATGGACAGTCCGATGCCGATTCCCTTGTGCATATCAGAAACCTGTTCGGATGTGTAAGGTGTCCCGTCAAAAATAGTAGATAAGCGTTCCGGTGCAATACCGATACCGTAATCTTTTACCTGAAAAGTGACTTGGTTTGCATTCTCGGTTACAGTAAACTCAATCGGTTTTTTTGAGTTGGCATGGACCACTGCATTTTCCAGCAGATTAATGATAACCTGTTCAATGAGCATGGCATCCATGGGAATCATCAGAAAGTCTTCCGGTACTTTTACTGAGATCTGTGCATGGGGAAGGCGTTTCTGAAGGCGTGAAAAAGCTTCGGCAACCACTTCCTCCACCGATTCCTCTGATTTGGCAATTTTCATGGAACGCTCATCAATTCTGGTGACAGAAAGAAGATTTTCCACCATATTTAAAAGCCAGTTGGAATCTTCATTAATGTGAGTGACAATATCAAGTTTTTCTTCATCACTTAATTTGTCCTTGTTATCAATGTAAGCTGATGTATTACCGATAATGCCTGTCAAAGGTGTGCGAAGGTCATGGGAAATAGAGCGAAGGAGATTGGCACGCATTTTTTCTTTTTCGGCTTCCATCAGGAGTTTCTCGCGTTCCAAAAGTACTTTGCCCTGGGTTTTAATCTGGGTGGTCATGGCACTGATGGTAATGGAGATAATCAGCATGAACAGAAAGGTAACAGGGTAGTTGGTAAGACTGAAATTCAAAGCAAAATAAGGATATGTGAATAAAAAGTTTACACACACAACGCCGATTAGCGAACCAATAATTCCAAAAAAGTAACCGGTGGTAAAACGGGCAACCAATACAAGTGCCGTAATATAAACTAAGGCAATATTTGCCGGATTTTCGGGAACGTTATGAAAAAACCAAAATGCAATTAAGGTGGCAATTCCGAAAAAGAACAATGTAATAAAACAGTTTTTCATAGTATTGTATCCTTTTATATCTAACAATTATGACAAGATGATTATACCGTTTTCTTGAAAGCGGGGCAATGAAATGGCAGAAAAAACGCCGTTAAGAAAATGTAAAGAAAGAAATGGTTGATTTTTCGAAAGATTATGACGATAAAAAAAGTGTAGCTATTAGTTGGTTTTCCGGGACAGGAGGCACTATGCAGATAAACAGTGATTACAGCGGACGGCAAAGTCATAGTTATGGGCAGTCGCATACTCACCATATTACAGAGTGCATGCATGATGAAGGGGTAAAAAAGCAAAAAGAAAATACGGGAAGTACCTTGAAGTCTTCTTATCAAAAAGGTGATGCAGCAAAAGCAGCAGTGGAATATATTGCGTCCTTTTCCGTAGAAGAAGTCCGACCTCAGAAGAAGTCTGCAGGAGTTGGAACCTTTAAGGGATTTTGGGATTCACTGGGAGAAGATGGAAACGGACAGGAGACATTTGATATCCGCAAATCGGTTATGAATGGTGTTCACGGGGCAGCGGCGGCGATACAAACATTCTTTTCGGAAAAAGTGGTAAACAGAGTAGCGGTAATTAAAGAAAAGGCAAAGGCTTTACCGGCGGCAGCAACCAGAAAATTAGGAGAAGGCAAGGAAGCTTTTGGGGCGTTGATGAGTGGCAATATGTCTTTCGGTCAGAAAAACCCCCGTAGCAAGGAAAAAAATAAAAAAGAAGAAATTCTTGCGGCAAAGCCCGTAAATGAACATTTGATGGATTCATACAATAAAACGGGGCGGTACTGTCAGATTCAGGAAAATCTTACATATCAGAAACCCAAAACACAGAGGAGCACAGAGCAAAAAGACTAGGCAGATCAGGATAAGTATTACTTGATAAAAAGCGGTAAAAAAGTTATACTTAAAAGAAGAAAAAGACTGCAAATAAGCGAGGACAACATATGAGCTATCAGACAGTACCTTTTGAAAAACGAATCAAAGAAAACATTAAAAATTATGCGCTTTCCAATTTGTATGATACAGAGATGCTCAAGGCATATTTGGAGAATCTGGCAGGCATTTTAGAGATTAATATTTTGCTCACAGACAGACATGGAGAAAAAGAAATAGTAATCGGTGACAGCTTCCTTGGATTTCATCCGGATGTGGTAGGGGAACCGGGAAGGAAATTACGTATCCAGAATCGTACTGTGGGACATTTATACATAGCAGAGTTAGACCCCGGTAAGGGTAGTAAGCAGATGAATGAAATGGTGGATGCGGCTGTTTTACTTCTTGAAAAGCTTGGTGAAGAAGCATACCTGCACAGAGAGAGTAATATCTATCTGGAAGAGTTAGAGAGAAAGTTAGAAGAAAAGAAACGCAAGAGCAGTCAGCAGGAAAAAGAAGATATTCTTACAGGTGTGTTTAACAAGAGTTATTTTGAAACAAGAATGAACGTAATTGACCGTTCTGAAATAGTTCCGGTTGCAGTGGTAAATGTAAATATAAACGATTGGAAATTTGTCAATGACCATTTCGGGGACGATGAGAGTGACAGACTTATACAGGTAGTTGCAGGCATTCTGAAAGAGGAGAGCAGACCGGAATATGTAATCGGCAGAATAGACGGGGATGTGTTCGGCGTATTGATTTCCCTCGCAGAGGCAGGTGAAGCAGAGGAATTTGCTTCCCGGATTCAGGACAGATGCATGAATTATGAAGACCCTGTTTTAGCACCTTCTGTGGCAGTGGGTGTTGTTTATAAGACCAATGTGGAAGAAACATTGGAAGAGAGAATGTCCGATGCGGAATACGAAATGTTCAATAACAAATTTGA
Organism: Lachnospiraceae bacterium; assembly: GCA_017434885.1. GTDB lineage: Bacteria > Bacillota > Clostridia > Lachnospirales > Lachnospiraceae > Suilimivivens. Next base: position 4,834 of record JAFSGE010000035.1, on the reverse strand, counting down.
AATTAAAAATGCTCCCGGTTACAGAGAGCGGCTTTCCAAAGGAATCTAAAAAAGTTGATATGAAAGAAATAAATAAGGCGTGTGTCAGGAAATGGCACACGCTCTTTTAGTGTCATGATATAAAGTGATTTAAAAATGAAGTCTTCTGCGCACTGCTTCACGTAGCCGTCTCATGCAAAGCAAGGTAATCAGCATGGTGCAGATAACGACACAAACCGTCAGGACAATTGCAGACCAGACAAGGTGCAGCTGTTCACCGTGATAATGCAGGATAAGTAATTCCAATCCTACACAAAGAAGGGCGATTTCAATAAAAAAGTAAAGTGCCGTTGTGACAAAAGAGATTCGGAAAGAACGAAGCAGTAATGCAAATATTTCTACCAGAATCGTCACAAGAACAACAATGGGAAGTGCCAGTCGAGTGAACCATTCCTTATCAGGTGTGTTAAAGGTAATCAGATACAGAAAAAATCCTACAGCAATGCCGTCAAACAAAAGTGAAATATAAATCGGAAATTTAGTATATACAATCACCGGCAGCATTAAAACATAAAGAATAATGCAGACACCGATAACAAAAAGAGACCACATATTTGCCGAAAAAACAAGGAGATTCAACAAAAGGCAGGAGAGTGAAGTGGCGAATAAAACAATGGATGCAATGATTGCCATGTCTGTTCTGCGCACTTTATCTACCTGACCGGTCTGTGTGGGATAAGGAGTGGTCTTTTTGAATTTTTGCAGGTCACTTAAATTAATAACCGGGGTGTGGCATAAGGGACAGGATTCTAAAGAAGCGTCCAGCTCCACACCGCAATTTACACAATATGACATATCTGATTCCTTTCTGCTAAGAGGTAGTTCTGTTACTTTCTATTAATACATGAATACCGTCCTGTACCAGTTTTTGGAAGAAATACCGTTCCACATCACTTTCTACAATGCTGCTGGCAAAATTAATGGTCATGGTGTCTTCATAACTGATGATGGCACAGTTGGTACGGGAAGAAAAAGGCTGTCCCATGTAAATATCAAAGCGTTCAATAAAGGGCTTCATATCATCCGGTACCTTCAAAACTCCCATATTGGTAAGTCCTGCGGAAGAGTTGCGGTCCTGTACCTTGGTATAGAACTGGCGTACCACAAAGTCTTTGATAAACAACGGCACAATACGAATCAGGGGATGCCGTTGGGTGTTGGCGTTGGTGGTAATGTCGCCTCTAAGAAATTTTTCGTTAATGTAGTAGCGCATATAGTGATGTACCTGAGTAACAATTTCTTCAAAGGTATATTCACCAAGCCGGGGATCAATACCGGGATATACCATGGTAATGAAGTTGCGTAGTGTTTTGGAAGGAAAGAACCGTCGCAAATTAACGGGCATGGCAATTTTGACCGGCTTTAAGCGAAAGTGCCATTCACTTTCCTGTTTTTTCATCAATGCATAAATTAAAACGGCATTCAAATATTCTGTAATGCTTACATGATAAGAAGCGGCAGCTTTTAGTACATCCTGAACCGGTAAAATACCGTTTATCACATTAAATGTATAAAAGGGTTCTTTTGTGCCGCGCACACGGTATGTCTTTTCGCCGGGACGTTTGGGACTTACCTTTGCGTTGGCATACCTCATGTATGCGTCTTCCAACTCTTCGGGATGCGGTGTCTCTTCAATATCTTTTACATAATAGCCGTCAGAAATTTCATGTCCCAGTAAGCGCAAATAAACGGCAGTAATGGTATTAAGCACATGCATGCAACCGGTGCCGTCTCCTAAGCTGTGGTGGGCTTCTAAGGAAATACGGCAACCATAATAATAAAATCTCAGCAGATAGCGGTTATTTGCTTTGAAGGGCATGGGCATACAGAAATTGCGGATGTCCTTTTGAACAAAGGGACCGGGACGCTGATTTGGTTCTAAGTAACGCCAAAACAGACCTTTCCGGATAGCGGTTTTGTAAGTCGGAAAGCGGGGCAGGGCCATATTGACGGCCTGTTGCAAAATATCCGGTTTTATCGGTTCTTTGAGAAGCACAGACAAACGGTACACGGAAGAAAAATCCTTGCGCTGCAGAGTAGGATACACAATGGCTGACAAATCCAGCTTGTACCATACTTTCCGGTCAAATAAATCCTTAATTTGTATTTTGCTTTTTTCTTTTTGAGGGGATGTTTTCAAAGGAAAAATCCTTTCTGCAATATAATTAGTAGATTTTTTTATTAGTATATCATAAATATAAATATCTGTGAAAAAAAATAAACTATTTATTAAATCGTCAGAATATGGTAAAAATGAGATAATAGGAGAAAACAAAAGAAAAAAAGAGAAAATGAGAGAAAACCAAAGGAAATACAGCTGTGATAGCGTTTGCAAAGAGTTGCATATGAAATTAATATAAGTTTTAACGATTAGCACTCGAATCAAAAGAGTGCTAACAAAGGAAAAAACAAACAATTTTAACTATTTATAAAGGAGGCATTATCCATGAAGTTAGTACCCTTAGGAGACAGAGTTGTACTGAAGCAGTTAGTTGCAGAAGAAACTACCAAGTCAGGTATTGTATTACCCGGACAAAACAAAGAAAAACCCCAGCAGGCTGAAGTAGTGGCAGTGGGCCCCGGCGGTGTGGTAGACGGAAAAGAAATTAAGATGGAAGTAAAAGTGGGAGACCAGGTTATTTATTCCAAATACGCAGGAACAGATGTAAAGCTTGATGATGAAGAATACATTGTTGTAAGACAGAGTGATATTCTGGCTATTATTCAGTAATAAAAGAAAGAAGGAGAATAAGACATGGCAAAGGAATTAAAATATGGCGCAGAAGCCCGTGCCGCTCTTGAAGCAGGTGTAAATCAGTTGGCAAATACCGTAAGAGTAACATTAGGACCTAAAGGAAGAAACGTAGTGTTAGATAAGTCCTTTGGCGCACCTTTAATTACAAATGACGGTGTTACCATTGCGAAGGAAATTGAACTGGAAGATGCATTCGAAAACATGGGTGCACAGCTTGTAAAGGAAGTTGCAACCAAGACAAATGATGTTGCCGGTGATGGTACTACAACAGCAACCGTACTTGCACAGGCAATGATTAATGCAGGTATGAAGAACTTAGCAGCAGGTGCAAACCCGATTATCTTAAGAAAGGGTATGAAGAAAGCAACTGACTGTGCAGTAGAGTCCATCGCAAAGATGAGCTCCAAGGTAAACGGTAAGGAACACATCGCAAGAGTAGCTGCAATTTCCGCAGGTGATGAAGAAGTGGGAACCTTAGTTGCAGATGCAATGGAAAAGGTATCCGGCGACGGTGTTATTACCATTGAAGAAAGCAAGACCATGCTGACAGAGCTTGACCTTGTAGAAGGTATGCAGTTTGACAGAGGCTACATCTCCGCATATATGGCAACTGATATGGATAAGATGGAAGCGGTTCTTGACAACCCTTACATCTTAATCACAGACAAGAAGATTTCAAGTATTCAGGAAATTCTGCCTATCTTAGAGCAGATAGTACAGTCCGGTGCAAAGCTTCTGATTATTGCAGAAGATGTAGAAGGTGAAGCCCTTACTACATTAATCGTAAATAAGCTTCGCGGTACCTTCAACGTAGTAGCTGTTAAGGCACCCGGTTACGGTGACAGAAGAAAAGCAATGCTGGAAGATATCGCAATCCTCACAGGCGGTCAGGTAATCAGCGAAGAACTTGGTCTTGACTTAAAGGAAGCTACCATGGATCAGCTCGGTCGTGCGAAATCCGTTAAGATTCAGAAGGAAAACACCGTTATCGTTGACGGGGAAGGCGACAAGGCTGCAATCAGCGCAAGAATCAATCAGATTAAGGGACAGATTGAAGAAACCACATCTGATTTTGACAGAGAAAAATTACAGGAGAGACTTGCAAAACTGGCAGGCGGCGTAGCTGTTATCCGAGTAGGTGCTGCTACCGAAACAGAAATGAAGGAAGCAAAACTTCGTCTCGAGGATGCCCTTGCAGCAACCAGAGCAGCCGTAGAAGAAGGCATCATCTGTGGCGGCGGTTCTGCTTACATCCACGCTTCCAAGGAAGTTTGCAAGCTTGCAGATACCTTAGAAGGTGATGAAAAGACAGGTGCACAGATTGTCCTTAAGGCACTGGAAGCTCCTCTCTACCACATTGCAGCAAACGCAGGTCTGGAAGGCAGCGTAATCATCAACAAAGTAAGAGAATCCGAAATCGGTGTCGGTTTCGATGCCCTGAAAGAAGAATATGTGGATATGGTAAGCGCAGGTATTCTTGACCCCGCAAAGGTAACAAGAAGCGCCCTCCAGAACGCAACCAGCGTTGCATCCACACTCCTTACAACAGAATCTGTTGTAGCAAACATCAAAGAAGATACTCCCGCAATGCCCGCCGGCGGCATGGGAGGGATGATGTAGGCGTATAAACAGGCGATGCGTCAGAAATAAAAAGGCACTTGGCTCAAGTTTACTTGAAGCCAAGCGCCTTTTCTATTTCTGACATACCGCTGTAAGCGGTAGCCTGTGGACTCCGTAGGAGTTTACAGGCTAAGCGAGCCATAGGATATAAGCGACGCGAAGCGGCATTTGTTTTTCTTGTAAGCAACCTATTTCATCTATAGTTTCAATTAAATATAAATATATACGCCTGTCAACCCCCCCCTTTATTTAATAGAAAAATGAAATTCCCGTTTGAGAGGGAAAGATAATTACAAACAGAATAAGATGAGTCGGAGAAACTGGCAGTACAAAGACAGATGGAGCAAAACCGTCTGTCTTTTGTGTTATAGTGGAATCAGTCGGTGGGGAAAGGAGACACTATGGCAAAATTCTTACGAT
>JAFSGE010000034.1 GCA_017434885.1 Lachnospiraceae bacterium | reverse complement strand
CCTTCATCCGGAACAGAGAAATGCAAGAATGAACGGATTGTTTCCGCCACATTCGTTACCGCATCCTTAACCTTACCTATGCAACTCTTAATACCATTCACAATTCCCTGAATAATATCTGCTCCCCATTGGAATGCAGATGATGCCAGATTTTTGACAAAGCTGACTGCATTGTTGAATCCGGTTTTAATGGTATTCACAATGCCCGATACCGTATTCTTGATACCGTTCCACATTGCATTAAATGCTCCTGATACCACAGACTTAATGGTATTCAGGACTGTGGTGAATATGGTCTTAATCGTATCCCATACGGTTGTGATTACAGTCTTTATCGCATTCAGCACTGTTGTGATTACAGTGTACAACCCCAAATTATCCCCCTTTTCTAACGCAACTCCAGCTTCAAATTTTTTCTATAAATCTTGAAATATCTTGAAATAAACTGCATAATAAAAAGCAGATTGCTGTTAGAGACCGGGAACATTACCCATCTCTAACCGAACCTGCTTTTACCTTAAAATAAAACGAGGAAGGTCTCTAGCTTGGCGGCTGACCTCCCTCTTCACAAAATACCTTAATGAGAACATTAAAGGTGCTACTTTATGATACGACTTTTTTTAAATGTTTGCAAGACTTTTCGCGAAATGAAGCATATAAATCTGAATGAGTATGAGCTGTACCGGCTTCTTTCAACCGGTTCTTCTGCTGTGGACTTTTCCTGCTCTGCCTGCCGTGCGCCCAAAGACATGACGGTACATAATGGCAGCTACTGCAGGCATCTGGTATACCTGGATAAGGACTGTGTCCGGGACCGGCTTATTGAAGTAAAGTCCGTGAAGTGTACCTCCTGTAACACAACACATGCCCTTCTTTATTCCATCCTTGTTCCACACTGTTCCTATGGCATACATTTTCTTGTCTCTCTTATTTACAGCCGCCTTACCGGCCGTTTTAAAAATGTTGCCGGGCTTTGTGCTTTTTTTGATGTATCTGAAAGAACCTTTTACCGCATCTGGAATCGATTCCTGACCGACAGCTATGCCTTGTGTGCCCTGCTGAATACCTTTTCTGATATTCTGGAAGCCGTACGCTCCCTTTTTGCTTCCGATACCCTTTCTTTTCATGCTGCCCTGCAGGCTTTTTTTAAGTCCTGCGGGTATTCCTTCCTGCAGCCTTTCATCACGTTCAGAAAAAGGACTGACAGCCATGCTCCCTGTCACGGTACCATCCGATAACCTGTCAGTACCTTTCCTTCACGGCCTGTGGTATGGTGGTTTCAGGAGGTAATAATCTATGAACCAGAAAGAATTAAACAACAGTATTGCCATTGCGAGCATGCGGCTGGCCGTTATACAGCCGGCTTTTAACAACACCTATCCGGACATGACCAAGTCTGCCTATTATGTCCGGATTGCACAACAACCTTTTAAACTGCCGGACGGCCGCGAAGTACGCTATACGCCCGGAACCTTCGCCTGCTGGGAATCCGATTTCCGAAAAGGCGGATTTGATGCCCTCATCCCGAAAGAACGTTCCGACCGGGGCCATACCCGTAAGCTGGATGCGGATATGATAGCAAAAATATATGAGCTGCGTGAAAAATATCCCAGACTTACTGCCACGGGAATCCGCGACAAAATGATCATGGACGGGTTTATGAAAGAAACGGATGCGTCTGTTAGCACGTTCCAGCGTTTTATTAAGAAAAACAACCTGAAAGGGGCATCTGCCCCGGGACAGAAGGACCGCAAAGCCTTTGAAGAAGAATTCTCTACCGGCATGTATCAGGCGGATACCCTCTACGGACCATTCCTTACAGAAAACGGGATGACCCGGAGAACCTACTGCATCATGATACTGGATGATAAATCCAGAATGATTGTAGGCGGAAAGTTTTTCTATCAGGACAACAGCGTGAACTTCCTGCAGGTATTTAAGGATGCCGTAGCTTCCCACGGCATCCCGGCCAAGCTTTATGTGGATAATGGTGCCTCTTATAAAAACTCCCAGCTTCCCCTGATCTGCGGCCAGTTAGGAACGGTACTCATCCATACCCCTGTAAGGGATGGCGCCAGCAAAGGCAAGGTGGAACGGAATTTCCGGACCTTAAGAACTCGCTTCTTAGACACCCTTGACACGGCTTCCATCCCTTCCATCGGGGAACTGAACCGGCTTCTGACGGAATATATTAGAACACACAACACCAGTGTCCATTCCGCCACCGGCATGATTCCCCATGTGCGGTACATGGAAGATATTTTTAAGGTCAGGATGCCGAAAAGCAGGGACTGGCTGAATGATTGCTTTTTATACCGTGTCAAAAGAAAAGTACGTAATGATGCCACCATCCTTCTGGAAAAACAGCTTTATGACGTTCCCATGGAATACATCCGCTGCAGTGTGGAAATACGCTACAATCCGTCAGATACAAACAGCGCCTTTATTATGGACGGAGACAGACGCGTGCCCATACGGCTTACAAATAAAGTGGAAAACGGCAAAACAACACGTAACAATCCTTATTCCCTGAATTACGGAGGTAACAGCTTATGATTCCTTTTACAAACTATTACGGTATGCAGTTTAACCCTTTTGACAAGGAAATCCCTTCCCGGGATGCCTTTATGACCATGGATATGGAACAGGTAAAAGGGCGTCTAGAACATCTGAAAGCACATCCGGGCATCGGCCTGTTTACAGCGGCTCCCGGGCAGGGCAAGACCTTTTCCTTACGCTGCTTCGCTGATTCTCTGAATCCGAACCTTGTAAAGTTTTATTACATATGCCTCTCCACCGTATCCACCACGGAGTTTTACCGCCAGCTGTGTGTCACACTGGGGCTTGAAGTATCCTATAAAAAAACGGTCATGTTCCAGAGGATACAGGATTATCTATATTCCATGAGCATGAATAAAAATATCCACTGTATGATCTGTCTGGATGAGGCCCAGTATTTAAATGCTGATATTTTCAAAGATCTGAAAATGCTCTGTAACTTCTGCATGGACTCCAAAAACTGTTTTTCCCTGCTGCTTTTAGGGCAACCGGTTCTTAACAGTCTTATGATGAGACAGCCCAACGAAGCCTTAAGGCAGCGTATCAGCGTAAGCTACAACTTCAACGGTCTGACAGAAGCAGAGGCCATTCGCTACATCTCCAACCGAATGGAACTGGTAGGGGTATCCCCGAGAATCTTTGACGACAGTGCGATGATTACTGCCTACGGAAGCTGCAATGCGTCCTTAAGACAGCTGAACCTTATCCTGACCAAAGCACTTACCATCGGTGCACAGAACAACAAACAGAACATAGACTCCGACATCGTACTTGCTGCTGTAAACGACATTGCCCTGATATAGTCAGGGCATTTTTCGTAAAAGAAGGATTTTGCGAAGTGTTTCTGAATGGCATACAATTCTTCGAAAAGTCCTCTTTTTACATAAGAAAAACAAACAGGAATAACCATCAGAAAATATTTTCACGAAAGAATACACAATTTCATCCAGTGATAAGAAAATCTGGCAGATAAAAAATCTGACTATTTATGGAAATCTGACAGAATCATGACTGCCATGGGCAGTTTAACTATATCCCGCATAAATTTGCGTACACAATTTTTAGATATAACATGCTGATGTTCTAGGATAAGCGTGAGTTAATATTAAAAAAGATTTATGAATATTTTGCAGTTTTGCTTAGGCTGAAAGTGCAGTTTTACAGGATATTTCTGCATCCGGATCATACTTTGGTATCTGTTTGATTTCCGGTTCTATACTTTTGACCACTGGTCGTGGAAATAATCGTTTCATGTTCAGTGCATTTTCAATATCAGATAACTGGATGCGGAACGTTCCTCTATCGGCAAAGCAGATTTTCATTTTTTCCAAGTCGGATTCTGGCATTGCTGCAAGTGCGGATACGGCATTATGTGAAACATGAATCCTGTCTGATAGTATAATATTTGCGATTTCAGGTGCTTTGGCCATGATTTTTTCAATGTCTTCAGCAAATATACCGTATTTGTAGATGGTGCTATGTCCAAGATTTAATTCGGCGCTTAACAGGGTTCCGGTATAACTGCGACTTCCATCATAATGTTCAAGTGTAGGGCGTTTTTGCGAGGGCGGAGTGGATTGATTTTGGGTTGGATATAATGTCGCAAAAACAATCTTCTGTGCCTGATACAATTTGCCTATGTAATATTTTTGGTAACCCTCTGATAAGTTTGGGCGTTTCAGTTCGCGTCTGCATATCCATGAAATGGCTTCCTCTTCAATGCGAAAATTGATGGATTTCGTTCTACATCTGATACCAAGTTCTTTGCAGATGTCATAGCGTTTATAGCCGTCTAAGATCATATGTTTCCATGCCATGATAGGTTCACGGCAACCATTCCTCATAATGTCTGACTTTAATGCCTGATGCTCACTTTCGGATAGAGAGGGTTTCAATCGGCGGTATTTATCTTTACAGATTAAATTTTGAAAATGGGGATTCCTACTCATACATATATGCTCCTTCCGAATTTCCTATGCTTGTGGCATTTTTTAAGTCAAAATATGCCAAGCGTTCCTTTGCATATATTTTCCCCGTAATACGATATGCCTGTGTACAGTCCAGATGGATGAAAGTATCGCAAAAGGTTGTAAGTAGGTATTTGCTGTATAGTTCACAGCATTGTTTTTCAGCAATAAGTTTCCATTTTATTTTATGTGCCAGACGGTCTCTGGAATTACTGCATCGTATGGCAATGGTTTGATTATGTGGATTGACCAGAAGTTGTACATAATCGGGATTACCTAATAAATGCAGTGTCTGTTTATGAATGCGGATTCTGTT
>JAFSGE010000033.1 GCA_017434885.1 Lachnospiraceae bacterium | reverse complement strand
TCAAGTGTAATTATAGCACAGAAACGGCAAGAAAGACGGGAATCTTATTACAAAAGTGGAAAATTGATTACAAAATATGAAGGACGCTTTCAAAATGTGAAACTCGTTTACAAATCGGGAATTTCGGGCTGCAATTGACCCAAGCGCCTTTTTTATTTAATTACAGCATGCAATATTAAACGCCAAAACTTGAAAAAAAAGATAGATTTGGCGAAAAATAATTGACGTGTATAAGTGAGGGGAATCTATGGTCAAAATAAGGAGATTCAGTTAAATAATTTTATGGCGTCATTAAAAGAAGCTTCAAAGAAAGATTACGATAATGTTAATAACTGGTTTGATGCATTTCGTTCGTTGAAGGATTATATTAAGACGCTTCCAACAAGCGAAAAGCATGTTTTTTTCTTTGATGAAATGCCCTGGATGGATAACAAGAAATCAGACTTTTTAGCTGCTTTTGAATGGTTTTGGAATGATTATGCTTCTACAATAGACAATCTGGTTTTTATCGTATGCGGTTCCGCTACTTCTTGGATGGATGAGAAAATCGCTAATAATAAAGGCGGATTATTTAACAGACAAACATGTAGATTATATTTAAAACCATTTAATTTGTATGAAGTGGAACAGTACCTTATATCAAGAGGTATTAACTGGTCACGATATGACATAGTCGAGTGCTATATGATTATGGGAGGAATCCCGTATTACTTAAGCTTACTGGACAGAGAGTTGGCTTTAAAGCAGAATATCGATAAGCTGTATTTCAGTAAAAATGGAGAATTATGGAACGAATTTAATCATCTGTATAAGACTTTGTTTACCAATAGTGATGATTATATAAGGGTTGTATCTGCCCTTAGCCAAAAACCGGGAGGACTGACACGGACTGAATTAATAGAACGGTCAGGCATGTCGACGGGAGGAGAAATTACTAAGATTCTGGAGAATCTTATTTTATCAGGCTTTGTTCGTGTGTCCGGATTTTATGGCAAAAAGAAGAAGGATGCATTATATCAACTGGCAGATTACTATTCTCTGTTCTATTTTAAATATATAGAACAGAATTACGGGAAGGACGAACATTTTTGGTCAAAGACGACAGATAATCCTTCATTTCGGGCATGGGCAGGGCTAAGCTTTGAACAAGTTTGTAAAGATCATATTGAACAAATAAAAGATAGACTGGGAATTTCAGGTGTTCTAACTCAGGAATCAGCATGGTTTGTAAGGGACGATGAAGATAACGGAATAACAGGAGCCCAGATAGATTTATTAATAGACAGAAGAGATCATGTTGTTACAATATGTGAAATCAAATACTCCTTAAATGAATTTTTGATTGACAAAGCGTATGATATGAATCTGCGAAATAAAATTGAATCGTTTAGAAAAGCTACAAATTGCAAGAAATCAATACAACTTGTTATGGTAACTAGCTATGGCTTGAGAAATGGAAAGTATAACAGTCTTGTTAATAGTGAAGTAACAATTGATGATTTATTTGAGATAACACGCCAAAAGTGAAATGAAATATGAGATTTGGAGTAGCAAATAAAAGGTGATGACTTAAGTGAGTTGTCACCTTTTTTAAAGCGTTGACGAACTTTCCAAAAAAATATATAATATCCCTAAATATGCTGTTAAATCAAGGAATCTTTGTGTAAACCGGTTTGTACAAAGATAAGTCGAAGGTGAGACTATGACAGAAGAAGCAAAAATCACAGAAGAAAAAATAGTTGATGAAAAGGCTGCAGGCAGAAGAGAGGTTGTCATTGACGACGGTAGAATTGAAGCGATTCAGGAGTTTCAAAGTCCCGAACAATTATACAGGGACTTAATTTTCCGTGTGCGGAAATATCACCCCTCTGATGATATTTCCTTAATTGAAAAAGCCTATCATGTGGCATCCCTTGCTCACAAAGATCAGGTTCGTAAATCCGGTGAGCCTTATATCATTCATCCTTTATATGTTTCCATTATTCTGGCAGATTTGGAAATGGACAAAGAAACCATTTGTGCCGGACTTTTGCATGATGTTATCGAAGATACCATTATGACAGAAGAGGAAATTAAGGCGCAGTTTGGTGAGGACGTGGCTCTTTTGGTAGACGGCGTGACCAAACTGGAGCAGCTGCAAATCAGCAGCGACGGTGACAAGGCGTTAGACCGTTTTGAAATGCAGGCAGAGAACCTGCGTAAAATGTTTCTTGCCATGGCAAAGGATATCCGTGTTATTCTGATTAAACTTGCCGACCGTCTGCACAACATGCGTACCCTCAAATACAAGAGTCCCGAAGGACAGCAGAGAATTGCAAGGGAAACCATGGAAATTTATGCGCCCATTGCACAGAGACTTGGTATTTCCAAGATTAAAGTAGAGCTGGATGACTTATCCCTTAAATATTTAGAGCCGGAAGCATATTATGATTTAGTAGATAAAATTGCCGTTCGTAAGAGTGTGCGTGAAAAATATATCCAGACTATAGTGGATGAAGTGGGTGACCACATCAAAAATGCGGGAATCAAAGCCCAGATTGACGGTCGTGTAAAGCACTTTTTCAGTATTTACAAAAAGATGAAAAACCAGAATAAAACCATCGACCAGATTTACGATTTGTTTGCGGTGCGTATTATTGTGGATACCGTAAAGGACTGTTATGCGGCACTTGGTGTGATTCATGAAATGTATAAGCCCATTCCCGGCCGTTTCAAAGATTACATTGCCATGCCCAAGGACAATATGTACCAGTCCCTACACACGACACTGATCGGAAGTAGCGGACAGCCCTTTGAAATCCAAATCAGAACTTACGAAATGCACAAGGCAGCAGAATACGGTATTGCTGCCCATTGGAAATACAAGGAAGCCTCCGACGGTAAGAAGGAAGGCAAGAAGCAAAATTCCGAAGAGGAAAAGCTTACATGGCTTCGCCAGATTCTGGAGTGGCAGAGAGACATGTCCGATAACAGAGAGTTTATGCATCTGTTAAAGAGTGACCTTGACCTGTTCTCCGATAATGTATATTGCTTTACCCCTACCGGAGAAGTAAAAAATCTTCCTGCAGGTTCTACCCCCATTGACTTTGCTTACAGCATTCACAGTGCGGTTGGTAATAAAATGATTGGTGCCAGAGTCAACGGCAAACTGGTTACTATAGATTATGAGATTAAAAACGGTGACAGAATTGAAATCTTAACTTCCCAGAACTCCAAGGGACCAAGCCGTGACTGGCTTAACGTTGTTAAGAGTACACAGGCAAAGAACAAGATTAACCAGTGGTTCAAAAACGAGTTTAAAGAAGAAAATATAGAAAAGGGAAAAGATTTGCTGACGGCATATTGTCGAGCAAAGGCAATTAATCTGCCGGACATTATGAAGCCGGAATACATGAATCCCATTATGCGCAAATACGGATTCAGGGATTGGGAGGCTGTACTTGCCGCATTAGGACACGGCGGTCTTAAGGAAGGTCAGATTGTCAATAAGATGGTAGAGCTTTATGACAAAGATCATAAAGCGGTTCTTACCAATGAACAGGTACTTGCTACAGTGGCAGAAAATGCCCAGAATGCAGCATCAAAGCCTGTGCATATGAAGTCAAAGAGCGGTATTGTGGTAAAAGGAATTCATGATTTGGCAGTGCGCTTTTCCAAGTGTTGTTCTCCGGTACCGGGAGATGAAATTGTAGGGTTTGTGACAAGAGGACGCGGGGTTTCCATTCACCGGACTGACTGTATTAATGTGATTAATCTGCCGGAGCTTGAGAGAGAGCGGCTGATAGATGCTGAGTGGGAAGGCAGTCCTGATGAGATGAACGGTGAGAAGTATCTTGCGGAAATCAGAATTTTTGCAAATAACAGAAACGGACTTCTTGCAGATATTACCAAGGCATTGACAGAGAAGGATATTGAGATACTTTCATTGAATACCAGAACAAACAAGCAGGGTCTTGCTACAATTTTGACATCCTTTGAAATCAGAAACAGACAGGAACTTGCCCGTATTATCGATAAGCTGGGAACCATTGACAGCGTGATGGATATTGAAAGAACTACCGGCTAAGGTGTGTGGCAGGAATGGGAAGTAAATCAGGAAAGGAACAGATATAGTGATGGCAGAGTTGAAAATCGGAAAAATTACATTGGGAACATGTCAGACCAACTGCTATTTTGTGTATAAGGAAGGCAATAACCGTGTTTTGTTTTTTGACCCGGCAGACAGAGGAGATATGCTGTATCAGAAGCTTGCGGATGCCGGTTTTGAGGTGGCGGCAATTCTTCTGACACATGGACATTTTGACCATATCTGGGGCGTGGAGCGTTTAAAAGAACTTTCGGGAGCAAAAGTGTATGCTTTTGAAGACGAGGCAGACCTTTGTATGGATGCGTCCAAGAATATTTCTGCTGCGGCAGGCAGAGCATGTACGATTAAGCCTGATGAACTTTTGAAGGATGGACAGGAGATTTCACTTGAAGGCTGTACCTTTCAGGCAATTGCGACGCCCGGACATACGGCAGGAAGCGGATGTTTTTATTTTGAAGCGGATAAGATACTGATAAGTGGGGACACTTTATTTCAGGAGTCTGTGGGAAGAACCGATTTCCCCACAGGCAGCATGAGCACATTGGTGCGTTCCATCAAGGAAAAACTGATGGTGCTTCCGGAGGACGTAAAGGTATATCCCGGACATGGGGAGAGTACCACCATCGGTTATGAAAAGGCATATAATCCCTTTTTATAAAAGTGCCGTAAGGCGGCAAAAAGCTGAATGAGGAGACTACAGATGAAAAGAAGATTAGGAACAGGCATTGTCACAGTCTTGGCAATGACCATGTTATTTGCAGCGAGTGCGTTACTTGCAGGCTGTGGCAGCGAAGAACAGCCTGAGATAATAATAGAGGCAATTCCGATTCCCACTGCGCAGGCGGAGGAGACTCCGGCTCCGGAAGCGGCGGGATTTGCCATTATAGAAGAAAGGGAAGTGGTGGACGGACAGATGCAGAGTTATCTGACCGGTGAGTGGAAGGATGAGAATGTCGTTACCAGAAGACCCATTGCCGTTATGATTCCCAACAACACACCGGCAATGCCCCAGTATGGGCTTTCCAAAGCAAGTATTATTTACGAAGCACCGGTGGAAGGACGTATCACCAGACTGATGGTAGTGGTTGAAGATTTTGATGGTCTTGACAGAATCGGACCGGTTCGAAGCAGCCGTGATTACTTTGTATATCAGGCTATGGGCTATCAGGCAATTTACTGTAACTGGGGACTTGCAAGACCTTATGTGGAGGAGCTGATTAACAGGGATACCGTTCAGAATATCAGTGCAGCAGTGGAGGGAATTTATAAGCCTGCCCATGAAGCCTTTGACAGAGTGAAGAGAGAAGGCTATGCTACCGAGTTTACCGGATACTTGTTTATTGACGGAATGCTGACGGCAGCGGAGCGTCTTGGCTATGAGTGGGATTATGATGATGCCTATGTACCGCCCTTTACCTTTGTGGCAGAAGGTTCTCTTGCACAGGAGAAGTATGCGGATGCGGAAAGCGCAACCATGATTTATCCCGGTGGTAAGGAAGGCAATAAAGGCGGATATGGTTCCTACAATCCTTATTTTGAATATCATGAAGAGGATAACCTGTACTACCGTTATCAGGAAGATGTACCGCAGATAGATGAGATTGACGGAAGTCAGCTTGCGGTTTCCAATGTAGTATTCCAGTACTGTCACGGTGAAGTCAGGGATGACCACGACTATCTGGCATTTGGTGTACACGGAGAAGGCGATGCCATTGTCTTTACCGGCGGTAAAGTAATTAAAGGGAAATGGATGCGCTATGACGGCGACGAAACACCTGCCAAGTTCTATGACGAAAACGGAGAAGAAATTATTTTTAACCAGGGAAAAACATGGGTATGTAATATCTGGGAAGAATATGGAGAATTTGTGGAATACAATTAAAATAAAATGTGCATATGTAAATGACCAAAAGGTGTCTGCTTTACAAGCAGGCATCTTTTTTGTATAATAAGTCCGTGAACCTTGAAAAGAGAATATCAGCGAACGATTTACTGTTATTGTTTTCCTCATCTAGCGCCATGAGCCTTTGATATTTCCTGAGAGCAGAATGCAAGCGGAATGTCTGAAAGGACGACGAGGTGGAGGGTTATCGAAAATTCGGCGGATGCCCTTCCGCAGTCTTCCGATGCGTGATATATCGGCAAATATGCGGGTAACTGCAAAACAAATACGATATAACGGAAGAAAACCGGATATCCGGTTTTGTAAAAATGATGAGAGACGCAAATTCCTGACAACGAATGAATTCATTTGTAATCGGCATAAAATAGCTGAGAGGAATTTGCAGAATATAGAAAGATGAGGAAATGATAATATGTGTGGAATTATAGGATATACAGGAAAGAAAGAAGCAACTGACATTTTAATTGATGCACTGGAATTGTTAGAGTACCGCGGTTATGACAGCGCCGGAATTGCTTTGTCAGATGAGGCGGGCGGTGAACCCAGGCTTCTGAAACGGGCAGGCAGAGTGAAAGACTTAAGAGAGCTTTGTGCAGAAAGCGACGTATCGGGTAAATGCGGTATCGGTCATACCAGATGGGCTACCCATGGAGGTGTTTGTGACGAAAATGCACACCCTCACCGTTTCGGCAGAGTAACCATTATCCATAACGGCATTATTGAGAACTATCGTGAACTTATCGAGAAGTACGGATTGGAGCATAAGCTGTGTTCCCAGACGGACAGTGAGATAGTGGCAGCAGTTTTAAACCGCTTTTATGAAAAAGACCCTTATGCGGCTATTCGTAAGACAGTTCTGAAGCTGAAAGGTACCTTCGCGTTAGCTATTATGTTTGATGACATTCCGGGCAAAATTTTTGCAGTGCGTAACGTCAGCCCTATTGTGGCGGCAAGTACTGAGGATGGTGCCATTCTTTCTTCCGATGTGGCAGCTATTGCGCCCTTTACCAGTCAGTATTTTGTGGTGCCGGAGTTTCATGTGGTGTGTCTTTCAGAGGATGGTATTGAAATGTTTGATTTATCCGGCGATAAGGCGAGAATCGACTGGCTCACCGTAGACTGGGATGTAAGCCGCAGCGACAAGGGCGGTTATCCTTTCTATATGGAGAAGGAAATTATGGAGCAGCCACAGGTGATTCAGGATACTGTTATGCCCAGAATAAAAGACGGCAGACCCGATTTCTCGGCAGAAGGAATCCCGGATAGTATTCTTTCCGAATGTAAACGAATTTGTGTGATTGCCTGCGGAACCGCCATGCATGCGGGACTTGTGGGCAAAAGTCTGATTCAGGCGATGATAGGGATTCATGTGGATGTGGTGATGGCATCGGAGTTTATGTATAATGACCCGGTGGTGGATAAAGAAACACTGGTGATTGCCATTTCCCAGTCAGGAGAAACCATTGATACCTTGGAAGCCCTGAAATTTGCCAGAAAGTGCGGTTCTCCCAGCATTTCCATTGTTAATGTAAAAGGAGCATCCATAGCAAGAGCCAGTGAGTATGTGATTTATACCTGTGCAGGACCGGAGATAGCGGTGGCGAGTACCAAGGCGTATACCACCCAGCTTGCTGTTTTGTATCTGCTTACGGCGAGAATGGCAGTGGCAAGAGGATTATGGGATGACGGGAAATTATCTGCATATATGGAGGAGCTTGTCCGGGTACCTAAGGTGATGGAGGAAGTGCTTGCCAGAAAGGATGAAATTCATCACATTGCGGATACCATGTTAAATGCCAGGGATGTGTTTATGATTGGCAGAGGACTGGACTATTCGATTTTGCTGGAAGGGTCGTTAAAACTGAAAGAAGTGTCCTATATTCACTCCGAAGCCTATGCTTCCGGGGAATTAAAACACGGAACCATTGCGCTGATAACAGAGGAAACACCGGTGATTGCCGTGGTGACACAGGATAAGCTAAAGAGCAAGGAACTCTCCAACATCAAGGAAGTGCAGTCAAGAGGTGCCAAGGTCATTCTTTTGATTAAGGGAGAGGAACGCTTAGAACAGGAGAAAATCTGGAACAGGATTTTCAGACTGCCTGTGATGGCGGACGAATTTATGGTAATGCCTGCATCAATTGTTTTGCAACTGATAGCTTATTATGTATCGGCTGATAAAGGGCTTGATGTGGATAAACCCAGAAACCTTGCCAAGGTAGTGACGGTGGAATAAAGACACGAAAAGATGCGATGCCCAAACCGGGCAAAGCAGAAGCATAAAGAAGAATATGAGGCGATAAGCCTAAACTCATAAAGGTGAGGAAAACAATAACAGGAAATCGTAAAAGGTTCATAGGGCATCGGCTGTCAATGATTTGACGGTCGATGCTTTTGTTAGTATAATATTTTTGCAAATGTGGTTTTAGAGATGAATAAAATAAGGATGACAGACATGGAAGAAAAATTAGTTGCGGTGATGATAAATGAGACCGGTTTTGAATATGATATCCACTCTTTGGTAAAGGCATTTTATCCGGATTGTGATGTAAAGGTATTTGTTGAAGGGGAAAAGGCATACAGTTCTACAGAAGGATTGCCGGATGTAAGCATTACCTTTTCAGAAGATGCGATTTTACTGGGTATTGTGGCAGTAGGTGAAGAAAAGAACACTTCCGCATTTCAGGGAATGAAAGTGAAGCTGTTACCCGGTATGGCACGCCCGGAAGTGAAAAATGCGTTAAAGCAGCTTATTTATACAGCACTTACAAGACATACGGGCAAAGAACTTCCGTGGGGAACGCTGACAGGAATCCGTCCTACCAAAATTCCCATGCAGATGCTTGAGGAGGGAAAGACAGAGGAAGAGATTCTGTCTTATATGCAGGAAACCTATTACGTCAGTGATGAAAAAGGAAAGCTGTCCCTTGAGATTGCCAAGAGAGAAAAAGAACTTCTCTCCACGCTTCATTATAAGGATGGCTATAGCCTTTATGTGGGCATTCCTTTTTGCCCTACCACTTGTCTGTATTGTTCCTTTACCTCTTACCCTATTGTTTCGTGGAAGAAGAGAATGGAGGAATATCTGACTGCCTTAGAGAAAGAAATTGATTTTACGGCAGAAGCATATAAAGATAAAATTTTAGATACCGTTTATATCGGTGGCGGAACACCGACCACACTGGAAGCGCCGGAGCTTGACAGACTGCTGGGTTATCTGAAAGAAAAACTGGATTTTAGTCATGTGTCGGAGTTTACCGTGGAGGCAGGCCGTGCTGACAGCATCACAAGAGAAAAATTGGAAGTGTTGAAAAAATGGGGCGTTACCAGAATTTCCGTCAATCCTCAGACCATGCATGATGAAACCTTGAAGATTATTGGCAGACAGCACACCGTAGAGCAGGCAAAGGAAGCCTACAGACTGGCGAGAGAGGTAGGCTTTACCAATATTAATATGGACTTAATTTTGGGGCTTCCGGGAGAAGGAGAAGCAGAGGTTGCATCTACCATAGAGCAGGTGAAGGAGCTTGCACCCGATTCTCTTACGGTACATTCACTTGCCATTAAACGTGCGTCGAGACTTCATCAGTGGATAGAAGAGCACGGCATCAGTGCTTTAAATAATACCGATAAGACAATGGAAATTGCGGCGAAGGGTGCGGCAGATATGAATATGGTGCCTTATTATTTGTACCGACAAAAAAATATGTCGGGGAACTTTGAGAACGTGGGGTACGCCACGGAAGGTAACTTCGGTATCTATAATATTTTAATCATGGAAGAGAAGCAGACAATTGTAGCTCTTGGTGCGGGAAGTATTACCAAGAGAGTTTACGGTGACGGACGGATTGAGAGATGCGACAATGTAAAGGATGTAGGACTTTATATTGAGAAGATTGATGAGATGATAGAGAGAAAGAAGTCTCTTTTATGTGATTAGTATAGAATAGAAAAGGAAAAAATATGGGAAAATTGCGGGAACAAATAAAAGGAAAAGAACTAAAAATATTCAGTGTTTTTACCATGATACTGCTTTTTGTAACGGCATTTTTGCTGGATACGCCGGCAGATATCGGCAAAGGGATGATTACCATTGTTTTGTCGAGGGATACGCTGATTACGGATTATTTTGAACTGGCTTGTTACGGGGCGGCATTTTTTAATGCGGGACTGATTATGGCATCTGCCATTTTTATGATGCATCGCTTAAAGATGCATTTTACGGGACTTACCATGGCTGTGCTTTTTATCAATGTGGGATTTGCCCTGTTTGGCAAAAATCCTATTAATGTGTTGCCGATTATTATCGGTACCTGGTTGTATGCCAAATTCCATAAGGCGCATATGAGCCGTTATATTTATACAGCCTTGTTTGGTTCCTGTTTATCGCCTTTGGTAACAGAGATGGGATATCTGCTTCCCTTTTCTCCGGTTTGGAATTTTGTTTTAGCCATTGTAATCGGTATTTTTGTGGGATTTATCCTGCCGCCTCTTGCCATGCATACGGCGTCCATGCATATGGGTTATAATCTGCTTAACATGGGATTTGCGGCAGGGATGCTTGCTTTTGTGATTGTCTGTGTTCTGCAGTCCCACGGGCTTGTCTGTAACAGCGTTTTTATTTGGAAAGAGGGAAGACCGTTATTTCTGATTATCGGATTATACGGGTATTTCCTGTTGACAGCATTGTATGGTTTTTGGTTAAATGGTAAAAGCTTAAAGGGAATGAAGCATTTGCTGAAACATCCCGGCCGTGCGGTTGCAGACTTTGTGATGATGGACGGCGAAGGGACTACACTGATGAATATGGGCGCTGTGGGAGTCATATCCCTTACTTATATTCTTTTGGTAAAAGGCGACTTGTCCGGTCCTGTAATCGGAACCATATTGACAGCATTTGGTTTTTCCGCCTTTGGTGTACATGTAAAAAACTTTCCGCCGGTGCTTTTGGGGGTATATTTATCAACCTTTTTCAGTAACTATACACCGGATACACCGGGAATCCAGCTTGCGGCTATTTTTGCGGCAGGACTGGCGCCTATTGCCGGACAGTTTGGCATATTGGCAGGTATCATTGCCGGAATGATGCATGCATCTGTATCCATGTGTACATCGGCTTTGTATGGAGGTCTGAATTTGTACAATAACGGGTTTAGTACCGGACTTGTGGCAATTGTGATGGTGCCTATGCTTGAGAGCTTTATGAGCAGTGGATTTGTAGAAGAGATAAAAAAGAAAAAAGCGGACAGAAAGAAATAGATGACGCATGAGGAGGGAAATTGTATGACACATGAAGAAAAAAAGTTGGGAAAAATTGTAGAAGAGCTGACCATGTTCTTTTTTGCGGTAGGTGCAGATAAAATTCATTCCGGGATTGAAAAAAAGGAGAAGCATGTAGTGATTGATTTTGAAGCAAATTATAATCCTGCTTACAGTGAGAATTTGGGGAGACTTGATCATTACTTAAACGGAGAGAAGACGGAAGGTATGGAGGATATTTACTGGGAGCTTGCAGGAAGCGGAGACCCGGGAGAGACCAGTCAGCTTCTTTTGGTGGGGATGATGGTGGATAAAGCGGAAGTTACTGTGGGAGAAACTGATGTAAAACTACGGCTTTACAAGGAATTGTTATAAAAGTAATTGCGGAATCTGACAGAATTTGGAGAAATGTGATGAAAGAACTAATGGAATTATATTGGGCGTTTTTCCGTATCGGCGGACTGACCTTCGGCGGCGGACTTACGATGCTTCCTATGCTCAAATATGAATTGGTACAAAAGAGAGATTGGATTTCGGAGGAACAGCTTCTTGACTGCTATGCCATCGGACAGTGTACGCCCGGAATCATAGCCATCAATACGGCAACCTTTGTGGGATATCTGAGAAAAGGAGTAGTGGGTGGTATCAGTGCTACTCTTGGCATGATGAGTCCCTCTGTGATGATTATTACGGTGATAGCTCTTTGCCTGGAGAATTTTATGGATAATGTGTGGCTGCAGCATGCGCTGATGGGTGTAAGAGGCGTTGTCTGTGCGCTGATGTTAAATACCGTGATTACACTGGCAAAGAAAAGTTTGGTATCCCCTGTAACTTATCTGATATGCGGTGTGGCATTTCTGGCCGCCATGTTTACCGATATTCCTCTTATCGTAATCGTGCTTGCAGCAGGATTTTTGGGGGTTTTAAAAGAAAAGGGAAGAGGGGAGCAGGCAAATGGATAGAATTGTTGACCTTTTTTTCAGTTTCTTTAAAATCGGATTATTTGCGGTAGGAGGCGGACCGGCAACCATACCGTACTTAATGGATCTGACAGAAACAAGAGACTGGTTTACTATGCAGGAACTGACCAATATGATTGCTATCAGTGAATCTACACCGGGACCCGTAGGACTGAACATGGCAACCTATGCCGGTGTCACTACCGTAGGCGTATGGGGAGGGCTGATAGCATCCCTTGGACTTGTGGTTCCAAGTGTCATTGTTATTATCATTATTGCAAAGTTTTTGCAGAATTTCAGTGAGAACAGATATGTGAAGGCGGCATTTACCGGTGTGAGACCGGCGGTAACGGCATTAATTGCCATGGCAGTGTATAACTTATGTAAGGTGTCACTGTTTGTTGAAACGGAAAGTGGCCTGCAACCGGCGATAAAAACCATGGTGCTGGCGGTGATTGTGTTCGGACTGATGAGAATTAAGAAATTAAGCAAGCTTCATCCTGCCATGTGGCTATTTGGTGCAGCTGTTATCGGAATTATTTTCCGGTTTTAACAAATGAGGTTATTTATGGCAAAGAGAAGAAATAAATTTCATTACATATTGATTTTCTTTTTGTGGGCTGCATTTCTTATGCTGATGGCGGCAATTGTTTTTTTGTCCGTGCAGGATGGAAATGAAGCCAAGGAAATGATGCAGAAAATAATTTCCTATATCGGCAGAAAGGCAGAAAGTGAGTTGCCTGCGGTTGTTTCCGCGAAGGAGGAGACAGAGTATGTCATGCGCCAAAGCGGCAGGGCAATAGCTTTCGTTCTGCTTGGAATGTTGGGAACTGTCACGGTGCATGTAACTTTTTATCGGACAAACTGGTTTCTGAAGACAGGAATCACTGTAATATGTCTGGTGGCAGTTGCCTATTTTACGGAAAAGGTAAAAATATACTTGCCTACCAGACATTTCAGTGAAGAAGAAATGTTAATCAGTATTGCCTGTGTGATACTGGGCTTTTTGGCGGTATCCGGCATCACCTTTTGCACATGGATTATCGGCAAATTGTTCCGGTTATGCCGTAAGGGAAGCTGATAACGGCGGGGCGCAGGCTGACTTCAGCTGAGCATGCCGCCTAACATTCCCCCGCTGCAGCAGAGAATCAGGGTGGTGAGAAAACCGCTGTCTATTCCTTTGAAAGTATGGTTGACCAAAACCGATATAAAAGTAAGAAGCAGGAAATAGAAAAGACCGCATAGCAGGCCCCAC
Organism: Lachnospiraceae bacterium; assembly: GCA_017434885.1. Classification (GTDB taxonomy): domain Bacteria; phylum Bacillota; class Clostridia; order Lachnospirales; family Lachnospiraceae; genus Suilimivivens. Next base: position 21,111 of record JAFSGE010000033.1, on the reverse strand, counting down.
AAAAAGCGCCTGCTTTTTTCGCGCTTTCCCATAAGAAAACCGGAAAGGAAGGTGGCAATCACATAGATGCCGGTGATGCTTAAGGAAACAATCTTTTCGGAAAGGTCAAAGCGGTACAGGAATAATGCCAGAAGTAAAAGAAGGCCGGCGGTAAGTAAGTAGGAGAACAGCAGTGTTTTCAAAATAAAGGTGAGTCTGGAGCTGAAAGCGATTTTTTTCATTGTGATTTTCTCCATTGATTTATAAAATCTTAATAGTTTCTTTATATCTATTCATATGTGGTGGCTTGACAGAGAATACCCATATATTGTAATATTTGCTTATTATATTTTAAAAACTTTACAGAAGGAGTGAAGAATAAAGTGGATACCGATGGTGTCATACAATTAGTAACTATTTTAATTTTGGTGTGTTTGTCTGCCTTCTTTTCTTCGGCAGAAACAGCACTGACAACTGTAAACAGGGTGAGAATGAAAGGTCTTGCTGACGAGGGTGATAAACGGGCGAAGACGGTACTTGACGTATTGGAGCGCTACGGTAAGATGCTCAGTGCTATCTTAATCGGCAACAATATCGTAAATATTGCGGCATCTTCCCTGGCAACGACACTGGCACTTCAGATTCATTTGTCGGTGGGAATTGCAACCGGTATTTTGACGGTTGTTGTTTTGATTATGGGTGAGATTATCCCGAAGAATCTGGCCATGGTTCATTCCGAAAAGCTGGCACTTTTTTATGCAGGACTTATCAGCGGATTGATGAAGATTATGACCCCTGTCATTTTCCTGGTAGATAAGCTGGCAGGTGCCCTTATGGCACTGTTACATATTGATACCAGCAAGCGAACAGCCATGACGGAAAATGAACTTCGTACCTACGTGGAAGTAAGTCATGAGGACGGCGTTATTGAGTCGGAAGAGAGAGAGATTATTTATAATGTATTTGATTTCTCCGATGCGGTGGCAAAGGATGTCATGATTCCCAGAATTGATATGGCGAGTATCAGTGAAGAGGCAACCTATGATGAGGTCATGAAACTGTTTAGGGAATGTATGTATACCAGAATTCCTGTTTACCGGGAGGACAAGGATAATGTAATCGGTCTGATTAACATTAAAGATTTTATTCTGGTGACAGACAGAGAAAATTTCAGCATCGCAGGTATTATGCGTCAGGCACATTATACTTATGAATTTAAGAAGACGGCCGATTTACTTCTTGAGATGAGAGAAAACAGAATCAATGTTTCCTTTGTACTGAATGAGTACGGTGCTACAGTGGGTATGATTACACTGGAGGATTTGTTAGAGGAAATCGTGGGTGAAATCCGTGATGAGTATGATGAAGACGAGGAAGAGCTGATTCAGGAAGTGGATGAGAGAACTTATCTGGTGGAAGGCAGTATGAAGCTTGCAGATATTAATGATGAGTTGGGAACAGAACTTTCTTCTGAAGACTATGACTCGATTGGCGGTCTTATGATAGAAAACTTAGACAGACTTCCCGAGGATGGTGAGAGCATTACCACAGAGCAGGGAATTGTCCTTAAGGTAAGCGGAATTAATCAAAACAGAATTGTCAAGGTACTTATGACCTTGCCGGAAGAAGCAGAAGAGGAAGAAGATAAGACTGAGGAATCAGAGGAAAAAGAAACTTCCGAGCATGCCGAATAAAAAAAACTTTCCCTTGGCAAAGATGTATGATATACTATATAAGAACAATGATAAAGGAGATTCGATTATGAAACGTATCAAAACATTAACAACAAGAGACTTAAAAGAATCTATGAAAAAAGGCGGATGCGGTGAATGCCAGACTTCCTGCCAGTCAGCTTGTAAGACTTCCTGTACAGTAGGAAACCAGAGCTGCGAAAAGGTAAAATAAATAATGATATCACAGCAGGTGATGGTAAGCAGCGACATTACAGTCGCTGCTTATTATGCGTTTAAAAGGATGTTAAAAAGGAAGGGTAATTAACGTGGTACATCAATATAAAAATAATGGCTTTAATATAGTGCTTGATGTAAACAGCGGTTCCGTACATGTGGTAGATGACCTTGTGTATGATGTTATTCCTGTGGTTGAGGAAGGGCTTGCCGGAAACCTCTCGGAAAAAGAATTGCAGGATAAGGCGGTTACTGAATTGGCAGGAAATTATGCCAAGGAAGAAATCGGGGAAGCAGTTTCGGAAGTGCTGGAATTAAAAGAAGCAGGTATGCTTTACACAGAAGATATTTATCAGAATTATATTATAGATTTCAAGAAGAGACAGACCGTTGTAAAGGCGCTTTGCTTACATATCGCTCATGACTGTAACCTTGCCTGCAAGTATTGCTTTGCAGAGGAAGGAGAATATCACGGAAGACGTGCGCTGATGAGCTTTGAGGTTGGGAAAAAGGCGCTTGACTTTTTGGTTGCCAATTCCGGTAACAGAGTAAATCTCGAAGTGGACTTCTTTGGCGGTGAGCCTTTGATGAACTGGCAGGTGGTAAAGGATTTGGTGGCATACGGCAGAAGCTTAGAGGAACCCAATAACAAGAAGTTCCGTTTTACTTTAACCACCAACGGAGTGCTTCTTGATGACGAAATACTGGAGTTTGCCAATAAAGAGATGGCAAATGTGGTACTCAGTATTGACGGAAGAAAGGAAATACATGACCTGATGCGTCCCAACAGAGGGGGATTCGGAAGCTATGATTTAATTGTTCCCAAGTTCCAAAAGGTGGCTGAGAGCAGAGACCAGATGAACTATTATGTACGTGGTACTTTTACTCACAATAACCTTGATTTTGCAGAAGATGTAAAGCATCTGGCAGATCTGGGATTTCAGCAGATTTCGGTAGAACCCGTTGTGGCAAAGCCGAAGGACGATTATGCGATTACAGAAGAAGACGTACCGAAGCTTCTTGAGGAATATGACCGATTGGCGGTAGAACTTTTGAAACGCCGCAAAGAGGGAAAAGGAGTGAATTTCTTCCACTTTATGATTGACCTTGAGGGCGGACCCTGTGTTGCAAAGAGACTTTCCGGTTGCGGAAGCGGTACGGAATATCTTGCAGTAACGCCTTGGGGAGATTTTTATCCCTGTCACCAGTTTGTAGGACAGGAAGAGTTTTTGATGGGAAATGTGGATGAAGGAATTACTCGCACAGATATCAGAGATGAGTTTAAAACCTGTAATGTTTATGCGAAAGAGAAATGCAGGAATTGTTTTGCCAAGTTTTATTGCAGTGGCGGTTGTGCAGCAAATTCTTATAATTTTCACGGAAGCATCAACGATGCATATGATATCGGTTGTGAATTGCAGAGAAAGCGTATTGAATGTGCAATTATGATAAAGGCGGCACTTGCAGAGGAAGAAGAGTAAGGCTGCAAAGGTTTTGGGTCTGCATAAGAGCAGGCAGCAAGAAAGGAAAGGTTTAGCAATGAAAAAAAGTAGAGCAGTTGTTGTGTTACTGGTATTTGCCCTTTTGCTTGGCGTGTTTGGGTATACGGCAGTAGCAGGACTTGACGGAAACGGTGCAGGTGCAGCATCCAGCATTAAGCTTGGACTTGACTTGGCAGGCGGTGTCAGCATTACCTATCAGGTAGTAGGAGAGGAAGAACCGGATGCGGCAGATATGGCAGACACGATTTACAAGATGCAGAAACGTGTGGAAGCATATAGTACGGAATCAGTGGTTTATCAGGAGGGTGCGGACAGAATCAATATTGAAATTCCCGGCGTTTCCGATGCCAATGCGATTTTAGAGGAACTTGGAAAACCCGGCTCCCTGTATTTTATTTCTCAGACCGATTCACAAGGAAATTTAAATTATGACCCTGCTGGAATGTGGGATGAAAACGGAGAAGTGGTTTATACCATGTATAAGGATATTGATACCATTATTGCAGAGGGAAGTGCGGCGTTATCAGGTACTGATGTAAAGGATGCACAGGCAGCAAGCTTTACCAACAGCATGGGTAACAGTGAAATCGGTGTAGACCTTGTGATGACCGAAGAAGGTACCAAGAAGTTTGCGGATGCAACCACGAGAGCCTTTCAAAAAGGCGAGACTCTTGCAATCTATTATGACGGAAAAATTATCAGTGCTCCCAATGTAAAAGCAGCATTAACAGACGGACATGCACAGATTACGGGAAATTTTGACAGAGAAAAGGCAGAACAGCTTGCGTCTACCATCCGTATCGGTGGTTTGAAATTGGAGTTGGAAGAATTACATTCCAAGGTAGTAGGCGCTCAGCTTGGTGAGGAAGCAATTTCTACAAGTGTTAAGGCAGCAGCAATCGGATTTGTAATTATTATTGTGTTTATGATTGCAGTTTACCGTGCATCAGGTCTGGCAGCTTCTCTTGCACTTGCATTGTATGTAGAATTGATTGTTATTTTACTGGCAGCATTTGAAATTACGCTGACACTGCCGGGTATTGCAGGTATCATATTGTCTATTGGTATGGCGGTAGATGCCAATGTAATTATCTTTGCAAGAATCAAGGAAGAGCTTGCTAGCGGAAAAACAGTAAAATCAGCCATTGACTCCGGTTTCAAGAAGGCACAATCGGCAATTTGGGATGGAAACATTACTACGTTAATTGCGGCAGCAGTTCTTGGGATGATGGGTACAGGACCGATTAAAGGCTTTGCTGCAACGTTAGCCTTAGGTATTGTACTTTCCATGTTTACGGCACTTGTAGTAACCAAGATTTTGATTAAAGTGTTATTTGCACTGGGCCTTAAAGATGTAAAGCTTTACGGAATTGCAAAAGAAAGAACGGCAATTTCATTTGTTTCCAAGAAGGCAGTATTTTTCAGTATTTCCATCGCACTTGTGGTGGCAGGATTTGTGTTTATGGGAATTAACAAAGCGCAGACAGGAGCGGTGTTAAATTACAGTCTTGAATTTGTGGGAGGTACTTCCTCTAATGTAACCTTTAACGAAGATATGTCTCTTGCAGATATTGATGCAAAGGTAGTACCTTTAATTGAAGAGATTACCGGAGACGGAAATGTGCAAACCCAGAAGATTGACGGAACAAATGAAGTGATTTTCAAGACACGTTCCCTTTCTGTTGAGGAGAGAGAAGAGTTTAATAAGGTGATGGCAGACAATTTTGCAGTGGATGCAAATAAGATTACTGCCGAAACCATCAGTTCTACTGTCAGCGGAGAAATGAAGAAGGATGCGATTATCGCAGTTGCAGTGGCAACTCTTTGCATGCTGATATATATTTGGTTTAGGTTTAGTGACATCCGGTTTGGTGCAAGTTCTGTAATTGCGCTGCTTCATGACGTACTCGTAGTACTTGCATTCTATGCAGTTGTGAAGGTGTCTGTGGGAACTACATTTATTGCGTGTATGCTTACCATTGTAGGTTATTCGGTTAATGCGACTATTGTTATTTTTGACAGAATCCGTGAAAATGTGGCTGAAATGAGAAGAAAGGATACTTTGGAGGATGTAGTGAATAAAAGTATTACACAGACTCTTTCCAGAAGTATTTTCACTTCGTTTACAACATTTGTAATGGTAGCGGCATTATACGTGCTGGGAGTATCTTCCGTAAAAGAATTTGCATTACCGCTCATGGCAGGTATTGTATGTGGTGCATATTCTTCTGTTTGTGTAGCAGGAGCATTGTGGCTTGTACTGAGAAAGGTATTTCCTCAGAGAGTGGAAGAAGATTAAAAAATGAAAAGTGCTCCGCAAATGCGGAGCGCTTTTTAGCATGGAGTAAAAGATGGCGAAATGGATGATTGCCGCTAAAAAGGCAGATTTTAATAAAATAGCGCAGGATTACGGAATTACACCGGTGCTTGCCAGAATTATGCGAAACAGGGATGTTACGTCTGATGAGGATATCAGAAAGTTTCTGCAGGGTACGCCGGAGGATTTACATAGTCCCTTTTTATTGAAAGATATAGATAAGGCTACCCGGATTCTGCAGGAAAAGATAGAGAAGAAATTGCCCATCAGAATTATCGGCGACTATGATGTAGACGGTATCTGTTCTACTTATATCTTGCTTTTGGGACTGAAAAAATTAAATGCATGTGTGGACAGAGTGATTCCGCATAGAATAAAAGACGGATATGGCCTGAATGACAGTCTGATTGAAGATGCATATCAGGACGGTATAGATACGATTGTGACCTGCGATAACGGGATTGCAGCGGCTTCCCAGATTGCAATGGCAGGAGAAAAGAATATGACGGTGGTGGTAACGGACCATCATGAGGTACCCTATGAAGAAACGGAGAATGGACGCTGTTATATTTTGCCCAAGGCAGCAGCAGTGGTTGACCCGAAAAGAGAGGACTGCCCGTATCCGTTTAAAGGGATTTGCGGCGCAGTGGTGGCACTGAAGCTGGTTTTAGCATTGCATGAGAAAAGCGGCAGATCGAAGCAGGAGACAGAGCAGATTTTGAATGAACTGCTTCCCTTTGCGGCACTTGCAACGGTATGCGATGTGATGGAACTTATGGATGAAAATCGTATCATTGTTAAATATGGACTTGCAGGCATGTTGAAAACTTCCAATTTGGGACTCCGCGCACTTCTTAAGGCGAACGGAATAGAAGAAAAGGAAATCACACCCTATCATGCAGGCTTTATACTTGGTCCATGCCTAAATGCCACAGGTCGTCTTGATACAGCCGCAAGGGCACTTAGTCTGTTTGAAACTGATAAATGGCAGGAAGCGGTTACGATTGCGGAAGATTTAAAAACTTTAAATGACAGCCGTAAAAAGATGACGGAGGATGGTGTGGCAGCGGCAGTTTCCATGGTGGAAGAAAGCAATTTGCAAAAAGATAAAGTTCTGGTAGTTTATTTGCCGGAGTGTCATGAGAGTCTTGCCGGAATCATTGCAGGGAAGGTCCGGGAAAAATTCGGGAAACCGGCTTTTGTGCTGACAAAAGGAGAAGAGGGAATCAAAGGAAGCGGACGTTCCATTGAAGCATATGATATGTATGAGGAAATGACAGCATGCAAGGAACTTTTCAGTAAATACGGCGGTCATAAGATGGCAGCAGGACTTTCTTTTGCAGGAGAAGAAGAAATGAATTTGTTCCGCAAAAGGATAAATGAAAGCTGTAAATTGACCGAAGAAGATTTTGAAGAAATTGTTCACATTGATGTGCCTATGCCTTTATCCTACGCAAACAGGGATTTTATCAAGGAGCTTTCTCTGTTGGAACCCTTTGGCGTGGGAAATAAAAAACCGCTGTTTGCACAGAAAAATGTAAGATTAATAAGCGGCAGAATTTTGGGGAAGAACAAGAATGTAGGGAAGTATACTATTGCCGATGAAACGGGAAGAAGTTATGAAATGATTTTCTTTGGGGACATGGAAAAGTGGCATGATTTTTTGCACGAAAGATTTGGACAACCGGCAGTAGATGCGTTATATCAAAACCGAAATATGAGTGAAGAAATGTATATTACAATGGCATACTATCCTGACTTGAATTATTTTGCAGGGCGCGAAAGTGTGCAGATTGTGATGCAGCATTATTGTTAAGGAGCAAAAGTATGATAGCAACAGTAACGTTAAATCCGGCAATTGATAAAACTGCGAAAGCGGCAAGAATGATACCGGGACAGGTAAACCGTATGGACAGTATCGCTAATATTGCAGGCGGAAAAGGTGTGAATGTGACTAAAATTCTGCGTCAGTATGAGTATGAAGTAACAGCTCTCGGATTTCTGGGCGGATATACAGGGAGATTTATCAAAGAGCAGCTTGCCGGTATGGGAGTGGAGTGCCGTTTTACGGAAATAGGACAGGATACCAGGTGTAATCTGAATGTGATATCTGAGGATGGTTATGTAACGGAGCTCCTTGAGCCGGGACCGGTTATTTCCAAGGAGGAACTGGAAGCGTTTTACGCGGAGTATCAGGAAATTCTGGGAAAATGTGAACTTGTGATTTTATCGGGCAGCATTCCCAAGGGTGTGCCGGAGAATGTTTATGCTGTATTGACAAAGATGGCAGATAAGGCAGGAGTAAAAGTTTTGCTGGACAGTAGCGGAGAGGCTTTGAAGGCCGGGATATCCGCAAAGTCTTTTATGGTAAAACCGAATCTAAAGGAGCTGGAAGGACTGATTGGCAAAAAGATAAATGACAGGGAAGAAATATTGACAGTAGCCGATAGTTTTGTGAAACACGGTATTTCACATGTGATGGTTTCCATGGGAAGTAAGGGGCTTTTGTATGTGCATGAAAATGAGGCGCTGTATGCCAAGGCTCCTTTGGTGAAAGCGGTGAATACGGTAGCCTGCGGTGACAGCGTGGTGGCATCCTTTGCAATGTCTCTGATGAAGGGCGATTCCATGGAAGAATGTTTAAAAAGAGCTGTGGCAATTTCCGCAGCAAATGCAACGACGATGGAGAGCGCAGTGATTCCGAAGGATGTGGCAGAGGAATTGTATCAGAAGATTGAGGTTGAAACATATTAAGATATGGGTGGAAAGCAAAAGCCTCCGGGGGATGCCGGAGGCTTCGCTTTCTTATGAGGGGGGAGATAGTGAGTTGTTCAACTATCTTGATACTTATATTAAAGCAAAAATGTGTACAAATTGTGTCCACTTCCTTATAAAAATCTAAAATCTGATTAACAAAAAATAAATCATATCAAAAAAACTTGCAAACATATATTGTATGGGCGGATTCTGTATACGGAAAGTTGAAAAAAGTACGCATCCGTGCTATCTTATTATATGGAAACGGGGGATGTAACCATGTTTATATGTAAAGAATTATTAAAAGAATTAGAATATGAATGTATAGCAGGCAGCGAAGAGAGAGCAATCAGTGAAGTTGTATATGACTCCAGGAAGATTACAAAGGATTGTCTGTTTATCTGTATCTGCGGTTACGTATCTGACGGTCATGATTATGCAGTTGAAGCAGCAGAGAAAGGTGCGGCTGTATTGGTAGTGCAGAAGGAGGTAGAGCTTCCTGCCGGTTGTGATGTGACTGTGATAAAAGTAAAAGATACCAGATATGCAATGGCTTTTATTGCAGCAGCGTATTTTGGTCATCCTGCGGATGAGATGAAGGTCATCGGTATTACGGGAACAAAGGGAAAAACCACCACTACTTATCTTGTGAAATCGATTTTGGAAAGCGCGGGATATAAGGTGGGATTAATCGGAACCATTGAAACCGTGATAGGTGAAGAACATATTCCGGCAAGCAATACCACACCGGAATCCTTCCTGTTACAGCAGTATTTCCGTAAAATGGCAGACGCAGGCTGTGAAATTGTGGTAATGGAAGTAGCTTCCCAGGGATTAAAGCTTCACAGAACCCAGGGATTTACCTTTGAAATCGGTATTTTTACCAATTTATCGCCTGACCACATCGGACCCAATGAACATGCGGATTTTGAAGAATATCAGATGTGTAAGGGGCTTTTGTTTAAACAGTGCCGCTTGGGCATTGTAAACATAGATGACCCTCATGCAAAGGCAGTGCTTGAAGGCCATACCTGCGAACTGGAAACCTATGGTTTTGATAAAACGGCTGACCTTTATGCAGAGGATTTGAAGCTGGTAAATAAACCGGGAGAACTGGGAATTGATTTTCAGGTAAAAGGCAAACTGGATTACCGGGTAGAAGTACCCACGCCGGGAAGATTCAGTGTATATAATGCACTTACTGCGATTGCGGTATGCCGTCATTTCCAGGTGGAAGAGAAAAAAGTACAGGATGCACTTTTAAAGGCTCATGTAAAAGGCAGAATTGAAATGGTGCCGGTATCTGATGACTTTACGCTTTTAATTGATTATGCCCATAATGCCATGAGTCTTGAAAGCCTTCTTTCTACTTTAAAAGAATATCACCCGAACCGTCTGGTATGTGTGTTTGGTTGCGGAGGCAACCGCTCTAAGCTACGCCGGTTCGAGATGGGCGAGGTGAGCGGAAGACTGGCAGATTTGACCATTATTACATCCGACAATCCCAGATTTGAGGAACCGCTTGAAATTATGGCGGATATCAAAACCGGAATGCAAAAAACAAACGGAGCTTTTGTTGAAATCTGTGACAGGAAAGAAGCAATTGCTTATGCCATAGAGAATGGTCAGCCGGGGGATATTATTGTCCTTGCGGGAAAAGGTCATGAAGATTATCAGGAAATCAAAGGTGTAAAATATCCTATGGATGAAAGAGTACTGATTGCAGAGATTTTGGAAGAGAGACGTGCTTAAGAATGTATGCCAATATCATTATTGATATTTCACATGAAAAAGTAGATAAAACATTCCAGTACAAAATACCGGAAGCGATGAAGTCTGTTCTGGAAGAAGGGATGTGCGTGCAGGTTCCCTTTGGCGCGGGTAACCGTTTGCGGACAGGATATGTACTGGAGCGGACGGAAAAAGCAGAATTTCCGCCGGAGAAGATGAAGGAAATAGGCTGTATCGTAAAGGACGGTGTTTCCGTAGAGGCAGATGCGGTGAAGCTGGCAGCATGGATTAAGAAGACTTATGGCTGCACCATGATAGCCGCCTTAAAAACAGTGCTTCCGGTAAAGCAGGTATTCAAACAGAAGGAAAAGAAAAAAATTGTAAGGAAAGCAGACCTTGAAGTGATACGAAGTGCTTACGGTGAGGCTTTGCGGAAAAAGCAGCATGCCAAGGTAAGAGTTTTGTCAGAGCTTCTTACGGAACCGGTACTTCCTTATGAACTGGTGAGCGGAAAGCTTCATGTGGCAGCAGCTACATTAAAGAGTCTGCAAAATCAGGAACTGATTCAGATTGAGTCTGAGAGCTATTACCGCAATCCGGTAAAGCCTATGGACGGAGAAGAAGAGAAGAAAACGCTAAGTGATGCACAGGCGCATATTTGTGACAGTATCCTTGCGGATTACACAAAGGGAATCCGCAAAACTTATCTCATTCATGGGATAACGGGAAGCGGAAAGACACAAGTGTATCTGTCTCTGATAGAAGAGGTCATTAAACAAGGGAAGCAGTGTATTGTATTAATTCCGGAAATTGCATTGACCTATCAGACCTTGCTTCGATTTTACAAAAGATTCGGAGACAGGGTCTCGGTGATGAATTCCACGCTTACTGCGGGGGAAAAATATGACCAGTGTGAAAGGGCAAAAAGAGGGGAAATTGATGTGATTATCGGTCCCCGTTCTGCATTGTTTGTTCCTTTTCCAAATTTAGGATTAGTTGTCATAGACGAAGAACATGAGGGCAGTTATAAAAGTGAGATGACGCCCAGATATCATGCAAGGGAAGTAGCAGAATACCTGACAGAAATAAAAGGGGCTTCATTAGTACTCGGTTCGGCAACACCTTCTTTGGAATCTTATTACAGGGCAAAAGAAGGAAAATACCAATTATTCCGTCTTACGGAGCGTTTGACGGGAGGAAGTCTGGCAAATACAAGTGTGGTAGATTTGCGGGAAGAACTAAGAAGCGGTAACCGTTCCATATTCAGCAGAAAATTACAGGAACTGATGGAAGATAGACTTGCCAAAAAAGAACAGATTATCTTGTTTTTGAACAGAAGAGGATATGCAGGATTTATTTCCTGCCGTTCCTGCGGTTATGTGATGAAATGTCCCCATTGTGATGTATCACTGTCACAACATAAGGGTGGCAGAATGGTATGTCATTACTGCGGATACGAGACGGCGCAGGTGACAAAGTGTCCGTCTTGTTCCTCACCGTATATTCTTGGATTTAAAGCAGGGACACAACAAATAGAAGAACAGATTCATCAAAGATTTCCACAGGCCCGCGTTCTTAGGATGGATAAGGATACTACCAAGAAGAAAGACAGCTATGAAGAAATCTTATCTGCCTTTTCAGAGGAGCAGGCAGATATTTTGGTGGGAACCCAGATGATAGTAAAAGGGCATGATTTCCCCAAGGTGACATTGGTGGGGGTGCTTGCGGCAGACCTTTCCTTAAACGATAGTGATTACCGGTGTGCGGAGAGAACCTTTCAGCTGCTGACCCAGGCGGCGGGCAGAGCCGGCAGAGGTAAGAGGGAAGGAGAAGCGGTAATTCAGACATACAGGCCGGAACATTATAGTGTTTTACGTGCATCCGAGCAGGATTACGAGGCCTTTTATGAAGAAGAAATTCTCTACCGTGAGTTGGCAGGGTATCCGCCTGCAGCTCATATGCTTGCTATTTTAATTACGGCAAAGGAAGAGCGGGCAGGCATTGAACTTGCGGAGCAGATTGCAGCGGTACTGCGAGAACAGATATCAAATGCGGGACAGAATACGGTACAGCTTATCGGACCGGCAAAAGCCACTGTAGGAAAAATTAATGATATTTACCGCTTTGCGATATACTTAAAATACAAAGACGCCGAAATCCTATATGAACTGCGTAAGGCGGTGGAGGAGTTTTGGGAACAGGCGCAGAGAAAAAATGAGACGGTTCAATTTGATTTTGACCCCATAGACAGTTATTAAATGCAGAAAGGAAAAAAGAAAAATGGCAATCAGAAACATAAGAGAAATGGGAGATTCGGTATTAAATAAGAAGTGCAAAGAAGTGACAGAGATGACAGACAGAACCAGAGAATTAATTGACGATATGTTTGAAACCATGTATGAAGCACAGGGGGTAGGACTGGCAGCTCCGCAGGTGGGAATTTTAAAGAGAATTGTTGTAATCGATGTAACCGGTGAGGATCCGATTCTGTTGATTAATCCCGTGATTTTGGAGACAAGCGGAGAGCAGACCGGAGGAGAAGGCTGCCTTAGTGTACCCGGCAAATCAGGAATTGTGACAAGACCCAATTATGTAAAAGTAAAAGCATATGACGAAGATTTGAATCCTTTTGTAGTGGAGGGAACAGAGCTTCTTGCAAGAGCGTTCTGTCATGAAATCGATCATTTGGACGGACATCTTTATGTGGAAAAGGTGGAAGGAGAACTTGTGGACGTGGAAGCGGAGGAAGAAGAATGAGAATTATCTACATGGGAACACCGGACTTTGCGGTAGCCCCCTTGGAAGCAATCATAAAAGCCGGACATGATATAGCAGCGGTTGTGACGCAGCCGGATAAGCAAAAGGGAAGAGGGAAAGAAGTGCAGATGACTCCTGTAAAACAGTGTGCACTTGCCCATCAGATTCCCGTTTTGCAGCCTGTTAAAATCAAAGAAGCGGATTCAGTAGAGGCACTTCGTGCCTATGAGGCGGATATTTTTGTGGTGGCAGCTTTCGGACAGCTTCTCACAGAAGAAATTTTAAATATGCCGAAGTATGGATGCATCAATATCCATGCATCTCTGCTTCCGGCATACCGTGGTGCAGCACCGATTCAGTGGGTTATTTTAAACGGGGAAGAAAAAACCGGTGTGACCATTCAGCAGATGGCAAAGGGACTTGATACCGGAGATATGCTTCTGAAAAAGGAAGTTATGATAGATAAAAAGGAAACCGGTGAAAGTTTGCATGATAAATTAATGGAAGTAGGGGCAGAATTAATTGTAGAAGTACTTCCCATGATTGAAAAAGGTGAAGTATGTCCTGAAAAGCAGGATGAAGCAATGGCAAATTATGTGTCCCGCCTGAGTAAGGATATGGGAAAAATCGATTTTTCCAAGGATGCAGTTGTGATTGAGCGGCTTATCAGGGGGTTAAACTCCTGGCCCAGTGCATTTACCCGTTATAAAGGAAAAACATTAAAAATTTGGGATGCCGATGTGACAGACAAAGAGACTGATGTGCTTCCGGGAACGGTAATTGACGTGACAAAAGATACCATTGAGGTAGCTGCCGGAAAGGGAACACTTATTTTAAACAGTGTTCAGCTTGAAGGGAAAAAGAGAGTTGCAGTAAAAGACTTCCTTTTGGGATATGAAGTTAAAGAAGGTATGATATTAGGAGGCGAGGCGTAATGTACGGATACTATTTTGACCCGACATATATACTGGTAATTGTAGGTGCCCTTCTTTGCATGTGGGCAAGTGCGAAAGTAAAGAGCACTTACGCTAAGTATCAGAAGGTACGGGCGCGAAGCGGCATGACAGGTGCGGAGGCAGCGGAAAGAATTTTGCATATGTCAGGAATTCATGATGTACAGATTCAGCATGTTTCAGGTGATTTGACAGACCATTATGACCCCAGGGCAAAGGTGCTGCGTTTATCGGATACAGTATATGATTCCCGTTCTGTTGCGGCAATCGGTGTAGCCGCTCATGAATGCGGACATGCAGTGCAGCATCATGTGGGATATGCCCCCTTAAAGATTCGTTCCCTGTTGGTACCGGTGGCAAATATCGGAACAAAGCTTGGGTTGCCTTTGGTGATTTTAGGATTGGCGCTTGGGCTTTCCTTTGAACTTCCCGGCGGTGGTTATTTTACGCTGGCACATATTGGTGTGTGGGTATTTTCTCTCGCGGTATTGTTTCAGGTAATTACCCTTCCCGTGGAGTTTAATGCATCGGGAAGAGCTATTAGGATGCTGGCAGACTACGGAATTATGAATGAAGATGAGACGGATGACTGTAAGAGTGTGCTTGGTGCGGCAGCGCTGACTTATGTGGCAGCAGCAGCTTCAGCAGTATTACAATTGCTTCGTCTTTTAATACTCAGCAATCGCGGCAGAAGACGTGATGACTAGGAAGAGGACAGTAATTTGGCAAATATGAGGGAACTGGCAGTAGATATGCTGCTTGAGATAACAGAGAAGGACAGATACAGTCATCTGGTCATCAGAGAAGTACTGCAGAAGCATGACTATTTGGATGGCAGAGACAAGGCTTTTTTGAAAAGGCTGACAGAGGGTACACTTGAGAGAAAACTGCAGATTGATTTTGTAATCAATCAGTTTTCCAAAGTACCCGTACATAAGATGAAGCCTTTTATCAGAACGTTGCTTCGCATGAGTGTATATCAGCTTCTTTTTATGGACAGTGTACCGGATAGTGCGGTGTGTAATGAAGCGGTGAAACTTTGTAAAAAGAGAAATTTTCATAGTTTGCAGGGATTTATAAACGGCGTGCTTCGAACCATAGCACGGAGCAAAGATGCTGTTTGTTATCCTGACAGGGATAAAGATACAGCTGAATTTTTGTCTGTATTTTACTCTATGCCTAAGTGGCTTGTAGAGAAGTTTATAGAAGAATATGGAGAAGAGAAAACGGAGAAAATGCTGAAAGCATTTTTGGAAGCGGTACCTGTTACAGTGAGGGTCTGTGATGAGACCAAAGCGAAGGAACTTGTCGGTGTATGGGAAACAGAAGGCATATCTGCAGAGCAACATCCTTACCTTTCTTATGCATACAGATTGCGGGGACTGGAAGGTATCTCACATCTTGCAGGATATGAGGAAGGTCTTTTTACTGTGCAGGATGTAAGCAGTATGTTAGTTTGTGAAGCGGCAGATATCCGTAAGGGTGACAGGATTATTGATGTATGTGCGGCGCCCGGCGGTAAAGCTGTTCATGCGGCGCAGAAGCTTGCAGGCAGCGGAATGGTTTCGGCAAGGGATTTGACTGAGTATAAAGCCTCTTTGATTCGGGATAATATAGATAGAATGCAGCTTTCCAATTGTGAAGTGCTTGTATGGGATGCCTGTAAGATAAGGGAAGAAGATAAAGAAACGGCAGATATTGTAATTGCAGACCTTCCCTGTTCGGGACTTGGCATTATGGGAAAGAAAAAAGACATCCGCTATCATGCTTCAAAAGACGGGCTTAATGAATTGATTGCGCTTCAGAGAGAGATTTTGAAAACGGTATGGCAGTATGTGAAGCCGGGAGGTGTTTTACTTTACAGTACCTGTACAGTAAATCCCGGAGAAAACAGAGATAACGTGGAATGGTTTACAGCAAACTATCCATTTGAAACAGAGAATCTTGGAGCATATCTGCCGGGGCTTGAAGAACTCTGTGAACAGGACGGTACATTACAATTGATTCCGGGTGAACATGAAACGGACGGTTTTTTTATTGCCCGTCTTCGCAGAAAATCATAAAAACATAAGGAAAAAAGAGTAAAACAGGATAAGTAAATATGACAGATATAAAATCCATGACCCTTCAGGAGCTTATGGCAGAGATGGAGAAATTGGGAGAAAAGAAATTTCGTGCTACCCAGATTTATAACTGGATGCATCAGAAACTGGCAAGAAGTTTCGATGAAATGACCAATTTGTCTGCCGCCTTAAGAGAAAAATGCAAAGAGCAATATGAAATAACTGCGTTGCAGGCAGTTCAGGTACAGGAATCGGCAATTGACGGTACACGAAAATACCTGTTCGCACTTTCTGACGGAAATGTGGTGGAAAGTGTATGGATGAAGTATAAACACGGCAATTCAGTTTGCATTTCTTCCCAGGTGGGATGCCGGATGGGATGTAAATTCTGTGCCTCTACACTGGATGGCCTTGAGAGAAATTTAACGCCTTCGGAAATGCTTGACCAGATTTACAGTATTACATTTCTTACGAGAGAGCGAGTATCTAATGTGGTTGTTATGGGAACCGGTGAGCCGATGGATAACTATGACAATCTTTTGCGCTTTTTGAAGCTTCTTACGGCAGAAGAGGGATTACATATCAGTCAGAGAAATATAACGGTTTCTACCTGTGGTATTGTTCCGAAAATGAGAGAACTGGCAGAAGAAAAATTGCAGATAACGCTGGCACTTTCTCTGCATGCCACAACGGATGAAAAAAGAAAAAAGCTGATGCCTGTAGCAAACAGTTATTCCATTACAGAGCTGATGGAAGCGTGCAGGTATTATTTTGAACAGACGGGAAGAAGAATTACTTTTGAGTACAGTCTGGTAGGTGGCGTCAATGATACAGATGAGGATGCGGCAGAGCTAATTGCGCTTGTGAAGCCGCTAAATTGTCATGTAAATCTGATTCCGGTCAACCCAATTAAAGAGCGGGATTTTGTGCAGTCAGAGAACGCAGCCATACAGGCATTTAAAAATAAACTTGAAAAAAATAGAATAAATGTTACTATAAGAAGGGAAATGGGAAGAGATATTGATGGTGCCTGCGGACAGCTTAGGCGTAGACATAAGGAGCAGGTTACTGCAATAGGAGGTAACAAAAGGTGATAGCATCCTTTTCGGTAACGGATATCGGCAAAAAAAGAAAACTGAATCAGGATTTTGTGTATGCATCGGATGAACCGGTAGGAAATCTTCCCAATGTATATGTGGTTGCAGACGGCATGGGTGGTCATCAGGCAGGAGACTATGCCTCAAAGTGTGCCGTTGAGACCATGGTTAGGGAGATTCGAAGCTGCTTTGAAAAGAGTCCCATTCGCATTTTGAGCAAGGCAATCTGTGTGGCAAATGACCGGGTAAGGTACAAGGCGCGTGAGGATGAAAATCTTGCGGGTATGGGAACTACCGTGGTGGCAGCTACCTGTATGGGGAAATATTTACAGGTGGCAAACATTGGGGACAGCAGACTATATATTATCAATGATGAAATCAGACAGGTAACCAGAGACCATTCTTTGGTAGAGGAGATGGTCCGTATGGGCGGACTTGACAGAGCCAATGCCAGAAATCATCCGGATAAAAACATTATTACCAGAGCAATTGGGGCAAAGGACACTATAGAGATTGATTTCTTTCATGAGGAATTAAAAAACGGTGACATCGTACTGATGTGTTCCGACGGGTTAAGCAACATGTTGGAGGACGAAGAAATCGGCAGGATTTTAAGAGGGCAGGGAACTCTTCAGGAGCGAGCTGCAAAGCTGGTAGAGGCGGCTAACAACAATGGGGGTAAGGATAACATAGCAGTTATTATTATTGATGCATTTGCAACAGCAAAAGCAGAGGAATAACAGGGACCCCAAAGTGAAAGATGCGTTGTTTGTGGCGCAATTCCCGAAAAGAGCATGAGAGGTTAAGAAATGATAAAAATAGGAATGTTAGTTGGAGACAGATACGAAATACTGGAAAAAATCGGTACAGGCGGTATGTCTGATGTATATAAAGCGAAAGACCATAAACTGAATCGTTTTGTTGCGGTAAAGGTTTTGAAACAGGAATTCAGTGAAAATGCTAATTTTGTGTCTAAGTTCAGAACAGAGGCGCAGGCGGCAGCAGGTCTGATGCATCCCAATATCGTGAATGTTTATGATGTAGGTGAAGAAGGCGGTATTTACTACATTGTAATGGAATTGGTAGAGGGAATTACCTTAAAGAAGTATATCGAAAAGAAGGCAAGACTTTCCGTAAAGGAAGCCATCAGTATTGCCATTCAGGTCAGCATGGGTATTGAAGCGGCCCATAATAACCATATTATTCATAGGGACATTAAGCCGCAGAATATTATTATTTCCAAAGAAGGAAAGGTAAAAGTAACTGACTTTGGTATTGCAAAGGCAGCTACCAGTAATACCATTACTTCCAATGTGATGGGTTCTGTTCATTACACTTCTCCGGAACAGGCAAGAGGCGGTTATTCCGATGAAAAGAGTGATATTTATTCTTTGGGTATCACTATGTTTGAGATGTTGACAGGACGTGTGCCTTTTAACGGGGAAACTACGGTTGCCATTGCCATTAAGCATATTCAGGAAGAAATGCCTTCTCCCAGAGACTATGTTTCTGAAATTCCTGTTAGTGTGGAACAGATTGTTTATAAGAGCTGTCAGAAGAGTCCGGACAGGCGTTACCAGTCCATGGGAGAACTGATCATTGATTTGAAAAAGTCTCTGATGAATCCTGATGAGGATTTTGTTAAAGTAGTTGACCCTGATGAAGAGGCATCTACAAGAACCATTAGTGATAAAGACATGGCGCAGATTAAAAAGCAGACACAGAAAAGGGAATCCATGGAAGAAGCCATGCATCTGCGCACAGAAAAAGAAGTTAAAAAAGAAGTAAAGAAAAAAGTAAAAAAACGTTATATAGAGGAGCCGGAAGAGGCTGAGGATGACGACGAGGATGAGACATACAGTCCCAAAATGGAGAACATTACCACAATCCTTGCTGTTATTATTGCCGTAATTATCGGATGCATTGTTTTGTTTTTGGTCGGACGGGCATTTGGATTGTTCCAATTCGGTGGAGGAGGTAAGGAACAGGAAATTGTGCAGGAAGACGGTGAAAAATCCACTGTTCAAATGATTGAGGTAGTGGGAAAAGACATTGATGATGTGAAAGTAAGTCTGCTGCAAATTGGGCTGACGCCGGAAATCCAATATGAAGAAAGCATTGAGCATGCGGAAGGAACCGTTATGAAAGCCAGTGTCAGTGCAGGCAGTATGGTGGAAGAAGGCACCAATGTCATTCTGACGGTCAGTGCCGGTTCTGAGGGGATAGAAGTGCCTGATATCGTAGGGCTGACAGAAGCGGAAGCGGTATCTAACTTAGAGCAAAAAGGTTTTACGGTAAGCAAAACGGAAGCTTTTGATAAGTATATCCGGGCCGGCAGCATTATCAGCCAGGAGCCTGCAAGCGGAGAAAAAGTGCCTGCAGGAACAACAATTACTATTTGCATCAGCAAAGGTATTGAAAATGAAAAAATTCAGGTTCCCGATTTGATGGGAAAAGATGAGATGGAAGCCATGAGTATTCTGGTGGAAGCCGGATTGCAGCTTGGCGTTGTTTCGGAAGTTAATCACGAGGACCCGGCGCTTTCGGGACTGGTGTGTTACCAGAGTTATTCCGTGGGCTCTTATATTGATGCAGGAACAGCTGTGGATGTCAGTATCAGTTTAGGGCCGGTGCAGGCAACGTACCGTTTTAACGAAGCCATTAATGCACCTACGGCAGAGGAAGACCCTAATTACCGTTCCGGCACATTGGTAACGGTAACGGTGATGGCGGATGACGGTACGCAGCTTTTGAGTACCCAGACAAACACATTCCCCATTCCGGAGCAGAATATTTCCGGTATCCCTACCGGTACAGGATTTGTATTATTCCAGTATGTGAATACAACGGAAACAACTACAGTTACCAATGAAGACGGTACTACAACGACAATAGAGGGAACTACAGAGAGTAAAGAACTTCACCGACCTCTGACATTTGTGCAGGAATAGGGGATATATGCAAGGAAAAATTATAAAAGGAATTGCCGGGTTTTATTATGTTCATACAGCTTTGGGACTTATTGAGTGTAAGGCGAAAGGTATTTTCAGAAATAAGCAGATAAAACCGCTTGTAGGAGATTTGGTAGAAATTGAATTTACCGATGAGGAAAAGATGACAGGAAATATTACGGATATTCTTCCGAGAAAGAATGTTCTGATTCGGCCGGCCTGTGCCAATGTCGATCAGGCACTTGTGATTTTTGCCATTGTAAAACCAAATCCAAACTATAACTTGCTTGACAGGTTTCTGATTACCATGAAAAAGCAGAATTTGCCTTGTGTGATTTGCTTTAATAAGAAGGACATTGCCACAGCAGAGGAACGCCGGGAACTTTTACAGGCTTACGGCGATTGCGGTTATGAAGTGTTTTTTGTCAGTGGCAAAGAAGAAGAGGGACTTGAGGAAATCAAGGCACATTTAAAGGGAAAGACTACTGTAGTGGCAGGCCCCAGCGGTGTGGGGAAATCTACTATTATTAATGCGATTTGTCCCAAGGCAAATATGGAAACCGGTGAAATCAGCCGGAAGATAGAAAGAGGGAAGCATACCACCAGACACGCAGAGTTGTTTGCTCTTTCCGATATAGCAGAGGATACTTATATCTGTGATACACCGGGCTTTACCTCACTTAGCTTAGGAGAGATGGAACAGGAAGAATTGCAGGCTTACTATCAGGAATTTGCAGAGTATGAACCGGCATGTAAATTCGGAGGTTGCGCCCATATCAGTGAGCCGGTTTGCGGCGTGAAAGACGCACTTGCCGAAGGGAAAATCAGTAAGGTGAGATATGACAATTATGTGGTTCTGTATGAGGAACTGAAGAATAGAAAGAGATGGACTTGATAGAGGGTGTCCCCAAATGACCTTAATAAATCATGGTTTTGGGACACCCTCTTACGTAAAGGGGATTAAGTGTAAGTCTTGATAATTTCTTCCGCGATGCATCTTCTGGAAACACAGCGGTCCATTGCCTGTTTTTCTACATAGCGATGAGCATCCGGTTCGCTCATTTTAAGTTCGCTGATTAGCAGCCATTTGGCTTTGT
>JAFSGE010000032.1 GCA_017434885.1 Lachnospiraceae bacterium | reverse complement strand
GATGTTGGGGTCAAAAGAGTTTTAGAAACTCCTTGACCTTCCATATAGTACCTTGAAAATTTTATACAAATATATTTAATGATGATATTGTTGATATTTGCAGGCCATATCAGATGATCGATTGCCATTTTATTATGTCAATATTGGATTTTGGGCATAATGTCCCAAACCCTTCCGATATGTGAAGAGTTTCTTAAAATTCAGTGCTCCGATTTTGCAGCCAAAGAAGAATCTTCCTCGTATCAGACCTCTGACAGGCATTTCATCCACATGATACTGCCTTCGAAGCATGGACGGCACTGTTTCCACTCCATTACGGATTTTGAACAGATTGCGAAATTCTTCGCTTTCCATGAATCGCTGCTGTTTTGCACTTTCGTGTGCTTTTATGGATACTGTCACGGAACTGACACGTTTATGGATTTTGGCTTTGCAGCGGTCTTTGTTCGGACATCCGGCACATTGATCTCTTGTAAACGAAACGTGAAACTGTTGGCCTTTTGTACCTGTGTAACCACAGGATTTGGGCTCATATCCTGCCGGGCATCTTAGTACCCTTGTTCCTTCTTCGTTAAATACAAAGTCTGCAAGGATAGCATCTACGGGTTTACCGGTCAGATCGGTATTGACCAGGCGGATATTTTTTTCGGCAGCCAGATCACGGTTCTCTTTTCCGGAATAAGCACCATCTGCTACGAGAGTGGTCTCTTCTTCCTGAACTCCATTGCGTTCCAGACTGTCTTTCAGAAACTGACTGTCGCTGTAGTTATTCTGCTCATACTGATAATCCGTGATGACTGTTCCGTTCTTTCCGACAGTTTCTTCCAGATTGGCTACGTATCCCTGATGTTCCTTCCCTGCTTTTGTACGGTAGGTTGCATCTGGGTCTGAGGGATTCTGAAGCATTTCGGAGTGGAAACCACCGTCTTCTTTTGTGCGGAGACGTCGTTTAGCATCTTCTATGACAGTCTGTTCGGAAAGACAACGGACTAAAAGCTGATATTCCGTAACATCATCATAATCAGAGCCACATACAGAGATCAGTTTATCTGCATCATCGAGAATGTTCTTTAACTGACTGTCTGTTTCCGTGTCGGTATTATAGTAAAATGTCTTGTTATAGTCATTGGGGTCATAATAATGCTCCAGCCCTTTGATGAGGTCATCCAGCTTGTTTTTATGAAAGTACAAGACCAGCTTTGCCACGCAGGTATACAGCAGTTCTGTGCGGCTGAGTTTTCGGATATTTGCAGCAATCATCATGGAATCCATCCGTTTAATACGCGGATTAATATCCATCATCTTTGCTATTTTGCTGCCAAGTCCTGTAATGCAGTCATGAAGCAGGTCGATGCCATAGACAGATTCATAATCATAACAGCGCTTGCGGAATCGGGAAAGTGTTTTGTCGCTGAGTGGTTGTTCTTCGCAGCTTGTAGTATGAAGTGCATACTGATAGCGCGGATCCAGCATCAGATTCTCAACAATTTCGTCATCGGAAATGCCGAAAACTTCTTTAATGATCAATGCACCGATACACACATTTACGGGTGTGTTTGGTCTGGATGCACTGGAAGAATAAAGAATACGGAACGGTTCTTCATCTATGGATGGAAAGATATCTTCCGCAAATACTTTTGCCCAGGAGCGCTCTAACGCTTTCTGTTCTCTGGTAGTAAGTCCGCCAATACTGTCTGTAAGAGACAACTGCTGATAGGAATTTGATCTAAATGACATTTATATACCGCCTTTAAATGTGATATATACAGTATACCACATTTTGTCGAAAAAAGGGGGATTTGTGTAAAATTTTCAAGGTACTATAGTGGGGCTTTTGACCCCAACATCATAATAATTATAATAATCCGAAATGAATCAATAACATGCAGGCTAAATTTGCTGCAGCAAGAATGGTAATCCATATCCCCCAACATCTACGGCTTCTTGCAGCACGCTTAAGACCCTGCTGTAAAAGTGCAAACTCCTCTGACATATCCGGTGCTTTCAACGCCTCCACATGCTCCTTCAAAGCCTGTGTACTCTCATCCAGCTTCCGATTCTGCTCTTCCAAAAGAGCCTGCACATTGCGATAAACCTTTACACATTCCTTATGAGTAAATTCGTCACTTTTACTAATAGAATCTTTTAATTCTGCAACGTTTTCCTCCTGCTTTACATACAGATTACGCATGCTTTGTAAAATTGCATCATATTCCTGTAATTGCTTCTTCATATGCTCTTTTTCTGCAGTATCTGCCATAAAATTAGCTTTTATTACATCCTGTGCATTTATTTTCTGACTTAATTTACTCATAAAATTATCCATAATGTCCTCCCTGACCTGAGTACAAAACATAATATACCATTTATAGTCTATCATGTTTTTTGTCATTTTACAACCTTTAGCTTTTGTAATTTTTATTGTGCAATTTTACCATATTTTATTTTGTACTTTTTTTCAATTTGTTAACATTAACCAATCATTTACATTTTGTTCATATTTTGTTCATATTTGCGTGGTATAGTCTATATATCAGCAAAAACATTTGTGATGTCTTACACGACATTACAGCAGATAAATTTTTTTCATAATAGCCCGGGTGTTATGCATCCGGGCACTCCTCATTATGAAATACAAAGGAGACCAACATGTTCAGACTCTGGGCCAAGACATTTAAAGACAATCACCTGCTTCGCGATACCGTAATCGAAGATAATACTGCAGACACCCGTACGCACAAAGTATTCCGGGCACTTGACGAGGTATGCT
>JAFSGE010000031.1 GCA_017434885.1 Lachnospiraceae bacterium | reverse complement strand
TGATGTGTGTTTACTCTTTAGAATTTTCAGGGTTGCATTGCTGTTTATTTGTCAAGGTTCAAGCAAAGGACTATTGTGCGATAGTACACAACGAGCAGTTTCCTGCAAGTTGGCTTTGCGTTCATTCGTCAGGTAATCTTCGGAAGACTACCAAACGGAGAAGGAGGGATTTGAACCCTCGCGCCGCTATTAACGACCTACTCCCTTTCCAGGGGAGCCCCTTCAGCCTCTTGGGTACTTCTCCAAATTAAGCTGACTTGCTTTTCAATATAATATTCGCGGAGAAGGTATCTCCAGCGGAGAGGGTGGGATTCGAACCCACGCGCCCTTGCGGACAAACGGTTTTCAAGACCGCCTCGTTATGACCACTTCGATACCTCTCCATGTCGCACGCTTTTTGTCAGCGCAAGGATTATTCTAGCAAATAAGAATTATAATGTCAACAACTTTTTTTGAAAAATTTATCGAAAATTTTCACAAATGTTTTTTACTATTTTTTCTCCTTTATTTTTCATATATTTTCCAAAAAGCGTTCCGCTATACTCAAATCATCCGGCGTTGTAATTTTAATATTTTCATAAGAACCTTCTACCAGCTTGACAGCATGTTTTGTCAGCGATTCTACCACCATGGCATCATCCGTAATATTTCTTCCTTTACTTTTCAGTTCTTCTTCGCATGCAATCAATCGGTCATACGCCTCTTTAATTAACTGATACTCAAATACCTGCGGGGTCTGAATCATCCATACAAGATTACGGTCAGGCGTCTGATTAATATATCCGTCGGCATTTGCAATTTTAATCGTATCTTTTACCGGCATTCCCACCACACAGGCTCCGGTTTCTTTTACACATTCATAAGCACGGTCTAAAATATTCTGTGTAAGCATCGGTCGCGCCGCATCATGAATAAATACATAATCCATCTCCTGCAGACATGCCAGTCCTGCTGCGACAGAATGATATCTTTCTTTTCCGCCTGCAACAATATTCTTTACTTTTGTGAAGTGATATGCTTCCACAATCTCCTTCCGACACAATTCTATATCGTCTCCGGAAGTTACCAGCACCACCTCATCAACAAAGCTCTCTTCAAACACTTTCAGAGAATAATAAACAACAGGCTTTTCCTTTATCTGCAGAAATTGCTTTTTCACCTCGCTGTGCATTCTCTTGCCTGCACCTGCCGCAAGCACAACAGCTGCACACCGACATTTTTTTCCTTCCATAGCCTGTCCTCTCTCCATACTCTTATATTCTCTCTCCCAACTTCAAATTAGGTACTGCATTCAAATCAAAGCCGTGGCGTACACCCTTCATATACTCATAATATCCTGCCACGCCTATCATTGCCGCATTGTCAGTGCAATAAACCGGTGACGGATGATAAAATTCGATTCCTTCTTTTTCGCAGGCTGCTTTTAATGCGCCGCGAAGTGATGAATTAGAAGCAACACCTCCGGCTATGGCAAACTTACCATAACCATATTTTTTAACTGCATCCATGGAATGTTCAACCAAAACATCCACCACTGCCTTTTGGAAAGAAGCAGCCACATCCGCCTGATTGATTTCTTCCCCTTTCATCTGGCAACCGTTCAGATAATTCAGCACTGCGGATTTCAAACCGCTGAAGCTGAAGTCATATTCACTTTCTGCTACCTTGGCACGGGGAAAACGGATTGCATCAGGATTTCCTTCTTTGGACACTTTATCAATCTTTGGTCCGCCGGGATATCCAAGTCCGATTGCCCTTGCCACTTTATCAAAAGCTTCTCCTGCTGCATCATCCCTTGTTCTTCCCAAAATCTCATAGTCACCATAATCTTTTACAAGTACCAAATGGGAATGTCCGCCGGAAACCACCAGACAGATAAACGGGGGTTCCAGTTCTTTATTCTCAATAAAGTTGGCACTGATGTGTCCCTCGATGTGATGCACGCCCACCAAGGGAATTCCCGATGCAAAGCTGATTGCCTTTGCCGCAGAAACACCCACAAGCAAAGCCCCTACAAGTCCGGGGCCGTAAGTAACTGCAATCGCACTTATCTCCTCCAGCTTCTTATCTGCCTCTGAAAGTGCCTGTGCGATTACCTGATTAATTTTTTCAATATGTTTACGTGATGCAATCTCCGGCACAACACCGCCGTACTCTGTGTGAAGTGCAATCTGCGAATAAATCACGTTGGAAAGTACTTCCCGTCCGTTCTTTACCACCGCAGCTGCCGTCTCATCACAAGAGCTTTCAATTGCCAGTATACAGATATCTTTTTCTTCCATTTCTCTTCTACTTATCCTTTATCAATCCTCTATCAGGGTTCTGTCACTTCATTTACATTCTCTGTAAGCGTCCAACCATAAATCTTCCAATGTCCTTCACTGTCTTTGCGAAGAAGAAAGACTTCTTCACTCATTCCCAAATCGGTTCCTTTTCTCAAAGTAAATGTACAGTAAAGCCTTGCCCATTCATATCCGTCACGGTCAAAAAAGTCAACATCCGTACTGGACGATACAGAATAGCTGGATATTACCATTTCCTGTTCTTTCATCTGGTTAACATCCCAGCGCAAATCTTCTATGTACTGGTTCGGTGTTTTATTGGCAATCAATTCGTCATCATACAATTCCTGTACCATATCTGCCAGTTTCAAAAATTCTTCTTCCGAATACTCTTCGTTATGAATAACCATGCAATATTCTGCAAACAGCTTTACCACTTCTTTGGGACTGGGGGGATAATTTCTTTCAAAGTTATACAGAAGCATATCCTGCACTGCAGTTGTCTCTACTGCCGTCTCCTCAGACGAATCCGGTTTTTTATTGGAAAGATAATAGTAATAACCAATTAACAGAAGTACCAGTACGATTCCGATAATTAATATTTTGATACCACCATTACTTTTCTTCTTCACGGGCGTTCCCCCTTTCTGAATAAATATCTTTTCCTACTTCTATTGTCTCACTAATCTTCATCAAAAACAAGTTCTATTGTTTTTCCGTCGCGACAAGTTTCTGTTAACGGAAAAATTTTACGTACAGCCGGCAGGAATTCATCCGGTCTGTTCAATGACGGACTGTAATGTGTCAGCCATAACCTCCTTGCATTTGCCCGCCTTGCAAGCTCCGCCGCTTCATAAAAAGTCATGTGTTTATTTTCTTTTGCTTTGGCAAGTTTATCCGGCTCGCCGTACATCCCTTCACAAATAAATAAATCTGCATCTTGCGCATGACGTACAATGCTTTCGGTGGGACGCGTGTCAGTACAATATGTGACACGTAATCCTCTTCTTGATTCTCCCAAAACCATTTCCGGCACAAGTGTCATATTTTCTGTTTCGATTGTTTCTCCCTTTTGCAAGCGGCTCCAGTATTTCTTCTCGATTCCCAGTGAAATTGCCTTATCTACCTGGAATTTACCAATCCGGTCAACGATAATGCTATAGCCGTAACAGGGCACATTATGGTTCACCTTAAACGCTTCTATCTTAAATCCGTCAAACACAATCGTCTGCTCACTCTCTGTCAGTTCCAGACAATCAATAACAAAGGGAAGCTCCGGTGCTATAATGCGAAGGGATGCTACCACCTTGGAAAGTCCTTTCGGTCCTACCAAAAGAAGCGGCTCTGTCCTTTCTGCATTTCCCATTGTAAGAAGCATTCCGGGCAGTCCGCTGATATGGTCTGCATGAAAATGAGTAAAACAAATAACGTCAATGGGCTTCGGACTCCATCCCTTTTCCTTCATCGCCACCTGTGTTCCCTCACCGCAGTCTATCAATATACTTTGTCCGTTGTACCGGGCCATCATGGATGTGAGCCATCTATATGGCAGTGGCATCATTCCTCCTGTCCCCAGCAAACAAATATCTAACATATTTCCTCCGTTTCCGCAAAATTTTCCTTTCAGAAAATATCAAAGGAACTCTTTCATATCCTCCTTCTCAACCGGAATGGCAAATCTTGCGGCCATTTTATCGTAACATTCCTCACAAAGATCAAAATAATGTTTCATTCCGTCTTTTTTGCTAAAGTATCCAAACTGCGCTTTTGCACAGAAGCATCCCTCTTTTAAAATTCCGTTTTCAACCTTTAGTTCTTTTTTGCACTGATTACAGATTACTGAAATCAGTTCACTTTTATTATCATCTATATAAATACGCATGGTTATCCTCCCTTGTTCTTATGGTAATATATTAACTGCTTTCATTATACATGATTTGCACATAAGAAACAGTGGTAATTGTTCCATACTCTGCCTATCTTTTCCACATGATCAGGGCATCTTCTTTGGGTTTTTCATAAAAGTTCGGCCTCACCCCTTCTCCTTTGAATCCGAGGCTTTCATATAAGCTGATTGCCGGCAGGTTGCTTACTCTTACTTCCAATGTGGCATCTCCGATTCCGTGCAAAGGTGCTTCTTTTAACATATATTCCATAAGAGCTCTGCCGATACCCCTTCTTCGGAATTTCTCTGCCACCACCACATTTGTGATTTCTCCTTCACCGGCTATATTCCTGATTCCGCAACATCCCGCTATTTCTCCGTCTTCTTCCGCTACATAGTAGTATGCATAATCTGCTTCCACCATCTCAAGAAAATCTTCCGGAGACCATGGCATGGAAAAAACTTCCTGCTCAATTCTGCTTACTTCCACCACATCTTCTGACGTCAATTCCCTGATGAGCATTTTTCCATCTTCTCCCGTTCTGCCTGTGACAATCTCAGATACTCCGGCGCATGCTGCGCTGCAGTAACCGTTTTTTCTTCCTTATAATAATCAAATGCCAAAATACCAAATGATGATGCGCGCTGTCTGTTCATATGGGCAGGTGCAAAACCATAGGGTACTTCCATCAGCTGCGAAAGCTTTTCCTCATAAACAGGCACACCGTCTCCCAGAAAGATAACTTCCCTTCCAAACGCATTACAGATACGTGCGATTTCATCTACAGAAACCGCACATTGCCCTACCAATGTTTTTAGCTGATAAGTAACCGGTCTCTCCCCGCATTTTACATACTCATACACACCTGTATAAACCTGATTTCTCCTGGCATCCATAATAGGGCATACCAGTTTATCGGTTCCGTATAAATTACAGGCAAGACCATCCAACGTAGGAATCTCAATAATCGGCTTGTTAAGCGCAAAGCCAAGTCCTTTCGCTGTGGCTGAGCCGATTCGAAGCCCCGTAAATGAACCGGGGCCTGCTGCAAGCGCAATGGCATCCACTGTACTTAAATCCAGTTCTGTCATTTTCTTAAGTTCATCCAACATCGGAAGCAATGTCTGGGAATGTGTCTTTTTATATTGTATGTTATATTCTCCAATCAAAGTTCCGTCTTCTAAAACTGCTACGGAAGCTACCAGACCGGAACTGTCCATTGCTATTATTTTCATATCATCACTCGACTTTCTCTTCTATCGTAATCCTGCGATAGTCAAATCCTTTTTCCAAATCCTTTTCAATGATAATCTGCGTATACCTTTCGGGCAGTATGTCTTCTATGAGATTAGCCCACTCAATCAGGCTGACCCCACCACCATAAATGTAATCCTCGTATCCCACTTCATCCATTTCAGATACATCTCCGATACGATATACATCAAAATGATAAAAAGGAATTCTTCCTTCTTCATATACTTGTACAATGGTGAATGTAGGGCTGTTCACCGCTTCCTCTATTCCGAGTCCCTTGGCAAGTCCCTGGGTAAATACGGTTTTTCCTACGCCCAAGTCGCCAATCAAGGTATATACGCTGCCGGGTTGTGCTGCTTTGCCGATTTCTTCTCCCAAAGAAAAGGTATCCTCCGGCTTCAAACTTTCTATTATTTTCACAATTTCACCTAATATCCTTTATTTTTGTCCGCTTATGTCTCTTATCTTGCTCAGCATCTTTTATTGCTTTTAAACCAAACTTAAAAACGGATTTTGACTTTCTTTGGCGGCATATGCTTTGAAATAATTTCAATTACTGCCGGAAGGTGCTCCCCCAAATCCCTTCTCGGAAAAATGGCAGCATTTACTGCAGTAGTATAAATTACCAGACTTTTGGTTGTGGAAACCGCTTTGTACATGTCTTCCCATTTCTGGCTCTGTACTTCTTCCCCTTGGGAAACCTCAATTCCTTCTTCTGTCAATTTATAATGAAGTGGTTGCTTAAATGCCGGATTGGCAAGGAACTGCTGTTTCGATTTCAAAAATAATGTAACCGGCAGATACAGCAAAATTACAATGCCTGCTATGATGCACAGAACTCCCGCTCCCGAAAAACCGGCAACCACCATAAGTGCACCGGCAACAGCTCCGATTAGTCCGGACATACTTCCGTATGTATGATGGAGCATATAATCATATAAATCCCCCGATGTCATTTTCACATCAAATTCTATTTCCATGAAACTGCCTTTCCTTCTTAAAATACTTTTGCGGAAAAAAGCACCCACATAAGCAGGTGCTCTCCACTCTTTTATTATTATACTAAAAAACTTGCAAAGTGCAACACTTATTCATGCCTTAAGGCTTCAATCGGACTAAGCTTTGCCGCTTTTTTTGCAGGATAAATTCCGAAGAAAATTCCCACACCACAAGAAAAAACAGAAGCCATGATAACAGTTGATGCACCCACCTGCGGAGTCACATCGGCAATTGCACCAACACCAAAAGCTCCCAAAACACCGAATGCAATTCCGATTAATCCCCCAAGAAGGGTGATAATACCTGCCTCAGCCAAAAATTGCAATAGGATAGACCCCGTTCTTGCACCAAGGGCTTTTCTGATACCGATTTCCCTGGTTCTTTCCGTAACCGATACCAGCATAATATTCATAACCCCGATTCCTCCTACCAAAAGGGAAATCGCCGCCACAAAGGAAATAAACAAAGTCACAACTCCCAAAACCGTGTCAAACATTTCCGCATAATCCTCAAAGCTTTCCATCATAATCTGATTTTCACCTCTTACATTATGCTTGCTTTCCAAAAGCGCCAACGCTTTGGTTGCCACATCTGCGGAATGCTCCGGCGAATCCGCAATTACATAGAACTGAGAAACATCATCAATGTAAAGTCCGAATTTGTTTGCAATAAAAGTCATCGGCACTTCCGCCTGAATGGTGACTGTTCCGTAACTCATTGTGATAATAGAGGATGCACTGTCCTGTCTGATTCCCACAATTCTCATTTCCTGTGTGATTCCCCAGACAGTCGCATCGAAGGTCATTCCGATAACATCTGTAGTTCCAAAAAGTGCAACCGCACTGGCCTCCGTGATAATACACACATTATTACCGTTTTCGTAGTCATTCTGCGAAAAATATTTTCCTTTTACAATAGGGTCGATACTGGCATACTGAAGTCCGGTAGTACCTCCCATCATATTGATATCAAAATCCCCTTTGGGACCTTCTGCGGTTCCCCACAGGGAAAACTGGGGCGTAACCCCTTTCACATGATCAACCTTTTCCAAAATCAGGTCAAAATCTGACTGGTCAAAGGTGACTGTTGTTTCTTTTCTTGTGCTGTCCACATAAAAAGCAATCTGGCCGCTTCCGATTCCTTCCAGTTCCGAATTAATCTGTCCCCTGACTCCGTTACCGATGGAAATAACCATAATAACAGAAGAAATACCGATAATAATTCCGAGCATGGTCAGAATGGAACGCCCTTTATTGTTCCTGATATTCATCAGGGCAATTTTTATATATTCCCAAATCTGTGTCATTGTTCTCCTCGCTTCTGTTATTCTGCCGCCGCATCCGGCATGGCAACCACTGTCATTCCCTCGGTAAGTCCTGTTGTCACATTGCTCACAAGTTGTTCGCCTTCAGATACTCCGTCAACAATCTGCACCATCGTATCGGAAGAGATTCCTGTAGTCACCCGTTTCATTACCAAAACATTGTTTTCTACCACATAGACAAATTCTCCATCCATGTCTACATTTACAACT
The DNA here is from genome assembly GCA_017434885.1 of Lachnospiraceae bacterium. GTDB lineage: Bacteria > Bacillota > Clostridia > Lachnospirales > Lachnospiraceae > Suilimivivens. The sequence goes on along the minus strand of JAFSGE010000031.1, from coordinate 127,875 downwards.
CCTACAGGAATCACTACGGCATCCGACTCCTGCGCTGTGCTGATAACCACCTTAGCTTCTACGCCAAGGAATACTTCACTGTCAGGGTTTAATATCTGAATCTCACTTCCCACAACGGCTGCACCGCTTTCATTTTTTTCTGCCATTTTATTAATTTTGGAAACTTCACCTTCGTAAGTATTAGAACCAATGGTCACTTTTGCACTTTGTCCCACGGCAATCTTTTCCAAATCATACTTGGTCACCGCAATTTTAACAAATACGTCTTCTGTGCTTTCCAAAGTCAGAAGTTCTGCACCGTTTGCAGGTGTAGACTGATTTACCACACTCACCTTAGTCACAACACCGTCAAAATCCGCAACAATCCCGTTCTCTACACTTACAATGGCATCCAGATTGTGCTGTGCTTCTAACCCTGTGGAAGCATTGTTTGCCTCAAGCTCTGTTATGGCTCCGCCGGTCATTTTTCCTGCTTCTGCTGAGCTTTGCTGGGATTTCATTTCAGAACGGTACTCCTTATACTCCGCAAGCACATCATTGCAGGCATCCAGTTCTTCCTGCCATTTTCTGATATCTTCATGATTATTCTGCTCATAATTATTGGTCTGAACCATTTTCTGCAAATTCATATACTCATCGGAATCCGGTTTATCCTGCCAATCCAGTAAAGAAATCTGCAAAAGAGTTCCGAAATGAGCCAATTCACTTTTTTTATCAGCTATTTTATTTTCCAGTCTGTTGATATTTGCTTCCACATCCGCAATCTGCTGTTCCAAAACATCCAGATTTACATCTGCTTCCGCTAAATCACTGATATTTTCATTGTTATTTTGCACAGAATTTAAGTAACTGCCTTCACCTGCCTGCTTTTTCAATTCAGCAAGCTGTTTTTGCAAATTCAAATCATCTGCATCATATGTAAGAAGAACATCTCCGGATTTTACCACATCACCTGCAGAAACCTTGACATCTCCCACCTTAATGTTTACATCGGAAAAATAAGTCTTCACATTTCCTGTTGTTACGGTTCCGCTGGTACTGATGGTCTCCTCGATTTCCCCTTTGGCAGCCGTCACCGTTGTAACCGGCATGGGTGCACTTCCTGCAAGTGCGCTGGACACTACCATATACACTACTACCAGAGCTGCTGCTGCAATCAGGATTCTTCTTCTGATTTTTTTCTTCTTTGCTTTATCCATCGGAGTCTTTTCTTTCTTCTCCCGTTTCTTCTTTTCTTTCTTACCTTTTATTTCTTCTTTCTTTTCTTCCTGCATCATTTCTTTCACTTCTTTTGCCATTTCTTCCATCTTTTTTTACCCTTTCACATCTTCTGTAATTTATATTTCCGCATCATTCATAATATCCGCCACAATTTTGCCGTCCATAATCCGAATCATTCTCTTGGCACGGGCTGCAATATCATTGTCATGCGTAATCAAAATAACCGTTCTGCCTTCCTTATGTAATTCCTTGAGAATTTCCATGATTTCTTTGGTAGAGCCGGAGTCCAGATTACCTGTAGGTTCATCTGCCAGAATAATGGGCGGAGCCTGCGCAATGGCTCTTGCAATAGCAACTCTCTGCTGCTGCCCTCCTGACATCTCCGAAGGCTTATGCTCCATTCGGCTTTTCAGCCCCACCTTTTCCAATGCACGCTTGGAAAGCTCCATTCGTTCCTTCTTGGAAACACCTCTGTAAATCAGCGGCAGCTCCACGTTCTGAAGCGCTGTCATACCTGCAATCAGGTTAAATCCCTGAAACACAAAACCGATTTCTTTGTTTCTGATATCGGAAAGCTCATCATCCGACAACCCGGAAACATCCTGTCCGTCTAAAAAATATTTGCCGCTCGTGGGAACATCCAGGCAGCCAAGCATATTCATTAATGTAGATTTGCCGGAACCGGACTGACCGATAATCGCAACAAACTCGTTTTTATTTATCTTCAAATCAACGTGGTCAAGTGCTCTTACTTCATTCTCACCGGGATTGTAAATTTTACACATATCACGTATTTCAATCAGTTCTTCCATCGTCTTCTCCTTTCCTTGTACTACTGTATTATATCACTAATACAATAATCGTCAATACCTTTTTTTGCTTTCCTTCTATATTAACGAATTATATGGGAAAAAATCTTCTGTTTTCACTAAATATATTCTTAATTTTCTCTTAACCGCTTTCACGCCACAACACATTCTTATAATACAAGAAAGGTTGCACCACAACATGCAACCTCTCCCAATCCCCTGTTACGCAAAACGGTAACTTCTTATGATGTAAGCTTTATTTTTTGTCTCTCTTCTGCACAAGTCCTGCTTTCAAAATCGGACTTAATTTCTTATAAATCAATATCGTCACTAAAGACACACTGGTACCTTTTAGCAGATTCAGCGGGGCAACCGCAAACACTACCAATGTAGTCAGACTGTTGATTTTCTCATTTACTTTGGTACCCATGGCAATAATCTGCTCAATGGGCAGTCCGTATAACTTAGAAAATGCCGGAATCAGATAAATGGCATTAAACATGGTTCCGAAAACCGTCAAAATCACTACACCGGCTACAGATGCTACAATCGCGTTTTTCTTTGTTTTCTTAAACATATAAATAATCGATGCCGGCAAAACAAAACTGCATCCTACCAGGAAATTTGCCAAGTCTCCCACAAATGCGGTACTGGTTGACTTCATCAGAAGCTTTAACAGGATTTTGCAAAATTCTATCATAACGCCTGCAACAGGTCCGAATGCAAATCCACCGATGAGTGCAGGAATTTCACTAAAATCCAGTTCATAAAACGGGGGTGCAAAAGGAACCGGAAATTCAAACAGCATCATAATTGCAGAAATTGCAGAGAAAACACCTATCATGGTAATCTTTTTGGTGGATAAAATCCGCTCCGTGTCACCTTTTTGCTTCTTAATTAATTTCTCGGCTATATAGGCAACCACAAAAAGCGAAACCGCCACTGCGATGCATACCAGCACAAATGTTACATTGTCTTTCAGACTTTCCCATAAACCATTGTTCATTTTCTTATCCTCCTAAAATACGGCCTTGGCCTGTTTTCAGAAAGGTTCTTCTTAAGGTACTAAAAAACCCCGAATACAATATGTATTCGGGGTACAATACCTAAACGTATCCGGCTATGTGAATAGACGGATTACTTTCTTCTCTCATCCAGACTATACTGTCGGTTTTGGAATTTCACCAAATCAGCCGTCATATGTGATGCCGCTTATACACGTTTCTTGCCACATCTGTTCATATGTACGGGTCGCGGACTATACCGCCGGTAGGGAATTACACCCTGCCCCGAAGAACTTTTCTATTTTCGAATGTCATTATAACCCGATATCAGGGTTTCTGCAAGTGTTATTTTTTTGTGTGTTATTTTTTGCGGCGACTTTCTTATCCTTCCTATCTGTCACCAGCCTTATGCAAAAATCCATGTCTGCATCCATTCCAGCACCTTCGTTACATATTCTCTTTTTACCGGCACTCCCGACAAAACCGGATAAAACATGATAAACAGCGTAACGGATGCCATTGCAAAAATAATTCTTCCCACTTTCCCTTCTTTCCTATGACAGAAGGAATTGGTCAGCATCATAATCAGAATCAATATTCCCAGAAAATACTGATAAATAAATACTGTCCGCCCGATAAACAGCCAGGGCATCACCACTGACAAATATGCAATCACAAGGTATTGTGCATTCCTGCATTTGTGTATCCGCCACAAATAAATCTGATGAAAGAAGGAAAGTAAACCACCCCATAGAATCAAAGGATTTCCAAAGGTTGCAACTGAGCTTATCATTTCATCCTCTAACCTTGTATAGCTGTCAAGCAATGGCTTTTTATCAATCAGCCACTCATACCACTCGGAGGAATAAGGGTGATACGACAAACAATTCGCATGATAGGCAAACATACCCTTTGCATTTTCCAGCATCGCCTGTATCAGCCCCTTATCCGGATAAACCTGCACAAAGGGAATATACGACAGCGTATAAACAAACAGCGGTATTATAACAAAACAAACTACACATACCACAAAAAGCTTCCCATAATACTTTATGTTTTCCCTAATATCTTCTTTCCCTAGTCCCCGCAGCAGCATGACAAAAAACAGAATTGCGATTCCTAATGCCGCATAAACTCCGGTCCATTTCACTGACACTGCAAATGCCATACTGATGCCGCATAACAAAAGCCACCGGCTCTGTCTGCGCAAATTGTTCCCTCTGTGATAGCTTTTCCAAAAGCCGTACATTGTAAAAAACATCAGCAGCACAAGCAAGGCTATTATGATATCCAGCGTTGCAATTCTTGACAGGGTAAAGTGCATAAACTCTGTCATAAGAAGCAGTGTTGCAAATGCAGCCGATGCCGTACTTCTAAACATACGCTGTGCAAACAGATACATCACCGGCACCATAAGCGTTCCGCATAACGCACACATCATCCTCCACCCAAAGGGATTCATTCCAAAGGCGCGAATTCCCAGGGATATGATGGTCTTCCCTAACGGAGGATGGGTATTTTCGTAAATCGGCAGTTTATGCAAAAATTCATAGGCCGTCCTTGCGTGATACACTTCATCAAACATGCTGCGATAGTAATACGTCGCATACTCCGGAAACATGCTCTGTTCATCAAACACTTTGGCATAATCTCCGGCATTTAGCGGCATTACCATGTTCCCTTCACGGTCTAAGCATACCATTTCATGAATATATGCCCTTTCCGGCAAATCAATTCCCAGTTCCGTCAGGGATTGGTTTACTTCCACTTTGTTCCAGCAAAAACAGGATTCCACCACATGTTCCTCATCAAAAAGCTGCCATTCTTCCGCTTCCCCCTTCTTACCGGAAAAAGACATCTTCCTCTGCCCTTCATATCCAAGATAGATACACACCTTTGACAGCTCTGTTTCTTTATCAAATGTAAGAACAATTTCCTGTTCATTTGAAGCTTCCGGAGAAAATACCTCGTATGTTTCGGGAGCACTAACGCTTCCGATTTGGCAAAATACAACCATTGCAAAAGCAACCGTAAATAAAAGCATCAGGAAAAAATCCTTTTTCGCAAGGGGTACTTCCTGCTCGTCAAAGCAAACACATTTTTCCCATTCTCCGCTTTGTTCTTTTACGGAAACCGTTTTATATTTCCCTGCTGCCATACGGTAAATACAGGAAAATGTCGCACCAAACAGTAAAACCAAAGACAAAATAAGAATCACCGGAATCTTCTCTGCATTTGTAATATCAGAGAGTTCTTGTCTATAAATCTCATCAGATGCATACCATAGAAATCCGGCTATGCAGCCTGTTATATACTCGGGATAAAACGCTGAAAGACTTCCCCCTCTTCTTTTCACAAACTGATGCAGCAAAACCATAAGCCCCAGGAAAACGAAAATCAGCAAGGTTTCCTGCAAATTGCCATACAGAATTGACAGAATCATCCATGGTTGAAACAAATACATGGCATAAATTTGGTTCTGCTTCTCCTTATCCCAAACGTTCCTCTTTACATATTGGATTAACATTCCGAATGCAACCGCTTCCGCCATGGCATTTTTCCACATAGGTATATTCCACTGCCAATTCATGATGCCCGGAAGCAGTCTTGTCAACGCAAAAAAAAGAAACAATTCTGCCGTTGAAATGTCTACTTTTTTCTTCTGATTGCACAGCAAAAAAATTCCCCAGAAAATACCGTATATAATTGCAATTACACAAAAAACTGAAATCATCCTAAAATACTCCCCAAAACCTAATACACTCCTAAGTCATCATAAATCAATCACTTAGGAGTGCAAAATTGTTATTCACCTTTGGTCGTCGCACTAAATTATCAGGCTGCGTTGCCTCCCCCCAATGACGGTACCACTGACGGTTCTGTATTTTCTGGCTGATCTGTCGATTCCACTGACGGTGCCACTGACGGTTCCACTGACGGTTCTGGCGCATCTGTATATTCTGGCGCACCTGACGGATCGGTTGACGGTTCCGCTGATGCAGGCGGTACAATTACTTCAGTAGCCTTTGAAGCTTCTTTGGCAGCTTCTTCAGCAGCCTGTCTTTCTTCCTGTTTTTCCTGTCTTATTTCTTCCTGCCTCTCTCTTTCTTCCTGTTGCTTTATTTCTTCCTGTAATTCCTGCTGTTCTTCCTGAAACTCTTCACTTGCATTGGAAACAGAATCGACTTCCACCTTTGGCGCATTATTTCCTGTCACTGCATTGCCGTTATCATCAACCAGATTTCCGCTTTCGTCAATCATAAATGCAGCAACATTTTCCTCTTCCCCTACCAGGTCTGCGATGTTCGTCACCGGTGTATTATTTTCCATTCCGGTTGCAATCTTATCCTTGAGCTCCTGTGCCTGTTCCTTAGAGTCGCACTCTAAAATAATGGAACCTTCCTCAGGTACTACCTTATTTCCCTCTGTGCTTTTCAGTTCCAGACGCTGCAGCCCTTTAAATACTTTTCCGTCAATCATGACATCAATCATCTTCGTATCGTTGTTGGGTACAATTTCAATCGTATCCCCTACAATAAATACAACTGATTTTCCGAATGCATATACGGAATGTTTTCCATCTTCCATCACTTTTTCGGATGGTTCTGCAGCGCTTGCAACAAGATATGTACTCAGCATCATCACAGCAAGCAAAACAGAAAGAATCACTTTTTTACTTTTTTTCAGCATAATTTTAATGCCCCTTTCTTTTTTTCTTTCTATTTTACTTCTGCCTCTAAAAATCACAACCGCTTCTGCATAATGCGCAGATTTTTTGCATAATCCGCAAATTTATATCATTTTTTTTCCTTATAATTTAGAATATAGACCGCAAATAAGGTGTTTTTGTGCTACAATAAATATAATAATTAATATGCACCTTATTTATGGAGGATTTCATGAACATTGCAATTGTAGAAGACCTGGCGCAGGATTGTGAGCGCATCTCTTCCTGCCTGAGCCGATATATGACAGAGCTTGGCCTTACTTATCAACTATATACCTATGAAAATGCCGAAAAATTTGTGGAAGCACTGAATACTCTGACATTCCGGATTGTCTTTATGGATATTTATCTGCAGGGGATGACGGGAATGGAAGCGGCTGTGTGTTTGCGCCGCAGGAACCGGGATTGCAAGCTGATTTTTCTTACCATATCCACAGAGCATTGTCTGGAAGGCTTTCGCGTTAATGCCTGCCATTACCTAATAAAGCCCTTTGCTGATCACGACTTTGCAGAGGCCATGGCGCGTTGCAATTTACAGCCGGTACATGACGTTCCCTATCTGGATGTGGTATGCGATGGCAAAGAGCTTAAATTGAATACCGAATCAGTTTTATACTTACAGATACAAAAGCGCAAAATTCTGGTTCAGACACTGAATCAAACACTTATCGTCAGCGGTCCGTTTCACACTCTGATAAAGCCGCTTCAAAAAGATAAACGTTTTTTACTTTGTATCCAGGGAGTTCTGGTGAATATGGACTATATCACCGGTCAGGAGGAAACGGTTTTCATTGTCAAAAACGGGGACCGTCTTCCCATTAACATACGAAACAAACGCCGGATATTACAACACTACCGAGATTACATTTTTGATAACATGTGAGTTTACTTATGAAATATAGAAAGATGTCATTTTATTTAACTGCATACGGCAAATATCTTATGCTCGCCTCTATCGTGCTTCTTTTGGTACTTGGGACATCCGTTACGGTATATGCAAGCGAAACGGATGAGATTGTGACTTCGGATGCGTCTTCGGACACTGTCTATACCGTAACTGAAATCAAAAACAGTGATGAGCTTTCTAATCTTGCACCTTTTGAAATCGCACGGCGAGCTTCTTCTCAAGATACGGAAGCTCTGCTCCAATATCTCCGAGACAATAATTTGCTAACGGTAACTGCCACTATTACGGACAATAACGGTGAAATTCTTGGCGAAGAAGATTTAAGGGTTGCCTGGGACTGTACGAATAATAGTACCTCAGGGGCTAATGTGGCAGTTTGCGGAGAATATACAGAAACCGGCACCATATTACTTCCGGATAACTACCAATGGGGCGAAGACGTTATAAACACTTTGAAGCTCACCGTCATCGTCTACGAACCGGAGCTGATTGAAATTGTAGAATTAATATCCTATGAGAGCGATTTCAATATGGCTTTTTCTTTAGCACAGGGTGCCGATATCGACGCATTTTTAGATGGAGTATCCCTACAACAGACTTGCGACTTCAAAGATGCCGCCGGAAACATATATTTATGTCCTATTGTCTATCATACAGAAGCAATCAGGACAGATGAACTTGGTATCTATTACATTACCGCTACTTTTGAAGCACCGGATAATTGCTATTTTTCCGAAGAGCTTAATATTCCAACCTATTCTATTCCCATATCCGTGCAGGCTCCCGGACAGCCCCGGCTGGATGTGTCGTACATCGGTACATTCACAAGATTTATTTATTTTCCTTGGACAACATCCGATATCGACCTTAATACCATGGAAGTATGGGTGTCAGAAAATGAGGGGGAATGGAGGCAGATGGAGCCTGATGATGAAGTATACGTACATTCTATCGAGCTCCAAATCGACCCCTGGATGCTGACTGAGGACAACTCCTACCGGATTCAGGTGAAGTATGAAGGCGGTCAGACCGGTATTGCTTCCTTTACCTATGGATGGGACGTGCTCTCTGACAAGGAATATATAGAAGGTGACCGTGATGGAGGAGATACGGACGGTAATCCGCCGCAGGACTCCAATGATGACGAAAGCACAAACGCTGCTCCGCCACAAGGCTCTAATGATGACGAAAGCGTAAACGCTGCTCCGCCGCAAGGCTCCAATGATGACGAAAGCGTAAACGCTGCTCCGCCACAAGACTCCAATGACAACGAAAGCACAAACGCTGCTCCGCCGCAAGGCTCCAATGACGACGAAAGCACAAACGCTGCTCCGCCGCAAGACTCCAATGATGACGAAAGCGTAAACGCTGCTCCGCCGCAAGACTCCAATGATGACGAAAGCACAATCGCTGCTCCGCCGCAAGGCTCCGATAATGGCGAAAGCACAATCGCTGCTCCGCCGCAAGGCTCCGATAATGACGAAAGCACAATCGCTGCTCCGCCGCAGGATTTCACGAATATTACGGATAGTTCCGAAAACGTCCCCTATCTTCAGGGAAGCGAAATTCGCCTTATGCTGGAAAATCTGGGCGCTGCCCGTTTTTCTGCCGAAACAATTATGTTGGATATCCCTGCGGATGCAATTGCATCCCTTGATATCAGTGACACCGACCGCCTGCTGGTGACAATTCTTCCCCTTGAAAACAATGGTTTTTCCATTGATATTTTAAAAAACGACGTTGCTGTTACCACGATTCCTTCCATGCAAATATCCCTGCCTTATCAGCCTGTGGAAAATACCACTCCGGTATTAATCAACGAAGCCGGAAGAGAAGTTGCAACCGGAGATTACAAACCGGATACGGGACTTGTTTCTTTTACCATTAGTGAAACAGGCACTTTCTATTTAAAAGACATAAAAGCTCCTGCTCAGGAAGCCTATACTGTCAAAACCCTTACGGCAACTGAAATTTCTACTGTCAAAGAAAATAATGACAATTCCGTTCCTAAACTGATTGCCATTACTGCAGCAATAACAATTCCCTGTTCTGCTGCCGCCACAACACTTATTTACACCAAAAAAAGGAGACGCTGATGGCTGATAACCTAAAAAAATGTATTCCATATCTGCTTACGTTACTTGCTGCTTCTTTTTTCTGTATCAGCTTGTATTTATGGAACAATAAATATACCTATAATGACCTTCAGCCAAGAAGCGGACAGTTGTTTGTTGCGGAAGCTGACTTATCTGCGCCTTTCTTTCTTATTAACGATTGGGAATTTTATCCTGATGTATTGCTGACCCCGGATAGCTATCCCGGCAATTATATGGTATATAGCGATATTGGCGAACGCACCCGGTTTGACGGTCTCGGAACACGAATTAACCCTCATGGCTGTGGCAGTTATGCGCTCCATATCTATCTGCCGGAAGATGCAGAAACCTATGCTTTGGAATTACCGGAGATTTATTCCTCATACAAGCTGTATATTAACGGAAAATTGGCAGCATCTGTCGGTAATCCGCAGCCCGATTCCTATCATCCCGCCACACAGTCTAAGATGGTAGCCTTTGAAGCCGGCGGTCAGACTGACATCCTTTTGGCTGTCAGTGACTATTCTCATTTTTATAGCGGACTGGTGTATCCGCCTGCTTTCGGCACTTTTTCCAAAGTAGAATCCCTGCACCATATACGGCTGGCATTTACACTCATCTCCTGTACGCTGGGACTGCTTTTTTCCCTTTTTTACGTTTACTTTGGCTTACACATGAAAAAAAATGAACCGCTGCTATTTGCCGCTGCGTGTTTTCTTATGTTTGTAACACCGTTGTTTCCGGTCATCCACTGTCTGTGGGAATTACCTGTATTTCCATGGTATGCTCTGGAATTGCTTTTCATTTATCTAATGATGTTTCTGGTAATCATTTTACATAACAGGATATGTGATGCCGGCTATTACTGCCGTCGCATTTCCTCTGCCGCATCCGCTGTTTTCTGCCTTTTGGCAGGCTGCTACGGGTTCTTTTCAGCGTACTTGACTGTGCCTGTTATGCAGTTATTTTCACGATGCCTGTTTGTCTACAAGCTGGCCTTTGCTGCCTATCTTCTGATTACCGCAGGTACATCCTTAAAAAAATTATGCAACGCTTCAAAACCTTTATTTTTTGCGGCAATCGCATATGCAGCTGTATTTATATGGGATCGCATTCTTCCTACATATGAACCGGTTCTGTTTGGTTGGTTTATGGACTGGGGAAGTCTGATTATCATATGTGCCATCGGCTATACTCTATGGCGCGACTTAACAAATGCCTATATTAATAAACTGGCCTTTGAGGAAGAAAATCACCAATTCAAAAAGCAGCTTGCCATGCAGGAGATATATCACCGTGAACTTAGCGGTCAGCTGGAAGAACGCAGGAAAATGACTCATGACTTTAGGCAACAGATCTATACCATATCCGGCTTTGTAGAGCAACTGCAGCATACACCTGCGACAGAAGGGCCTTTAAAAAATTTACAGAGCTATCTTGATACACTTACTGCGCATACAGCCACACGTTCCAATATGATTGCCGGTGCAATTTCAGAGAACACTGCTGTGGATGTATTACTGCAATATTATTATTTCTGTGCAAAGGAACATGACATTTACATGAATATCCGTTTCTGGATGCCGCAACAGCAGGTATTGCCTGATGTGGAGTTATGCTCGGTTTTGGGAAATCTTTTGGAAAATGCAGTAGATGCTTGTAAGCGGATGCCTGAAGACAAGAAATCAGGTTCTGAAAAAACTATTACGATTAGTTCCCACGAAACAGACGGCCAATGGTTTATTTTGGTAGAAAATACTTATGACGGCATTGTAATGCAAAAACATAACCGTTTTCTGTCCCGCAAAGAGACCGATTCCAAGCGTTTTGGAATCGGTCTGGAATCCGTGAAAGATATCACCCAAAAATATGGCGGTAGTATAGATATTTATCCAAAAGAAACGGTATTCCGGGTCGGAATTACATTGCCGCTGAAATGACAAACTGTGTTATGTCAAAATATAATAAAAAGGAGTGAACGAATTTGGAAGCAATCTACAATATGCTTATCAAGGATGATGCCTGGTTAAGCATTTTAAAAGGACTTGGAATTACCATAAAAATCTCTTTCTTTGCCCTGATTTTAGGAACCTTGGCAGGTGCACTTATCTGCTGTATGAGAAGAAGTAAAAATGCTTTTTTACACAATTTTGCCAAAGTATATATCGCTATTCTGCGAGGTTCACCTGTCTCCATGCTGTTGTTGCTTTTTTATTACGGAATCTTTGCCAGGAGTCCGTTAGATGCTTCAACAGTAGCAATCCTTGCATTTGGGCTGAATACCGCCGCTTATGTTGCGGAGCTTATGCGTGCCGCTTTGGATGCAACAGATAAAGGACAGGCAGAAGCCGCCCGTACCTTAGGCTTTTCCAAATGGCAGGCATTCTGCCTGATTACACTTCCGCAGGCTCTTACGATTGCCAAACCGGTATATCAATCCACTATTATCAATCTGATTCAGTGGACCAGTGTACTTGGATATGTTTCCATTACAGACCTTACCCGTGTCATCAATAACTTTTCCGCCCGTACCATGAAACCTATGTTTATGCTTATTGTAGGTGTAATCCTTTATCTTGCGGTTGCTTACATCGTAAACGGTCTGTTTGCTTTACACGGATTTTATACTGAACACAGGAGGAAAAAGGCATGAGTTTAATCGAAATCAAAGGATTATGCAAATCCTTCGGTTCTCTGGAAGTACTTAAGGATGTGAATTTAGCCGTAGAAGAAGGCGAAGTCATTGCTATTATCGGAGGCTCCGGATGCGGAAAAAGTGTTACTTTACGCTGCATGGAACTGTTAGAGGCTCCGGATGCCGGAAAAATTATTATTGATGATCAGGAAATCACCGCCAAAGATGCTGATATTGATAAAATCCGTTGCAGCATGGGAATGGTATACCAAAATTTCAACCTTTTTACCCATATGAACGTAATGGATAACTTATGCCTTGCACCGGTACATCTTCGTAAGATGAGCCGTGAAAATGCAGAAAAAAAGGCCCGAAATTTATTAAATCAAGTTGGTTTGCCGGAAAAAGCATATGCCATGCCGGCCAATCTTTCCGGTGGGCAAAAGCAGCGGATCGCCATCGCCCGCTGTCTGATGATGGACCCGAAAATTATGCTCTTTGATGAACCTACATCTGCCTTGGACCCAACCATGGTGGGAGAGGTTTTGGCAACCATGCGCGGACTCGCCAAAAAGAAAATGACAATGCTGATTGTGACCCATGAAATGAATTTTGCAAAGGAGATTGCAGACCGGGTTCTGTTTTTTGCAGACAAGGGCATCTACGAACAGGGTACACCGAAACAAATTTTTGAAAATCCTCAAAGAGAAAAGACAATTTCCTTTATTAAGAAACTGAAGTTTTTCAACTATCATATAACGGATAAGAATTTCGACTTAATGGCCATCCAGGGGGGTATTTACGATTTTGTGAACCGCTACGGTCTTGGTCTGAAAACTGCAAACCGTCTACAACTTTGTACAGAAGAACTTATTTATCCGATTATGGAACTAAATCCCGACCGGATTGATATCGAGATTTCCATTGAATACTCCGAAGCTGATAAAACTATTCTGCTCATTTGTACCAGTATGGGAGCTTCCTTCAATCCTTTTGCATCTGAAGCAGAGGATACCATGGAGGATAATCTGAGCATTACTATTTTGCAAAATATGGCTAAACATCATACTCATACCTACCGGAACGGTACAAATATACTGCATATAGAAATGTAATCAAAAAAGAACTTTCACTTAACCAAGTCATCATAAGTGAAAGTTCTTTTTTATATATTATCATTTACGCATCATATCTACTGCTATTAGCAATTTTCATTATGGACATGGATGCAGTCATCTTCTCCGCCGCAGGCTTCATCTTTGTTCCCGGCTGTAAATCAAAGAGCCTCTGGGTAAGCCGTTCATCTGCACAGGAAGGATACTTACAATCCTTAAATACCGCTTCCACCTGCTTGCAACTTTCTTTCGTAACACCTGCATACCAATCCTGTCCCAAGATACATACCGCTCCCAAATATTGCGTGATTTTCATTTCTCGCATAATATCCGCCATCCAAAGAAAAATTATGCAAGGTAAGTGTCACAGGATTAGCACTTACATTCAGATCCGCATTTTCTGTAAAACACACCGGACATTCTTCGTTTACAGAACCTTCCGCAGCTTCTGCATATCCGCAGATTTTTGACATAATCCGCAAGTTTTTCCCCAAAATTGGTCCCATCCATTCCTGCTCTCCTTATTCTATTTTGATTCGTCCGCTTCCTGTTGTTTCACTGTAGTTTATCACAAAACCGGAATATTTTTCCAAAAGAGGAGAATTATCTGCATCTACTATGCCGCCTTCAAATCCCTGCACGTAGTTTGCCAGAACCATATAATCCTCCATCACATAGTCAAGGACATTGACTGCGCCCTCAAACATGGCACATCCGTCACCCAAATCCCTAAGTGTGTAATTATAGCCTGCCAGATTATACTCAGCATCCAGCTGCAGGTCTTCCCATTCATTGGTTTCTTTGTTATAAACCTTCACTTCATGTACCCGGTATTCTCCTGTAGGTCCACCGGTCCAGATTCCATTTTCATCCTGCTGTACCGTACATGGCATGGAAGTATCAATGTGATAAGTCAACCCGGAAACCTGCAAAAATCCGCCGCTCTCTTCTCCTGAACCAAGCTGTCTGCTCCCCCATTCCAGTGCATCCAAAATCTGTTGTCCGCTAACAGTCTGCAAACATGCCACATTTCCAAAGGTGTGGATGTCCTTACAGGTTTTGTATGTAACTTCTCCTGTAACTGCCTTGTTACGGATGCCGCCGCCATTCATAATACTGACATCTACATCCATTTCCATATCATCAAACAAATAATACAATGCATCCGCACAGAAATCGCCGGTATTGGTTTCCTGTCCTCTGACCATACGATTTCCTTCCGCATCATAATTGTCCAGAACTACTGTTGCCTCTCCTACCTTCTGTCCAAGCTTGTTATCAATTTCTGCAATCCATGCATCCTTGATTGCCTGTACCTCTGTATCATATATCATTTCTGTTCCTTCATACATGTCAGAACATAATTCATAGCCTTCCACAGTTTCACCATCTGCTGCCAGAACTTCTTTGTATTCAATGAAATCCGTAGTGATATCGCCGCTTTCAGCGTCAATTATCATTATTCCGATTCTGTCAAAATACTGTCCTGTCTGGGTTAATACCACCTGATTGCCGTCCTTGTCAGCAACTTTCTTACCTTCTACCGTACTGTGAGAGTGTCCGTCAATAAAGGCATGAAGGCCGGTTACGTTTGCAATGGTTTCCTCACTGGTCCAAGGTACGGAAGATAAATCATCTCCAAGATGTCCCAATGCAATCACTTTGGTTGCACCTGCTGACATCGCACCATCAATTGCTTTTTGAACAGCTACATAAAGCTCACTACCATCTTCGCCTCCTGCAATACCGTAAATAAAGTTTCCCGTTTCATCCTGGAAATATGCAGGGGTGGTTTTGGTAAAGGTCTCAGGTGTAGTAATACCGATAAGTGCAACAGTTTCTTCCCCTGCTGTGAAAAGCTTGTAACTGTCTAATACATTATCACCGCATACACCCCCTGCTTCATGATGAAAATTGCAGGATACATAAGGATATTCAGCCATATCAATTACCTTCATACATCCGAACATACCATAGTCAAACTCATGATTTCCCAAGGTAGCCGCATCATAGCCCGCCGCGTTCATCATTTTGATAATTGTTTCCCCATTATCCATAGAGCCATAGGCCGTTCCCTGAATATGGTCTCCTGCATCCACCAGATATACATATCCGTATTTAGTCTGAAGTTCCTTTTTAACGGCAGCAATGACATCATAGCTGATGGGACCGTCCACGTAAGTATGTACATCATTGGTATACAAAATAACGATATCATCGTCTGTGGTGTTTTCCTCTGCTTTTGCGTCCGCATCTGCCGTTTCTTCCAAAGTTGATTCCACAGCTTCCACTGTTGATTCCGCTGCTTCTGCTGCTTCTGCTGTTCCAGTTGTTTCTACTGCTTCTGCATCTGCATTACCGCAACCGACAAGTAATAACATTGCCAGCATACCGGCAAGAAGCAGTGATAAAATTCTTTTGTGCTTTTTCATCCTTTTTCCCTTTCTTGTCTCTTTTATTTATTTTATTGAATCTGATATCGTCAGCAAATTATTTACTTCATCTTCAATATAATACCGTTCTCCATCATACATATACAAAATCCCTTCAGCCTGTGCAACCACTTCAAGCTCTACAGCTCCGTAATCTCCCTGGGTATCCAGGCTAATCTGCTGATAAATATTGGTTGCATCCAGCACAATGTGAACATTTTCATTGGTATCAAATTCATATACAGCAACCTCATCCACACCTTCTTCCAGAATCGGATAGGTTAAGGAGTACTCCCCGAAGGACTGGGTTTTAAATTCTTCAACCTTATCCACCAGAATACCGGCATCATTCAGATAATACTCACTGTTTTCAGTTTCTACACCTGTTTCTCCTGTACTATCCTGTGGTAAAATTTCTACTTTCTCAACAACCGAATCTTTCTCCTTTGCTGTACTGTCATCTGCGCTTTTGCAGCCAATACTTCCGACCGTTATCATGCCGATAACCGTTATCACATAGAATAATTTCCACTTCATTCTTTACACCTCTTTGTTTTTTATTTCCTTACGGATCAATCTGTTCCATCCAAGCACAGGACCATAATCCGAATTACTATCGCTTTTTATCGTATCCTGAATATTTACAGGAATATCTGCATGATTCAAATTGTCTCTGATAATGATGGTTTTTTCAAGACCATTTACTTCCATTTCAATATAATTTCCTTTTTTCTTTTTGATTCCGTTTCCAAGCTGTAACAGATAGTTTTCAGCATCCTGTGCCATTTCTCCGCTACATTCTCCTCTCCTTGCCAAAGATTGAAGTACAATATCGCAAAAATCAGGGAAAGCATCGTTCATGCTATCATATGTATAACATTCCGTGTTCCATTCAACCGTTTCATCCAACAAAAAAATGTTCATATGCTTTCCGGTCTTTTCCAGTTTCTTCTGTTTGGCACAAATCATTCCAATGCCAACAAAAAATGTAAGAACCTCTGCTACCGGGTAAGCTGCCCATATCCCATTCATTCCGAACAGTTTACCGAGAACAAACACTGCACATAACAGCAATACAAAGTTGCGTAAACTGACTATGACAGCTGACATTAAGGTCTGTTCAATAGACTGAAGATAATAGCTAATCAATACATTTACGGTTGTAATAATCATACCTGCCGTATAAATGCGTACCGCAATCACAGAATTTGCCATCAACGCTGCATCTTCAATTCCAAAAATCATGGGAATCCACTGCGGCATTGCCTCAAGAAGTATAGTAATACTTCCGCATATCACAAGAGTAGTAATAAAAGCAAGTCGCAACACTTCCTTCATTTTCCGATAACTTTTTTCTCCAAAATAATTGCTGACCATCGGCTGTATGGTCTGACTGATTCCTTCAAACAACGAAAGGGCCACTGTAGAAAGGTTAATTACCACTGTATAAACAACTACACCACCTGTTCCTGACAAATCCGCGAGGAAATGATTCATAATAAGTACTGTAACAAACTGGTAAATAAATTGCAGGGCTGTACTTCCGCCGTTTTTCATAATCCGTATTGCCATGCTGTCAAAAGCAAAACAGAATTTCAATGTATTTTTCGCATGAAAGAAATGTGTGCATACAATGAGTACACTGACAATGCTTCCTATTACTGTGGAATAAGCCGCACCGGCCACTCCGATTTTCATCACTCCCACAAATACAAAATTCAATGTAATATCTACAAAAATAGAAGCAAACATTCCCATCATGGACAGCGTTGGTCTTCCGTCATTTCTCACAAAAAATGCAAGTCCCGTATTCAGTACAAAAAATGGTCCGCCCATCAGAATAATCCGGGAATACAGTTCCACGGATTCAAATATATCTTCTCCTGCCCCCAGCCAACCTGTAATGGTACGACTGAAAAATAAACCGGCAAGCAATAACAATACTCCCATAGCTAAAAGCAGTTCTATTGAAATACTGAATGCTTTATTGGCTTCCTCTTTATCGCCCTTTCCTGCATCTATACTCATGGAAATACATCCTCCCACTGCAAGCAGAGCGGAAAAAACATTAATAATCAAAAAAATAGGCATTGCAAAAGTTACTACTGACAAGGAGGCATCATCCAGATACTGTCCGATAATAATTGCATCCGCCATGGAAGCAATCGCCGTTGTTAAATTCATAAAAATAGTTGGAACTAACATTGTCATAAAGATTTTCTTTACAATTGGATTATGCCTGTACTTATATCTATTGTCCATGTCTTCTCCTTTATTTCTTAAAAGTAATAATGATATTATTCATTTCCAAAGTTCTCTTATACTTCATGTCGTCTGCCATACTACGGATTAACTGTAGTCCATATTTTTCTTTCTTCATATCATAGTCATCGCAGTAATTAACCGGATTAAAAGCGGCTCCATTATCACGAAGACGCACAATAAGTAAATCCTTTTTATCCAGAATCATGATATCAAACCACTTTTTCTCACCCGGACGAAAAGCATGATGTATCACATTGCCACCGATTTCTTCAATGCACAGCGCCAACTCCTTAAGAAGCTTTTGACTGATGTTGCGCCCTTCGCCAAACTTATGAATGCCTGCAGATATGTTCACCAGTTCCACCATATCATTCCCTACGGAAATTTCCAATCGGTCTTCCTCTCTGCTTCCAAAGTCTTCTTTTAGCAACATGAAATCTGTAATCTTTCCCGGAATTTTTCTGCAGTGATAAGCTATCACTGCTATTGTCGTGAAAATTGTTAATATTTCTGCTGCCAAAAATGCAAGCCATATCCCACTTTCCTTAAGTGTTCCAATTAAAAGCACCGCTATAAGTAACACATATACCAAAGACTGTAATACACAAATCATGGTTGCCATGGCTATTCTTTTCGTACTCTGATAAAAGCTCATAAATATGTAGTTAATCAGCGCAAAAGGCACGCCGATTGCAAACAGCCTGACCGCATTTACTGCCATTTTTTTTGTTTCCGGCTCGGAAACACCCATAAGTTCCACGAAAAACGGTGCTGTCAGAAACAGCAACACTGCCAATATTACATTGATAAAAAGTCCGATTTTTAATGTATTTTTTAAGATATCCTTTAACGCTGTTATATCTTCTTCTCCGTAGAATAATCCGGTTAACGGCACAGACGCCTGGGCAATTCCTATCAAAAATGCACCAAAAAAGCTATATGCCTGCGTCCTTATGCTTAACGCGGTAACAGCACCTACTCCCACAAACAACACCAGCATATGATTCAGCACCATGACCTTTACGGTATCACAAACCCTACTGATTGCTGTAGGTGCACCTGTCGTAACCATCTGTATCCACTCGCCAAGCATTTTCTTTGGCACTACCAATCGAAGCGTAGAATGCTTCTTAAAAAAATGTGTGCAGGCAATCAATACTGCCACCACATAACTGATGGTAGTTGCAAGTGCCATACCGAACATTCCGAGATGAAATGCATGAATCATCAAAAAATCCAGAATAATATTTGCCGAAGACATTACTATAATGCATATGAGCGGCAATCTTGGTGAACCGTCTATCTTTACAAATCCGGAAAGGGCCGTAAGCATAATTGTGGGAACAGCCCCCAGAAAGTAGCCCCGCAAATACTGAATGGATGGTTCAAGTAATTCTCCTTTTGCCCCAAGAAGCTCCGCCAGCTGCGGAGTGAACAGCAGTCCCAAAATAGTAATGAGAAATCCCCCTGCTACAGCAAACAGCACAGTAACTGTAAAAATCTGATACAAGCCTTCCCCATCACCTTTTCCCAATGCCTGCGCCGCTCTGGCCGTTCCGCCTCCGGAACATATATTTCCGATTGCGGAAAAAATAAGACTGATAGGCCCCACAATCCCCATAGCGCCTAATGAAACATCACCTAAATACATTCCTACTATAATATTATCAATCAATATTCCCACCGTAGCAGTAAGAGCGGAAAGAATTGACACAATCAAAAATGATAAATAGAGTTTTCTTATCAGATAACTGTTTTTCATAGCCGGCTCTTTCTCTCACTGATTACTTTTGTAATCCCCTCATAAATGTCATCCTGAAGAAGAATAAATGAAAAGAATTCTTTAATCTCATCCAGGCTGGAAACCACACCACAGGTTTCTATTTCTGCCAACATCAGTGCCGTATATGCTGCACGATAACTTATGAATAACGGCAATTGTTCCCAGTACTCATCTGTACATTTATGATTTAATTCATAGCCTATTTTCAAATAGTGCAAAATCTCCTCTATAACCTGACTGCACTCCTTACCGCCACCAAATCCTCCGAGAAAACAAGATAAAATAAAGCTTGCCACATCATACAGATAATTGGCATAGCAACATCCGTCAAAGTCAAACAGCCAGACATTATTGGCCTCTACAAAAAAATTATTGGCCTGGAAATCCCCATGGCAAATGCCATAAGTTCCAAGGTCTTGCGGCAGTGAATTTACCTGTGTTTCAATGGCTGTAATCCTGCCTTGAATCTCCGGTTTCAATTTTTCCCACACCTTTTCTTTCTGCTGTGCAAAAATATCCTTCAGCTCTTTTCTCTGGAATTTCATCCCGTTTTCACGTTCATCCGTACTGACATGATGAATAATACCCAACAATTCTCCCACGCAAATAAAAAACATCGGCGTCATTTCCGTTGATACCTGCACGTTTCCCCGTGCCGTCCGGAACATACTTGCCCGATATGTCACACCGTCAATCTCAAATTCTTCCAAAATTTTTCCGCCGATGGAAACGCTGGGTTCACAAATTGTCTGTTTGAATTGCTTCAAATCATCTACCCACATTAACTCACTGAGTATCTCTTTTCTTGTCTTTTTGGGCATCTTACTGACACGAATCATGTACGGATGATTTGGAAATATATAGGCATAATTCTGTGTAGAAAAATGGCATTTCGCCTCTTCTATATCGACTCCGTAACATTTTAGCAGCATTTCGCGGATTTTTACAGATTCTTCATTCATATCAATTTATCCTCTTACTTTCTATCATCAATTCTGCTTCACATTCCATCAAAAATCTGCCAATGCCTCTTCAAACATCTCCTGCTTTACGCAATTGCAGGTAATGCCCGCCTCCTGAAACATTACCATCAATTCCTTCAAATATCTATCCTCTTCCAGATGGGTGTTATAACTAATCGTATACTTTCCCTTCCATTTTAAAATTTCCAAAATAAGCGGAACGGTATTTGCACAGAGCATCACTCTTACATCTCTCACGTAAGCATCTGCAAACTCCCCAAAACTGATATTTCCCAGATAACTTAATCCATAAGTGTATCTGTCGCTACTGCTATCCGTAAGCCTTCTGCAATGCGCCCTCTTTTCTTCAAGAGTAGGATAATTTGCTTCCAAATTCTGATTGAGCAGCCGTTTTTTTTGTGCTCCCCAAAGAACACATTCCTTCTTTACGCCTTCCGACACCATTGCTCTGCCCTTTTTTAATCTTTCCGATACGGAAAGTTCTGCTATTTCCCTGTCATACCATAGCGGTATCGTGGCCACACAACACTGCAGGGTCTCTTCTGCTCCGTAAGCCTTCCTTGCGTTGACTGCCATAGCTGCTACTATGGGTTTTGTATCCACTTTATGTATGCCTGCTATTGCCTGATTCATAAACATGGCAAATACTGCCGAACGGCAGGAACCATTTCTTGTTACATAATCATCAAAGGCATCTCCATCCACAGATAAAACATAATAATGACAACCACTCTTTAGCTTCATCTGCCTGCCTTTTAACTGCAAAGCACTTTTCCACCGGTAAGAATGCTCTGTAACAACAGGCTCTTCCGGTAAGAAGCGGATAGCCTCAGTATATTCATTTTCATTCCCACCGGACTGCAAATCTGTCTTTTCGTATATTTTATTGCTATATTTTTTTTGGCAATAAGAAGTTAACAGCAGCACCATAAAGGGCATCATACCAATACCATCCGAAACACCATGAAAAAAGTCAACAATAATATCGCATTCTTTATACCCTATCCATATCATATGTCCTCTGTTTTTCTCATTACACACGATATGCCTCTCTCCGTTGTCTAAATGAACAACCGGCTCTTGAAGATTCTGTTTTAAATAGAAACGACTCTCATCCGCTTCCGCTACCAAACGCTGTACACAGAACCTCTGCATGGCAACCTTGGCTGCATACTGCAGGCATTCCCTATCAATTTCCTCTGTCATGGTAATCACAAAACGAGGCATATTATTCTCTTCCTGTGTCTTCTTATAATAACGCATACCGTCCAGTATCTGCATCCGTCCAAATTCATCAAAGAGCATTATCGTCTTGCCTACCATCTCTGTATTTTTTTATGATAATTTAAGAATATCTTCTTTTAATTCTTCAAATTCACCGGCAAGCACCAGCTTATCATATTTCAGTTTATCTCCCACCAGCATCTGCATTATCAGGTAGTCGCCACTTTCACTGCCAGGAATCACTCCCGAAACCGCCAAGCCGTTCCTTCTTGCTACCTGATATCCATACTCGGCGCTTGGAGAATTTAAACAAATGACCAACTCAATCATTTCATTTTTGTTTTTGATTGTATTTTGAACAACTTCCCTCAGCACCTCTTCAAAATCCTCTGCAGCTTCATGAAGAACCATTTTGGTAGCCTTGAGCTGTTCCTGATTTTCCACACTGATTTGCGTACTGTCGCTTAATTTCTTCTCATCACTGAATTCATAGTTCCAGTCCAGTTTGTCATAGATTTTTTTCAAAAGCTCTGTCAGTTCCTTAGGCGGATAGATTTTGCTGTATGCTGTTGCATCAATTATTTTCACACAGGCACATACATCCAGTCTTTCTTTGTTTTCATTATATTCACTCTCCAAACCGGAACTGATATAAGAAAGTAATAAAGAGCTTGCTGTAAATCCTGCTTTTAACACGGCCTTCTGCGCCTTGGGATGAAATGCAACCGGTTGAGACATCACTGCCCTGAAATTATGTTTCTTTGCTACTTCCAGACAGTACTCAATAAACCTGTCAATAAGACCAAGTCCACGAAATTCTCTTCGTATTACCGTAGATGCAATTTCCGGCATATTACGGAATTGTTCCGAGAAGGAAAGTGCGAAGTGTCCGGCAGTCTGTCCATGGTCGTTGACAGCCAAAAATGACATCAGCTCTCCATTTTCCAGTGCCCGCTTAAAGGAATCCACATAATATAATTTCTCATAGCTGTAAGAATAGCCGTATTCACTGTAAATACAACGGATGGCTTCAATAATATCCTCCTGTGTCTCAACGGGACGAATACTGATATTGGTGTCAAGAACCTCTATTTCTTTATAAGGCTGAGGACGCTTAAACTGTATGGAATTTACTGTTCTTAACCGGATAAAAATTCTCTGGCCGTCTTTTCCAAGCTTTTCAATCCCCACTCCGTCTGCGCAAAGGTTCAGCATGTAATTGCGAAGGTCCTTTTTGCTTTTGGCAATACTTTCCATATCGTAGGAAAAGTCCTGCCATCCGGGAACTCCTTTATCTCTGATGGAAACCTCAAAAAAAGTATCCTTCAAAAAGATATCCACATACATTAGTCCCCTATTGTCCGGATAAGCGCTTTCCATTCTTTTAGTCAAAATTTCTCCCACAACAAATCGAAATGCCTGATAGTGGGGAATATCCAGTCTTCCTATCATCACATCCAAAAAATCAAGTGTGGCATCTGCATAAAGCTTATTGTTCCATATCTCAAGGGTTGCAATTTTCTTTGTATCCATCCGCTTACTCTCCTGTTTTACTTTCTCTTATCAATAATAATCTTCAGCTTACCCGTTCTTTCATTGTATTCAAGGTCTGTTGCCTTACACCACTCCACTTCAGGTTCATCCAGTGTACCGTCGTTTAGGGCATCCTGCATCAGGCTGCGTTCCCGATACAGCATCTCCAAAAACTTTTCTGTATTCTGACCGCTTTCCTGTTTTGCCGCAATTTTAAATGTAAATTTATCCCGCACGTTATGTGTTACGATAATCTGATAGGCATAATATTCAATACCGCACTTGTTCAAAATTTCTCCCACATCCTGGGGATATAAGGTCACATAACCGGCTCTGGCAGCTACATTGCTTCTTCCCAAAATTCTGAATTTACGGTCCACATTCCCTTCCGGCTCCACATATTCTCCCATATCACCGGCAGGGTAACGGATCATGGGGATTAAGGTTTTAAAAAGTGATGTAATATAAATCACTCCGGGTCTGTTCGGCTCTGTGATAATCTCACCGGTATCAGCATCAATCAGCTCCAGTTTACATAACTCCGACATCACTCTGTGCTCGTTAAACCCGCAATCCTTTGTAAAATATCCGATAGGACCTCCGTCATTGGATGCATAAAAACAGGAACGGAAGGAAATCTCTCTTCCAAAGGTCCTGGAGATTTTTTCTCTTTGGTCCATATACAGGGTTTCCCCTGCAAAATAGACGGTATCTACTGCAAAACCCGTCATCTGATGTTCATCAATGTAAGAAACAATTTTGGTCAAAATAGACGGTACCCCCGCAAGGCAGGTGACCTGATGCTTCAAAATTGTGGATACAATCTCTTCTACCGACACATTTCCGGAAAGATTGTACATAATTGTTTTTGCCGGTGCAAAATATAACATGCTATAGGTATATAAGAAGCTGGCATACATACCGCCTGCATAGAAAAGATTGGCAATTTTAGTGCCGTTTTGCAGTCCTCCTTTGACCATTACCGATGCGCAGCCTTCACACAGCGTTTCCCACTCCTGCGCAGTATATAAAGAGTACTTCGGATCTCCCGTGGTTCCGCCGCTTTTGAATATCTGTCCGTCTGCCTGTTTCCCGGTCGCCACTGTTCCTCCGTCCTGGTCACAATGAGCCCAAAAGTCATCCTGATTAATCAGGGGCAGCGCCTCAAAGGGCGCATCCTCAGGAATATCTTTGTATAAATCGGCATAATATTTTGAATGTGTTCTGGCATAACGGATGATTTCATCCAATGAATATGTTTTAATGCTCATAATTACCCTCTCCCTATCTTAAATTCTTCTGTCTACCACACTTCTTACCTTTCCACCGCCTGTGCTTAACAAAAAGGCATCTCTTTCCTGCAAAACAATCCGGACATTTCCGGTTTCATCCCGCATGCACTCTTCTATTTCAGGATACTGCTCCTTTAAAATCATAAGAGCATCACATGCGCTATATGCAAAATCCTTCTCTACGCAGATTGTCATGCAGCTGACCGTATCATAATTCAAAAGAATCTGAAGCCAGCCGGTATATCCCATCTTTTCGGCAAATACAGATTTAATCCTGGTGTAGTTCACGTAGTTGGTTGCAAATTTAAAGGTATCTCCGAATCTTCCAAGCAGTTCAAAGCGGGGAGCAATACGTCCGCATTTACAAGGTTCTTTGACAAAACGTCCCATATCTCCGATTTCATATCTCTTGATACTGATATTTTCCTGGTCAACAGGAGTCCAGACCAGCCTTCCGATTTCTCCCTCTTCCACCGGCTCATCCTTATCCGGCTTTAATATCTCAAGATATTTACTTGCCACCACATGATGGATGCTTCCCTCGCAATATTCACAGGCATATCCCATAGAGCCGATTTCGTTACAGCCGTATGCCAGCGAACCGATTCTCTTAATGCCGAATGTTTCCTTTAAATATGTTATCTGGGCAGGGTCAAAATGCTCTCCGCCATAAAGTACTGTTTCCACGCCTCCATATGCCTGTAAGGCTTCCTTCTGTTCCCGGAAAAGGCGCTGTAAGTAGGTAGGCATTCCAAGAAGTACATTTACACGGTTTGCAATAATCTCTTCCGCCACATGCTTCATATCCATCTCGGCAGTCATTGGCAATTGAATGATATCAGCTTTTTTTAATGCCTCATAAATACTGATGAAGCCACCGTACAAATCTCCGGAATAAAAGAGATTCATACACACATCCTTCTTGGGGTCCACCCCTGCTGCAATAATAAACCTGGCGCCCTCATCATAGGTAGTCTGCGCATCATCGTAGGAATGAGGCGCATACTTTGCTTTTCCTGAGCTTCCGCCGCTTTTTAGCAAAAGATATCCTTTATCCTTTATCTCTCTTTGTGAAGGGAAATCATCTTTCTTTAGTAACGGGGTTCCCTCCTCAAAGGGAGCCTCTCCCACCTGTTCCATTTCACTTAACGACATACTTCCTTTGGGCAAATTGTCAGAAATTAAGCTGACTCTTTTCAGGTAGTGAGAGAGTGCATAGACTCCGTCATGGGGTTCCCCCGTATATCCACCCATCATAAGACCCGGCTGTGTAATTCTGTTGACACCGCCGGCAAGTAAAATGCGGGTAAGCAAAGCTATTTCATCTCTGCCGCAGGAAAGTCCCACACTCTGCAAGTAGGAACGGAACGGCCGCAGCACGGATATGATATCCTCTCTCTTAATTGCTTTTACAATCAACGTACGATATAACGGCGAAGCACAAAGCTCATTGTCATACTTCACAAAAATACGGCAGCCCTCTCCTTCAAGCAGTCTGGCTTCTCCCATCACTTCATCCAAGTAACATAACCGGGTTTGAGTGGTCAGCTCCGCCTGCTCTGCCTGTGAGATTTCGTGAATGGGATAGGTATCGGAAACCTCCTGCAACACCGTCATTAATTCCTGCGCAAACTGCTCTAAATCTTCTCTGTTATCTGCTTCATAAAAAACAAGCTGGGGTGCGCTGCAGGCCTGCTGGTCATTGACACAGACATCCTCTGCAAGTCCCCTGAGGCTTTCCTTGGTTCTGCCCTTCTTGGTTATATAAGCAAAGCTGATACGATTTCCCCATTCCACAATCTTAACCCCTGAAGGTGCCAGCTTTCTTACTCCTTCTGTCGCTGCATCGGAACCCCATACGGCAATGGTGTTACATAAGGAAAACATGGTTTGCAGTAACTTCTCATCTTTAGAGGATAAAGGAAATACATAAAAATAAGGGCAAAGAGATGCATCTATCTCACAAAGCTTTTCTACCAGTGTCATGGCTACCTTGTGAGCACCGCTTGCAGTTTTAATCACATTAATATTTCCTGTAAGAATTCCTTCCACTGAACTAAAAAACGGAAGCATAGCATCATTGGAACTGGTTACATGGCCTAAAACACCAACCGGCATCCATCCTTCAAATTCCTCTTCCCGGGTACTTACCCTTGCTATTTCAAACGGCAGTTCTCCTAACTCTCGCTTAACCTTTTTGAACAATTCCTCTGCAGATAAAACGGCAAGAGATTCCTTTTTCACCTGCAGTGCCTCTCCCTTGGAAAGCCCAAGTTCCATCAGCTCTTGAAGGAGAAATGTTTCATTTTCTGCCAAAAAATGTCCCAGTTTATCCAAACTTGCAATTACTTTCCGGATATCCGGTGTGCCTGCCGACAAATCGGTCATTATTTGTTCTTCAATTCCTTGAAAGCAATTCTCTTTCAATAATTCAACTTTTTTTCCTCTTATAATGAATTCCATATGCACTCCTCCATTAACGCTTCAACAGCTCGCTCGCAGTAATTGCACAGCTTTTTCCTTTGCTGGTTCCCGCACGTCCGATAATTTCCATAAACGGTGTCTTGATACCGCAACCGCATTCTTTTGCATCATGCAGCACTGCCATATCTCCCATCAAAACCGACACGGCAGGTACACTTAATAAATGAGGTGTAATAAAATTGGCAAACCCCGGTTCTCCGTAAGGTAACGGTCTTAAGGTCTTCACATCACGAATCAGCATTCTGCTGTACACCGGTATATGGAAATGGTGATTTTTGCATTCAAAGTAAGGAACGGAGTGTTCCGTGGAACCATATCCGTCTCTGCAATTCTCTGCCGGAATTCCCAGCATCTCTTCTACCATTGCATACAACTCGCTCTTTTGTATCTGTTTATCAGCATATCCTTTCCAGCCGCCTCCCAGCATGGTCATGGATTTGGTATTTAAATGAAGCGGTCTGTGTCCGGTTTCCTTCATTTGTCTTACCGTAAAATAGAGAAAGGAAGGAAATCCGAAAATACGAACCGGTAATCCCTGCTTTTCATATTCTTCTAAAGTCTTAATAGTTCCGTATACATCAAAATCATGTCCTTCACCATTATAGCGAAGGGCAAAAAATGTCTCGTTTACCGGTGCATAGCTAAGTAATCCCACATCCGTTTTAGCGGTTCCCAAATCCTTACTTATCTGCGCCGGCTCATAGGTAAAGAGAAGATAATTGGTCTGTTCCTCCGAAAGGAATCCAAAATGACGAAACTCGTTTTTTACCATGTTATTCCCAAAATCGAAGCTATCTTGGTCAAAAAACATCTGGCTCTTTTGTCCGGTGGTTCCGGAACTGGTTGCATGCTCCACAATCTCTTCGTACGGCACACTGAGCACCTCGTATTTTTTAAAAAAGTTGGCGTGAATGGGCGGAATTTTTTCCAGGTCGTCCTCTGTTTTGATATCCTCTGGTTTTACTCCTGCTTTCTCCATATAATTCTTAAAAAAAGCGTTGCCTGACATATGATGAGCCAAACAATCTCTCATCGCTTCCAAAAATATTT
Organism: Lachnospiraceae bacterium; assembly: GCA_017434885.1. Taxonomy (GTDB): domain Bacteria; phylum Bacillota; class Clostridia; order Lachnospirales; family Lachnospiraceae; genus Suilimivivens. The sequence continues at coordinate 99,315 of JAFSGE010000031.1, read as the reverse complement.
CCGAAGTGCTTTCCCTGTCATATACATCCTCAATTTGTAGTAGTTTTTCTCTAGCCGTCATAAAAATCTCCCTTCTAAACAAGTTGCAATTACCCATCGTTCCATTATCATTTCATATATTTTTTCACGGTAAGAATATTTTTCCCATTCTCATATCGGTATGAAATCTCATCCATAGTTTTTTTTACAATAAAGATGCCAAGGCCTCCTATTTCCCTTTCTTCTGCAGAAAGTGTGGTATCCGGCTCTTCCTTTTCTAACGGATTGTATGGAATTCCGCTATCCATAAAGGTCATTACAACCGCCTGCGTTTCTTCCTGCATTTCCACAAAGACCGTTGCCTCTCCCTCTCTTAAAGGGTAAGCATAATGACAAATATTTCCAAAGATTTCATCAACTGCCACATCTATCTGCATCTGTACTTTCATAGGACAATTCATGCTTTCTAACTGTTCATTGATAAAATCCGTAATCTCATCAATATTTTCCACGGTAGCCTTTACGGTCAGTTCTTTCACTTTCTTATTCTTTTCTCCTTTTTCATCCGGTGAAAAGTAATTCAGGCACAGCATAGTAATATCATCAAACTGGGGGGCTTCACCGACAAAAGCATCCACATCTGCTTTTACCGCTTCACAAAGTTCCTGTGAAGACAGATTTGCTTTTTGATTCATGACATGAAGCAGACGTTCTTCTCCATAGAGTTCATTGTCTATATTCGTAGCTTCTGTAACACCGTCCGTATAAAGATAGATGGAATCACCCGGTAACAGCTGTATTTCATTCTTACGGTAACGGACACCTTCCATTCCCGCCAAAACAAAACCGGGTCTGGATTTTAAGTAAGTAAAGGTTTCATCCCCGTGCTTTACCAACGGAGGATTATGTCCTGCATTTGCATAAGAAACTACTCCGGTTTTTGTATTTAAAAGTCCCATCCATGCTGTTACAAACATATTGGCATCATTGCCCTCACACAACTTTTCATTGGCATGGGATAATACTTCTTCTACACTCATTCCCGATTCCGCAAAGCTCTTGATAAAGGTTTTGGCTGTCATCATAAACATTGCCGCCGGAATTCCTTTTCCGGAAACGTCTGCAACCAAAAAGGCCAATGTATCTTCATCTACAAAATAGAAATCATAGAAGTCACCGCCTACTTCTTTTGCTGTATACATTCCTGCCCAAATATCAAATTCTTTGCGATTTGGATAAGGCGGAAATACAGATGGAAGTGCGGAATGCTGTATTGCCTTTGCAAATGCCAGTTCCGCATCAATTCTTGCCTCTGCCTCGGAAATATAACGCTTTAAGGTATTTACCGTAGCATTGATATCATCAGAAAGCGCATTAAACTCTTCATGAGAACGGACATTTACCGTGGTGTCCAATCTTCCTTCTGAAATCGCCGAAAGAGACTCATTTACCTTATAAATATTATCTACTACCAGTCGTCTTACTAAAAAGAAAATAAGTGCGAACAATGCAGCAAACACCAGAATCTGCATTGCTGTTGTCACGCCTACGGAAACGTTACGTGAAAGTGCTGCCTCACCGGTAGGCATGACAGCAAGTACCAGATACCCTTCCGAAATTTGATACATACAATAACAGGGTTCTCCGTATACTGTTTCGATAAACACTTCTCCGGCAGGTGTTTTGTCCCTATCTATCCATACTCCTACCGTTTCAAGATTCTTTCCCTCATTCCCCTGCCTGTCACTGACAATATTCCACGCTTCATTTACAATAATGACACTGCCGCCTTCTCCAACATGACGATTTCTGGTAACCCCTACTACAAATTCGTCAATATCTTTCTGGAACCGCTCCGAACCGTATCCGACCTGCACAAATCCTCCGTTATTCAAAACCACACCACCATATTTACGGGAAATGGAATCGTCATACGAAACCGGCTGATAACTCTGTACATACTCCTTATCTCCTGAAAGCAGTACCAGAAACTCACTCGACTGTGCACCTGAGCGCATATCATAGTCAAGGAAATCCGGATAAGTACTGGCATCTATAATTCCATCGGGATTAATGCGATTAATTTCCGTCACATCATACTTTGCCGTCAATTGCTCAAGAAACTCTGATGTAACCTCATTCGTCTGATTTAATTCCTCTGCAATTTCATGAGTCAGTTTTAAAAGATTTTCATCTGATGCATCAATGATATCTTCACGTACATCAGAAATGTTAAGTGCCAGCAGTTTAATTGCATTATTCTCAGAGAGTTTTGTCTGAATCACCCAAAGGCATACCGTGGTTACTAAAAAAGCAATCATAATCACCACAGATAACCACTTTTGAAAAGATTGGGATATTTTCTTTTTCTTTTTCATATCTGGTTTTTCCTCTTTTTTCGCACTTATTCAATCGTAAGCATATCTGCAAAGCCCGTAATTTCAAACACCTCTGCTATAGTCTCATTCACATTTCTGATTACCATAACCCCCTGCTTATTCATGGTTTTCTGTGCCATGAGAAGAACGCGCAGGCCTGCTGAAGAAATATATTCAAGCGCCTTAAAATCCAATACCAGTTTCTGAACACCGTCAAAACTTGCTTTTAATTCTTCTTCCAAAGAAGGGGCTGTCACAGTGTCAAGACGTCCTTTTGGTGCAATTATCAGTTCTTCATTGTTTCGATTCTTTTCAATTGTCATTGTTTCTGTCTCCTTTATTTTATGACTCATTATCTTTGCTTCTATCATCTACCATTTCAACATTTCACGCAATCAATTTGACCTAATTGTCGACTTTACTTCCTAATTGTTGTGTCCGTCCAAATCAGGGAATTTTCCCGGTCAATTTGAAAACTTTTTTCTACCAGTTGACCCAAAACATCTACTTCATCGGCAAAAAAACAAATAATTCTGGCTCCCACCAAATCCGTTAGATCTTCCAGTTTCCGATAGTAATCGTCTCCCTTTCTCTCCAACTTTCCTGCAAGACTTTTTACCGTTTTAATCCGGTGTTCGATACCAAGAATAGATAATCCTGCTTCCTTAACCAACTCTTCTAACCGGTTATGGACCACATCCCCCAGTTCCAGGTAAACAGAACGGTTTTCTACGAATTCCTCCAAAATCATTTTCCCTACCATACTCATAATTACTGTCCTCTGTATCTTTTGTCTTTTGCTTATAATCCTCAAAAACACACCGTACAAATGTACCGTGTGCTTTTGTTATGACTATATTACTGCTTAAATGTTACAAAGCTCATTGCCTCTGAAAAATACGGTTCTGTTGTAATGGTTCCTTCCGGAATATCAGCCCCTTTTTCAATCTCACCGTGCACAGAACAGGAATTGGTATTCACCCAAAAAATAACATCCGCACGGCCTGAAGTTAACGCGGCAGCTCTGGCTCCGGTATCTACCTGCACTACTTCAATATTGATATTCGTCTTCTTTGCAATTTCTGCAAGTAATGCCATATTAAATCCTGCAGGGGTTCCGTCCGCTGCCACAAAATCAAGGGGTGGAAGATCTCCTGTAACGGCTACTTTAACGGTTTCAGCTCCATTTGTTACAGGAATCTCTACCTGTTGCGGAGCAGAACCATCTGTATGACCCTTGACATGTGTCTCAACCAGTTCATCAATGACGCCTTCTGCCTTTAGTTCTACAATTGCATCATTAAATTTCTGTTGAATATCCGTATCCTCCTCTTTCATCATCATCTGATAGGATGCGATATTCTGATTCAGACCTTCTCCCTCTCTTTCCGGTGCAATCATTAAAGAGTCATTCTGGGCTACTATGTATTGTGCAACACTGTCTGCCAAAATCATTACATAAATATCCTTTGCCTGAAGTGCCATAAGCATGGATGACATATTATCGTAGAAAGTAAGCTCAAAAGTCATATCCCCTTTCACATGGGACATGGTGTGCTCGCCTATCGCTTTTTCGCTTTCTTCCTCACTAACAGCACTTCTTGCTAATATCCCTGTCTTAAGCGGTAACACGCCTTGTGCAGAATTTCCTTCACTTTTTTCCGGTGCCTTTGCACATCCGCATGTCATACTCATTACAAGGCAAAAAACCAAACAAAAACTAAGTATTTTTTTCATCCTTTGAATTCCTCCATTTTTTTAATTTGTAATATTATACTACAAAGACTATAATTTACAATATTTTCTGCACAATCCGCAGATTTTTGAAACAATACGCAGTTTTTTGAGTAAACAAAAAGGTGACGGCTCGTACCGTCACCCTAAATTAATCCCTCAGACACGCAATAGGTTTGTTTTTTTTTTTGAAAATTTACATTTTGCGTTTTTGATGCATCAAAATTTTACCAGCTCCAAAAATTCTTCTTTGTATTCATCATCCAAATCAATGTCTTTTAGCACCTTTTTTACATTCTTCACAGAAGCATCTTCCGGATTCTCACTGTGGGATGCCAAAAGACCAAACTCAGCCACTGCTGCCGCAAACCGGAAATCATCGGAAGGGTCTGTATCATAGCACTCATATCCGATAGGATACTGAAGCAGATTACTGGTATCCTCAGCCGGCTTTTTATAACGTACACTCAAAGTAAACCATTCTTCTGTAAGAGCGCTACTTTTCTCACCATGCTCTGTCCCATTTCCTTGTTCTTTTAATTCCTTTTTGTAATTATCGCTATATTTTAAATCTTCAATTTCTTCTTCTGCAAGTCCGTCCATGGGCTCCTTTAAAATCACTTCATAAAGCACGGTAACACTGTGTCCTGCCCCGATTTCTCCCGCATCTTTGGTATCATCCGCAAAATCTTCTTTATTGAGCGCACGGTTTTCATAACCGATAAGACGATACTCTGATACTACGGAAGGATTAAATTCCACCTGGAATTTTACATCCTTGCAAATTGTCAGCAGAGTAGCTGTCATTTCTTCCACCAGCACCTTATCTGCTTCCCTGATGCAGTCAATATATGCATAATTTCCGTTTCCCTTATCTGCCAAAGTTTCCATTTTGTTATCCTTAATGTTACCTGTTCCAAATCCAAGTACAGATAAGAAAATGCCGCTCTCTTTCTTTTCGGAAATCAATTCCTCAAGTTCTTCTTCTGTGGTAAGACCAATATTTAAGTCACCGTCGGTTGCCAGAATCACTCTGTTATTTCCGCCTTCAATAAAATGTTCTTCCGCCAGTTCATAGGCCGTTTCAATTCCCTTACTTCCGTGGGTACCTCCGCCAGCCTCAAGGTTCATTAACGCTTTTTGAATTTTTCTTGTCTTGTCACCGCTGACACCATCAAGTACAACTGTATCGTCTCCGGCATAGGTTACAATGGATACTCTATCCTTTTCAGTAAGATTTTCTGCCAGCATACAAAATGATTCCTGTAATAGCGGTAACTTATCTTCATTATGCATAGAGCCTGATACATCCAGTAAAAATACAAGATTGGAAGAAGGTGTCTGTTCATACTCAATTTCCTGTGTTTTCAGCCCAATCATCACAAGCTCTGCTTCTTCGTTCCAAGGGCACTTGCCGATTTGCGTAGTTACACCAAAAGGCTCATTCCCTTTAGGCTCTGCATAATCATAATCAAAATAATTTAACATTTCTTCGATTCGCACTGCATTTTCAGGCAATTCTTCCAAGGAATAACCATCCCGAATCAATCTGCGCAAATTACTGTAAGATGCAGTATCCACATCTGCGGAAAAAGTGGAAAGAGGCTCTTTCATCACAGAACTGTAACCTTTTTCTTCCCATTCACTATATTCCTCTGAGTTATCATTTTTCACTTCACTATCAAAGTCATAGCAACCTTCTAAATAGCTTGCTTCACTCTTCGCCGCTTCCGCATCAGCCCGCTTCTCCTCCGCCATCCCTGCTGCCGGTGCTTCTTCTGCGGACTCCTTCATCATGGCATTGTCATACAAAGTCTCTGCTTCCGCAGGTGCTTCTGCTGCCGGTGCCTCTTCCGCAGGTGCTGCTTCCGTCGTGCAGGATTCTTCCGTTTTCATTTCCATCCCGGTGTCTGCAGCCGCCTCAGTTTCCGCTTCTGTTGTCGCTTCCGTCACGGTTTCCGCCTCTGCTGCCTTCATCCCGCCGCAACCGGTCAGCATTCCTGCCACTAATGTCATTGTCATCAAACATGCTACTAATCTTTTTTTCATAAAAAATCCCTCCCTTGTAACTGATATATCAGATACGCGGGAGGAATATCCTTTTTATGGGTTTTTTGTAAAAAATTTTTATTTTTTTATTTTGCCTGATTAATACGCATTGTCAGACCGATTCTCTTCTTGGGTACATCTACGGAAAGTACCTGTACTTCCACAATGTCACCAACACTGACTGCCTCAAGAGGATGTTTAATAAACTTGTCAGTAATCTGCGAAATATGTACCAGTCCGTCCTGATGTACACCGATATCCACAAATACACCAAAGTCAATAACATTACGGACAGTTCCCTTCAAAATCATACCGGGTTTCAAATCTTCCATATCCAGTACATCGCTTCGAAGAATCGGTGCAGGCATACTCTCTCTGGGGTCACGTGACGGCTTTTCCAATTCTTTCAAAATGTCAGTCAAAGTAATTTCACCGATACCGAGTTCCTCTGCCATCAACTTCTTATCCTTGATTTTCTTCTCAAGAGAACTTACCATTGCTGCTTCTTTCACTGTATCAGTCTGCTTACCTTCTGCGCTGCTCTTTTTATCTGAGTTTTCACTGTCAAGTGCCATGGTAGCACCGCCCATGGCTGCCGCAAGTGCCTGTCCCATGGCAGTATTGGTATTGCGGATCACAACTTTCTGCTGCTTCTTTTCTTTCTTTGGCGCTTCTTTCTTTGCCTGCGCAGCCGGTTTCTTCTTGGCCGCTTCCTTTTGTGCAGCACGGACATCGTCCATCGTTAATCCCATCTTTGCAAGAAGTGCCATTGCTGCTTCATAGCTTTCGGGATGCACACTGGTTGCATCTAAGGGGTTGTCACCGTCTACAATACGAAGGAATCCGGCACACTGTTCATACGCTTTAGGACCTAATTTGGGAACCTTTAAAAGCTGTGCACGGTTCCTGAACTTACCGTTCTGCTCTCTGTAATCCACGATATTCTTGGCAATCACCTTGGAAATACCGGAAATATACTCAAGAAGCGGTGCTGATGCAGTATTTAAGTCAACACCCACTTTATTTACACAGTCCTCTACCACGCCGCTCAATGCTTCTCCCAGTTTCTTCTGGTTCATATCATGCTGATACTGGCCCACGCCGATAGACTTGGGATCAATTTTAACAAGTTCAGCCAACGGATCCTGTAATCTTCTTGCAATGGAAGCCGCACTTCTCTGTCCCACGTCAAAGTTCGGAAACTCTTCCGTTGCCAGCTTACTTGCGGAATAAACAGAAGCGCCTGCTTCGTTTACAATTACATACTGAACAGGCATGTTCAGCTCTTTAATCAGTTCCACTATCACCTGCTCGGATTCTCTGGATGCCGTTCCGTTACCTACACTGATTAAGGAGATGCCGTACTTGGCAATCATTTTTTTCAGTTCTGCTTTTGCCTCTTCTACTTTATTCTGAGGTGCTGTGGGATAAATTACTTTGGTATCAAGTACTTTACCGGTAGCATCCACTACCGCAAGTTTACATCCGGTACGAAATGCAGGGTCCCATCCGAGCACCACTTTACCTGCAATAGGCGGCTGCATGAGAAGCTGCTCTAAATTTTTGCCGAAAACGGAAATGGCTCCATCCTCCGCCTTCTCGGTTAATTCGTTTCTGATTTCTCTCTCAATAGCAGGAGCGATGAGACGATCATAAGCATCTTCAATCACTTCCTGCAGAAAAGGTGTGGTGTATTCGTTTTCTGAAGTCAATGTTTTCTTTGCAAGGTATTGCAGAATTCTCTCTTTGGGCGCAATCACCTTAACCGCCAGGAACTTCTCTGTTTCCCCACGGTTTAATGCAAGCACACGGTGTCCTGCCACTTTCTTAATGGGTTCTTCATAGGCATAATACATTTCGTAAACACTCTGTGCCTTTTCATCCTTGGCACTGCTTGTCAATGTACCTTCCTGAGTAGTAATGTCTCTGATATAAATACGATAGTCCGCCTCATCAGAAATGCTCTCGGCAATAATGTCTGCCGCTCCCTGCAGAGCTTCTTTTGCATCCTTTACGCCTTTTTCTTCGTCTATGTAGTTAGCTGCCTCTTCTGCAAGCGGTGTACCTGCATTCTGCTGCATAATATATTCTGCAAGCGGCTCAAGCCCTTTTTCTTTGGCAACACTGGCTCTGGTCTTACGTTTCGGTCTGTACGGACGGTACAAGTCCTCTACCACTACCAAGGTTTCTGCTGCCAGAATCTTAGCTTTCAGTTCATCGGTCATCTTGCCCTGTTCCTCAATACTGCCGATTACCTGTTCCTTCTTCTCTTCCAGATTGCGCAGATAAGTCAGTCTCTCATGCAGATTACGAAGCTGTTCATCATTTAAAGAGCCTGTAGCTTCTTTACGGTAACGGGAGATAAAAGGAATGGTATTCCCTTCATCAATCAGCTTCACAGCTGCCTCCACCTGCCACTTTTCTACCTTTAGTTCTTCTTTCAATTTCAGTATAATGTCCATATTCTCTGTCCTTTACTTCTTTTTTCCTTTTTACGGGAAGCCCCTCACAACTATTATAGTGAAAACAAATGTTTTTTTCAAGGTCGGCTTACTTGTATTCTCTGCCATAAAATGTTACTATATAATTACCATAGAATGATTAGAAAGTGGGATATTATGGACTTTAACAATCAGTCAAATTCCTCTCCTTCGGGGAATCAACCATACAACGAACCGCAAACCTTCCGTAATCCCGGACTTAACATGGCATCCACTTCTCTCTTTTTGGGAGTTGCTGCCATATGCACTGCATTGACAGTTTTCATGCCTCTGCTTTTTGGCAGTCTGGCAATTGTCTTCGCCCTGTTATCCAAAGGTTACGGCAAAAAAATGCTTACGCAGGCAAAGGTTGGATTTATCTGCGGACTTGGCAGCTTTTGCATCACTACCGCCATGTTTGTATCTTCCTTTATTATGCTGATATCCAATCCCGATGTTTTGGTAGAAGTCGGAAGGCAATATGACGCCACCTGTGAAGCAATGTACGGTCAGACCTCAGAAGAAATGTTTGGTTATTCTTTTGAAGACATGATGGAAGATTACGCCGATTTATTTCGGTAGAAAGGAGTCTTTATGATAAACGGAATCAGCGGCTATGCCGCACCATATACTTATTCGGTGGGGTCTATCCCCTCATCAAATGCAGTTGTCAAAAATCCCGGTGCTTCCACGGAAGTAACTCCCGGACGCAAGTCTTCTCCTGCAGAATGTGAAACCTGCAGCAACCGCAAATATCAGGACGGCTCTGATGAAATGGTATCTTTTAAATCAGCAGCACATATTTCTCCCGAAGCCTCCGCTTCCAGAGTACGCGCTCACGAGCAGGAGCATGTCAGCAACGCATTTAAAAAAGCAGCCAAAGAAGGGGGCAAGGTTTTAGCAGCCAATGTAACCCTTAAAACTGCTATTTGTCCGGAATGCGGACGCAGCTATGTTGCCGGAGGAACCACCGCAACCAAAATCAGCTACAGCGATGAGTCCAATCCTTATCAGCAAAACAAAAAGAGTGCAGACGCTGCTGCTTTCATTGGTATGAATCTGGACGTTGCCGTTTAAACACTTTGGCGATTTGACTACTTAATTATGCTATCACAGGAGTTTTTTATTTATGAATAAACATCTTTCCTCTGCCAGTCTGAAATCACTGGCAAAAGGACAATTACTTGGCAAATACGGTACGTTGGTAGCTGCTTATGCCATCCATTTGTGTTGTATTGCTTTTACCACATTCAGCGCCTCTTTACTGGTAGATACATCAACCGTAATCGGGACAATTATCCTTTATGCAATAAGTGTGTTGGTAAATCTTTTGGGTGGATTGTTCCTTTACGGAGAAGCCTATATTTATCTCAAAATTGCATGTAATCAGCAGGTAACTGTTAACGATTTATTTCACGGCTTTCAAACAGTTCCCGACAAAATATTGAAGGTTCAGTTTGTATTTGCAATGGTGAGTCTGGCGTGTTCCCTTCCCGAATTGCTTTCTCCGTCTCTGATGCAAAATCCGGAGAATCCTTACTTAATGCTTATTTACGTAATTCTCACCATTATCGCAACTGCCGTCAATGTGATTTTTTCACTGACATACTCACAATGTTATTATTTGATGCTTGACTTTCCGAATCACTCTCCCAAGGAGTTATTTACACAGAGCAAACGCATCATGAAAGGAAACCGCGGAAGACTGTTCTATATTGAACTTTCTTTCCTTCCACTGCTTTGTTTGGGATTATGCAGCTGTTGCATCACCTATTTATGGATATTCCCTTATATGCAGGCTGTGCAGGCAAACTTTTATCTCGACCTGATGAAAAAGAAGGGTTAGGAAAATGAAAAAATGCCGGACAACATCGGTTCTTAGGAACACGATACTGTCCGGCTTTCATTTTTATTTTTTGCAATTCTCTTTTTTAGTTTTCGCTCTCCGGCTTGGTATTAATCCATTTCAGGTACGCATTGATAAACAAATCCAGCGCACCATCCATCACTGCATCCACGTTTCCCGTTTCTGCCTCAGTTCTGTGGTCTTTCACCATAGTGTAAGGCTGCATGACATAAGAACGAATTTGATTTCCCCATCCGATTTCTTTCACTTCACCTCTGATATCGGAAAGTTTCTCCGCATTAGCCTCTTTCTGCAACATGTAAAGCTTTGCCTTGAGCATCTGCATTGCCTTATCCTTGTTCTGGAACTGGGAACGTTCATTCTGGCATTGTACCACAATTCCTGTAGGGAGATGCGTGATACGGATAGCGGATGATGTCTTATTGATATGCTGTCCACCGGCACCACTGCTTCGGTAAGTGTCGATACGCAAATCATCGTTATTGATTTCAATGTCCACATCTTCCTCGATATCCGGCATGACATCCAGTGACACAAAGGAAGTCTGACGTTTGCCCTGTGCATTAAAGGGCGAAATACGCACCAGACGATGCACGCCTTTTTCAGATTTCAGATAACCGTAAGCATTTACGCCATTTACCTGAAACGTAACAGACTTAATTCCCGCTTCATCACCATCCAGATAATCAAGTACTTCCACGGAAAACCCTTTTCTCTCCGCCCATCTGGTATACATACGATAAAGCATGCTGCACCAGTCACAGCTTTCGGTTCCGCCGGCTCCGGCATTCAGCTTCAAAATCGCATTGTTATTATCGTATTCTCCCGACAAAAGCGTACTGATTCGGATATCTTCAAAGGTGGAAATAAACTCATCTAACTCCGTACGGATATCTGCCGCAAGCTCTGCATCTTCTTCCTCATAGCCCATTTCAATCAACGTCTCAATGTCCTCATACTGACTGCAAAGTCCGTTCATGGTATCTACGGTATCTTTTAAATTTTTAAGTTCTTTCATTTTTTGATTGGAAATATCCGGGTCATCCCAAAAACCGGGAGCTTCCATTTCTCTTTCCAATTCCTCAATTTTCTTTGACTTACTGTCTAAGTCAAAGTGAATCCCTCACTTCCGCTAAAGGGGTTTCATAAGCCAAAAGCTCAGACTTCATCTGGTCTAATTCTACCACTTAACGTTCACCTCTTTCTGAATTTGAATTTCATTAATTTTCATAACATCTTATCAAAACATATTCTTACTTTATGCTTTGCGTCCACAACACTGTTTATATTTTTTACCACTTCCGCATGGACAGGGGTCGTTTGGATACACTTTTGCAACTTCTCTCTTTACGGGAGCTTTTGCCACGGAGTCATCTTTATTGGTACCTGTCACCTTGGCAACCTGTTCTCTTTCTACCTTCTGCTCTACGCGGACATGGAATAATACTCTTACCGTTTCTTCCTTGATGTTCTGTGTCATTTCATCAAACATGTCATATCCGCTGAGTTTGTATTCTACAAGCGGGTCTCTCTGTCCGTATGCCTGTAGACCCACGCCCTGGCGAAGCTGATCCATATCATCAATGTGATCCATCCACTTACGGTCAATCACTTTCAGCAGGATAACGCGCTCTAATTCTCTGATTGCTTCGGGTTCCGGGAACTCTGCCTCTTTTGCTTCATATAGCTTAACCGCTTCTTCCTTAAGCTGCTGTTTCAGCGCATTCTTCTTTGGTGTATTGATACGTCCTCTGCTAACCGGCTTTAACGGCACGGTAGGAAGCAAAAGGGTATTCAGTTCGTCTAAATCCCAATCTTCAAAATCGGAATCATCGCCAATGGAAATGTCTACGCTGTTCTCTGTAATATCCGTAATCATCTTGTAAATCGCATCGCGCATACTTTCACCGTTTAATACACGAAGTCTCTCTTCATAGATGATTTCTCTCTGTTCATTCATTACCTGATCATACTCAAGCAAATTCTTTCTGATACCAAAGTTATTATTTTCAATCTTTTTCTGTGCCGATTCAATGGCATTTGTTAACGCTTTATGTTCAATTTCCTGATTTTCGGGAATACCAAGCGTATTAAACATACCAATCAAGCGCTCAGAACCAAACAAACGCATCAGGTCATCCTCAAGCGCAATATAAAACTTAGATTCACCGGGGTCACCCTGACGTCCGGCACGACCACGAAGCTGATTGTCAATACGTCTGGATTCATGTCGCTCTGTACCGATGATTTTCAGTCCGCCGGCTGCTTTTGCCTCGTCGTCCAGTTTGATATCCGTACCACGACCTGCCATGTTGGTAGCAATGGTAACTGCACCGTGAATACCTGCATCGGCAACAATCTCGGCTTCCATTTCGTGAAACTTTGCGTTCAATACCTTGTGAGAGATTCCCTGCTTGGTAAGGAGTCTGCTGATTTCTTCGGAAGCCTCAATGGTAATGGTACCAACCAGTACAGGCTGTCCCTTTGCATGTGCCTCTTTTACCGCTTCTACAATGGCATGCAATTTCTCTTTCTTAGTCTTATACACCGCATCCTGTAAATCTTTTCTGGCTACAGGCTTGTTGGTGGGAATTTCAATAACATCCATTCCGTAAATATCGCGGAATTCCTTTTCTTCGGTAAGCGCCGTACCGGTCATACCGGCCTTCTTTGCAAATTTATTGAAGAAATTCTGGAAGGTAATGGTTGCAAGTGTCTTGCTTTCCCTCTTTACCTTTACATGCTCCTTTGCTTCAATTGCCTGATGCAAACCGTCGGAATAACGGCGTCCCGGCATAATACGTCCGGTAAATTCATCTACAATCATAACCTGGTCATCTTTTACCACATAGTCCTGGTCACGGAACATCAGATTATGTGCACGAAGTGCCAGGGTAATATTGTGCTGTATTTCAATATTTTCCGGGTCTGCAAGGTTATCAATCTGGAAGAATTTTTCTACTCTCTCAACACCCTGTGCCGTAAGATTTACTACTTTATCTTTCTCATTAACAATAAAATCTCCGGTTTCTTCACGTTCCACACCCATAATGGCATCCATTTTGCTAAGGTCTGCCATATCTTCACCACGTCTCATCTGTCTGGCAAGAATATCACACACCTCATAAAGCTTGGTGGATTTACCGCTCTGACCGGAAATGATAAGGGGTGTTCTGGCTTCGTCAATTAGCACAGAGTCAACCTCGTCGATAATTGCATAATGTAAATCACGAAGTACAAGCTGTGCTTTGTAAATTACCATGTTATCACGCAGATAATCAAATCCCAGTTCGTTATTGGTCACATAAGTAATGTCACAATTATAAGCTTCTCTTCTCTCTTCGGGTTTCATATGGTTCAAAACAACGCCAACAGTAAGCCCTAAGAATTTGTGTACTTCACCCATCCACTCAGCATCACGTTTTGCCAGATAGTCATTTACGGTTACTACATGTACACCTTTTCCTTCAAGAGCATTTAAGTATGCCGGCAATGTGGATACCAATGTTTTACCTTCACCGGTTCTCATCTCTGCAATACGTCCCTGATGCAGAATAATTCCACCGATAAGCTGCACTCTGTAGTGTTCCATATTCAGTACACGTTTTGCCGCTTCCCTTACTGTTGCATATGCTTCGGGAAGAAGATCATCCAAGGTTTCTCCCTCGGAAAGTCTTCTCTTAAATTCCTCTGTCTTCGCTTTCAGCTCCTCATCGGAAAGTGCCGCCATAGAAGGGCGCAAATCCTCGATTGCCTGTACCGTACTTTCTATTCTCTTTAATTCTCTTTCACTGTGTGTTCCAAAAACCTTCTGAATTAAATTCATACTGTTACCTCTCTTACTGAGATTTAAAAAAGACCGCAAGTCTTATTTTAACAGATTTGCGGTCTTTATTCAACTATTCAAATATTAACGGTTTGTTAAAACTTCCTAAAAACCATTTTGCGGAATCTGCGGAATTCCCGATAGTCCCTTTGCAATTTCTTCATCTGTGGGATTATAATCCACCATTTCGCCATCATTGTAACGGGCATAGGCAAACATATCAAAATAACCTGTACCTGTAAGACCGAACAGAATAGTCTTTTCTTCTCCCGTTTCCTTACATTTCATAGCTTCGTCAATGGCAATCTTAATGGCATGGGAGCTTTCCGGTGCCGGAAGAATTCCTTCCACCCTTGCAAACTCCTGTGCAGCCTTAAATACTTCTGTCTGATGCACACTGACAGCCTTCATATATCCGTCATCATAAAGCTGTGATAAAATCGGATTCATGCCATGATAGCGAAGACCTCCCGCATGAGTACCTGCCGGCATATAACCGCTACCCAGTGTATACATCTTGGAGAGAGGACACACTTTTCCGGTATCGCAGTAATCGTACACATATTTTCCTCTGGTAAGGCTGGGGCAGGTTGCCGGCTCTACCGCGATAAATTCGTAATTTTCTTCCCCACGGAGCTGCTTACCCATAAAAGGAGCAATCAAACCGCCCAGATTGGAACCACCTCCGGCACAACCGATAATCACATCCGGCTTAATATCATACTTATCCATTGCCGCCTTGGTCTCCAAACCAATCACTGTCTGATGAAGCAATACCTGATTCAGTACAGAGCCAAGTACATAGCGGTATCCGGTCTGTGCACCTGCTGCTTCCACTGCCTCGGAAATCGCACAGCCAAGACTTCCGTTTGTTCCCGGAAACTCCTGTAAAATCTTGCGTCCTACAACTGTAGTATTGGAAGGAGAAGGGGTTACATTTGCACCATAGGTTCTCATCACTTCACGGCGGAAAGGCTTCTGCTCATAGGAACACTTTACCATATACACCTGACAATCCAGTCCGAAGTAAGCACATGCCATGGAAAGTGCCGTTCCCCACTGTCCTGCTCCTGTTTCTGTGGTAACACCCTTAAGCCCCTGCTTCTTTGCATAATAAGCCTGTGCAATGGCAGAATTAAGCTTATGGCTTCCGCTTGTGTTGTTTCCTTCAAATTTGTAATATATTTTTGCCGGCGTCTGCAGCTTTTCTTCCAGACAATACGCACGCACCAAAGGTGATGGGCGGTACATCTTATAGAAATCCCTGATTTCTTCGGGGATATCAAAATATGCCGTATTTTCATCCAATTCCTGTCTGCAAAGTTCCTCACAGAATACACTGCTGAGTTCTTCCTGCGTCATAGGCTGTAGGGTCTTAGGATTTAACAGCGGTGCCGGCTTATTTTTCATATCGGCACGCATATTGTACCACTGCTTCGGCATTTCACTTTCTTCTAAATAGATTTTGTAAGGTATTTTCTTCTCACTCATAACTTTCTCCGTATCAGTAAATTAACTACTAATTGTCTTTATGTGATTTTCGTCTCGTTTCCAATGCTTTCATTATCAAAAACCATATCATATGCCCTGAAAGCTGTCAATCTAAAGGCATGTTACCTACTGCTTTCAATCATCGTTTTATTTCATCCAGCAATGTCATCAGTGCGTCAATATCTTCTTCCTTTGTTGCCCAGCTTGTTGCAAAACGGACTACCTGTCGGTTGTCATCTACCGGGTCCCAAAAATCAAAGGTCACTTTATCTGCAAGCTTTGCAATTTCTTCTTTTGATAAAATAATGAACTGCTGATTGGTGGGCGAATCCAGATAGAAAGAATATCCTCTCTGTCTGAATCCTTCCTTTAATTTCTCTGCCATATTAATAGCATGTTCCGCAATTTCAAAATAAAGATTATCTGTAAATAAAGTATCAAACTGGATGCCAAGCAGTCTTCCCTTGGCAAGCATGGCACCGTGCTGCTTTACCATAGTCATAAAATGCTTCGGCATATTTTGCCCGGTAAATACAACTGCTTCACCGCAAAGGGCTCCCACCTTTGTGCCACCGATATAAAACACATCACAAATTTTCGCAATATCTTCTAAAGTCAAATCAGTATTTTTGCTCATCAGACCGTATCCCAGACGTGCACCGTCCAAAAAGAGGGGAATCTTATATTCACGGCAAACATCAGCTATCTCCTTCAGTTCCTGTTTACCGTACAAAGTACCGTACTCCGTCGGATGAGAGAGATAAACCATACCCGGAAATACCATGTGGTCATGGCTTGCATCATTCCAAAAGCCTTGAAGCAGACTGCGCACATCCTCTGCTTGCATTTTGCCCTGATAAGAAGGTACGGTAAGCACCTTATGTCCGGTATGTTCAATGGCACCTGCTTCGTGTACATTTACATGCCCTGTGGTTGCCGCAATCACGCCTTCATATTTCTGAAGAATGGAATCAATAACGATTGCATTGGTCTGTGTGCCGCCTACCAAAAAGTAAATCTCTGCATCAGGGCAGTTACACGCCTGCTTAATCTTTTCTTTGGCACTTTCACAATATTTGTCGGCACTATACCCCGGTGCCTTTTCATAATTAGTTTCTACAAGGCGCTGCAAAATCTTTTCATGGGCACCTTCTAAGTAATCACACTCAAATGCTAACATATGCTGTCCTTTCTTCTTTCATACTCTGTCTATTGCTTTTCATCAAAAAACTGCTTCTTTTGGTTCTTATTGTAACACACTGCATTTTTTTGAGCAAACAGTCCCCTACGTCACAATTCCTCATATAATAAAAAGAAAAAAGGAAATACTCATGACACATTATGAAATCACGCCCAGACTCTCTTTCACCGGACTTCTTCTGGGGGAACGTCCTGATGCTACTGCATGGGTAACCGGTAATGCAAGTAATCCGCAAATCAGCGGTCTTGTCAAATTTTATCAGACCTCTTATGGCGGTATTTTGGTAGAAGCAGAATTTTTCGGTCTTCCAAATATTGATACTCCTGATTCTTCGGATTTTTATGCCTTTCATATTCACGAGTTTGGGAATTGCCGCGGAAACTTTGACAGTGCCGGCGGACATTACAATCCCAAAAACCGACCGCATCCCGACCATGCCGGTGACATGCCGCCGCTTCTTGCCAATCAAGGCTATGCGTGGATGGCATTCTATGACAAACGATTTACAATAGACGAAATCATTGGTAAATCTGTCATTATTCATTCATCCACCGATGACTTCCGCTCACAGCCTGCCGGCAACTCCGGCACAAGAATTGCCTGCGGAGAAATCAGACGCACTTATTAAAAGCCAAAAGAGCATAGCCAACTCACCGGCTATGCTCTCTTCCATCATTGTCATGTTATACAAGGATAAAACTCACGCTGCTTGCAGGTACACTTATCTTACCACCTTGCGCTTTTGCCTCTCCATGATAAGAATAAATTATCTCATTAAGCTGCAAATCACTTTTAAAGCTTACTTCCTTATCGGAAGGATTGATTACAACAAGAATTCTTTCACCCTCCATACTTCTCAAATATGCAAAAGGATAACTGTCTTTCTCTGCAAAAACAAATTCAATTTCACCCTTGCTCTGAAGCGCCTTGTGGGACTGTCTTACTGCAATCAGCTTCTTGATTTCATGATACAGGGAGTCCTTATCCGCCATCTGCGCTTCCACCGTAGGTCTGTCAGCACTTTCATCCTGTCTGATGTAAAGTTTTTCTTTCGGAGCACTGCTGAATCCGGCATTTACACCACTGTTCCACTGCATGGGAGAACGGGCACCGGTTCTGTTGTAGCCACCCTCTACAGAAGTAAGCCCTTCCACATAACGCATGCCGATTTCATCCCCGTAATAAATAAACGGTGCTCCCGGCATGGAAAGCAGAAACGCAAACGCCACTTTCATTTCCTCCACATCCAAAGTTCTTGCCAGTCTGTCCATATCATGATTACCGGAGGGAATACAAATAAGCCCCTTCTTTTCGGATTTCTCATAATTTTCTAAGTACTTAGCAACAAACTCGGAAATGTCTCCCTTACCCTCTTTATTAAAATAAGGATGTTCGCAACGGAACAAATCATTGTAATGGGAGGGTCCGAAATGCAGAAGGAAATCCATATGGAAACCTCCCTGCAAGGATTTATCCGGCTCGCCCCACTCGGAAACAAGCGCTGCCTCCGGGAACTCCTCATCCAGGAAGCCTCTTACCTTTTTCCACAAGGCAATGGTTCCTTTTCCTTCTTCATCCTGTTTCACAAGAGAACCCGCCATATCCACAC
Organism: Lachnospiraceae bacterium; assembly: GCA_017434885.1. Lineage (GTDB taxonomy): Bacteria > Bacillota > Clostridia > Lachnospirales > Lachnospiraceae > Suilimivivens. The sequence goes on along the minus strand of JAFSGE010000031.1, from coordinate 80,701 downwards.
GGAATCCGTCACAGCCCATGGTAAGCCAAAAGCGCATCACATCCTTCATGGCCTCTAAAGTTGCCTTAGGTCCTTCATCCTCCGGTGACATCTGCCAAGGCTTGGTAATTCTGTAATATCCGTAATTCAGTGCCGGCTGAGTGGAAAAGAAATTTACGGAACAGGAACCGTCCCTGTCGGAAATACCGCGAAGACAGGGTAAATCCTCCGGTGATTCCCAAATACTGTCTGTCCAGATATATCTGTCACTGAATTCATTTCGCTCCGGTTTCATGGACTCTTTAAACCACTGATGCTGCACAGATGTATGACCGGGAACTAAGTCAAACAAAATATGCATGCCGCGTTTATGCACTTCTTCAAACAACAGCTTGGCATCTTCATTGGTTCCGTATCTGGGAGCAATAGTATAATAATCCTCCACATCATATCCCGCATCCCCAAAGGGTGATTTAAAGCACGGGTTTATCCACAAAGCGTTACATCCCAGTTCCTTAATATAATCCAGTTTGGAAATAATTCCCTGAAAGTCCCCAATACCGTCTGCATTGGTATCCATGAAGGACTGGGGATAAATTTCATAAAAAATTGCATCATCAAGCCACTTTGCCATAGTTAGTCTCCTTTTCTTTATCACTGATTCTTCTGCTAAAAGATAAATTTCTTCTCTTCCAAGTCCTTCTGCACCTTTTCAAGATCTTTTCTTATGGAAATCTTCTGCGGGCATACTGCCTCACACTTGCCACACTTCACGCAATTCTTCGCCTGCTTTTCCTGTCCGATGTCATGCTCCCACTTCCAGCTTACCGCATTATAATTTTGGTACATGTGGTAGGTATTCCATGCACTAAAACAGGCCGGAATATCCACACCTGCGGGACAAGGCATACAATAACGGCAGCCTGTACAGCCGTTCTGAATACGACTGTTCAAGGTTTCCACCACTTTATCGATGGTTTCTTTTTCTTCTGCTGACAAAAGTTTAAATTCACCAAACGTCTTTAAATTGTCCTCCACCTGTTCCATGGTAGACATACCGCTGAGAATCACCTTAATTCCCGGAAGGCTTCCCACCCATCGCAGGGCAAAAGAAGCTACCGAAGCATCCGCATCCAGTCTCTTAAATTCACTTGTAATATCCTCAGCAAAAGAAGCCAAAGAGCCGCCTTTTATGGGTTCCATTACCACCACAGGAATCCCTTTTGATGCTGCAAGCTCATATCCTTTTAATCCTGCCTGTTCATCCGCATCCATGTAGTTTAACTGAATCTGGCAGAAATCCCACTCTCTCTCACCAATTGCTTCTTCAAACACTTCATAGCTGTCATGGAACGAAAAACCGATGTACTTAATTTTTCCTTCGGCTCTTTTTGCTTCCAACACATCCATACAACCAATTTCTTTCATTTTATCAAAACGCTCTTTATTCATAGCATGCAATAAATAAAAATCAATGTAGTCTGTCTGCAGTCTTTCAAGCTGTTCTTCAAAAATCCGTTCAATATCCGTCTTCGTTTCTACTAGCCAAACCGGAAGTTTCGTTGCAAGATAAAAAGAATTTCTTGGATATTTCTTTAATACCTTTCCTACAAAAGGTTCACTTTGTTTATCATGATAAGGGTATGCCGTGTCAATATAGTTGACGCCTGCTGCAATGGCTTTATCAATCATCTCCTCTGCTTTAGGCTCATCTATTTTCCCCTCGGAAGTTGTGGGGAAACGCATACAGCCAAATCCTAAAAGTGAAGTCTCAATTCCCAGTTTTTCTAATTTTCTTTTCTCCATAAATAAACCATACCTCTCTGCTTTATAATCTTTGATGCTGTCACTTCATTCTGCCATTTTCCTTCTCGCTCATTATACCATTCATTCCCTGTCGCTGACTATAACAAAAAGATTCATAAATAGTAAAAAATTAGTAAACAAATCGCAAAATACGAATAGACAGCCTGCATCATCCTTTATACAATAAGTTTATAAAATGACAATTTATCAGGAGGTTATCTTTATGGCAAATCCCTATCTACCCGGCTGGGAATATATACCAGACGGCGAACCCCGTGTTTTTGGTAACAGAGTTTATGTTTACGGTTCTCATGACAGAGTCGGTTCCCACACGTTTTGCGACCACAAATTGAAAGTCTGGTCTGCTTCCGTTGATGACTTAAATAACTGGCAATGTCACGGCGATATTTTCCACACTGCCGATGACCGCGACCACAAATCAGATGTAAACTGGACCGGCAATAGTCTGTTTGCCCCCGATGTGGTTGAAAAAGACGGCAAATATTACTTATATGCTTATATTGTAGGTGCCAAAGGTTGTGTTGCTGTAGCAGACAAGCCGGAAGGGCCTTTCAAGCTACTGTCCCAATACCAATATTCCATTCCCGATAACACGGAAGGCTTTGACGAAGGTATTTTTATTGACCCCGGCGTACTTGTGGACGATGACGGCAGAGTTTATGTCTACTGCGGTTATTTAAGTTCATATATGGCAGAGCTTAACGGCGACAATATGTACGAAATGGTGGAAGGCAGTTTTAAAAAAGATATTATCCCGGTGGAAGAGCCCTTCTGTTTCTTTGAAGCATGTTCCCCTCGCAAAGTAGGAGACACTTACTATCTCATATACTCTCCCACAACAGGAAACAGACTGGTATACGCCACTTCCGATTCTCCAACCGGTCCCTTTACCTACCGCGGAATCATTGTGGACAATGGAGTAGATTATCCTGCCGGTAATGACCACGGTTCCATCTGCTGTATCAAAGGTCAGTGGTATATTTTTTATCACCGCATGACAAACGGCACCATCTTTTCCAGAAGAGGCTGTGTGGAAAAAATCAACATATTGGAAGACGGCACCATTCCCCAGGTGGAAATGACTTCTCTCGGCTTTGAAGAATCATTAAATCCTTATAAGCAGACTCCAGCAGATATCGCCTGTGTATTGAAAGGCGGTGCCATCATTACCGAACGAAATGAATTTGAACGAATGATTACAAACATTCAGGACGAATGTATCATCGGTTATAAATACTATGATTTCGGTGAAGATTTCAGCAGCAAAACCATGGAATTTTCCGCAAAGGTAAAAGGCTTAGGCTGCTACGCCACTTTGGAGATTCTTGTTGATAATTATGAAAATGGTGAAAAAATCGGCGAATGTAATATCGGTCTTGACAGCGGTATCTACAGAACCACCGTAAAAAACCTCACCGGACGTCATGCAATTTTCTTTAAGACCAAAAGCACTGCAGAAGGATGGGGCGCACAATACTTTGAAGGCCGTGCATTGTTTGAACTGGAGTCTTTTGTCTTTATGAAATAGATTGATATTTCCTTATAAATGTGCTATGATGATAATTGTGTTATAAATTTAACAAATATATCAGTAAGAGGTAAAACAAAATGAACAAAGGATTTGATGACATTATTTCCAAAATCAGTGAATGCGGAATGAAAACCGTTGCCGTAGCTGTGGCACAGGATTCCGCTGTCCTTGAAGCAGTACAGGCTGCCAAGGAAAGAAACATTGCAAATGCAATCTTAGTAGGTGATGAAGCAAAGATTAAAGAAATCGCTGCTTCCCTCGGCATTGATGTATCCGGTTTTGAAATCATTGATGAACCCGATATGATTCAGGCATCCCTCACAGCTGTAAAACTTGCACATGACGGCAAGGCAGATATGTATATGAAGGGACTTGTTGACACCAAGAACTTCTTAAAAAGTGTTCTTGACAAGGAAGTTGGTCTTCGTACCGGAAGCCCGCTCTCTCACGTAGCTGTGTTTGACATTCCCGGAACCCCTCAGCTTTTATTCTTAACCGATGTTGCATTTATGACTTACCCTACCTTAGAAGATAAAGTAAGCATTATTAATAACACCGTTCCCGTCTGCAAGGCTTGCGGTATTGATATGCCTAAGGTTGCTCCTTTAGCAGCTGTAGAAGTAGTAAATCCTAAAATGCCTGCAACCGTAGAAGCAGCAGAACTTACCAAAATGAATGCAGAAGGTCAGATTACCGGTTGCATCGTTGACGGTCCTCTTTCTTTAGACCTTGCCATTGACCCGGAGGCTGCTCTTCACAAAGGCGCTACCGACAGAAAGATTCAGGGCGATGCCGATGTACTTCTTTTCCCTGACATTCATGCAGGAAATTTAGTATACAAGGCACTGGTACATACAGTTCCCGGTGTAAAGAACGGCTGTATCTTAACAGGAACTAAAGTTCCGGTTATTCTTACCTCCCGTTCCGACACCTTTGAAACCAAGGTAAATTCCATTGCTCTTGCAGCTGTTGTGGCAGAAGAGATGAAAAAAGCAAACGCATAATACATTTATTTTATCAAACAGGAGGAATCAAAAATGTCTATCAAAAGCTTGATTATCAATCCCGGTTCCACTTCCACCAAAATCGGTGTTTTTGAAGATGAAACCTTATTATTCGAAGAAACCCTTCGTCACTCTACCGAAGAAATCGCACAGTACGCTTCTATCGTAGACCAGAAGGATTTCCGTAAGCAGATTATTCTTGACTTACTTGCAAAGAAAGACTTCGACATCAATTCCTTACAGGTTATCGTAGGCCGCGGTGGTATGTTAAAGCCCATTCCCGGCGGCACCTATGCCGTAACCGATGATTTGCTTGAAGATTTAAAGATTGGCAAGCAGGGACAGCACGCTTCCAACTTGGGCGGTATCCTTGCAAGAGAAATCGGTGACTCTATCGGTGTTCCCTCTTACATCGTTGACCCCGTTGTTGTTGATGAACTGATGCCTATCGCAAGATACTCCGGTGTTCCCGAAATGCCCCGTACCAGCGTATTCCACGCACTGAATCAGAAGGCAGTTGCAAAGCGCTATGCAAAAGAACAGAACATTCCTTACGAATCCCTGAACTTAATCGTAGTTCATATGGGCGGCGGTGTTTCCGTAGGTGCTCATGAAAAGGGACGTATCATTGACGTATTTAATGCACTTGACGGTGACGGAGCTTTCTCTCCCGAAAGAGCAGGCGGCGTTCCTGTAGGTGCACTCATTAAGATGTGCTTTTCCGGTCAGTATACAGAAAAAGAAGTTTACAAGAAATTAGTCGGTGGTGGTGGTTTCAATGCTTACCTTGGCACCAACGATATGCGTGAAGTAGGCAAGATGGTTGATGAAGGTAATGAAAAAGCAGCAGAAATCCGTGAAGCTTTCATTCTGCAGGTAGCCAAAGATATCGGTTCCATGGCCTGTGTATTAAACGGTAAAGTAGACCAGATTATCGTAACAGGCGGTATTGCTTACAATAAAATTGTAGTAGATAAGATACAGGAAAGAGCCGGATTTATCGCTCCTTTCACCGTATATCCCGGTGAAGATGAGCTTCTTGCATTGGTGCAGGGTGCACTCCGTGTTATGAATGGTGAAGAAGAGGCTATGAAATATTAGTTTGTTTTAGATAGTATAATCCCCGGACATCCCATAATTCCGACGTCGTCACGCTCCCGCTCTAAAAAAACGCAACGACTGCTAGGCTCGATAGAACCTCGCCAAGCATCGGCGTTTTTTAAAGGACTTCTTACGGAATTATGGGATGCCCGGGGATTTTTACTTCTATGACACTTTACTATTTCTCCGACACATATTCATCTTTGGGTAAATGGAATGTATATTACTCTGCTGAAAAAATCATAAATAGTGATTGCAAATAATTCTCACATTTGCTATAATCGGTTTTACAATAAATTTTACACTTTTTCAAAGGTTCTTGATTGATTCTATTTTTCTATTTTATCTTTTTGTTTCAAATCATTTCCCTTGAAAAAACAAAATCATATCTTAAGGAGGACATTACATGTCAAAAAACACATCTATTTACCCGGACAAGCAATTTGTCCACACATTACCGCTCCCATCTTTTGCTACAAGAAAAGACGCCGAAGCGCATTTTAAGAGCATTCCCTGTGCATGGGAAAATTATCTGCAGTTGCCGCAAGACATGCAACAAAATCTGATAAATTTCTGTCTTGGAAAGCAGGGGTTAAAAATCACTTACGACTCCGTCTTTCAAAAAGTTTTTCATCCCAAAAGAGAACAGGGGCTCAAACGTCTGGAATCATTACTATCTGCCATCCTGGGACATAACATTAAAATCCTTCAGATCATACCACGTGAAGGTACACAAATGAAGGAAGGTACAAGCTTTGTTGTCATGGACATCCTTGTGCATTTGGATGATGGTTCCTATGCCAATGTCGAAATGAAAAAAATTGGTTACAGCTTTCCTCTCGCAAGGGCAGATTGCTATATTTCTGATATTATCATGCGCCAATATGCGGATAAAAAAGCTACTCTTGGAAAGAAGTTCACATTCAATGCCTTACAAAAAGTATATAGCATTATTATTATGGAACAAAGCCCAAGCGAATTTCATTCTGTCGCAGAAAAATATATTCATCGGCGGAGAACATACTTTGATACAGGCATTTATCCTCAAAATTCAGGTTTACATGAAGACATCTTTATTTGCCTTGACAGTTTTCATTCCGCAGTACATAATATAACTAAAAACAGTAATGTTTTAGATGCCTGGCTTACTTTCTTAAGCACCACTAGTCCTACTGACATTCATATGCTGATAAAAAGTTTCCCTTGCTTTGCCACTATTTATCAGGAAATAACCGATTTTGTCAACAAACCGAAGGAGTTGATTGATATGTTATCAGAAGAATTATATATTATGGATAGAAATTTAGAACGACTTATGATTGAAGAAGCCCAAGAAGAACTTTCTCGGACAAACACAGAGCTAAATGCCATGAGAACAGAATTAGACACTACCAAAACAGAACTGGACACCACTAAAACTGAACGTGATATTTTTAAGCTACACAGTAAAAACAAAACCCAACAGGAGATAGCTGATGAATTACGGATTTCTGTAGAATATGTCAGAAACGTATTAGCCGATTGACACTTTGTTAAATGAAATAATAAGTAATCAAAATTTCTCATTCATGATTAAAAACCACCGGACAATTGTTCCGGTGGTTTTAGCCTCTTTACTCTTCTGCATATTTTTTATTCATGTGCTGATCTGGCAAATAATAAGAACATCGGAAAAATTTCCAATCGTCCTGTCAGCATAGCCAATGAAAGCCAAAGCTGTGCCCAATCAGAATATACACTAAAATTGGCCGCCGGACCTACAAGTCCAAGTCCGGGACCGATATTATTAAAACAGGCAAGTACTGCTGTAATATTAGTCGTCAAATCAAGCCCATCAAGCGACAGCACCAACGTAAATACACAAACCAAAATCAGATATGCTGCCGCATAAATTCTGGTAGAATTCAAAGTTTGTTTGTTCACAGTTTTCCCATCAAGTCTCACTGTTACTATGGCTCTAGGTGTAATAATCTGTTTTATTTCAGCAAATAAAGACTTTACAAGAATAATTACCCTGGAAATTTTCATACCGCCACCCGTGGAACCGGCACAGGCCCCAAGTACCATTAAAAGCACCAGAGTATGCTTAGAAAACTCCGGCCAAAAATTATAATCCACAGTAGAAAATCCTGTCGTTGTAATAATACTTGCCACTTGAAAAAAAGCTTCCCTCAGTGCTTTCGCAAAACTTTGCGTCTGTCCTAAAATATTAAGAGTAATTGCAACCGTTGCTAATGTAACCACTCCAAGATATACTTTTGCTTCTTCCGATTTAAAAACCTCACGCACTTTCCCTAACAAAAGTAAATGATACAAATTAAAATTAATACCAAACAGTAACATAAATATACCAATAACAATTTCTAAGTATGCACTGCCATATCCGCCTATGCCTGCCGCATTCACACCAAAGCCACCGGTTCCTGCCGTACCGAACGCAATACAGAAGCTATCAAACAAAGGCATTTTCCCCATCAGCAATAAGACAACCAAAATAACTGTCATCGCAGCATAAATACCATAAAGAATCATGGATGTTGTACGCATTCTCGGCACAAGTTTTCCGGCTGTAGGTCCCGGCACTTCTGCCCTTACCAAATGCATGGAATTATCATTTTCCATAGGCATTACCATTAGTACAAACACCAGAACGCCCATACCGCCTATCCAATGTGTAAAGCTTCTCCAAAAAATAATACCATGTCCCAAATCTGCCGGTTCTGTCAAAACAGACGCTCCTGTAGTTGTAAATCCTGATACAATTTCAAACAGCGCTCCGATATAGGATTCGAAACCTCCTGCCAAATAAAGCGGCACTGCGCCAATTAATGATATAATAATCCATGCAGCAGCAACGATAAAATATCCGTCTCTGCTACTCATCCTTTTTTCAGACTGCTTAATATGTGAGAGCAAAAGTCCGATTATCAGTGCCGGAATAATCGTCCATAAAAATGCAGATGCATCCCCGTCACCATAAATAAGTGCTACAATCAAGGACGGTATCATAAGTACCGCCTCAATTAATATAATTTTCCCGATAATACTTGCTATTTTCCGCTTATTCATTTTTCCTACCTACGAATTATAATGCAAAAATATCTTCCAATCTGGCAATCTGCTGATTGATTGTTGCCACAAGCACAGTATCTCCTGCTTTGATCAAATCATCGCCTCGCGGAATAATAGTCTTATTATCCCTGATAATACAGCCAAGCAGCATATTTTTCTTCATATTTAACTCTTTAAGCGGAATATCAAGATTTTTGTCCTTTTCATCCACCTTAAACTCGATAAACTCAATTTTTCCATCCATCAAGCGATACAATGATTCTACCGCATCCTTATCTCCTGCATTTAAAAGAGAACGGCTATAGCCCAAAATACGGTCTGCTGCAACATCCTCTCTGGAAGTTACACATATCTTGCTGTCTGACGGAAGCACCTTTAATCTGGACTTCATCTTAATACGGGATACTACCTTACCGATTTCCTGCGACTCTGCAAACATCGCTGCCACCAAATTGTATTCATCATTTTCGGTAAGCGCAATAAATGCGTCCGTATTATCAATATCTGATTGCGACATCGTATCAAAATAGGCAAGTGCATCATCACAAATTACATTTGCTCCGGCCAAGTCTTCTGCCAATCGTACTGCATCATCTTCATTTCTTTCAATTATTGTTATTTTGGCACCATGTTGGGTTAACAGTTCTGCCAGATAATAAGATATTCTGCCTCCTCCGGCTATCATAACCGACTGTAACGGTTTAATAGGTAGTTTCAGTTTTTTAAAGGCTTTTCTAAACTCTTCCGCTGCACCGGTCATATAAAGAATATCACCGGAATGAATCACTGTATTACCCTTTGGAACGAAAACTTCATCTCCACGTACAACTGCACATATCAGCAAATTAATGCCCATATTTTGATTAATCTCAATCAAAGACTTTCCGCAAAGCGGGCTATCCCCTGTCAAACTCATTTCAACAAGTTCAGCTCTGTTCTTTGCAAATACTTCCACCCTGGTGGCTAACGGAAACCTGAGCAGACGATAAATTTCCATTGCTGTGGCAAGTTCCGGATTAATAATCATGGAAATCCCCAGTCTGTCTCTGTAAAACTTATATTGCCTTGCATAGTCCACATCCCTGATACGAGCAATGGTATGCTTTGCCCCTAACATATGTGCTGTCAGACAGCTTAATATATTCATCTCGTCAGAATCTGTTACTGCGATAAAAATATCAGCATTTTCCACACTCATATCCTGCAGTGTGGCACAAGATGCACCGTTTCCCTGCAAACAGATAATATCCATGGAATTTCCAAGACTGTTTACTACATTTTCATCTTTATCAATTACAGTAATTTCATAACCGTCATGCACAAGCTGTCCAGCCAATACACGCCCGATTTTTCCGCCACCTACTATGAAAATTTTCATATCACTGCGATGCTTCACTGTTTTTCCCTCTTTTCAGTGTAATCAAATACTTTAACGATGATTATAACAAATTAATATACCACTTTCCACTCTGTTCACCAGAAAACTTTGATGAATTTTTTAGCAAAAATTCATCCAGACACGCATCTGATTCTCTCCTCGGTTTCCCCATGTATAATAGGGAATTGCCACAGCTGTGCAAGGATATTCTTTAGGCAGTACTGTGCTGTAGGAACTTCCTGCTATACTTTCATCGGAATCTTCCACCCGTACAGCCGCAACACTCATTCTTTCCGTACCGGAAAGAAGATCTTTTTCATATTTCTGTATCTCAATTTTGCTGTTCTTTAGAAGTTTCAGAGAAAGTACGTCTTTCTCATTGTCCACTCCCTCAAAACAGTATACCAACGGGCCTCTTTTAAGTGCTGTTTTTCCGGTGTCTGCCGCAATCTTTGTGGAGGCATACACAAAATGCGGTGTATCATCAAGCTGTAAAGTAATTTCGTCTCCTTCTGCCATTTCCGGTAAATATGCATATCCTTCTTTTAAATCATATATGACTTTTTCTCCGTTTTTCAGCAATGTAAATTCTTTACTGTAAGCAGGAATTCTGACCGCAAACTTTTTACCGCCTCTCACTACCCGATAATGAATCTGATATTCATAAGGATATCCCGTACTGCACTCTATTTCCATACCGTTATCAAATTTTACATTTCCTGCCGCATACAAATGACAAAATACAGTATCTTCATTTTCTCCATATGCATACTTTCCAAAAGATGCAAGAAGTCTTGCAACATTAGGCGGGCAACAGGCACAGGCATACCAACCGGGACGGGCAGGCAAGGTATGACGATGTGTTTTTATTTTCCCTGATATTCCCGGCAGAACTTCTAACGGATTCACATAAAAGAATCGTTTTCCGTCAAGCTGCATTCCTGCCAGAACCGTATTATAAAATGCCAGTTCCATAATGTCTGCATACTCACGCTTCACTTCACATTCAAGCATACGTGATGCAAAAAACATCAGTCCGATAGAAGCACAGGTTTCCGCATAGGCAGTATCATTGGGTAAATCATAATCTACCGTAAAGGCCTCACCCTCCACAGTAGAACCGATTCCGCCTGTAATATACATTCTTCTCTGCACAATACTGTCCCACAGCGCATGGCATGCGTCCAATAACTCTTTATCTTCCGTCTCACTTGCAAGGTCTGCCATTCCTGTATACAAATACACCGCACGGACACTGTGACCATTTGCATCTTTTTGATCACGGACCGGCTTTTCATTCTGGGCATACTCGTACTCGCTTCCGTTATTTCCCCATACTGTCCAATCTCTTTCTGCTGCTTCCTGCTCAAAAAACGACGGATTCACACCGCGCACATCAATAAAATGCTTGGCAAGCTCCAAACACTTTTTATTTCCACAGGCACGGTACATTTTAAGGAGTGCAAGTTCCACCTCAGGATGTCCCGGATACCCCGGTCTTTTTTTCACTATAAATTCATCATATATGTGTTCTGCATTACGCTCCATAATACGAAGCAACCTGTCTTTTCCTGTGCTTTCATAATAGGCAACTGCCGCCTCCATCATATGACCGGAGCAATAAAGTTCATGACCTTCTGTCAGATTCGTCCAACGTTTTTCCTTATCTTTAATGGTAAAATAGGTATTGAGGTAACCGTCTGCATCCTGCGCCTTTTCTATCATTTCAATCAGCTTATCCGCAGTTTTCTCGAGTTCTTCGTCCGGAAACTGTGCCAGAATGTAAGCGACAGCCTCCATCCACTTTGCAAGGTCACTATCCTGAAATACCATGCCGTAAAATCCGTCGCCGACATCCTCACCGGCAAGTGCCTTTCCCGCATTGATATAATTTTGAATCACATGACTTTTCTCTGCACCCTCTGCTTCATCCTGCAATACCGCATACTGGTAAGGAATCACCACATCCTTTACAAGCTGCTGATAATGACGGAGAAATCCGTCTGTACTCCGATAAGCTTTCTGATGAATCTGTCTTTGAATTTTCATACCTTGTCCTCCGTGATTACAATTCAAACACTTGTTTAATGCTGTCATAATGCAGGAAAATTCCCTGCTTTGCCAATTCCTTAATTTCCTCGACAGTTGCCAGCTTAAATCCGGCAGCTTCTGCTTCCTGCACCTTTACATCACTCTCATCGAAATCCATAACAAAACGGTAAATGTCCACAAAATAGTTATCGCCTTCCCCGGGATTTTCCCTGTGATAGCTGAAAACATAACCACCTTCACATCCGCTTACATCAAGTCCTGTCTCTTCCAAAATTTCACGCTTTACGGCATCCTCCGATTCCTCGCCCGCCATAACACCGCCGCCGGAAACCTCCCACCAGCCGGGAGCCCATGACTTTGTCATCACTCGCTGTGTAATCAGAAATTTACCGTCCGGTCTTACAATTACTCCCAGTACCGTCAAATGATATTCATCATCCTTAAGACACCAGTCATTTCTCTTCATGGTACGTCCTGTTTTTTGCTTGTTTTTGTCATAAATATCCCAAAGTTCCATTCTGTTTTCCTCGTCTCTCTTTTTATTTTCACGCCTTTACTGCCCATCGCATCTTGGTGGAACGTGCTCTCGGATTTCTGGCACATTCCTGCGCAGAAGGTCTGATAACATCCTCTGCAATCTCACTGTAAACACCTGCTTTTTTCATTTCCTTAAAGGCTTTCTTTACCAGTCTGTCCTCGCCGGAATGAAATGTCAAAATCGCAATACGTCCGCCGGGCTTCATCACTTCCGGCAATTTTTGCAGAAAAGCATCCAACACCTCAAACTCACTGTTCACATCAATTCGAAGTGCTTGAAATACACGCGCACAGGACTTCTTTACCGCTTCCCCTCTCTCCTTTTCCGGCAGAAAAGCAAGTGCTTCTTCTATCATACCCGCCAACTGCGTTGTTGTTTCTGCGTTCTGTCCTTTACGTCTTTTACTGATAATTACCTTTGCAATCTCTTTGGCATAAGGCTCATCAGCATTATCAATCAGCATCCATTCAAGCTCATCCGACGCCACTTCCTTAAGACGCTCTGCCGCAGAAATTCCCGCCTGGGGATTCAAACGCAAGTCAAGCGGACCTTCATTTTTATAAGAAAACCCCCTCTCGGGGTTATCAATCTGCATGGAAGATACACCTAAGTCTGCCAACAGGAAATCAAAAGGACCATACTTTTTCGCCGCATCGTCTATATCAGCAAAATTCTGATGAATAGAAGTAAATATTTCTTCTCCAAATCCGGCATCACGAAGTCTCTGCGTCGTTTTTACAATTTCTATAGGGTCAATATCAAGTCCGTATAAATGACCACTTCCCTGCAGCTCCTCCAACATCTTACGGCTGTGCCCGCCATAGCCAAGCGTCGCATCCAATCCTTTCATTCCCGGCTTTATTTGCAAAAAATCAAGAATCTCCCTTACACAGATGGAAATATGCATCCCCGCCGGTGTACTTCCCTTACTGATTACTTTTTCTATGGTATCCTGATATTTTTCAGGATTATGCTCTTTGTATTTTTCACTGTATGTACGGGGATGTGTCCCCTTATAACGCACACGCCTTTTGTGGGGTTGTCCGTTTTTTTCTTCCATATCGCAATCCTTTCTTTTCGTTCTTTTACCATGATACACGAAATCCCACCAAAAAACTATAATAAAATAGATTTTTCACTGTTTTTTCCCACTATACTATAACAACGTATACGCTTACCTGTAATAAATGTACCGAAGAATTCCCGAAAAAAAAGATACCGCAGCTTTGCAACAGATGCAGGTGCGGTACTTCTTTCTCCATATTTGTATTCTGATTGTATCATAGCAGCTTAAGGAATTGCAATAATGCATAATATTGTTCTTTATCCAATCGTGCCGCTACCTCAATTAACTCCAGCTGTTCTTCACTTAACAAGACCGTCTTATTAGAATCATCCAAAAAAAATTGAGAAATTGTGATTCCAAATGCATCACATATTTTTGCTAATGAAGAAATTGATGGTGTCATATTTTTGCGATACCATGATGAAATTGTAGACTGTGTAAGACCTGATTTTTCTGCAAGCTGATATTCTGTCCAATGCCGTTCTTCTCTCAACACACTGATTTTTTGCAGTACATCCATACCCTACTCCTATTACTTGATTTTTTCGTTAATTATACTTAAATTAAACGTTGCACTTTAATATGTATTATCGTATAATTATAACGACATTTTTTAGCATTATGAATTTATATAATTTATCACATATAGAAAGGGAAATTTATGAATAAAAAAATACCTAAAAAACAAATATTGACGTTCCTTGTACAACATAAACTTCTTTTCATATCTCTTTTTATTATTTGGGCATTTACCTATATTATTCGTAACGACTATGTCGCTGCTGATGCTTATATTGCACCCTCTGACAATTATTGCTATGTGACGGTTAACGACCCTTTATCCGTTTCTATTTCACCGGTTGGTAATAAAATCCGTTCAGTGCTTCTTAGCATCACATATCCCGATTCATGCTCAGAAACTATTGAAACCGTAATCTCACTTTTGGAAAACAACACGGAAATTACCAACTTTACCATGAAGGGAACCGATTACTACGAAATGGTCGGTAGCCTCGAAAACACCGTTGATTTTACTTTTGAAGATATAATAGAAGTAAATTCCGAAAGTGAATATTCTATTTTAATCACTTCAAATGCCCAAACTGCGGAAAGTGCCTTTGGGTTTCGCTTAGATACCTCTCATCAGCTTTGGACACGCCCTACCTATTTAATTCTTACAACTTCAGAGCGTAAATTGCTGTGTTTTTTGATTGCTTCATTCATTACCTGTGTTGCATATACCATTTGTTATCATAAAAAAATGTCTCGCCTGCACAAACCGGAAAACTTCTTTTTAGCGACTTCACTTTTTCTTAGTTTTCTCTACTTATTTTGTGTACCGATTTTTCAGGTACCGGATGAAGTCAATCATTATGTAAGAGCTTTTGGCATTGCACATGGCTATTTCCTGACACCATCAGACGGTCATTTACCAATCCCGCAAAATTTAATACCATATGAATGGAATACCTATACTCCTTTTATTTTGCTCAAATATTTTAATATGGAAATAGACTCAGCAAATGCTATTTTACATAATAACGTTAACATGTCACTGTACTCTCCTATATCATATGTTTTTCAGGTATTAGGCATCCGCATTGCTGATACACTTTGCAACAACACCTATCTCCTCGTGCTTGCCGGTAGCATTTTTAATATAGCAGGATGTACCACACTAATATATTTTGCCATTAAATATATTCCTTACGGCAAAGGAATCGTAACTTTTATTTCTCTGCTTCCAATGGCATTACAGGAACGTGCAAGTCTATCTGTTGATGCAATTACCTATGCTATTGCTGTTACCATGCTCGCTTTTTGTTTATATATGCGTGAACAAAAAAAGCAAATGACAAAGCTTCAATTATTGATCATGTATCTCCTGATTTTTTTTACTACATCATGCAAAGTTGTTTATTTCATTGCAGCTTTTATGATAGTAATCATTCCGAAAGAATGCTTTAAAACAAAAAAAGCCCAATGGATTCATAAAGGAGCCGGTACTCTCCTTATCTTTCTGAACTCATTTGGCTGGCTTGCCATTGCCGGCAGTTATTTAAATAATACCAGAGGTGGTGGTAGTGCTTCTGAAAAAATACAGTTTATTCTGAATAACATGGGGCGCTATATCTATATCATCGATAAAACATTTTGGGAACTCGGTGAAGGATTTCTCTACGAAATGCTTGGATATGAATTAGGCAGTCTCAATATTGTTATTAACAGTATGCTAATTATTATGATTACTCTTATGTTCTGCAAAATATATTATTATGAAAAAAATTTACGAAGACTCCCCGATTATACTGCAAGCATTTGGATGATATTGCTTTCTGCCGGCATGTTGCTTTTAATTGCAACCAGCCTATATATCCAGTGGACAGACTTTGCAGCTTCAACGTACTCCATTGAAGGAATTCAAGGCAGATATTTTCTTCCGGTTCTGCCCTTCTTCCTGTGTGCTTTCCTTAGCCAAAAAAGCAAAACAGCTTTTGATAATTTTTGCCTTACGAAACCGGCTTTTGCGTTATTTGTTCTTAATTTGCTTACTCTCATGAATGTACTCGCTGATAGTTCATTCGTTGACTGATTTAATCACTAACAGCAGCATAACGTATCGGAAGAAAATTTGTCTGTTCGTTCCTTTATATGATATGATAGAATCATAATATCATAATCTGCAAAAAGGAGTCTTTATGAAGTTTACGTACGAACCTGCATTATTGGAATACATGAAAAAAAAGGAAAGAACTACCATTGTGGTTGAGGAAGTGACCAGCAACAATTCCGACTTCGAAATCACGGAGCTGCATGTCCAGTTAATTGATGAAAAAAGAGCTGAATATTTTAAGAAAAAACAAGGCTACGGCACCGTCACTACAGAGGCTGGTGAAGTTCTTCTTCCGCCATTCCGATTGAAATATGACGATGTCGTTACCTTTGGTCTGAAATCTTTTCTCGGCATTAAATATGTGTCCTATAAAGGAATTCAAAAATAATGTTGCGCACCCTTCGCTACGGGAAACTCGCTTTTATCGCCGACCGCCCTCTCTGATAAATGGAGCAGTAACCTTGTCGTCCACTAAAAGTCCGTATTTGTGAGGGCGTCTGTATGCATTCCCGTGCACTTCACTTTCACGATATCTTCGAAGCTGGTCCACATCAAGTTCAGCTACATAGATTCCCTCTTCTCCTCCTGCCTGCAAAATGCAGGTATCTCTGGAACCGGATAACTCCGGCAGATAAACTACACCGTCAAACACACTGGAACCACCATTGCAGTCCGGCACTGTTGCAGGATAATTGCAGGTGGCAATGGCAACCATATTTTCATAAGCCCTTCCTCTAAGCTGCGCAAGGCGGTTGATTTCCATAGGACAGGCATTGGGAACTAAAATCAGTTCTGCTCCCTTTAGCATTAAAATCCGTGCACTTTCGGGGAACTCCCTGTCATAACAAATCATGGAACCCACTTTTATTTCCCCTTGCGCCGTATCCAGCGATGTTACGAAAAACTCCTCACCCGGTGTCAGATTCCGCTCCACATCAAAATCGCAGGTATGCACCTTTGCATAAATAAACTTCTCATTTCCGAATCTGTCAAAAAGAACCACCGTATTACGCGGCGCATTCTCGAATTTTTCAAGAAATGTGATACCGATTGCCATATTCAGTTCTTTCGCCAACTTTGCAAAAGACTTAACAAACACATCCTCTGCCGGAATCGCTTCCGCCTGCCATTCTTTCACTTCACGGTTATAAATGTTGTAACCATTGCTCCACATCTCCGGGAACAAAGCAATATCTGCGCCTTTCTCTTTCGCCGCCTTACAGGCGTCCATTCCCTTTTGAAGATTACCCTCCAAAGTTCCTGTTGGTGCAATTTGTAATAATGCTATTTTTAATCTACTCATAAGCTTCCTCCAAACAAAACAGTGCTTCTTCTGTCGCATGATAAAAATCATTGACGTATACCGCTGCAGCTATCATCAAAACTGCTATAACAGCGCAGACTGCTGCCACGATTCTCTTCTTCACACATATCATCCTTTTCTGTTCACTTACCATTCACAAGAAATTTTCTGTAAATAATCTACATCGAATCCCATAATAGCTTTATGTACTTTATCCAGCAAATCCTGCTTATCCTTATCAAACTGATACTCTGCCAATTGTGTCCAAATTAAATCCAACGCATCAATATCCATCTCTTCTGCTGCCTCATTTATCAATTGAAACAATTTCTGAATCTCTGCTTTACAATCGTCAGCCCTTTTTTTCTCTTTAACCGCAGACGGCAAAAATACAGCCAGTTTTTCCTGATAAGAATACCAATATTCCAAAAACACGCACGTCATAACTTTCAATACATTTAATTCACCGCTTCTTGCAGCATCCTCTAAAATTTTCGCCAATCCGGCCAATGGAATAATGCCGATAGTTGAAGCAGAATTTTTCATACTATGTATTTGGGTACAATAATTTTTCCTGCCGGCTTCATTCTCTATATCAGCAAATAATTCTTCCAACGTTTTTGCCTCATAAACAATGGATTCTGCAAAGAACCGCACCGCATCCACCATGGTGTGCGTCTCCTTAAAATGCGTTCTCGCATATTTCCAATCCAAGCCTTCTATCATAGGCAGTTCCACATTCTCATCGCTTGCTTTCTCTACTGTTGCAGTCACCTCATGCACCAGGGATTCATCCAGCAAATCTTTTATCATATCTTCAAACTGCTCATAGTCAATAGGTTTAGGCAAGAAGGCTGTAAATCCTTCTTCCTGATATTTCTCCTTAGCACCTACTAATGCATTGGCAGTCAGAATCACCACCGGTGTATTCTTTGATGGAAAATCTCCCATTGTCTTCATAATACGGAAAGTTTCTACTCCGTCAAGTTCCGGCATCATATGATCCATAAAAATGATATTATAGGCATTATTCTTCACTTTTTCCAAACATGCTTTTCCGTTTCCTGCCTCATCAATCTGAATTCGGGTAGGCTTTAGCAATCCGGTAATTACCCTTCGGTTCAGTTCATTATCATCCACCACAAGTATTTTTGCATCCGGTGCTTCGAACGCATGCTGATATTCATCATCGGAAGATTCCGTATATTCTTCCAATCTACCACAAGGTGTTACATCTGCAATCCTCTGTTCCAGTACAAAAGAAAATTCCGATCCTTCCCCATAAACACTGCACACCTTAAGTTCGCTGTTTAACAGATTTAAAAGCTGCTTGGTAATGCTCATTCCCAGTCCGGTGCCTTCAATATTCCGATTCCTTTTTTCTTCTATACGTTCAAAGGGCTCACATAATTTCTGCAAGTCTTCTTCCTTAATCCCAATACCGGTATCTTTTACGCAAAAATGCAATCTTGCCACATTATCGGAATCCGACTTCATATCACTAATCTTTAAGATAACCTCGCCTTCATGGGTATACTTCACCGCATTATTTAGCAAATTTACCAAAATCTGTCTTAAACGGATGTCATCTCCCATCATTTTTCGAGGAATATTCTCATCTACTTGGACTTTGAATTCCAGACTCTTCACCTTAGATTTAAAGGATATCATATTTACAACATCCTTTATCACCGCGCCGAAATCATACTCTACAGTGATTACACTAAGCTTCCCTGCTTCGATTTTGGTAATATCCAAAATATCATTGATAATACTCAGAAGAGATTTTGCTGCTCCTTCTACATCCTTGGCATATTGCTTGATAACATTATCCTTTGTTTCTCTCAGAATAAGTTCATTCATACCCAAAACCGCTGTAATAGGAGTTCTTATTTCGTGAGACATGTTAGCTAAAAAATTAGTCTTAGCAGCATTGGCAGAATCCGCACGCTGCTTTTCTTTCTCCAATTGTTCTGCCAAAAGTGTATCCGGATTTTCAGTTGTCATAAAAATACCCAAATTAAGAAGTACTATCCCAATACAAGTAATTAGCGAATCCGGTATTATTATCTGATAAACAGCAACCGGAATCTCACTGAGAAGTGCAACATAAATTGCTCTTTTCTTTTTACTCGGAATCATTTTCCCATATTGCACCATTAATCGTATTATCAGGAAAAGGTAAATCGCAACACCGATGTACGTCATAAACGCTGCCGGTCCATAGGAATAATTGCTTCTTTCCGACTCAACATAATGTAAGGGCAAAAAAATCGTTCCTGCTATCGCAACCAATAACGGCGTAAGCGTAAACTGATATTTTCTAATCGTTCTGCCTATTTCTTCCTCAATTATTGTTTCCAAATATCGATATGCAATATAAAAGAGCACCTGTAACAAACCCATATAAAAAATGTGTATAATACGATTTACTATTGGCGAAACCGTTTCCAAATGATTTACCGTATATACAGATAACACATCAAAAATTAATTGAAAAAATGAACAAGTCAAAAGTGCTACAAAACGCTTGGATGAACTAGTCTTTTTACTAGTCGAATAAAAGTAAAGTATCCCGATAAATAATATAAATATGGCACATGCTATTTGTGTTTTGTACATGTAATCACTACTTTCCGATAATATCTTCTACTCTGTCTAAAAGCACCTGTGCCTCTACCGGCTTTAAAATATAACCAGCCGGTTGCAATGCCAAAAGTTCCATTACTATTTCACGTGAATCCATACTTGTCAAAAAAACAACCGGAATATCTGCATATTCTTCCTGCCCCTGCAGTTTTTCCAACACCTGCTTTCCATTCATCTCCGGCATCTCATAATCAAGCAAAATCAAATCCGGCATCTTTTTGCCTATAGAAATAAAGGCATGCACGCCGGAGGGTGCTACTGCCACTGAGTAATCATGTTCAAGAACACTCTTGATATTACGCAATACCATGGCATTATCATCTACAATCAAAATATGTTGTTTTTCTCTTTCTCCAAAATCCTCATATGTCCCATAATCAGTTCCGTTAATGACAGCCAGACATACTTCCAAAATTCTTCTGCCTGTAACAGGACGCAATATTCTGTGAAACTGCTTTGTTTCATAATATTTTTCATATGCCGTGCTTTCAGTTTTTGTACTTATGGTTACTACCGGCAGAATAGTACCGTTTTCCATAAGTCCCTCAAACAATTCCGTATAATCAACATTTTCTCCCACCATGCTCACTACCACCAACATGGAATCCAAAACACTTATTTCACCAGACGCAATGTCTTTTCCCAAATAACTGGTAACTTTAAATCTCCAGTTTAGTAACTGATACAGTTCATTGTTAATTTTATTGTCTTCTCCAATAAACACTATGTTTTTTCTCATTTCCGGTACTCCTCCCAATCATAATTTATATCAATTATACCATCTTTTCACATAATGTTCACTCAAAATACTCTGTTTTTTACATTGCAAAAAAGCAACCGCTCATTATAGCGGTTGCTCCAGACTGTATGGGCATTATTTCTGTTTTTTATTCATTTAATTTGTGTACTATTTTCTCTGCAATTTCCACACGCTGACGAATATCATCACGCTCAGTATCCCAAAGGTCACCGTCCGAATCACCCGGAACAAACATCAGACACTCTTTATTTTCCGGATTATCAAGAAACGCAACATATTCATTACGGGTTGCCTTCAGCTCCTGTGCATATTTCAGCGCCTCTTCTTTATGTCCTTGCTTTGCATGTTCCACAACCAGTCCCAATAATAAGGACGTCTTTTGAAATATCTGTCGGTGAGGAAGGTAATCACCTCCCGACAAAAAAGCATTTAAAAGACGCAGCATATACTCATTAAGTGCAATGCATTTTTCATCTGCATCGCTTTTATTCTGCGCTTTTGTAATTCGTACCGCCAGTCTTATGCTTCTTGCCACAAATCGAGCCTTTAGAGCAAAGCTTCTTTTTATTTTCTCAAGGGCGATATCGTAGTTCCCGTCTGCATATGCTATTTCTGCTTCCCAATATTCCCGGTCACCGTAAATATAAGGCAAGTTTTTCATAACATTCTCTGCCTTGTTTGCTTCTCCACACAAGCCATATGCCCTTGCCAGTAAATAATATGTCTTGCACACATTATCTGAATTATTTTCATATCGAAAAATGCTGTTACTGTATCGTTCACATTCCTCCATAAATAATTTTTCTGATACGTCCAGTTCTTTTTGAGCGAACAACTCAATATAACTCTCCAGACACTTAAGAGCAATTTCAGGTTCATCCGGATATCTGTCAAAAAACTTTAATGACATTTCATACAGCTTCTTTGCTTTCTCTATATCACTGATGAAATTAATTCCTCTATGAAAATTTTTGATTTCCTGCAATTCCCTTTCATACTCTTCATCTGTATGTCCAAGTAGCTTATCCGTTGAAACTTCCAGTACTTTTGCCAAGGGAACTATCTGGGAAATATCAGGCATCCCCGCATCTGTTTCCCACTTCGAAACCGCCTGCGTCGACACACCGATTAATTCCGCCAATTGTCCCTGCGTCAGTCCTCTCTCTTTTCTGCACGCTTTAATTCTCTGTCCTATTGTCATAGCCAATCACCTCAATTATTGATTCGGTACCGTACATTTATCGTAACAGATTCTTTCCGCACAGTACACCATCTGATTAGCTATTGCGAATCAACGGAACGTGGAATTTTTGTCATTGTAAGCATCCATATATTGTTTTTACATTTTCTGCAAACGCTCTAACAGGAGGCTATTCTACCCTGCTCATAACATTTCCATATTTCCATAAAGTCTGTGCATCTCTTTTGGTACATAGGATAAAATAATAATGTCAATTCATCATAAGTTAAAGCGGCACAATATATTTTATCTGCAATCAATTCAAAATGCGTATCTCCTGTTTTTATCGGACACTTCCCCTTATTTCTCATATATTCTATTTCTTCCTCATACCCGTATCTGTGATGATTTGTCCCATGCTCTATATCTCTTAATACCATTTGCTGTACCAGAGTCTCATTTAAATTCATGTTTGCAAGATGATTACTTATTAAAAAATCTTTTCTATAAAGTTTTCCCAATGCCTGAATTTGAACAAACCAAAATCGGTTTATTTTTTCCATCGGCCAATTAGGATTATTATATTCATTTTCTTTTGCTTGTAACATAATCATTTCTACACTATCGTCATATTTGAATTCAAATCCGAAATCATATCTCATTCCGTTTTTGAAAATAATACGATACATATTATTTTCTTCAACAAAACAGAATCCCAAACATGACTCTGTATTGATACCGAATCGTTCTATGTTCCTCATATACTCTACGGGAGTTGTGCTATCCTCGGTAGAGATTTTTACTACCACAGACATATCCACATCACTATAGCAATCGTGAAAGCTTTTCATCACTGCTTCCTGTAACTTAGCTGCTTTTTCCGCGTCTCTTTTTATGATTACATCTCTTATTTTTACGCAATCAATTTCCGGCAGTAAAAAAATATTATTAACAAAATTATTCAATTCTTTCAATACAATTTCTTTATCATAATTTACATGATATAAGTGTCCTTCTGCCGTCTTTTTTTCTGTTGATTTTCTGATATACATTGTTTTTCTACCTTTTCATACTGAAAGTTGCATTTTAGTTACTACCAAATCAGTGTAACAGATAATAGCAATGCCGAAACTGCCGGAACTGTAACCGTATCCCATCCACCTTTGGTGTAAAGTTCTGTTATGGATGCAATCGGTGCAATCACAAGGGACACAATAACAGCTACGTGCGTGGGAAATTCAGACATTGTAAACAATACAGACAGCAAACACACAAATGCCGTGATTGCCATACCAATGCTGCCTTCCATCGACTTTGTCCCTTCGATAAATCTCCCTTGTAACTTATGCTTGCCGTATTCTTTTCCAACAATAGCTGCAACAGCATCACCCGGTCCCCAAGCCATAATAGCACCAACGGCTATAAATAAATGTTCTCGCCCAAAGATACCCCAAAAGATGATAAGCAACACTGTCATAAGTCCGAATAGCGATACAAAACTTAAGATAACTTCATGTTTTGCTTTTTCTACGAATAAGCCTTTGTAAAAAGAAAATTTTTCGAAGAAATGCAGACCAATTATGACAAGAATCAGAAACAACACCTCTACCGCCACAGAAATCCACCAAATGTCAGTCGACATCACAAGCGGAATAATTGAAGTAAATGCAACAAAGTGCAGCAATTTTCTGAATATATGGTCCTTGACCCTGGTTGTAAAACGGACTGCAATCAAGACGGTTGCAAGTACAACAATGTATCCTAAATAAATACTAAGTACCTTTAAATATTCCATAAGGTAAGGAATACTGATTTTATCAAGGTTATTAATCGTAATCATAGAAAGACCCAGCAGGAGAAGAATCACACCTGTCGTATATCCTACAACTCTTCCCTTGACTTTATTGGCAAACTTTGCACTGACAAGAGAAAATACTGTAGCAACAGCTATTGCAAGAAGCAGGAAGTCCCAACATTCAAATATAATGGTCGGTTCAATAAGAATATGACTGACTGAAGCAATCAGTGCCGTGAAGGTCATAATAAAGGTGGAAGTTCCTACTGCTGTTTTTCGTTCGTAACCAAGCATAGCGGTAAACACAATAAGCATCATCATACCGCCGCCCGAACCAAAGAATCCGGTACCAAAACCAATAGTGAGACCGAAAAACAAAGATACTGCAATTTCTTTAAATGTCAGCTTTACCTTACCATCTTTTTCAGGACGTTCCTTTGAATCAGGACTGACCAAAAAGCGGATACCGATGGCAACACAAAGAAATAGTGAAAAGCCTCCAAGCACCGATTGATGCGTAAAGTATGCAGCAACAGAACCAACCGTACACATTCCTATAATGCAGGTCGCAATCAACCATCCATGCTTTAAATCTATTTTTTTGTTTTTTGCATAAACACCGGTTGTAACAGCCGAACCGAGTATATCACTGGCAAGAGCAATCGCCGTTGCCATATATGCTCCGTGTTCGCCACCGAAAGTCGGACACAGTACTATCAAAAGAGGAACCATTGCTGTTGCCGCGCTCAATCCTACCAGTCCGGTACCGATACCGGCAAGCGCAGCCGCAAGTGCTACCACTATGTATTCATATACCATTGCTAACCCTCCATAACGTCGAAAATTAATCTAGTAAGATTTTTCCTTGTCGCTATACTTAATAGAAAACCCATCCAAATTATCATGCCACAAATTTAGATATTAGTTCTTCACTAAACTGATTTTTTTATGTGTATTTACTAGTTCATATCTGCGTACTCTATCCATCCATCTAATTCCGGAAACTTGTGTGCATATATTGTAAAGTTTTCAAGCACAGTACTATTATCGAGGTCATACTCGTCTGCATTTCTTTTAAGAAAATCCTTATATTTTTGCAATTTATTATATACAGGATAGCTTAAATTCACATAAACAATTCTATAATTCTCTTTATCAATCAGTGCATACTCATAAACATAATCATATCCATCGCTTGCAATATATGCCGGATACATATACATCTCTTCATCATATTCAATTTGATTTGTGACGGATGTTCCGGCGTATGCAATTTCACAGGTGATGTCAGCTAGCCTTCTTATTTCTTTTTCAAAATCCGCTTCATTATACCTTGCTTCGAGAATAAAAAAACCATCCGAATCAAAGAAACCTGTTTTCAATTTAGACTCGTATTTTACTGAAATCGTATTATCAACTGTTTCCGGAAAAATCAAAAATCCTGAATTCATATCCATTCCGTATTTTTCCTGCATATTTGCTTTATCGTAATTCTCAATTCCTTGCATTGTTCTAAACGGAAGTGCATAATCAACAACGCCTATCCCAAACACCAATATTACTTTAGCAACAAAAAACAAGCTAATCACCGTTAGAATAATCGTTGCGACTTTTATTATTACTAATAATCCTTTTTTTCTACTAATTCTTTCAAGCACACCAATCACATGCAGCGTGATAATTACCATAATAATCAAAGATACACAAGACGTAAGCAACGCACCCTTATGAAAAAATGTTGCATCATATGATATGCATTGAAAAATAATTGCTACTGTCATTATAAAAACCCCTACAAATCCAATAGCTTGAATATATTTCATCACCTTACTTTTTTCGTTTCCTGCATAATCTGCCATCTTGTTGGCTACATCTTTAATCTCTTCATTCATCTCGCTTTTTCTTTCTCCTTCAATAATTTCTCTTACATCAACCTCATAGAAATCAGCAATTGATACAAGCAATGAAATATCTGGTAAATTATTTCCCGTCTCCCAACGTGAAACTGTTCTTCCTGATATATTTAATATTTCTGCAAATGCTTCTTGTGTAATGCCTTTTTCTTTTCTTAACCCTTTTAGAAATAAACCTATTTTTTTCTGGTCCATTACAGCGCCTCCTTTCATCTGCAGAATACGATCTGACAGCCACCAATAACACGACACAAAGCGAGAAAACGTCGTATTTATTGGATAGACACATCTGTCTAGTCACCTATAATATCCAGATAATTCAAAGTTCCTTAAACTCTACAAACTAAATATTACCACAATCTGCCCCAAAAGTCCGTAATATTATTAAATCCTCAAATTTATATTTTAATTCAAAATAATTAAATGCTCTCTCTTCAAACCATACCCACATTTTCTTTTTTCACAAAACTCTATTTCTTCCCGTAAAAACAATATTTTTCTCCCAAAAGAAAAGTTCCCGAAAATTACAAAAACTTTAATTTTAATCCATATCAATTAAAATTAAAGTTTTCGTTTTAATAAATTATAAAATTATTACATATTTATATTTTCCATGCAATTTCCACATCGCCGTTCTCACGCAGTTTTTCAAAGCTAATACCTTTAAAACTTACATCACGGCAAATCGTAAGTATACACTTTTTTCCAAATATTTTAATTTCTGACCTGTCGCCCTTCATGGTTCATATGATACCCTTCTTTATAAATCAGCTCCGACACCGGCACAAAGGTATATCCTTTCTTCTTCAATGTAATAATCAACTCTTCTAATGCCTGTGCTGTATACCTTCTAATAAACACTTAATAAGTGGTTTTGCATATTCACTGGAAGTAATATCATAGGAACTTTTTATTGCCTGTGCAAAACCTTCTTCTGTGCTGTCCTTATCCTTCTTTTTATCCAGCACTTTAGACATCATTTTCATAATTGTCCTATTCGAAAATGACATTTTTTCATAACAGATTCCACCTTGCATATAAAAATGAGGGATAGCTTGCAATTCTTCTGCTGACAGATTGTTCTTCCAAACCTCCTCAATCTCCTTTGTGGCTTCATTAGGCGTTCCACCTGTTGCAAACAGAATAAACCTGTTCGCTGAACTCTTTTCAAACATCTCTTTCGCTTTTTTATATCCATTTATCATTCCTGCATACAACCCGCCACCATAAACAACCACATCATATCCAGACATTATTTCAGCTGTAACTTCCTTAAAGTCCATCAGATTGCCATCTACTTCTTTAGCAATGAATTCTGCATACCATTTTGTAAACCCTGTTTTACTTTTATAAATTATCAAAGCCTTCATCTCTTCTTCTCCTTAAATCAATTTTAAATTATCCTCAATCTGCACAATGGTCTGTATAGTAGTCTGTAACTGCTCCTCAGACACTCCTTCAAACATTCTCTTCAAAAGCGTCATACTCATTTCATCGTTTTTCTCACAAAACTCTTGGCAATATGGCGTAAGTTCAATCCGTTGCTTCCTCTTATCCTGTTCATCCACAGAAATAATTACAAACCCCTTCTTCTCCAGTTTCAACAGTATTTGTTTCACATTCTGATGAGAGCTACCCATGATTTCCGCTAACTCCTTAACTGTAGGAGGCGTTTTGCACAAGTTGATACATATGATTGCAAAAAACTGTTTCCAACTAATTTCTTTCATAGTACTGTCCGCCATTGCCTGAAATCTGTTCTCAAAGGCACTTAGCAATCCCAACAGAAAATAGGATGATTCAATGCCTGTAAAATTCACTTTATCACTTCTAATTACTTCCTTTAAATTCATTACGTCCTCCGATAGGTAATATATTACTTTATTTAAGGTAACACATTACCTATCTTTTGTCAATAGAAAAAGACGGAATAAAATATCCGCCTTTAAGACAACAGAAAATTCAAATTTCCCTAACTTTACAAATTAAATATTACCACATTCTCATCCAAAAGTCCGTATTATTAATGAAATCCCCAAATTTATATTTTAATTCAAAATAATTAAACGTCCTACTTTCAAAACATACCCACATTTTCTTCTTTCAAAAAATGCTATTTCGCCCCGTAAAAACGATGTTTTTCCACAAAAAGAAAAGTTCTCGAAAATAACAAAAACTTTAATTTTAATCTGCATCAATTAAAATTAAAGTTTTCGTTTTAATAAAATATAAAATTATTACACTTTTTATATTTTCCATGCAATTTCCATATCGCCGTTCTCATGCAGTTTTTTCAAAGCTAATACCTTTAAAACTTACATCACGGCAAATCGTAAGTATACACTTTTTTCCAAATATTTTAATTTCTGACCTGTCGTCCTTCATAGTTCATATGATACCCTTCTTTATAAATCAGCTCCGACACCGGTACGAAAATGTACCCTTTTTCCTTTAATGTTGTAATCAATGTATCAAGTGCCTGAGCCGTGTACTTGGCACCGTTGTGACAAAGAATAATGGTTCCGTTACCGAGGTGCTTGTGCTCGCATACGGTTTTGATAATGGAGTCTGTTCCGTAATCTTTCCAGTCGAGAGAATCAACATCCCACTGAATTGTATAATATCCGCACTCTTTCGCTGTCTTTATCACCGCATTATCATAATCCCCATAAGGCGGTCTGAACAGAAACATTTCATATCCGGTCAGTGTTCGCACCTTCTCATGCACTTTCAAAAGTTCTTCTTTCTTTTTTTCATCGGAGAGCTGACTCATATTTTTATGATTTTCACTGTGGTTTCCGAGGTCATGACCTGCTGCCAGAATTGCTTTCACATCATCAGGATACTTTTCTACCCAACCACCTGTCATAAAAAATGTTACTTTTACATCATGTTTCTTCAAAATTTCAAGAATCTGTGAAGTGTCTTCATTCCCCCACGCAGCATCAAATGTGAGCGCAATTTTAGGTTCTTCACATTCCACACAATAAATCGGAAGTTCCTTACCGTTCACGCTGTTGCTTACAGTGACACTGCTACTTACCGTTACAAGCACTCCCCGAAATACTGCAAAGGCAGCAAGTACAAACACACCATATTTTAGCCCTATCATCAAACGTTGCTTTGCATACTCCTCTCCACTCTGTCCTTCCTGCCTTTGCGGAAAAAGTCTGATACTTCTAATCCGGTCTATGTACTCTCTATATTTTTTCACACAAAAATCCCCCACATAACTGTTATTACAGTTTATGTGAGGGACAGTTTGTCACATGCAATATATTTTTAGAACAATGCTATCTCAAAAACACCTTACCCATCACCTCATAAATGGCAGCAAATACACAGGCATCATTAATATGTCCCTATCCTTCTTCAAATCCTTGGTATATATCAGATACTTTTCCAAAATCCGTTCAGAATATTTCTCCGAAAAGGCATCCAGTGGCTTATGCGTATTATAACCGGATGATTTCACTTCTATGGGACATATCTTGTTTTTCTTAGAAAGCAGGAAATCAATTTCATAATTATGCTTTGACTTTTCATTTAAAAATGTATGATAGTACAACGCATATCCATTAACAGATAATATCTGTGCCACCACATTTTCATAAACATATCCAAGATTAACACTGAGTTTATCGCTTAATAGCTTTTCATAAATAATATTTTCTGTAAAATTTTTATCTTTAAAAATTAATGTTGTCAAAAGGCCCGTGTCTGCCAAAAACAATTTAAATCTTCTTAGATCCTTTGCATTGGCCAGTCCAGCATTGGGGTCATTGGCATGATATGCAATCTGAACAGTTCTGGAATCTACCATATCCGAAATTAATTCCAGCACAGTATCAGCTCTTTCACCGCTTAAAACACCGGATACCTGATAGCGGGATGCATTGGTATTAAGCTGTGCCGGTATTGCATTAAATAGCATGGATATTCTTCCGGATGTGTCTATCTTTCTGAAGTCATCCTCATACAGCTTTAAAATGTCTCGCTTAAGCTCGTCCACTTTTCTGAAATTATTGGTCTCGATATATGCTTCTACTGCCTGCGGCATACCGCCAACCAACATATATAATCGAAAATCTCTCATAAGTTTACGATGTACTGCATCTCCCAGAGAAACCTGTTTTTCAAAAACATTGGTCAAAAGCTTTGATGTGTTTGTATCACCTGTTGCCCACAAAAATTCCTCAAAATCCATAGGAAACATACTTATCTTGCGCTCTTCACTGGGAATCAATATGTCCTTAATATTTTTCTGAATAGAAATCAAGGAACCGGTCTCAATGTAATCATATCTGTGATCCTTTACCAGATGCTTAATTGCCTGGCGCGCCATAGGACATAACTGTACCTCATCAAAAATAATAACCGAATCCCTTTCATGCAAATCTGTTTTATATATCAGCTGCAGGCGCAGGAATATATAATTTAAATCTGAAATATCATCAAACAGTTCCCGGACCTCTTTGGATGCTTTAGAAAAATCAATCAGTATATAACTTTTATATGCCTCTTTTGCAAAGGCTTCTGCTACTGTTGACTTTCCGATTCGTCTTGCTCCTTCAATCAGAAGTGCTGTTTTACCATCAGACTCATTCTTCCATTCCCAAAGTTTATTATAAATCTTTCTCTGAAACATAGATATTTCCTGCCTTTCTGCAAAATCGTTGTTTTTATTTTAGCTCCTTTCTGCAAAATCGTCAATTTTGTTTTCTTGTTTTTCTGCAAATTCGTTGTTTTTATTATTATATTACTATTTTGCCCAGTTTTTTCATGTATTGTTCACATATTTTGCCCCGTTTTACAACATTGTAATTTTCTTTGTAATAAAATCAGATTAACATTTACTTTTTTTCGGATAGTGACTGTCTTTGCGGAAAAAGTCTGATACTTCTAATCCGTTCTATGTACTCTCTATATTTTTTCACACAAAAAACCCCCACATAACTGTTATTACAGTTTATGTGAGGGATACAGGATTACCCTTCGTCTACGATAATCCTCTTGCTTTTTTTCTTATCCTCTTCTTTTCCATCCCCCAGAAAATTTCTGATAGGATTAATTTCTTTTGCCAGACTGAACAAATAATCCTGTTCATTTTCAATATATTCTTTCAGCTGTTTTAAATCTTCCTCCAAAAACCCGTGACTACTAAGTAACTTACAGTCCGGAATAGAAAATTCCGCACTGAAATCCCCATCCGTAAACAGAATATATATTGCTTTTTTATCTCCCGTTCTTGTCAAGGAAGATATGCTCATTCTAATTTCACGATTCATACTATCCCTTACTCCATGTAATATTCTGTCTGAAAAGCAGCATTACATTCTGCTATTTCTTTTGTTCCGTTAATATAATCTCTATACATTTCCCAAAGGTCGATGTCACATCCGTCCATTGCTTCATCTTCCGGTATCCATGATTTAATAAGTGCAATTCTTTCTGATTTTGTGGTATCAGCAATCAGATATTTATTTTCCGGCATTCGTTTTCTCCCTTTATTTTCTTTCATATTCTTCTGAAAGTTCTTTCGATAAATACTGTTCACTCATGCAATGCATATCCGAACAGCCTTCTCGCAACATTTTCAATACAAAAAATTGCAAACTCAAGTTCCTTACTATCTTTAATACTCATCACACTTCCTGCCTTAAGACAAACAAATATTTCTATTACCAATAATTGATATTATCATACAACAAAATAGTGGATTTATCCACAAATACTTCTGACTAATCCCGGCCACACTTTTCTGACAAACTTCACCCCCTCTATATTTTTTTCTCCAAACAACTGATTGCGTACAGCGGCAAATTAATCATCCAATCCTGTTCCCTATACTTTGACATCGAAGTCCTGATTGCTAATTCCGGACTGTACTTTTCACAAAAGCATCTTAAACTTTTTGCTCTAAGATTTTCTTCTGCCTTTACCTCTATAGGCACAATCATACTATCTTTTTGAATCAGAAAATCTATTTCGCCTTCTGACTTGGTTTCAGTAAAGTAATACGGTTTATATGATGTTTCTGCTATAAGTTGTTGCAAAACATACTGCTCTGTCATTGCTCCTTTAAATTCAATAAATATCCTATTACCTTCCAAAATAGATTTTGCATCAAGTTCACTTAATGCCCCCAATAATCCAACATCCAAAATATATAATTTAAACGCCGAAAAATCAGTATAAGCTTTTAGGGGCATTGCCGGTTTACTAACCTTATATACTTTCTTTATCAAACCACAGTCCATAAGCCATTCAATTGCTATTTCAAAATCCTTTGCTCTTGCCCCCTGCTTTATTTGTCCAAAGAAAAATTTCTTATTTTCTTTTGCAAGCTGCATAGGGATAGAATTCCATACCATTCTGATCCTTGGAAGTTTCCTTGCGCCGGTATGCTTACTAAAATCGTCTTCATATAATTCAATAATTCTTTTTTGCAATTCTCTTACTTCTGTAAAGTCTTTGTTCTCTACAAAATTAGCTACCACTTCCGGCATTCCTCCAATGTAGTAGTATTTCTTTAAACAGTCCGTTAACTTATCATGATATGCCTCCCAAAGTATGAAATCGTTCTTTTCAATAAGAGAAACCAAACCATCCTCTCCCAGAGCCAACAAAAATTCGTTAAAACTTAAAGGATTCAATTCTAACGTATCTACTTTTCCTACGGGAAATGAAACACCTTCATGTATTGCCACACCAAGCAAAGAGCCTGCTGCCACAACCGTATATTCCGATGCATCCTCATAAAAATATTTTAACGAGGCAATTGCACGTTTATTTTCCTGTACTTCGTCAAAAATAATCAATGTTTCACCGGGAATAATTTTTACTCCCGTTTCAATATTGATTGCCATCAAAATCCTTTCGATATCATAATCCATGGAAAACACTTCTTCCATTCTTTTATTATTATCAAAATTTATATACGCCGTATATTTGAAATACTTCCTTCCAAATTCTTTCATAAGCCAGGTTTTGCCAACCTGCCTTGCCCCTTTCAAAATAAGCGGCTTACGATTTTTTTTCTGTTTCCACTCTACTAATCTATTTAATGCATATCTCTCCATAACAAGCTCCTTTCTACAGTACTTCATATAAAGTATACACTTTTTCAGACGAACTTTCTACCTATTTATGCATTTTTTCTGACGATTTATTTCTTTTAATCAACGTTTTTTCTGACGTACTTCTACAATCGGGCAATATTCCCATCCGCCTTCAATACTTGCACATCAAAACTAAATATCATATACTAAATTTGATTCTTACAAGCAGAATCGCATTTACACTAATCACAGAATAAGGATAATCACATGGAAATTACTTTTACAACTTTCTTAATTGTATGCCCTTTAGTCTTTTTGGCAGGTTTTATCGATTCCATCGCGGGCGGAGGCGGTCTGATTTCGCTTCCCGCCTATTTACTTGCAGGCATTCCCATTCACAATGCCATTGCGACAAACAAGCTTTCTTCCTGCCTTGGCACCGCCATATCCACCATCCGCTATTGTAAAAACAAGTATGCTGACCTTGTAAGCGCAATTCCTTCCGTACTTTGTGCGCTTATCGGCTCTGCTATCGGTGCTAAGCTTAGTTTATCTGTTAGCGAACGGATTTTGGAATATCTGTTGCTTTTTATCTTACCTGTTACTGCTTATTTTGTCCTAAAAAAGAAAGACCACTCCAAAGCTCCTCAAAAGAAGCTAAGACGCAGTCTTGTCATTCTTCTCTGTTGTGTGATTTCCTTTGTAATAGGAATGTATGACGGGTTTTATGGTCCCGGCACAGGTACCTTTCTCATTCTGCTCTATACCGGACTGTGCAGAATGGATATCAAAACTGCCTCCGGCAACACGAAACTGGTAAACCTTTCCTCTAACCTGGCAGCACTGGTTACCTTTCTTGTAAACGGACAAGTTTTATTTTTGCTGGGCATTGTTGCCGCACTTTTTAGCATTGCAGGAAATTATGCCGGTTCCGGTCTTGTCCTGAAAAAAGGCGCTGCTATTATAAAACCTGTTATTATTGTGGTACTTGGAATTTTGTTTCTCAAGATTCTGTCAGGTTTATTTATTTAGCGACCGCACTTTCTGCAAAGTTTTGCTATTTACTTGCCAGTTTCACCAAAAGCTCCACTACTTTTTCCATGGACTCTACGCAGATATACTCAAACCGTCCGTGGAAATTATGGCCTCCGGTGCAAAGATTCGGGCAAGGCAAGCCCATAAAGGAAAGTCTTGCTCCGTCTGTTCCGCCTCTAATTGGAATGATTTCCGGCTCTATACCGATTTCCTCCATAGCTGCCTTGGCATCCTCAATCAGATGCATATGCTGCTCAATAATTTCCCGCATATTGTAATAGGAATCCTTCATCTCTACTGCCACACTGTTATCCCCGTACTTTCCGTTCAAATACGCAGCAACCGCAAGAAATCTTTCCTTTTTTTGTTCAAATTTCATTCTGTCATGGTCTCGGATAATGTACTCTGCCTTAGCACTTTCCACACTGCCATGCAATTCATCCAGATGATAAAATCCTTCATATTTTTCTGTATACATGGGATTTTCAAATACAGGCAGCATCCCCTGAAACTCCATGGCAAGCAAAAGCGCATTTACCATTTTGTTTTTTGCATCACCGGGATGCACACTGCGCCCGCTAAAGGTCACTTTGGCGCCTGCCGCGTTAAAGTTCTCATACTCGATTTCTCCCAGCTTACCACCGTCTACCGTATAAGCATAGTCTGCGCCAAACAGATTCACATCAAAATAGTCTGCACCTGCTCCGACCTCCTCGTCCGGAGTAAAGCCGATTCTGATTTTGCCGTGTTTACACTCTTTATGGCTCAGTAAATACTCTGCCATCGTCATGATTTCTGCCACACCGGCCTTGTCATCTGCTCCAAGAAGCGTGGTTCCGTCAGTGGTAATCAATGTTTTTCCTATATACTCGCAAAGCTTCGGAAAATCCTCTGTCTTCATCACAATTTCTTTTTCATGATTCAGCAAAATATCGCCGCCGTCATACTGCTCTATTATTTGCGGCTTGACATCCTTTCCTGTTACTGCCGGTGCTGTGTCCATATGCGCAATAAAGCCAAGAACCGCATCCCCTTCTCTTCCCTCTGATGCAGGAACAGACGCATACACATAGCAGTGCTCCTTATCATAGGTAATTTCCTGTGCTCCCATTGCAGTCAATTCCTCTACCAAAAGCTGCGCTAATTTATGTTGCTTTTCCGTAGTGGGCGTACTATTACTGCTCTCATCCGACTGCGTATCCATTTTCACATATTGTAAAAATCTTTCTATTACTTTTTCTCTGATTTCTGATTTAACCATTTTAACGACTCCTACATATTACACTCTATTTTGTATCACATCTTCCCGTCTTTCTATTCAAGCATTTCTAATAGTTTTGTATCTATCGGCATATGCCTCTGCGCAGGACAATTTACGCCATGGAGCAAAGACTATGCTTTATCAGGCTTTGCGGAATGCTTGGCGTAACCCGTCCAAGCAGATGCATTGCCGCTTATGCAACATTCCTCTCCCTTTTTATCCCACCAACATGGACACAATGGGCATAGTCACTACCGAAAGCACCGTTGTCAGCGCCACACCTTTTGATGCCATCTCATAGTCACCGTCATATTGCTGGGCAAGCATCGCCGTCATACTTCCTACCGGTGTAGCAAGCATCACCATACACACGCCGCAAATCATTTCATTGGGCACAAACTGCCTGATAACAAACACACCCACTACCGGAATCAGCAAAAGCTTAATCGCAGAAAACAAAAGAAGCTTCACATCCGTAAATAATTTTTTCATATTAATAGTTGCCAATGATGCACCAATTACCATCATACTTAAGGGCGCCGTTAAGTTGCTCAAATGGGTTACGGTAGATTCCACAAATTCCGGAACCGGTAATTGTAACAAGTACACGATAATGGTGATTATACAGGCAATTACACCTGCGTTAAACACCCTGTCCCATGCAAAAGAACCTTTTTTCTCTTTTCCCTCTCCGGTAGACATTGCCGATATCCCATAAGTATAAATCAGTGTATTATAGGGAATGGTAAACAATGATGCATAAAGCAATGCTTCCCTTCCATACAATGCCGAAATTACCGGAAATCCCATAAATCCGATGTTGGAAAACACCGTCATGGCACGGTAAGCTCCCGCACTTTTCTTGTCAATGCAAAGCACTTTCGGAATCACCAGCGCAAGAAGCAATAACGCCCCATAAATCAGCACAATAATCAAAGCTATCTGTAGCAGTTCCTGACCCTTGATTTTGTTTTCTCCCATACAACCGGTGAGAACCATTGCCGGATTAGCTATATTCACCACAATGGCAGAAAGCTTTTTGCTGCTTTCATCTGTAATAAATTCTTTTTTATAACAGTAAAATCCCACGCCCATAAGCAAAAACAGGACTACCATCTGTTCCAACAATAACATCTTATCTCTCCTCTATCTTTTTCCGTAGCAGCAAACCACCACGTTCATTTTCCCTTTCTTGCTAAGTCCCTGACTCTTTGCGAAAATA
Source organism: Lachnospiraceae bacterium (assembly GCA_017434885.1). Taxonomy (GTDB): domain Bacteria; phylum Bacillota; class Clostridia; order Lachnospirales; family Lachnospiraceae; genus Suilimivivens. Next base: position 44,360 of record JAFSGE010000031.1, on the reverse strand, counting down.
AATTTTCCGCAGCCTCTTACTGTTACAACATCGCCTTCTTTTAGGATATGACTGTTGTTTTCACAAAGTCTTCCGTTTACAAACACCTTTTTCTGTCGGAAGTACTCTATACTTTCCCCACGCGAAAAATGATAAACCTTTGCAATCATACCATCAATCCGCACAGAGGATACCTGTATCTTTATTTCCTGCAAATCTTCTTCTTTTTCCATTGGAATTTCTTCTGCTTCTTTGCAAAGAACCTGTGTATGTTTTATCCGTGTCAGATTTTCGCAAATATAAGGCGCTATGGTCTGCGTACAAAAAAGATATCCCTCGTTTTCTTTCAAAATAATATCTCCCAGGGTATCTCTTTCTATTCCCAAATTCATAAGTGCACCGAGAAAGTCCCTGTGGCTGAGCTTATCCGCAAACTTCTGCATTAAAGGTTGTATCCTCAAACACGTTATCGGAAATTCCTCTGTGTAGCCAAACAATTCTTCATTGCCGAAGCGAATCATCATCCTCTCGCAGCTTTCGCTCCCACCAAAGGCTTCCCACGGAACAAACGACACTTCCCGTTCCATGCTGTAAAAGTGCGACAATTCCGACATGCCGAGGAAGCCTGTAAATGTATAAATATTGTTCCGATACGCCTTATCAGCCAGTTCCCGGAATCTCTTTTTCAAAAATTCATCTGTCTCCATATCGGCTCCTATCCTGCTATCTTCTGCCTTTCATACAAATACTTCAGGCGTCTGTAACCCTATTTCCCTTTTATCAGTAACCGACAGCCAAAACTATCATATCACAAGTTTATCTAAATGCCTCTATAATTTTTTCATTTTCTATCAGAAAATATTTCCCATAAAAATGTTGTTCCAAATACTCGGATTTCTGTGATTAATCCCACGGATTGTGTTAAACTGTTATTATACTATGAAAAAGGAGGCTCTTATGAACCTTTTAGATGCAGCCAAAAGTGTAATTCGTCCCCATGAAGATGATAAACTCACTCCTCTTACCACTGTTTTTGGTGAAAGACTGGATATAAACAACGTTTTACCGGAATATCCCCGTCCGCAGATGGTAAGGGATTCTTATATCAATTTAAACGGCAAATGGAACTATGCCATTACCGCCTCTCCTGATTTACCTGCAAGCTTTCCCGGAGAAATTCTTGTACCGTTTTCCCCGGAAGCTGCACTATCCGGTGTAGGCAGACAATTAAAACCTGACGAATATCTATGGTACCACAAAGCACTTCCTATCGACAAAGAAGCGCTTTCTGCCGGGAAAAGGGTTATTTTGCACTTTGGTGCAGTTGATTCTCACACTCAGGTCATGATAAACGGCCATGTTGTCATCACCCACGAAGGCGGATATCTTCCTTTCGAGGCAGATATCACTCCCTATCTTTTGCCCGAAAACAATGTTTTAACAGTCCGTGTACAGGACTTTACCGATACCAAAAGTCATTCCAGAGGCAAACAAACCTTGAAACGCGGCGGCATCTTTTATACTGCGCAAAGCGGTATCTGGCAGACTGTATGGTTGGAATATGTCGCACCTTGTTATATTCAAAAGATACAGGTGCAAAGTGATTTTGACAACCGCAAAGTCACTTTATCCTTCTCACTAGTGCAAAATATTCATATTACTCCTGAAAATCCGACAACAGACAGCTTATCAGGCTCAGAAATGGCTAATTCACAGATTTCTTTATCCGTAACCGCGCTTTTTGACGGCAAGGAGCTCTGCAATCAGATACTTGTCTTTCCACTTGCAGAAAAGACAAGTCAGAGCAACGTCTGTGTTTCCTTTACCGTTGCTGAGGAAGATTTCCATCCGTGGAGTCCTGAATGCCCTGCCCTCTATGATTTGCAGATTTCATTCGGGAACGACAAAGTGACAAGTTATTTTGCCCTGCGCAGCTTTACCATAGAACATCATCAATTAGAAAATACAGACGGTGAAGTTCCTGTATTTTGTTTAAATCATAAGCCTTATTTTTTAATGGGCGTTCTTGACCAGGGTTATTGGCCGGACGGACTTTATACCGCTCCTTCCGATGAAGCTCTGCTCTATGACATCACGACCATGAAAAAGCTTGGCTTTAATATGCTGAGAAAGCATATCAAGGTAGAGTGCGCCAGATGGTATTACCATTGTGACAAAATCGGAATGATTGTCTGTCAGGACATGGTAAACGGTGGCAGCACCTACAACATGCCTGCGGTAAACATCTTCCCGACTTTGTTTCCAAAGCTCACGCCCCATGTGAAGGATAACCGCTACTCGCTGTTTTCCAGAACAGATGAAGCAGCACGTACTGCATGGGAAAAAGAATGTCTGGAAACCGTAGATATCCTTTCCTTCTTCCCCTGCATTGCCATCTGGGTGCCTTTCAACGAAGGATGGGGGCAATTCGACAGCGAACGCATTACCGGACTTATCAAACAAAAAGACAACAGCCGCCTCATTGATTCTGCCAGTGGATGGTTTGATCAGGGCGCAGGGGATTTTATCAGTGAACACAATTACTTCCGTCCGTTAAAAGTATCTGTAAAAAAATGGAATAACCGGGCATTATTTCTGTCTGAATACGGCGGTTTTGCCTGCCATATCAAAGACCATTCCTCAGTTGGACGCGTCTACGGTTACAAGCGCTATGACTCCTTAAAAGAATTGCAGGCCGCCTATGACGCACTAATCCAAAAATCCCTGCTTCCGTTACAAAAGCAGGGACTGTCAGGTGCTGTTTACACACAGCTCTCCGATATAGAAGAGGAAGTAAACGGTATTCTGACTTATGACCGAAAAGTAAATAAACTGGCAGACTGATTTTTCTGCCACTGTTTACACTCATTATGTATTCACAGTCAACATTTTTTCCAGTTTCCTGCGCACATGGATGTAAGCCGGTATTAAAAACAAGTTGGCAAGCACCCATGCCAGGGGACTGGCAAAACATACGCCGGTAAAGCCGAAATTGGGAACTAAAACCAGTCCCGCAATGGCTCTTGCCGCCATTTCAAAAAATCCCGTCATAATAGCAAGCATACTAAATCCCGCCCCCTGAATCGTCAGACGCAGTACACTCACAAATACCAGTAATGCATAAAAAGCGCTGTTCGTCAAAAGCATCTGACGGGCATTCGCAAGTATCTGCACTTCTCCACCATCAATAAACAATGATGCCAGACTTTCCCCTGCAAAGTATAGCACCGTAAAAGCCAGAGCAGAATACAGTATTCCAAGCACTGCACAGGATTTGATACCTTTTCCCAATCTCTCAAGTTTTCCTGCTCCCACGTTTTGTCCTGCATAAGTTGCCATAGTAGACCCCATTGCATCAATGGGACAGCAAAAGAAGATACTTACCTTATTGGAAGCCGTTACTGCCGCTACTGCCACGGAGCCCAGACCGTTTACCGCAGTCTGTAAAATCACGGAACCAACGGCTGTCACAGAGCATTGCAATCCCATGGGGATTCCCATATTACAAAGAACCTTCATATGACCTGTATTTACTTTCCATTCTTCTTTTGAAATCTGCAACAATTCAAATTTATTTTTTGCATAAAACAGACAAAGTAATCCTGATACAAGTTGCGAAACCACAGTAGCAACAGCCGCACCTGCCACCCCCATATGAAGCACCACAATACATACAAGGTCCAACACAATATTCAAAAAAGATGACAGCATCAGAAATTTAAGCGGAGTTTTACTGTCTCCCATGGAACGGATGATTCCTGCCAGCATATTGTAAAGATAAGTTGCCGGAAGCCCCAAAAAGATAATCAAAATATAAATATACGCATCCTGCAAAATATCCTCCGGTGTATTCATCAGCAACAAGATTTCCTTACAAAGCACACTGACAATAACTGTAAGTACCATCGCCAGCATCGCGCCCAGCCAAACTGCGTTCGCAATAAACTGCTTCATACCGGAATAATCTTTTGCCCCGAATTTATGAGTCACAGGAATCATAAATCCATTACAGACCCCGTTTGAAAACCCGATTATCAAAAAATGCAAGGAACCGGTAGCCCCTACCGCTGCAAGTGCATTCACGCCCAAAAACCGTCCTACAATAATCGAATCCACAACACTGTAGAACTGCTGAAACAACAGCCCAAACATAAACGGAACCGCAAATCCCACTATTAACTTCATCGGCGAACCGCTCGTCATATCCTTCGTAGTACTCTTCGCCATTTTTCATTCCTCCACTAAAAGAGCCTGCGCTCTTATATCGTATAATCGCGCAGGCTTTTTACCCCAATAAGACGGCTCGCAAAGCGCGGCGTCGTTTGGTTACTCTTTATGCAAAAGGATTCTCTGTCTTATAAAGCATTCCCTTAGGCTGATTGAAGCCGATTTCATCCACTTCAACACCAATATACTTAAATACTTCGTAGAGAGCCTTTCCGTAATGACCGAATGCTACCGCACCATGGTGAGGATAGTTACCTTCGATTAATACGTGACGGTAGAATCTTCCCATTTCAGGAATAGCGAATACACCGATACCACCAAAGGACTTGGTTGCCACAGGAAGGACTTCACCCTGTGCAATGTATGCACGAAGCTTGTTATCTGCTGTAGACTGGAGACGATAGAATGTAATATCGCCGGGAACAATGTCACCTTCCAGAGTACCCTGTGTTACTTCTTCAGGCAGGTTTCTTGCCATAATCATCTGATACTTCATGCTGCAGAAGGAAAGCTTCTTGGAGTTGGTATTTCCGCAATGGAATCCCATGAAGGTATCTTTATGTGTATAATCAAATTTGCCCTTAATGGACTCTTCGTACATATCAGCAGGTACGGAGTTGTTGATATCAAGCAGAGTAACGATGTCGTTACTTACAGCAGCACCGATAAACTCGCTTAAACATCCGTAAATATCTACTTCACAGGAAACAGGGATTCCCATACCTGTCAAACGGCTGTTTACATAGCAGGGAACAAATCCGAACTGTGTCTGGAATGCGGGCCAGCACTTACCTGCGATAGCAACATACTTACGATATCCCTTATGCTCATCAATCCAGTCAAGAAGTGTTAATTCATACTGAGCAAGCTTAGGAAGTACTTCAGGCTTCATGTTACCTGCGCCAAGCTCTTCTTCCATTTCTTTCACCTTAGCAGGAATTCTTTCGTCACCTTCATGCTTCTTGAATGCTTCGAATAAGTCAAGTTCGGAGTTTTCTTCGATTTCTACACCAAGGTTGTAAAGCTGCTTAATGGGCGCATTACAAGCAAGGAAGTTAAGCGGTCTGGGACCGAAGCTGATAATCTTAAGGTCGCCAAGTGCAACGATTGCTCTTGCAATAGGCACGAATTCGTTAATCATGTCAGCACATTCCTCTGCTGTTCCAACAGGATATTCAGGGATATATGCTTTTACATTACGAAGCTTTAAGTTGTAGCTTGCATTTAACATACCACAGTAAGCATCACCACGTCCGCCTACTAAGTCGTTCTGGCTTTCTTCTGCTGCTGCAACAAAAATGGAAGGACCATCAAAGTGCTTAGCAAGTAATGTTTCGGAAATTTCAGGACCAAAGTTACCAAGATATACGCAAAGTGCATTACAGCCTTCCTTCTTGATATCTTCAAGAGCCTGTACCATATGGATTTCACTTTCTACGATACAGATGGGACATTCATAAATGTCTTCTGCATCATATTTTGCCTTGTAAGCTTCTACAAGCGCCTTTCTTCTGTTTACGGACAGTTCCTCAGGGAAACAGTCACGGCTTACTGCTACGATACCAATTTTGATTTTAGGTAAATTGTTCATGTCAAACACCCTCCTTAATTTGTAAAAAATGTTTTCATCTTTATTTCTACTGTTTTAAAACAGTACAATTCTTATTTCACAGGTACTTCTGTTTCCGCACCTGCCTGCCGGCACTTTTACCGGCATATACTTTTTTTATTCATTTACATTCAGATTCTTTCCTATAAGACCCATGGGACTTCCTTCTGCAAGCCCTCCCTCCGGATGACCCAGCAACCATTTATTTACTGCTGTGAGATGTCCGTCTTCTCCACCTGCATGCTTCTCTGAGAGGTCAAGGTTTGTTCCCTTGGGAAGTACGATACCCACCTTAAATCCGGCTCCGTCCACACCGCAGGGTGCATAATGAAGCGTAGTTGCATATACTTCAACCGCAGTTCCCTTGGGTACTAAGAATGCTTCTACTAAAGAAGTATCATAAGTAAAGTCTGCGGTAATATCAGGCTGCCAGCCAAGCATCAGAATCGCATCTGTTGCTGCAATATTGATTTCGGAATCTCTGTGATACTCAAGGGCATTGAGCATACAGTTATGTCCGTTACAATATCCTACCTGAATAGGCATTTCTCCGTATGTCTTAACAGATAATTCTTTTGCTGCGGGAAGCGCCTCCAATTCAGGAAGTCCGGGAACATACTCCACTCCTTCGGGAAGAGGCGTGCATTCTTCCATTTTTGCAATCAGTTCGGAAAAGTCGATACCTTCCACAACCTTACCGTACTTCTTGAATTTTTCGTCTGTCACACTGTAAATTTGCATTTTTGTTTCTCCTTTCTACTTAATGATGTCAAAAAGAGGTTTGCAGGCAGGATAAATTTCCTTAAACTGCTGATATCTCTTTTCATATTTTTCAACCAGTTCTGCTTCCGGTTCAACAGTATCGATAATCTTTACAATCTTTGCCGCAGCTTCTTCCACATTTGCATATTCGCCGCATGCAACTGCTGCCAGCATCGCACCACCAAGAGCAGGACCTTCTTCACTTTCAATGACATCTACCTTCACATTTAAGATGTTGGCAATCATCTTTTTCCAAAGAGGACTCTTTGCACCGCCGCCGCAAATCTTGGTTCTCTCAATTTTAATGCCGAGTGACTTAGCCACTTCAAAGGAATCTCTGAGGGCAAATGCAACTCCTTCAAGGACCGCCTGTGTCATATCTGCTCTGCTTGTATCCATGGTCATACCGATGAAAGTACCTCTTGCGTTAGGGTTATTGTGGGGAGAACGCTCTCCCATCAGATAAGGCAGGAAGTACACATGGTTTTCACCAAGCTTCGTAATCGCCTTCTGCTCCTCTGCAAACTTATCTGTTCCGATAATCTCTTCCATCCACCACGTATTACAGGAAGCTGCACTTAACATACATCCCATTAAATGATAATGTCCGTCAGCATGTGCAAAAGCATGAAGTGCATTAAACTTATCCACACCAAAATTTTCGGAGGAGATAAAAATAGTTCCGCTGGTTCCCAGAGAGATATTACACATACCGTCTCCTACCGTACCTGTTCCCACAGCTGCTGCCGCGTTGTCGCCTGCACCTGCTGCCACCTTAACATTCTCAGGAATGCCAAGTTCTTCCGCAATTTCCTTCGTCACTGTACCAACACAGTCATAGCTTTCATACAGTTTAGGAAGCATGTCTACCGTGATGCCGCAAATGTCACACATTTCTTTGGACCAGCAGCGGTTCTTCACATCCATAAGAAGCATACCGGAAGCATCGGATACGTCTGTACAGTTTACACCCGTGAGTTTGTATGCAATGTAATCCTTAGGAAGCATAATCTTTGCAATCTTTGCAAAATTTTCAGGTTCCTTATTCTTAACCCAAAGCACCTTAGGTGCCGTAAATCCGGTAAAGGAAATATTGGCTGTATATTCTGAAAGCTTATCCTTTCCGATAACGTTATTCAGGTAATCACATTCTTCATATGTTCTTCCGTCATTCCACAGAAGTGCGGGACGAATTACATTATCATCCTTATCTAAAATAACAAGACCGTGCATCTGTCCGCCAAAGCTGATACCTGCAATCTGAGACTTGTCTGCCTCTGCTATCAGTTCCTTGATACCTGCCATGGTCTGTTCATACCAGTCCTCCGGCTTCTGCTCCGACCATCCGGGATTGGGGAAATAAAGCGGATATTCCTTGGAAACAATCTTCTGAATCTTTCCTGCTCCATCCATTAATAACAATTTTACCGCACTGGTTCCTAAGTCAATTCCTATGTACAGCATTGTAATCCTCCTTTATATTAAAAATATTGAATGTTCTCTTTCATGATAATTTCAAGCTTGGCATAATGCTTCCGCTCATCCTTGCGTTTGTCATAGCACATCTCATTAAACAGAATTTTCACTGCCCTGTATGCCTGATAACTCAAGTCCTGATAAACCACCGCATCAATGGATGAGTCCTCCACATAGCCCCTGATTTCCTCAAACAGGTCAAAACCTACCAGTTTAATATCTTTGCGATTCTTCTCTCCAAGTACCTTGGCAATCACATCCAGTCTGTATGTGAGGTCAAAAATTCCGGCAAGGCCTTCTTCTTTGTCAATACACTTTCTGATTGCATCCACAATTGCATCTTCTTCTATCAAACCGTATGCAATGGGAAGGAGAGTTATGTCCTGATATTCTTCCATTTTATCCATGAAGCCCTGCAATCTGGCAAGAATATCGGTATTAGTCTTATATTCTTCGGTAACAGGTATATAGATACTACCTTTAGGAATAATCTTGCCCATCAGTTCCGCAGCCAGACGCCCGCTCTTGTAATAATCTACTCCAACATAGTAGCAATCTTCATCCTCAGGATAATCACGGCTCAGAAGCACCACTCTGGCTTCTGCCATGCGAAGCAACTCCAAAATTTTCTGAATAGTTTCCGTTCTGGAATAAGCAAGTACAAAATCCTTAACGCCCTGAGAAAGCATCTCCTCTACAGCTGCAAGCTGTTCTTCCGGCTTTTCTACGTCAAACTCCGAAATCAGAAGGGTAAGTCCGTCGTCTCCGAACTCCTTGACCGCTCTTTTTAATCCTTTTCCGATTTCTGTAGTAAAATAGTTTGCACTTTTAGACTTAAATCCTACATAGCCAATCGTATATTGCTTGTTCATTGCCAGATTTCTGGCATTTCTGTTCTCTACATAATTGTACTTTTTGAGTGCTTCGTTAACAATTCTGCTGGTCTCTTCGCTGACGTAACCTTTGTTGTTAATTACTTTATAAATTGTAGTCCGGGAAATACCGATTTCCTTGGCTATTTCCTCTAAAGTCATACGTGATACTGTTTCCATTTCTACCTCATTTTGCAGTTTGTTAACACGTGTTAACTATATATTATCACTATACAAAACTGATGTCAAACGAATCATATTCGTCATTTTAACCAAAAAAAATGACCGTTTTTTGTAACGGTCAATTTTTTTATATTATACTACTTATTTCAGATGTATTTTCGCATTTTTTAATCCAAATTCAGCTTCTTGCGGATAATCAGTTCGCTGATAAAATACAACACTACTGACAAAATCACAAAAACAACGCTCATTACAAAATACATCGGCATCATAACGCTAAATACATTATCCGTTTCCTCATATGCCATATTGAACATGAACGGAATCATACACGCTGTTGATACAAACTGCATTACGGTATTGATACCGAAATAAGCACCGATGGAACCAAGGATTTTGTGCTTACCTACCAACTGTCCGATGGTAACGGAACCAATCAACATCATAGTTCCGCTGCAAACTCCGGCAATTCCGATTGCAAGCATGCTAAGACCAAATGTAACAATATTTTCAATACCGAGTTCTGCCACCATTTCTTCTGTCATAAAAGAAATTGTTTCCCAGATTCCCATACCGTCCGGCTGCAAAAAGCCGATTGCCATAAGTCCGAAAATCGCAACACTGATGAAAATTCCGATAGTTGCAAGTACATTCCATGCCGCCATGGGAATTATCTTAGACCACAACAGTTGGTGTGATGTCACCGGCAAAGTATGTGTCAGATATCCTTCATCAGTATACATACTCTTATAAAAACGAATTGCCAAATACAAAACAACGCCTACACTGACACCGATAATTGCAAAATAGTAAAGCATCCAAACCAAAACCAGAAGAGCCGCCAGGCCACCCATCTCACTTTCCCATACAGGTGCTGCAAAAGTAAATCCTGCAAATATGGAAATCACTAATAAAACTCCGATTAAAATAGTGGGGATTTTCCAGCTTGCCGCCCACTCATGCTTCAACAATTTCTTTAACATGCAAACACCTCCCTAAAGTAAGCATCCACGCTCTTGCCTTTCTGCTCCCTGATATCTTCTACGGTTGCCTGTAATACCAGATTACCGTTTTTAATGAAAATCACTTCGTCCAGAATATTTTCAATATCGGAAATTAAATGTGTGGATAAAAGTACCGTCGCATTTTCATTGTAGTTTGTAATAATGGTCTTAATGATATAATCTCTTGCCGCAGGGTCAACACCGGCAATAGGTTCATCCAGAATAAACAAATCAGCATCTCTGCTCATTACCAGAATCAGCTGTACCTTTTCCCTTGTACCCTTTGATAAAGTCTTAATTCTGTCATTTTCATCGATTCCGAGAGAAGTAAGCATTTCTTTTGCTCTCTCCGGCTTAAAATCCGCATAAAAATCCGTAAAGTAGGCAATCAGCTCTTTTACCTTCATACCTGTCTGTAAATACGTACGCTCCGGGAGATAAGAAACTCTTGCTTTTGTCTCCGGTCCCGGCTTGCTGCCGTTAATAAGTGCAGTACCGCTTGTAGGACAAAGAAGTCCGTTTAAAATTTTAATCAGTGTAGTCTTTCCGCTTCCGTTAGGTCCTAAAAGACCTACAATCTTTCCTCTGGGAATGGTAAGACTCAGTTCATTTAATGCTGTTTTTCTTTTGTCATAAACCATGGTGAGATTTGATACGTTTACCAATTCACTCATACAAGTTCTCCTCCCGCTTCACTTTTAATTAATGCAAGGATTTCTTCTTTTTCAAATCCAAGCTCTTTCATTCTCTGTATAAAATCCTGTATCTGTTCCTTTGCTAATGTATTCCGTGTTTCCCTAATCATTTCCATATCCTCTGTTACAACTCTTCCACTGGTTCTCTGTGTGGTTACAAGCCCCTTTCTCTCAAGTTCTGCAAGTGCACGCTGCATGGTATTGGGATTTACCCCTGCTTCCGCTGCCAACTCGCGCACGCTCGGTACTTTACTGCCCGGTTTATAGATACCGGAAACTATCTGCATTTCCATCCGTTCCAAAATCTGTGTGTAAATGGGACGGTCTGAATCCAAATTCCACGCCATAACATCCTCCCTTTCTCGTTTTTGTTTTATTTTGTGTGATATAATGTTGTGTCACTGTGTTACTGTATTATCTGATTAATACAATAATACGTTTTGTATCTTTTGTCAACATTAATTTTAAAATTTTTTATTTTTTTACAAAAAGGCGTACCCTTGCGGATACGCCCAGTCAAAACAAACCTTTGCTTTATACTATTACTTACAATAAATCTCTATTGCTTCTGCTGCAAATACAGCTGTTCCGCTTCCGGCAGCTTTATCAATATTTTCAGTGAATTCTCCGCCGGCTGCATACATTTTTCCAAGACCTTTCAAAATCTCATCGGAGCATTTATAAAAATGTTCAGAAATATAGTCCTGCAGCTTTTTCACCTGAAGCTGCACTTCATCATCCTCAGGTTTCTTATCTTTCATTTTTCCAAACTCTGCAAATATAAGCATAAGATTTTGCCAGTCCATTTTCTGTGCATCTGAAGACAGATGGCTTGCTTTTTCTTCATATTCCTTATATTCGGGAGTCTGTCCCCACTGCTCTTTTGCCTTTTTGGCATACTCATCCATTTTGGTTGTATCAAATACATTAAAATCCATTTTAATCACTCCTGTCGTTTTTATTTTACGAGCGAAATTAATCAGATTCTCAAGATGTTCCTTTTTCATGGTGAGCAGTTCAATTTGCTGCTCTAAGGCTTTATTCCTGTCAAAATTCGGAGCATCAATTATCGTCTTAATTTCCTTTAGTGGGAATTCAAGTTCCCTAAACAGTAAAATTTGTTGCAGCCTTTCCATTGCTGTATCGTCATACAGCCGGTATCCTGCCTCCGTGTATTCCGTTGGCGGCAGAAGACCTATGGTATCATAATATTGCAGGGTGCGTATACTCACTCCGGTCAATTTGCTTACTTCATTTACTGTCATCATGGGCTTGTTCCTCCTCTCGATAAGTATACTCTAAACTATTACGTTACGTAGGAGTCAATAGTTTTTTCCAAAATATCTTGAAGTATGCATTTTATAAATTTCATATTCTTCTCCAAACATATTCTGCATATGTTCTTCCTCTTGCAATATTTGAAGATGTAACATCACACCGGCCCAAACCGAAAGAAGTACTAGCGGAATATTAAAAAACATAAGACATACCGAAAGATATAATAAATCAAATCCGACAAAAGCAGGATTTCTGCTTAGGCTATATATGCCCTGCGTAATAAGGGTTGTTTTCTCCTCCGGAATTCCGACTCTCCAACTGGTTTTCATTGTAATGGTGGCTAAGGCGAAGAAAATAACTGCTATAATCCCTGTCACAATTCCAACAATTCTAAACACTGTCGCCAAATATGTTTTTACTAAAAATATGCTGCACACACCCGCAACACATGTCAGCACTGTTGCAATACTCATAATCCGCTCAACCAGCAATACCTTTTTAGGCTTATTACCAATTCCCATCTGATTTGTTTTAATAGATTGTCTCTTCTGAATTACAATTTTGGCAAAGTAAAATGTATAAAATGTTGCTAAAATCAAAATTGCTGTTATCCTATAAATCATATGTACCTCCTCCGCACACATTCGAACGTATGAGCAATTATTCATATATTACAATAACATTACACCACTTGTTCACATATCTGTCAATGGTTTTTTCCAAAAAAAGAGAAGTAACCTCCAATTACTCCTCTTCGTACATCACATATATTATGCTTCTTTCATACCTTCCCCGCACGCATCGTAGTGTTTCCCATCCGTCTCTATATAAGTAGGTGCCGGAGACTCAAATTTTTTTCGAATTGGTATTTCACTCTTTTCGATAGAAATTGCTTCATTTAATCCAATAACAACACTTTCAAACAATGCGCCCATAATCATTCCTCCTTCAAAACATCCACCAATCTTTTTAAGAGTATTTTCTCTGACAAATAATTATACCTCACCGCTTCTTCTTTATCAATATCGAGTTTCATAAAAAACGGTATTCAAATCATCCTTGATAATATCCAATGACACTGAGCATAGCCCCTATCATAATACAGAAGTCCCCAATGTTAAAAATAATCCTGCGGAGCCACTTAAAAGGCACATTAAAGCTGACGTAATCCACCACATACTTTCTTATCATTCTGTCATAAGTGTTAGAATAGGCACCGCCTAAAAAAAGCGTAAGTCCCCACTTCAAAAGTCTGTGACCGCCCTGTCCTAATGTCAGCACAAAAATCACAGTGGTCACTATCGACAGCAAAACCGAGAGCAACATAACCATTTTCTGTCTGCTTTCTCCTGCATTAAGGAAAGCACCTTTATTATGATGCTTCCTTATAATCAGCATATTCTTACACTTCTTTTTATCTACACCTTCGCGCCCGGTCTCTTCAATATGATTTTTTATTTTTAATTCCAGACCAAAAATCGCCAAAATAACCGTAATATATTTCAAGCAGCCCAATACAAGTCTCCTCATATCACATTTTATCTTTTTCCCATTTTCTTCTTTTGTTTGATGTCATACATTTTCGAATCTGCCATTTTTACCAATGATTCTAATGTGCTTTCCATCCCATCACTGTGAATATGCCCCATACTGGCTCCCAAAGGAAATGAAAGGTTCTCACCTTTTTTATATTCAAGTAATACTTCTGATACTCTTTCTTCTTTTTGTAAAATTTCCTGCTCGTCCTGAAGTTCACAAATAATCAGAAATTCATCACCGCCCATCCTGACTTTAACACTTTCCGGTCCAAACACTTTAGCAATAGAAATGGCAACCCCTTTAATTGCCACATCTCCCATAGCATGCCCAAAACTATCATTGATTACTTTCAAATTATCTACATCCACATACACCAGAGAGACCCGCTTCTGATGTGCCAAAAAGAATTCTTCTCCCATCTGCGCATAACCAAAACGATTATACAAACCTGTCAGAGAATCCTGCAGATACAATTCTTTTAATTGTTCATTCATCATATGAATTTCTTCTTTTTGTCTTATATTTTCTAATGCCAGCGATATTGTCTCCAATAAAGTTCTATGCAGATTATTTTTCATAAAATTATTTTGATAAGTTGCCACACTATATCCATACGATAAATTTCCAAAATAAAGTGCACTGAAAATATATATTTTTTCTTTTTTCTCAGCATCTAACTCTTTAATTACCAAATCCATACTATTTGGAGAATTTTTTTGTCTTTGGGCCGATATCAGCCTTACATTTTCCGAATTATTCTTTGCAAAAATCCCCTCTTTCAGACATAATACAAACGAATTGATATCAAGTTCTGTAAAACTTTGCCCAAACTTCTTTTGAAGTTCAGTTATATTATTGCAGCTGCATAATCTCTGTCTTACATTTCTCTGCTTTTCTTCTAAAGCCTCCTCAAGTCTTCTTTCAAGAAGCATATGCTTGAGATTCTCCCTGATATTTCTCCTGTCCAATGCGCAACCACAGCTTTCGTTTAACACTATTTTTCCTTGTGAATAAAGCCGACAATTCTGCACTTTTTCCCCTTCAATCAATGTCAACAAGTGATTCATGCTTACATATCCTAAGGATTCCCAATCTCTGTTTACACTGGTTATTGAAGGGCAAAAGTATTTACCTTCTTCAAAATTATCAAACCCACTAATTAAAAAGTCATCCGGAACATAGTACCCATCTTTGGCCGCCTCTTCACAATATCCAATAGCCATATTGTCATTGGCACAAATCAAAACATCCGGTATATGCTTTCCTTTTTCTTTCCAAACATGGTATGCATTCCTACCATCACTATGCAAAAAATTATAGTGCATAATACGTTCTTCATCTGGTACAATCCCATGCTTTTTCAGGCAATCACAAAATGCCCGAAACCGTTCCTTGTTTTCCGCATGCGTTTCTGCACCACCCAAATAATTCAACACTTTACAGCCATGTACCGTAATCATATGCTCTACCAGTTCAAATACTGCCTGATAATTGTCAATTCCGATAGACGGAACATCTTTTATTATCCTGTCTATACTTAAAATCGGTCTCCGATAATTGTTACACGCTTCTACCAACTGCTCAACTATCGGTGTATTTCCCACACTACTTGCTGCGCACAATACTCCTGAATATTCCTGCAATACAGGTAAACTAAATATCTCATGTCCTTTTTCATGAATTTGAACATTCCCAGACGCATCATACGCAGCCATCATATGCACTTCAACATCTTCCTGCGCTATACTTCTTTGAATTCCTTTCATTAAAGCACGCATATAATCTTCATGCCAGATACTGCATATCATCAGTATTTTCTTTCTCATTCATATCCCTCTTTTTCACAAATGATTCATATAATGCTTTCATAATTATTTTATCACACACATTTCTATGACTCAAGAATAAGAGTATACTTCCGTTATTTTACTTTAAAAACAGATATTTCTCCTTTCAGCCCTTCCATATTCTGATTCAGTATCTCTGAAATATGATTTAAGTTTTCCACATTTTCGTGTAACTTTTCTGTAATTTTATTCATTGCCCTTACATTCTCCACATTTTCCTCGATAACGCCGGAAATATTTTGAACAGAATCTAACGTATCCTTTCTTTCGGTATCTGCTTTTTCCGTAGAATTCACAATGGCATTCAGTCCCACTACCAAATCCTGCATGTGCCTGCTCATTTCTTTAAATACGGCAACTACTTTTTCTACTACCTCTGTCTGAGATGCAACCATTTCTTCCGCATGTTTTGCATTATTTACAGTATCAAGCGTCCTTTCATTAATTTGTGTCACATTATTTTGAATTTCTCCTGCTGCCTTAGCAGAATCATCTGCAAGTTTTCGGATTTCTTCTGCAACAACAGCAAATCCTTTTCCGGACTCACCGGCTCTTGCTGCTTCAATCGAAGCATTTAAAGACAACAAATTTGTTTGTTTGGAGATTCCCGCAATCGTCTCTACAAACTGATTAATTAAACCTGTCTCTTTTTTTAATGCTGCAATATTCTCCCCTACTTGTACAGTAATTTCATTTGTTGCTTTTGCCTTCTTCCCCAGCGACATTACCATTGTCATTCCGTCTTCTATCATTTTTTCGGTATTTTTAACAAGACATCCTACCTGCTCAACCGTATTACTCACTTTCAGCATGTCCGCAGAAAGTGCTGCCGTTTTATCCATGCAAATCTGTGCATAGACAGATTGCCTTTCCACGCCCTCATTAATATTGGTAATTGCTTTCACCATTTCTTCTGAACAATGGCTTATGGTACCGGATGTTTCTTTTACCTCACATGCAGAATTTTCCAATTCGCTTGTTGAATCACTTACTTTTGTTACTAATTTCTTATTATTTTCAATCATGTTTTCAGCAGATGCCGCCAATTTCTGAAATTCATCTTTTCCTTTTGCGGTAATACGCACGGTTAAATCTCCCTGTGAAACTTCTCCGAATCTGCGAGAAATATGTTTCATATTTCCTTGAATTCCTGCCGCAATCCAAATTCCGATTATAGAGGCTATAGCCGTGGCCAAAACTACTAAAGTTGCTGTCAATATTTTTATTTCTTCCGCCTGCCCCGTAATTACTTTCATCGGTACCATGGCACATACCGTTGCATGATTTTCATTACTTCTGCTATAAATAAACAAATACTCATTTCCTTTATATTTTATCTCCATCGACCCATTTGCATTTTCCTCTTCATCTATTTGAGAAAAATAATCCTGTCCATAGAAAATTTGTGTTCCCTCGTCCAGTATACTTATTCCATTTTCAGAAATCTTTTCACACAGAAGTTCTCTTCCGCCTTCAGTTACTAATCCTAAAACACTTCCTTCTCCCAGATTAATTCCTTCCATTAAAGTTCTCACTGAATCTGCTTTTACATCTACAACGACACAGTAACTTTTATTCTGTGATAATAACTGATATGAAAGAATATAATCATCTGTTTCCAGTTTCAGATTCGTATCCAACATATCATGCCTGTCTATCCATTTACGCGGAAGTTTTCCATCTGTAGGAACATCTGCCAGATATTCATCCAAAAATCCACCCATTTCAGCTGCACCGATTACTCCCGAACTTTTGGTCGTAATAATTCCCGCTCCCGGTTTTGTAATCAAATGAATATTACTAACAAATTCATTTGCAGTCTGTACTGAAATAATATTGGATTTTGTTGCGGAAAGCACTTCTGCTTTTGCCGCCATGTCATTATCCAGCATTCCCAATGCATACTTATTCAGTTCTCCGTCAAATGCATATTTCATTGCTTCGGTTTCTATAAATGCATTACTCATTTCTATATATTCATTTATCATATTAATTGTCTGCATGGTGGATTCCTGATACTTTTCTTGCATACCGGATGCTGCTTTTTGATATGCTGCCACCCCAATTACCATCATAAATATAATCGGAACCAAGAAACATACAAAAATTTTATTTCTTATACTAAATATTTGTATATTAAATACAGATTTTTTTAATATCTTTATTTTCGATAAATTAATTTTGCGTATACCTATATTATTTTTTTTCATTTTTTCACTATGCCAGTTATATCAAACAAGGAGCATTCCTGTATTCGAAACGCTCCTTGTTTATCTATACTGCTACTCCCATCTTTTTATAAATATTATTCCTTCACACCGCCAATAGTAAGACCTGCTACAAAATACCTTTGCAAAAACGGATATAAACAAATAATAGGTAACATTGTTGCTATTGTTGCAGCTGCTCTTACTGAAACCGGCGTCACCGCAGATGCAGTTGCACCTGCAGCAGCTGCATTCGCCGCACTTCCGCTCTGTTGCATAACAGATGATAACAATTTCATAAGTTCATATTGTAACGTAGTATATTCACTTTTCATTCTGTTGTACAACATTGCATCAAACCATGAATTCCATTGATATACCGCTACAAATAAAGCTACGGTTGCATATACTGGTTTACACAATGGTGAGATAATTTTAGAAAATACCGTCCAATATCCCGCTCCGTCAAGTTGTGCTGATTCTTCCAATGAATCCGGCAATCCCTGCATATAAGTTCTAAGCACCAACATGTTAAAAGCACTCACCGCTCCGGGTACCACGTAAACCCAAAATGTTCCTGTTAAATGTAAATTTCTATACAACAGAAATACCGGAATCATACCACCGTTCACATACATTGTAATTACCCAGAACAATGATAATTGTGACTTAAACAGGAAACGCTTACGACTAACAATAAATGCCAGAAGCGCGTTACTTACCAATGCAAACACTGTACCGATTATTGTCCTGAGAAGAGTTATGTAAGCCCCTGTCATCATATTCTGTTTTCCCAATACTGTCTGATAATTTTCCAACGTAAATTTTCTGGGAACAAGGTAAATTCCACCTCTTACAGCGTCAATGCCATCATTAAACGAAATCGCCAGTGTATTCAAAACCGGATATAAGGTGATTACTACAAATGCAATCATAAACAAGGTATTGCATGCAACAAATATTTTGTCTGCTATTGATGATTTTTTCTTTTTCATGCTTACCCTCCTTAAAATAATCTTTCTTCACCGGCACGTTTTGCCATGTAATTGGCTATTACAATCAATATAATACTTACTACGCTCTTGAAAATACCTGCCGCAGTACCAAGCGAATAGTCATTTTGGCTGATACCCCATGTCAAAACATAGATGTCAATCGTGTCGGAAACACTCTTAATCAAACCATTACCAAGCAAATATTGAACTTCAAATCCGGCATTTAACACATTACCCACATTCATCAACAAAAGAATCATAATGGTTGGCTTAATTCCAGGTAATGTGATATATCTGATTTTTGCCCATCTGCCTGCACCATCAATTGACGCTGCTTCATATAAGCAAGGATCAATGGAGGTAATCGCCGCCAGATAAATAATCGCATTCCAACCAGTCTCTTTCCAACAATTGGCAAATGCTACAATCGGCCAAAAAAATCCGGGATGTGCAAAAAAGTTAACTTCTTTATCTATGATATTTAATTTCATTAACACTTCATTCACAATTCCTGATGTCGACAGTGCATCATGCAAAATGCCTGTTACTATAATCCATGAAAGGAAATGCGGTAAATACGAAATGGTCTGAACTGCTTTTTTTCCAATTTTAGAACGAACTTCATTTAATAAAATAGCAAATACAATTGCCATGATAAATGTTGATACAAGATTCAAAATACCCATACCCAAAGTATTTCGCAGGACTTTCAAAAACGTGTCATCCTGAAATAA
Organism: Lachnospiraceae bacterium; assembly: GCA_017434885.1. GTDB lineage: Bacteria > Bacillota > Clostridia > Lachnospirales > Lachnospiraceae > Suilimivivens. The sequence continues at coordinate 24,953 of JAFSGE010000031.1, read as the reverse complement.
GAAAATAAATTTATCAAATCCGACAAACTTCGAATGTAAAAATCCATCTTTGGGTTTATAATTTTGAAACGCCATAATCCATCCGCCAAGTGGCAAATAGTAAAAAATCACTCCATAGATTACAAATACAGCTGCCCAAAACAGCAGAAATTTTTGACGTTTCACTTCTTTCCATGTAATTTTCACTGCAGGAGCATTTGTTTTGGTATTACGCGCCATATCTTCCTCCTTGTTTCAAAAATCAAGCGACCGTGCTGCTGCTTGCAGCACAGCCGCTTACTTTTTAATCTGTTTCTTTATAAATTACTGTCCCAATGAAGCTCTTCTTTCAAGCTCTGTCTGCATTTCTGCAAGGAAATCCTGAGGATTAATTGATTCATATACACTCATGTATTCTGACCATGTACTTTCAAAATCAGATGCCATAACCACTTTAGGCAACCATTCATGTTTTACCTCTCCCATCTTAGTCCATGCTACACCACCGGGTGTTTCAGTAGTCATATTATTGGAATAAGAATACATCGGGAACCAAGGGCCTGTTTCCTTTACTACAGAACCTATCATATCAACATAAGTATCTGCTCCATAGGCTTTAAAGCAGTTTACAAGAGGTTCTGCCATATTTGCCTGGAATTCAGAAGGCTGTTCGGTAGGTGTCATTGCATTGATACCATCCTTGCTTGTTCCTAACCACTGAGGGAAGTAGGAATAAGTGCAAAGGTGTGATGCCTGATATTCTGTATCTGCTGCTTTTACTCTCTGTTCTTCTGTTCTGTAGTACAGACCGTTTTCATCTACTTCATAGTCAACGCCTTCTACACCCCAGAAACGAAGGTCATGAATTTCCTGATCAAGACAGTCATTTAAGAACTTAAATGCTGCTTCTACATCTTCACAGCTTGTTGTAACTGCGATACCGTTAGATGCGTTTAATGTATCACCATATGTATGCCACATCTGGTCCATACCGGCATCGATTGTTAAACCAAGAGGCACATAGTTGCATCCCTTTTCATCCAGACCCTGCTGAACAAATACATCATTTACAGTGTAAGCAAAATCCCACCACTGGTCACACATACCAAGTACAGCACCTGTAGAAAGCTTTGCAATATATTCGTCATAAGTCTGTGTTGCAAATTCAGGGTCAATCATACCCTTCTGGTATTCTTCATTTAACTTTGTAAAATATCTCTTTGTTGTTTCTGTTGTATTATAGTCAACAACCTTCATGTTATCTACATCAACGATAACCGAACCGTCATTCGGGTAACCATCCAGGAACTGACCAGCATTTTCGATACAGAAGTATCTCCAGTCTTCGCAAAGAATGGTGTAAGGAATGTTAGGTGTTCCGTCTTCCATAGTAGGATTTGCTGCTGCATAATCTTCCAGTACCTTAAAATAATCATCTAAGGTTTCAATCTGAGGATATCCTGCCCATTCAAGAACTCTTACCTGAATCCAGAATGCTTCGTCATTATGTGTTGTTGTCTTATCCTCGCCATACTTGTTCTGGAATACATTTGCCCAGTAAATATGACCGTCATCCTGACGGAAGTTTTCCCATTCAGCGTCAGAATACATTTCTTTGATGTTCGGATATTTTTCAATATACTCATCCCATGCTACCAATGCGCCTGCATCGTAAAGAGGCATCATGGAGTCACCACCATTGATAAAATCAGGATATTCACCGCCGGCAATAATAGTACCTATTGCTTCTGCATCAGTCTGTCCTGTTAACCATGTCTCTTTTACTCTGACTCCGGTTTTCTTCGCAATGATTTCCTGAATTTCATTACCATCATTAATTTCTGCACCGGGCATCGCTGTAAACATTGTAAAATCAATAATTTCATCTTCAGCGTATTCTGTCTTTTCAGAAACATCCCCTGCTTCTGCACTCGCTTCCGCGCTTGTTTCACTGCTTGCCGCTGCTTCACTTCCGGTTTCACTGGCATTACCACCACAACCAATCAATAAAGATGCTGTCATGACGGTACTCAATAATAATGCTGTAAGTTTTTTGAGTTTCATCATTTTACCTCCCTTATGTGTAATTGATGATTTTATTATAAGAAATATCTCCTCTGAAAAAACCGGAGAAACTTTATAAAAAGACCGGAGAAACTCTAGGTCATATGCAAAAGTTTCTCCGGTTTTTATTCTATGCCCCCGAAATTTTTTCGATATCGCCTGAATTCTTGCGATATTTGGCAGGTGTACACCCTTTTTGTTCTATGAATTTACTAATAAAATAATCAGTGTCTCGATATCCTACTTCTTCTGCCACCAGATTAATTTTTTTATCTGTTCTTACCAACATTTGTGCTGCTTCATTAATTCTGTAAACTGTCAGATAATCTTTAAATGATTGTCCGTATTTTTTTCGAAAAATCTGTCCTAAATAAGAACTGTTCACGTAATATTTTCTGCTCAATTCTTTAAGCGTCAGATTCTCTGCATAATGTTCTTTTACTTCTTTTTCTATTACAAGCAGAATTCCTCGTGATACATTCTTTCGAAGCTGAATCAAATATTCTGCATATTCACATGCAAACTTTCTAAGATGAGCTCTGCTTCCTCTGGAAAATCCGGATTCTGCTACATGTTCGCTGATATACAACATCACCTCTTCCTGATTTAGCGATTCATCCTGTTCAACCGCTAAATGAATCAGTTGAAATAATAAATAATTTGTATTCATGGACACGGTATCAGCCGTTAATCCCATTTTTTCCATTTCCGCATATAACCCATCTACGCTACTGTTAATCGCACCACGGTCATTTTGTTCTACTGCCTGAATCAAATTATCCAGACTCTGTTTGCAAAGTACTACTTTATTCTGATTAACCTGAACCTCTTCTTCATAATAATAGATATTCTTTTGTTTGCGAAATCCTTTAAAAGACTTTAACACGCAGGCACTACTATACGAATGCGATATTTTTACAATATCCTCTACTTCTTTTCCAATAACCAGTGTAATCGGTATTTTTAATGAATTTTCTATTTCTCTGTGCAATTTTTCAAAAAAGCTTATTTCTGATTCTTTTCGCATTTCTGCCATTTGCCTGCAATATAACAGGCAGATGGCAGAATCATCGCCGTCAAAAATATCTTTTATACAGTAAATACTATCATCTCTTAGAAATCTGCAACAACTTTCATACATTTCATTGCGAAGCTGTCTTAATTCGTCATCTGTCATCTCTCCTATTTCTTCTGTACTTTCAGCAATAATCTGTACATATCTTACTCCGCTCGAAAGCGGCAAATTATTTTTTAGATATTCTACACTTTCCGGTTCAGCTTTACCATGTAAAAGCGATACTACATTTTTAACCAAATATATTCTCTGCAGTTTTCTCGTTTTTTCTTTTTGCTGCTCTGTTAAGTTTTTTCTTCTTATTGCTTCATGCACCAAATTTAAAAGATTGTCTTTTGACACCGGCTTCAAAATATATTCCATACAGGCATACCGAATCGCCTGTTGCGCATAAGAGAAATCATTATATCCGCTTAATATGGCAAAATAAGCATTTGATATTTTTTCATTTCTGATTTTTTCAAGCAATTCAAGCCCTGTCATAATCGGCATTCTAATATCGGCTAAAATTAAATCAACCTGATTATCCAGCAGAAACTCATATGCTTCCTGTCCGTTTGATGCTGTTTTAACAATTTCACACCCTTCTCCCTGCCAGTCAATCAGCATCGTTAACCCTTGTAAAATATACGGCTCATCATCAACAATCATTACTCTTATTTTCATGTATTACTCCTTCCCTATATGAGTATACAAATTCTCTAGCGGTATCTTTATTAAAACAAACGTGCCGACTCCTAACTCGCTTTCCAACTCGAACTTTACTGTATCCACGGTCATAATTTTTAATCTAAGGCAAGCATTCGCCATTCCCACATGCTCATTTTGCCGTATGCTCTCAATATCACTATTTCGCATTTTATCTCTTAAAATATCTATTTCATCTTCTTCTATTCCCACTCCAGTATCTTCTATCTCCAGACAAAGCCACTCTTCTTTAACATATCCTCTTATGTAAATCCAACAAGGAACAGATTTTTTTTCTATACCATGTACACAGGCATTCTCCACGAAAGTTGCCAAGGTCAGCTTCGGAAGCATGTAATCAAACACTTCATTTTGCATATCTATTTTATATGATAATCTGTCTCCAAACCGATATTTCTGTAACTTCAAATATGCATCGACTAACATTAATTCTTCCCGAATTGAAACAACATCCTGCTTCCAATTTACATTCTGTCTCTCTAAAATAGCAAGACGCTCAATCATTTCTGCTGTTTCTGTTTCCCCTTTTATAATACTGTGCATACGAATTCCTTCTAAAACATTAAACAGAAAATGCGGATTAATCTGGCTATGCAGCGCAAGAAGTTCTGCCTTCTGCCTCGCTATATCCATTTTCTGCCTTTCCATCTTATCTTTGTAAACGGTTTTTATCAATTCTCTGGATCGATATACCATTCGGTTATAATTCTGCATCAAATTTCCTATTTCATCTTTTCCCTGCACATTCTCTATTGCTTTTAAACTTTCTGCTTCTACCTCATCAAAAGCCTGATTAAGAATTGTCAGTCTTGAAACAATCGAACGATTAAAAACAATTGCCATAATTCCCGGCAATAAAATATTAACTGCAAGCATCAAAAAAATTAATGACAAATGTTGCCGCAACAACATAAAAATATCACTTTCCGGTTGCATAATCAAAATTTGTATCGGCTCATCATAGATTTCAATTTTTTTTCTATAACCTATCTTTTCATTCCCTGTCAGGCACTCAAAATCATTCTTCATGCTGGACAATCCTGTATTCGAAAACACAATTCTTTCCCCGGAACATATATATACTGGAAATCCATACTTCATATCTATTATTTTTCTCGACATGGTACTGTAATCCAAATCTATCCGTGCCATTTTCTCACATTTCAAATCTTTATAATAATCAAGCCTTCTCATTACAGAAATTTTTCGTTTAATAAATGCCGACGGATTTTTATCCCCAATATAATAAAACTGAATCATAATATCATTATCTGACTCTCTTAATTTTCGACACCACTCTTCTTCCTTTATTGTTGAAAGTCTGTAAAAATGGTCTCCGTTAACTATCGTTTCATTATCCGCACACATTACCAAGCTTGTACTTCCGGTTCCAACTCCCACTTCATAAAAATTACGTTCCTCTATCTCGCGACTTGCTTCATAATAATCAAGTCCACTTTCATATTTTTTCTCTAAAAATTCATTCACGGAACGATTAATATAAATGACATTCAACATTTCAGCTGCCTCTTCAAATGCATATATCAATTCTGTCTCAACTGCACTGGCAACATTCTTCATCTCATTTTTCTGTTCTTTCATCTCCCCACCGTACAGAACACCCAATATCACACTATCCGTCACAAAAAGTGGCAGAAGAACGCACAAAATATAGAACAATATTAATTTCTTTTTTATACTGTAATCATTAATTTTCTGTTCCAGTAAATTCCATAATTTATTCATATTTTGTCCTTCTTCTGCCAAGCAACATTCTGCTTTACCAAATTTTATAATTTCCGCTTAACGCTAGATATGCAAAGAAATACAAGCAATTATCATAATATCTTCTTGTACCTTTTCTAAGCGGTTCATTCCAGAAACGTTCCACCCATTCCAATGCAAGCTGTTCTGCCGCTTCTCCCTGATTACATCCAACAACAGCAAGGCTTCCCTGTGCGGTTCCTGCCAGCATTCCTATGGGATGAAGTGCTGTATCCGACAATACCGTTCCGTTTATTTCATACATCATATACGGATTATCTTTTCTGACAACGCCTAAATAATACTGTAAATTTTTAGCTGCACTTATCTGTCCCACATCTTTTTTGAACCACTCATAATCCAATCCAATATTTGCCACTGTTCTGTACGCATCACTATAAAACAAATTATGCCTCTCGTCTGTCCATGGAAGAGGCCTTTTCATCGGTCTTCCGTCAAATTCTGCATACTCCGCGTTCATACCGGTTACCGGATGACAAGCTTTTACCAAATAATATCTGCTTACAGATGCAGCTTCCTTAAAAAACTCTCTGTCTTCCTCATTTGCCCAAAGAGCAAACAGCTCATAAAAATGTGGTAAATGATAAGATGGATCCGTAAAATCGCACCCCGGTACAAACAAAATCTGTTTGTTTTCACGATTCCACATAGACATCCCCATTCTACCATTTTCTCCTTTATGAAGACAAGCCTGTAATATCTTTTTCGCCATTTTCGAATAACAAAAAATATCTTCTCCATCTCCCCATCTGTGGGATGCAAAAAATAATGCCATAGCAAAAAACTCTTCCCCATCAGGAGCCGCACCGTCCGCATTTCTGCTTCCGTCTGTGCCACAAGACCATGCAAAATATCCCTCATTCTCTCCGTCTTTCATCCACATGTATGTGCACACCCATTTCCAAATCCGGTCAAACTCTTCTTTTTTATCAAGTTGAACACAAATCATCATGCCGTAAGACATCCCTTCTGTTCTGACGTCATGATTACCTGTATCCTCCAAATATCCCATATCTGTACCTACAGGATGGTAAATCCTTTCCTCCTCCGAACCATAAAAAAATGTATCCCAAATTTCATTCATTTTTTTATCAATTTCTTCTTGGCTCTTTCCGATTTCTTTAAATAAATTACGATACTCTTTCTTTTCAAATATGTTCATACAATCTTTCTTATCTCCATTTCATTTTTCAGTAAACATTGCCTTTTTACCTTCCATCCGCATCATTTAATAAATTGTTCTGCCTTTCTCATCGGCAATACCTGACTTACGATAAAAATAAGTGTTGATTCTATCACGCCACTCTCTGGAATGTTCCTTCTGGTGATCCATTCTCTCCTTAATACGGGTAAATACTTTCTCAGGAAGTTTTCCCTGCAGTGCTTCAAAACGCTCTACCATTTCGTCAACTGCTTCCACACCCTCAAAATGAGTATCATAAATATGCTGAATCACAGTCTTACCGCTCTTTAGCTTCCACATATACGGAACATGATGGAAGAACAACAGCAATTCATCCGGACATGTTTCCATATTATTATAAACGGAAGCATGAGGTTCATGATACAGTGTTGCATATCCGGTTCCCTTATCACTTCTGTCCACCCCGATACCCAAATGATCTGCACGGTGATAAGTCCCCCATCTGTCATACTCGTAACCGTCCACATTGGGACCGTAATGATAGTTGGGATTCACCATCCAGCCAATACCAAGAGGTGCATTATACTTTTCATAAGTAGGCCATGATTGCATCAGAATGTATTCTAATGTCTCTTTCACCAGTTCATCTTTGCCGTAGCTTACCACAATCCACTCAGCAGCAATCTCTTCTGCTGTCATATCAGGTTCAAAAGCAAGCCTTCCGAATCCGTACAGATTTGCCATGGCAAGGTCATGTCCTGTCCAGTTGTCATCATTTCCCGTATTGGCAACTGCCGCCATACCACAGTTAGTCTGCCCAAAAGTCTTACCGGAAACAATATCTCTCACCGTGTCGCAGGATTCCTTCACGTATGTTCTAAATGCAAGTACTTCCTTGAACATAGGAATCAGATAGCAGATATGTCTCTGCTGCCCGGTGTATTCCTGCGCAATCTGAACCTCCAGTATCTGGTTGGTCTTTGTTAACCCACCAAACAACGGATGAATCGGTTCTCTCACCTGAAAATCCATAGGTCCGTTCTTTACCTGTAAAATAACATTATCTTTAAAGGTATCGTCAAGTCCCATGAAGTTGTCATAGCCTGAACGGGCTCTGTCTGTCTTATAATCACGCCAATCCTGCTGACAGTTGTACACAAAGCATCTCCAGATAATCAGGCCGCCGTAAGGCTCAATGGCCTCTGCGAGCATATTGGCACCGTCTGCATGGGTTCTGTTATAAGTAAACGGACCCGGTCGTCCCTCTGAGTCTGCTTTTATCAAAAATCCGCCCAGCTTAGGAACTGCCGCATATACCTTTTGCATACGGTCTTTCCACCAGTCTTTTACCACATCTGCAAGCGGATCTGCCGTGTCAGTCTCGCCCATCTCCACAGGTGCTGCATAATTCAGGCTTAAGTATAGCTTCACACCATATCCATCCAAAACTTCAGAAAGTTCTCTTACCTTATCCCAATATCTGTCGGTAATTAAATAAGTTGCACAATCCTTTACATTTACATTATTAATAACGGTGGCGTTGATTCCCACTGCAGCTAGGAGTCTTGCATAAGTTACAGTTCTCTCATCTACCACTATTTCATTGTTTACAAAAAAGAACGATTCTCCCGAATAACCACGCTCTATACTACCGTCCATATTGTCCCAGTGATTGAGCATACGAAGGGGCATATCGGGTTTTCTCTCCATATCGATATTCTGTAAGGGCTGCTCCATTTGCATCTGACGAATCAGGGCAAATGTTCCGTACAATATACCGGAAGCATCCGAAGCCTGCACGGTAATGATGCCGCCTTTTTCACTGATATGATAGGCTTCTTTTGGCATACCTTCACAAAGCACCAAACATACCTTATCAATTGCATCTGCGTGTATTTCATGGTCCGCTGCTTCTCCTGACTGATGACCAACAACGCTTTCTTTCGATTGTAAAATTGTTACTTCCTTTCCTGCCATCTTTGAAATAGCAAGTTGCAATTCCTTTGCACTGTTTGCAATCCGTACATCACTGCAATCCGCTTCAATCACTGTAATCTGTTCAATATCACTGTAATTTTCTTTTAATTTATAATTCAGATACGCCTGTTCAAATGCCATATCGCTTCCCAAACCTTTCCTCTTATTCAATTGCCCGCGGCATAACCGCGGGCATATCTCCCTTCTTATGCAAGGACAATTTCTTCTTCTGCCTGCATGGTCAGAACAGAAACCTTCTGCTCTGTTAACTTTTCACTTCTGCTCTCCGGCTGAGAGGTACCGATTGATACCTGATACTTACCTTTTCCGATTCGATAAACAGCCTCTTCGTCATACAGTGCAAATGCTTCTGCAGGCAATTTAAGAGTCACTCTCTTTTGCTCGCCGGGCTGTAATGACACCTTTGCAATTCCCTTAAGCTGTGCGTTAGGAGTTCCCTCTCGCTCTGCCTTTACATATACCTGCACAGTCTCTACACCAAAGGCATTACCTGTATTGCTTACCGTCACGCTGATTTCTGCGCCGTCTTTTGTCACTTTGTCAGTTGAAAGTGCTGCATCCGCGTAAGTAAATGTGGTATAAGACAAACCGTAACCAAAAGGATATAACGCTTCATTTGTCATATAACGGTAAGTTCTTCCCTTCATGGCATAATCGGTAAACTCAGGTAACTCTTCTGTGGTTCTGTAGAATGTCAGCGGCATTTTACCTTCGGGATTCTTTTCACCAAACAATACCTTTGCAATGGCTCTTCCACCCTGTGCACCGGGATACCATCCCTGTAAAATAGCGGGGATATGTTCATCCGCCCATGTAACTGCAAGGGCACTACCGGAAAGAAGTACCAGCACAATGGGCTTTTCGGTTGCATATGCCACTTCCAAAATCTCCTGCTGCTTTCCGGGAAGATTTAAGTTTGGCTTATCACCGCTGGCATACTGATTACCCTGATCCCCTTCTTCGCCTTCCAGTCCGGGGTCAAGACCGAGGCACATTACCACCACATCACTGGCATCGCAGATAGCCTTTACTTCGGAATGTCTGTCATTTCCTTGACTCAAATTACTGATTCTGTCATTGTAAAGGTGACAGCCGTCGGATACCAGAACTCTGACATCATCACCTAAATATTCCTGAATACCTTCCGAGATCGTATAATAACGGGAAGCAGTTCCTTCATAGTTACCAATCAGTGCTTTTCTGTTGTTTGCATTGGGACCGATTACACCGATTGTCTTTATCTTGGATGCATCCAAAGGAAGCAGATTTCCTTCATTCTTCAAAAGGACGATGCACTTTTCAGCTGCTTCTAAGTTCAGCTGCTGCATTTCTTTGGAATCTACGACTGTATAAGGGATATCATCGTAAGGAGTACTTCCCTTTTCGTCAAACAGGCCAAGCTTCATTCTGGTAGTAAAGAGATTTACCAGTGCTTCGTCTACTCTCTCTTCGCTAATCATTCCCTGCTTTACGGCTTCTACCACATAACCGAACAGATTGCCGCAGTTCAAGTCACAGCCGTTCTGAACTGCCATTGCTACGGACTCTACAGGGCCGGATGTTACACCATGTCCGGTATGGAAATCCCGAATTGCCCAGCAATCGGAAACTACATGACCTTTAAATCCCCATTCATCCCTCAGGATATCCTGAAGCAATGTTTTACTGCCGCAACAAGGCTCTTCATTGGTTCTGTTATAAGCACCCATCACTGCTTCTACTTTTGCTTCCTGTACACATGCCTTAAATGCAGGAAGATAGGTCTCATACATATCCTGCTTGCTGGCAACTGCATTAAAGCTGTGTCGTAAGTCTTCGGGACCACTATGCACTGCAAAATGCTTTGCACATGCTGCCGCTTTCATATAGTTTTCATCATGTCCCTGAATACCTTCTACAAAACGCACGCCGAGTCTGCTTGTCAGATAAGGGTCTTCCCCAAAGGTCTCATGTCCTCTTCCCCATCTGGGGTCTCTAAAGATATTCACATTGGGAGACCAGAACGTTAACCCTTTATAAATATCTGTATCATCATACTTTTGCTGTGCGTTAAATTTTGCTCTTCCTTCTGTGGAAATGGCATCCGCTACCTTTTCTAAAAAATCTTCATCAAAAGTTGCTGCCAATCCGATTGCCTGGGGAAATACCGTTGCAAGACCTGCTCTCGCTACTCCGTGAAGTGCTTCATTCCACCAGTTATATGCTTTAATTCCCAGACGTTCCACGGCAGGTGCACCGTGAAGCATCTGAAATGCCTTTTCTTCTAATGTCATTTGCGCAACCAACTCTTTGGCACGCTCACTGAATTGTTTGATTTTTTCCTGATTTCTTACTATTTCCATAATCATTCTCTCCTATAACCCGTACATTTTATTTTCTTCACATATAAATTACATGCTATATGTAAAGTATAATAATATCTGCTTTTTTCTGCATTTTATTTATTGCGTTAATTATAGCAGATATTGCTATTTTTTAATTTTTGAGAACTTCTTAAAAACAACTTTTCTTCTTATTTTCACTTGTAAATAACCATATATTAATCAAATCACGGGGTTTTCTTTAAAAAACATCAAAAAAATACTATTATTTCATTTCTTTTTATCCATTTTATAGGCTAAATCATTTAGCAAAATTTGGTTTGACACCTCTCAATTTTTGTGATACGTTAACTTTACAAGGAGGTGTCCTATGATTGAAATTCTTAACGGAACCCACGAAACCGTGGCATATCATGATTTTAAAGGTGTTAAAGTATACCATAACAACGAGGCTGAAAACTATCCCCTCCACTGGCACACTGCCTTAGAAATTGTAGTTCCATACGAAAATTCTTATACCATTGCCATTGACAAGGTACCACATACGTTCTCGGTAGGTGATATTTTTATTACACCACCCGGTACACTTCATGAATTGATTGCACCGCCTTCCGGTGAACGTTTAATTCTTTTATTCGACTACAGTCTAATCTGTAATGTAAAAGGTATGGACTCATTGCTTCACTCCCTTCATCCTTTTACACTGATAACCAAGGAAGAATATCCCGATTTAAATAAAAAACTCCGATTCTTCCTGGACGAAATTGTCCGCGAATACGAGCATCCGATGCCCTTTACGGAAGCCAATGTATATTCCCTGATGATTCGCTTCTTTGTAACGGTAGGACGTGCCAGCTTTAATGCCAGCACCAAATTCCCCGGTATTACTTCTGCAAAGCAACACGAATACATCGAAAAATTTATGATGGTTTGTAACTATATTACCGAACACTGTACCGAAAATATCAACGTGGATGATTTGTCGGATTTGGCAGGTTTTTCAAAATTTCATTTTGCCCGCCTGTTTAAACAGTTTGCCGGAATGTCCTGTTATGAATATTTAACCCAGAAGCGCGTGGCACATGCTGAGCAGCTTTTAATCCAACCGGATATTTCCATTACGGAGGTTGCCATGCTTTCCGGATTTAACAGTTTATCTACTTTTAATCGAATTTTCAAAGCTCAGAAAAATTGTACACCTTCTGAATATAAGAGTCTTAATAAACAGGAAAAAAATAAATCTTAAAAAGGACGCTTCCTACAAGGAAGCGTCCTACTTTTTAACAAACCCTTCTCACAGGATTAAGGAAGCATATCAGCATCGCCAAATGTAGCTGCCCATTTTTCTGCACGTTCATCCATGATAGCCTGACCGCCGGAGCTTAAATAATCAGACATATAACCATCCCAAACTGCATCGAATTCATCAACAGATGCACTTACTGCCATATCGTATGCGATATCTCTCTTTTCGGAAAGAACAGGACCCATACCTTCTTCTGCAGAAATAGCACCAACGTTTACGTTCTTACCAACCTTCATATCTGTGTTACAGATTTTGTCAGCCTCTTCAACAATTGCGGGTTCAATACCTGCATATGTGTAAGCTCTTGACTTAACTGTTAAGTCAGCATCAGCAAGCTTAAGACCGTTACATGTCATTGTGTAGTCGATGTTCATACCGGAGTTCTGGATTGCATCGCCTTCAGCTGCCATAGTCTGGATTGCACCATCTTCAAGTACTGTATGAGTTACGCCCTCATCACCAATCTGTAAGTACTGGATATGTTCAGGATCACTAATCCAGTCAAGATACATTAAGGATGCAAGAGGTTCTTCATTTGTTGCAGGGAAGAATACCTTACGGTCAATAGGACCGGATACAAACTTAGTATGTGTTCCTTTGGAATCTTCAAAAGGATCGATAGCTACAAATACTGCATCTTCTCCTACAAGTCTCTGTAAGTTAGCATTGATACTGTCTTCACCGTTTCTGAAAGGATAATCCCAGTTATGTGTGAATGCACCAACGTAACCTGCCTTCATCATATCGTCTTCTGTTGTGTCACCGCTTCCGTAGAGAGCGAAGTCATTCCACATAAGACCATCATTGTACCACTTGTTCAGTAATCTGACTGCTTCTTTTGTTCCGTTCTGTGTGAACTTTCTGTCATCAAATCCATTGATGTAGTATTCTTTATCGGAGATGTTAGGGTCGATAAAGGATTCGATTAATGTAGCTGCTCTCCAACCTACGTCGTAGCTTACAGAGTAAGGAATCATCTTGTCAGCATCTGCACCAAGAAGTGTGTCAGCGTTGTCTCTGAATGCGATTAACATTTCTTCGAATTCAGCCTTTGTTGTAGGAGCCTGAAGACCTAATTTATCAAGCCAGTCCTGACGAACGAAAGTATTGATACGGTTGCTTACTGCCAATTTACCTTCTAATGCCCAGATAGTACCTGCTACAGGATCCTTATCCCAGTAAATGTTGGTATCTCCAAGCCAAGCCCAAAGGTTGGGGAGTAAATCCTTGTAAGTATCTACATACTGTCCTAAATCGATAACACCGCCCATGTTAGCGTATGTCTGGATTGTAGGATAGTCATATGTGTAGCATACGTCAGGAGCATCGCCTGCTGCTAACAGGTTGTTGATCTGTTCAACTTCTGTCCAACGAGGAACTGCTACGAATTCAACTTCGATGTTATGGTCTGCCAAAACACCCTGCTTAATGTACTCTGTGTACATATTGTTGGTAGGGTCGGAACCACCGTCATTACCACGGTCATAAACTTCAACTGTAATCTTTCTTGTTTCTACAAACTTACCGTCAACAACTTCACCGTTTGTAGGATCAGCTGCTGCATCTGCTGCAGGAGCTGCCTCTTCTGCTTTAGTTTCTGTTTCTGCGGTTTCTGTCTTTGTTTCTGCTGCAGGTTCACTTGTTGTAGCTTCGCTGCCGCCACATGCTACCATGGATAATGTCATGCAGCATGCAAGTACGAGTGCAATAATTCTTTTTTTCACCTTTTTTACCTCCCTATATAGTAAAATGTTTAATTTATGAATAACGGTCTCTTAGTGAGATTCCGTTTATTCCTTTACAGCTCCCATGGTTACACCGTGAATAAAGTATTTCTGTAAACCAGGGTAAATGAGCAGAATCGGCACCGTGGAGAACATAACGATTGCTGCCTTTAAGGACTCTGAAAGTCCCGGTGCGGAGAAGCCTTCCTGTGTGGCAACTTCTACCTGATTAATGTTATTTAAGATGTTGTAAAGCAAAAGCTGTAACGGATAGTAATTGGAATCGTTAATAAACATTAACGCATCGGAGTATCCGTTCCAACGTCCTACTGCGTAGAACAATGCCAATGTTGCAAATACCGGTTTGGAAAGCGGTATGTAAATACTTGTCATTATCTTAAAGAAACTTGCGCCGTCAATCTCCGCAGACTCTCTTAAGCTGTCCGGAATGCCGTAGAAAAAGCTTCTCATGATAATCATGTTGTAAACACTCATACAATAAGGAATTACAAGTACAAGCGGATTATTAATCAGTCCCAGTGCCTTCATCAGCAAGTAGTTCGGAATGGTACCCGCATTGAAGAACATGGTAATTGTAATAAAAATATTGATAATGTTACGTCCCTTTAAATTTTCAAAAATCAAGGGATATGCACACAGGGTAGTCATCACCAGTGAAAAGATAGTACAAACCACTGTCAGAATCGCTGTGAAAACAAAGGATCTGATGTACTTCATATCACTGAGTACCGTTGTGTATGCTTCAAAGTTAAGCCCCTTAGGCCACAAATATACTTCACGTCTAATCAGGAAATCGGAACCACTTAATGATCTTGCAAGCAGGTTTAGCATAGGAAGTAAACAAATCGCGCTAACCAAGATACATATTAATACAAAAATCCAATCTCCCACTTTTGCAGATTTAGATTTAATCATTTCTCACACCTCCTGTTTCACCTTACCAAATTCCACGTTCGCCCAACTTTCTGGCAATCCAGTTTGCCAAAAGAAGGAAGAATACACCAACAACCGACTGGAACAAACCAACTGCTGTGGTCAGTGAGAACTGGAGACCCTTAATACCGTTCTTATATACAAAGGTGGAAATTACGTTTGCAACGTCCATAACCAGATTGTTCTGTAATGCGAACGGACGGTCAAAGTTACTTCCCAGGATGTTACCAAGGTTCATAACAAGAAGTACTACAATTGTGGGCTTAATACCCGGCAATGTGATATGCCACATCTTTTTGAATCGGCCTGCACCGTCAACCGATGCCGCTTCGTATAATTCCTGATTAATACCTGCGATTGCTGCAAGGTATACAATGGAGTTCCAGCCGAAGCTCTGCCAAACACCCAAGCCTATGTAAGTTCCTACCCAATGCTTGGATTCATTCAGGAAAGGAATGGTTTCAAACCCTAAGTTTGTAAGCACCATGTTTATCAAACCGTTGCTGGGTGCAAACAGCTGTAATGCCAAACCGTAAATGATAACCCATGAAAGGAAGTGAGGCATGTAAGCGATTGTCTGAACCACTTTTTTGAAACGCTTGAACACCAACTCATTCAGTATCAAAGCAAATATGACAGGTGCCGGGAAACCGATAATCAGGTCGAGCAAGTTCAACCCTACCGTATTTCGCAATGCATAAATAAAATCTCTGTTCTTAAATGCCTTAATGAAATATTCAAAACCATGATTAGCTGCCAAGGGCATTTCCCACACACTCTGTACAATACTGTACTTTTTGAATGCAATCTGTATGTAAACCATCGGCACATATTTGAATACTACGAGATAAATAAGCGGCAATGCAAGCAATGCATATAACTGCCAATATCTTTTCATGTAAACACCGAAACTCTGCTTTTTCTGTGGTACTGCCACAGCCTTCTTCTTAGAAGCCTTCACACTCACACCTCCAAAGTATTTTAACTGTTATCTTGTAATTATAATTATAGTGTTCAAAATCACCCGATTCTTCTCAAATATTGCTATTCAAAATTCACATATTGCTCACTTTTGTATATTTCATCTATTTTCATCGAATAATTATCTATTTTTCTTGTCATTTTGTATATCTTTTTTCTTATTCCATCAATTTTTCTCGTCAAAAAGCCCACTCCATCAGCTTTTTGGCATTTTTCCCTTCCACAAAATGCCATTTTTTGACCAAAAAGAAAACTCCTACTTTTATGATGTAAAGTAAGAGTTTTTTTAAGTATTTTTAAGTTCATATTTTCAAGCTGCTTATTTTTCAAATTGAAACCACGCAAAATCAAAACAGCTTCCGGGGAGAAATACAAAGGTCACTTCCCACTTTCCCCTCATGGGTTCTATCACAAAGCTCTGTTCTTCATACTCATTGCTTCCGGCAAATTCCACAATCTGTTTGCTTTCCTCCTGTCCGTTGAAAAAGCGTACATGTATGGTGTTTTTACCCTGCGACGCACGTCCCTTTATTACAATACGTCTCGCTGCTTCCTCGCCAAAGTCCATATCCGCAAATACCAGAGAAACATTATTGCCGATTCCTTCCACCGCACTGCCAACTCTCTGAAAACTGTCACCGTAAACAGCATCCGCTTCCCCTGCATAAAGCTGCATCCAGGCTTTTTTATATTCGGTAAAAGAAAATCCTTTGATGTGAATCTTCTTATTTACACGGAAGCTGATAGTGCCGATGCCTTTGAGTCTCTTACTCAGTTTCCATGTCTCCGGCTGATATACGTTCCATATCATAGGCTTTTGATAAACAACATCTGCAAGAAGCTCGCATCCTTCCTCACCGGGAATACCTTCCCATATTTCAATGGGATACTCTTCACTTGTAAGGGCAAAGACAGGAACCGTAATTTCATCCGAACCCACATTACCGAAATCAATGTCACTGTATGTCACTACCGTCACACCGTCACGAGCGGTTGCCACACCTCTTTCATTGCCGTTTCCTACTTCTCCGATTACCGAGGAATACAGACTGCCTGAAATGAAATCGTAAGGATTATGATAAGCCTGCCCTAAGCCTTCTATTCTAAATTCCAGCTGGGAAATCAATCTGACATCATCCGTGCCGCTGTCAGACATACAACGCAGCCTGAATGTACCGTCTCCCATAGCCCTCATTTTAACCTTATTTCCTTCCTGCTCAATCACCACTAAGTTAGAAGGTACTCCCATATCGTTTACTGCCTTAAATGTAAGTGCTGTATCCGTTGCATTTGCGGGCTCAATTTGTGCACTTACCGTAAGCTCTCTCTTTTCAGGACTGAATTTCCGCCCTTCCAGAGCCTTAAGCAACACCTTTCGAACCGGTATCTCATCTTCACTTCCGGTGGAAACAGGTACACTTTGATTTGCTTCCAATGTTGTAATACAGGTTTCTTTCTCCAAATCATACATTAACTGTTGACTTTCACGTACCGTTGCCAACTCCGGATTCTTCTCACACGCCCGGCTCAACACCTGTATCTGCGCAGTTTCCAATCCTTTTCCCGATACTGTAACCGTAATTTCGCCCGGTGTAAGGTTGGTCTGCACCATTGCAAGTAACTTGCCGTTAAAAAGTCTTCTGCTTACGCCCTTGTAACTGTCATAATCGGTACTGTCACCATTATCCAATCCCACAAGGCGTCCCGCTCCGATTACTTCCACATTAACACGGTCGCAGGCATTTTCCACCAAATTTCCTGACGCATCTACCGTTTCTATGGTAACAAACAGAATATCTCTTCCGTCAGCAACAGGATTTTCATTTTCTACGCTCAGCACAATTTTGCTCGAATTGCCAAAAGAGTGCTTTACCTCCCGGACAATTTCTGTACCATATTCATCGTAAGCCACTGCCACAAGCTCGCCTTCCTCATAAGGCACCTGATAATCGGCAATGATATGCTTACCGCTGCCGGGAGCATGGGTTAACTCCTGCTTTCCAAGACTTTTCCCGTTCAGAAACAACTCTACTGTGGGAGCATTGGAACAAACACGTACATCAATCAGCTGTCCTTCATTAAAATCCCAGTAAGGGAATACATGAATCATGGGGCTTACCTTGTAATCCGTCCATGCAGACTTCCATACATAATAAGAATCTTTAGCAAAACCTGCCGTATCCACCTGTCCAAAATAAGAATTCTTAGTGTGATAGGGGGTGGGTTCTCCGATGTAATCAAATCCTGTCCACAAAAACTGTCCCATAGAAAACTCCATATCCCTGTCAATGGTAACACAGTCCTCCATTGATTTTGCTCCCCAGCTTGTAGCACTGTTTCCAAGAGCCGAGCATTGCAAATCGTCATCAGCCAGAATCCCTGCCTTTAACGGGAAATGATACACACCTCTGCTCTGTACAATAGAAGATGTCTCGCTACCATAAATGACCCAGTCGGGATGCTTCTCATGATGCTCTCTATAATATTTTTCTGAATAGTTATAGCCTGCCAGTTTCACAATATCTGCACAGTTCTGTGCATTTTCCCAAGGCATATAGTTGGAGCCGATGGTTGACTTTGCGTTACCTGCCGAATCATACTTTTCAACTAAAGTCTTTAAATCAACCGTAATTTCCTGTCCGTGTTCATCCGCATGAGTATCATAAATTTCATTACCGATGCTCCACATAATTACACTCGGATGATTGCGGTCACGTTTTACCCAGCTCTCTACATCCTTTTCGTGCCATTCTTTGAAAAAACGGGCATAATCATAGGGATTCTTAGGTCTCTCCCACATGTCAAAGGCTTCCGAAATCAGCAGAACACCCATTTCGTCCGCCAGTTCCACAAATCCCCGTGCCATCATATTGTGGGCACCGCGCACCGCATTCACACCCATCTCTTTCAGGATACGGAATTTCCTGCGCATAGCCGCTTTGTTAAATACCGCTCCCAAAGCTCCAAGGTCATGATGTTCGCAGACACCATTCAGCTTTAATTTTCTTCCGTTTAAGAAAAATCCTTCTTTGCTGTCAAATTTTGTTTCACGGAAACCGATACTCTGAGACTCCGTCTGAATCACTTCGCCGTTTAAAAGCAGGTCTGTCTGCAAGCGGTAAAGATATGGATTATCCACATCCCACAGAATGAGGTGTTCTATCATCAAAACGGTTCGGTGCCATTTTGTACGGTCTCTACACTCGCTTTCTTCCGAAAGCATCGCAAAATTTATCTCATGTCCGTTTGCATCATATAACTTATTTTGTATCACAGGCTTTTCACCCTGTAGACATTCACAGCCATGTATCCATGCTTCAACAGTAAGTTCAAAGTCTTTTCCCTGTTTTTTTGTGCTAACATAAATATCATTTTCTTCTATGTAAATTAATTCTGTGGTCTTAAACCACACATCGCGATAAATCCCCGCTCCTGAATACCAACGGCTGTTGGGACTTCTGAAATCCACGCTGACCAGAATTTCATTTTCTCCCTCCTGTAAATAAGACGTAATATCCAGAACAAAAGCAGAATACCCGTACTTCCACTCACCGGCCTTCTGCCTGTTGATATAAACGGTACTGTCCATATAGATTCCGTCAAATATAATTGTTGCCCTCTTGTCAACTTCCTGCCACAAGAACTGTTTCCGGTACCAGCCCACGCTGTCTTCATATAGGTTATGTGTATCATAAATCAACCAGTCATGTGGCAAGTCAACCTGTACAAATTCTCCAAAATGCTCCACTACCTGTTCCAAAGTTGTTCCTGTACTGGTTTTCAAAAAAGTCCATCCGCCATTCCATAATTGTTTCATAGCCATGCTCCTTCTCATCTTTTCTCCGCAAAAGTCGCTTAAAGCCTGATAACAAAAGGACTCATCGGAAATCCTGCCCTATTATATATCAGTGCTCCCTTATTGGTATTACTATAGCAATATCTGACTGCCAAAGGCTTTTCCAATATGCCGCCACAATTCAATATTATTTTATTTTCTTCCAATGTCACCTTTACCCTGTAACTGTTTCCCGTCTCATCAATAACTTCTATATCATCCACAAATTTTCCTTTTTCTCTAGAAAACGCATACATGCCGCCGGTGCACTCCTCACAAACCAACGTTATCACATATTCTCCTTGTTCTTTATTGGTACACTGTGTTTTTACTTCCCTTATTTGCGGACCGCTACACTCTACTTCTAATCCACACAACATAGACGCAACCTGCATGGCAAGACGGAAGCCGACATCTTTCTTTCCTACAGGATGCAAGTCATTATCTTCTCCCAAATCGATTGCCACCACCATCCGGGTTCCTTCGATTGCCTGAATGCTCCTCTGCACCTCACGAAACTGCGCCCATTGTCCCCCTTTTCCGTCTCTGGCGATATCATAAATGTCACTACAGAAATTGGGAAGCTGTACATAAATATAAGGCAAAGAATCATCCTGCCATTTTGCTCGGTATCCTTCCACCATGCGTTTCGTCAAGTCGAAATAATTATCGGGATTCCAACTGTTTGCTTCTCCCTGATACCATAAAATTCCGGCAATCGTATAAGGATGACAAGGTGCCATCATACCATTGTAAAGTCCTGTCGGCTTCCAGTTCACGAAGTCATTTTCTCCGATTTGTTCGCAGGCTGCCCCGATACGATACTTCCATTTTCCTGCAAGGGACACCCTCTCTTCTTCATTCCAAATGGCATATTCTTTACCGGGAGTAAAACGTCCCTGCCCGTTTTCACATTTCACGCGAATCACAATGGTATTTTCACCTTCCCGCAAAAGGCCTTCGGGAACCGTATATTTTCTGGGTGGATACTGATAATCTGTCTGGCCTATCCACTTGCCGTTCACATAAACACTGTCACTGTCCACAATGGTGCCAAGCCAGACTCTGGCACGTTTTCCTGCCAATTTGTCAGATACTGTAAATATACGGCGAAACCATACACTACCGATAAAACCGGAAAGCTTGGTATCTTTAAAGAAAAACGGAATATCTATCTCCTCCCAGTCATCCGTAGGCACATCTTCCGAAATCCAGTTTTCCTTCAGTCCGATGTCATTTTTATCTAAATTGCCGTGCCAGTCATTTGCTATCTTCTGATTTTGCTTAAGCTGACCTTCTACAAACGCATCATCTGCATATTTGTCTGCCAGTGCAAGAAAATCATCATATCCGGCAAGCATGTCACGTCCCATCCATGATTCAATTCTGGAACCGCCAAGGCTGGCATTAATCAATCCCACAGGCACCTTGGTCATTCGATATATCTGCTCCGCAAAAAAGTACGCTGTTGCAGAAAAACTCAAAATGGTACTATCCTGTGCTGACTTCCATTCTCCTGTCAAATGATTCGATAAGGGACCATGATAATTTGTATGCTCCGTAATTTTAAAAGTACGGATTGCAGGATTGGTGCAATTCTTTATCTCCTCCGGGTACTTGTCCTTTACACGTTCCATAGGAAGCTCCATATTGGACTGCCCGGCACAAATAAAGACATCACCTACCATAATGTCATCAATAATTTTTTCTTCTCCTGTATTGTCCCAAATGTGCATAGAATAAGGTCCTCCCGGCATATACTCACCGAGATACAGCGAAAAACATCCTTCCTCATCCGTCACTGTTACATACTCTTCACCGAGAAATGATACAATCACATCCCTTCCCGGTTCATCCCATCCCCAAATATGTACCTTTTTCTTTTGCTGTAATATCATTCCGTCACTGATTAATCTTGGTAATTTAAGTCCCATAATACATCTCCCGTTCCCTTGCTGTTTCTTTGCACAGCCTTCCATTGTCATTATAAAACATTCTTTCACCAAATGCTTTTCATTTCCTACAAAAGGCTGTGCAAATTTTGCTATTTTACAGTCTCATATGCTTCTTTGAGAAATCCCACAGCCTTTCTCATGCTACACTCCTGCAATTACATCAAAGGTTCTGTCGATATTGACCTGACCGTATCCCCATTCCCTGGAGGGATAAGCATTTCCGGGCACACGGACAGCCCCACGGATAAGGTAATTTTTTATTTCACGGCTCTCTACCCATTTCCTGTTTCCTTCTACCACAGCCCATTGCATAAACTGGGCACAAATTCCCGCAAGAAGAGCCGCCGCAATTCCCGAACCGGTTCTTTTTCCCAAAACAGTATCTATATCCACTCCGGGCGTACTGACATCCGGCTTTATATTCTCCTGTCTCGTAAATCCTCTGCCCGATTCTCCGTAAAAGCTACTATTCGCATCCGTATAATATGTTGTGGTTATCACCTCACGGGCATTCCCCGGTTCCGTAATCGTCGTATATGGTGAAGGCCTCAAAAAATAAGTCTCCGATTGCAAGTACGCACTAATGGGTAACCAGACATGAAAACTTCCTGACGGCTGTCTGTTTCCGCTCATGGTAGTCACCTGTATAGTCCATACTCCGGGTGTAGGGTCAACAAAACGGAAGAAAATCAACTCTTCTCCAGACCCTTGTTCCACCAGCACATGGTCAACACGTATCTTTGTATTTTCATAAACAAAGGAAAATTCCCTGGTATCTCTTGCCTTAAAATCTACTCGTCCCGTTGTTTCTCCGCCGGGGGAACGAACCAAAATGGCATGACTTGACGGCACATTTCCCCAAAGTTCTGCAATAAATCCCCGTTCGCCTTCCCCAACGCGGATTTCCACATCTTCTACCATCTCCTGCATTCCTTCCGTAGGCGTTCCCACATAATGGTGGGAACTGTTGCCCTCGTTTCCGCCACACAATACAACTGCCCTGCTTCTTCTGGTAGCAATGGTATTCAGATATCCCGCCAGAATGGAATGACCTTCGTGGTCTCCCATGTTAGAGCCGATGCCAATACAGATAACAAGCGGGCGTACCAGTGAAATCGCGTAACTTTCCAAATACTTAATGGCTGTGATAATATCACTTTCCGAATACGCCACCACACCATCAGGCACCATATAAAACTCCCGCAGATAAGGCTTTGCCTGCCGTAATTTCACAACTGCAATGTCTGCCTCCGGCGCTGCCCCCAAAAACCGCAGTCCTCCGCTTACAGCACTCCCTGCCGCCACACTGGCAATGGCACTTCCATGTCCGTTCTCGTCATAACTGGGTACAACCTGCCTTGGATTATCACTCAGCAATGCTGCGTCAATCAGTTCTTTCTTGTACTCCGTGCCGTAAAGAAGCCCCTCCGGTGTTGACCCGGTATTTATATTCTGATCCCAAATCCCCAAAATCCTGCTACTGCCGTCACTGTTACGAAACACCTCTTCCTCATATCGTATTCCGGTGTCCAGAAAACCAAGAACTACGCCTCTTCCCGTCAGATTCAGCGGTTCCCCCTGCACCTGCAAAATTCCGGTGTTGATCAATGGTGTGGGATCAAAACTGCCTGTTCCCGGTTCGCTTTCCTCTGTCTGCATCAGTCCGTACACCTTGGGTATTGAGCGGTAAGTAAAGTTCTGAATACTCAAAGGAGTCACCTCATCTTTTCTGATGTAAGTGACTCCCAAATTCGTATCTACTGGCTGAAATACATAGTCTTCTACCTGCACGTCGAGCCCTTCCGGCTGACTGTAGTCCGACAGTATATCAATATAATCATCCGATGCTATCTTTTCCCTGTCCGTCATAAAATGCTCCTTTCGTTGAATAAGCCGGTTTATAAAGCGTACCGGCATATCATTTTTATTATTGTATGCAGGGATATACAAAAACGGCATATTTCTTTTCATTCAAGAGCTGTGATATCTTTGTTAAAATAAGCAAAAAACAAAGGAGATTTCATTATGAATCATTTACAGACACTTATTGACGATTACCTTGCATTCGGACAATATCAAAAGAGACTGGATACTAAGACATTAAACGCCTACAAAACTGACTTAAGACAATTTCAGGAACAAATAAAACTTGACGATATTAATACCATCACTTCCGCATCACTGGAAAAATACATTTCCGAGTTACATCAAACTTACAAACCTAAAACTGCCAAACGTAAAATTGCATCTCTAAAAGCTTTCTTTCACTATCTGGAATACAGAGATGTGATAGAAAAGAATCCATTCAACAAAATACAGGTAAAATTCCGCGAGCCCGCAACTTTACCAAAGACCATTCCTCTTCGCACCGTCGAAACATTTCTTGCTACCTTGTATTCCCAACGTACTCAAGCAAAAACCGATTACCAACGAAGAAATGCCTTGCGGGATATCGCTGTCATTGAGCTTCTGTTTGCTACCGGTATGCGTATTTCGGAATTATGCACTCTAAAACCAGAAGCTATCAACCTACATGACGGAACTATCTTGATTTATGGAAAAGGAGCAAAAGAACGTTGTATGCAAATTGGCAACGAAGACATTCTTAAAGTTTTAAGAGAATATCAGCATGAATATCAGTCCGAAATACAAAACTGCAATCATTTCTTTGCGAGCCAGACAGGACGAACCCTGTCTGACCAGACTGTCAGGCGAATGATAAACCGATACTGCGCTTTGGCTGCCATTGACCTTCACATTACGCCACATATGTTCCGACACACCTTTGCCACCTGTCTTTTAGAGGCAGACGTGGATATCCGCTATATTCAGGAAATGCTGGGACATAGTTCTATCAATATAACCGAGATTTATACCCATGTTGCTATGAGCAAGAAAAGGGATATTCTGGCGACGAAACATCCGAGGAAGGATTTTTGTGTGTAGGGATGGGAGAGAACGTACAGAATTGCGATTTTTGAATGATAATACGGGATTATCGGTTAATTTATATTTAAAGCTAAACCATGCGTTTATAAAAGGAGAAACCCTATGCAGACAAGTCTATTTAATTATCTTGACGTGAACAGAGAAAAACTAAAAGCATATACGCTATTTATTGTTT